>PHTZ01000001.1:4047167-4764584 GCA_002813285.1 Flavobacteriaceae bacterium MAR_2009_75
ATAAAGGGAAACGGCTCTTCCGAAGAAGATTTTATGATGTCCTTTGATTTCTCCAACTTATCGGAACAGGCAGTAAGCACTATACAGAAAGTAAGAAACTGAAGAAGAATTGTTTTGGATTTCATAGTTGTCAAGATGATTAATTTTTAGCTTTAGGAA
Organism: Flavobacteriaceae bacterium MAR_2009_75; assembly: GCA_002813285.1. Lineage (NCBI taxonomy): Bacteria > Pseudomonadati > Bacteroidota > Flavobacteriia > Flavobacteriales > Flavobacteriaceae > Flavobacteriaceae bacterium MAR_2009_75. The sequence goes on from PHTZ01000001.1 coordinate 4,047,327, forward strand.
CATTGATTTTTGGTCTTGGCATAGATGAGGTAGGTTGCCTAAAAACATAGGGCTCCCATTTTTTTCGAGCCACTTCCCATTCATTTAAGGTGCGGGTAGGATACCAACTTGGCCATCCGTTTTTATCATAATCAAATTTGCCTTCATTTTCTTCTACCCAAGCGACAACGGTAGATATTGGGTTTTTATCGGGATAGGTATTTTTTGCCGTAAAACTCTCGCTAACACCTTGGTCATTGATAACTTGGGTTCTCCAATGTTCCAACTCGTTTAAAAGTTGGGTTTTGACATCTGCAAATTGAGGGTCGTCACTTAAGTTATTTATTTCGTAAGAGTCCTCTTTTAAATTGTAGAGTTCAATTTCAGGTTTCTTGGAAGCAAAAAAATGGGATTGAACTTCATTTAGTTCACCTTTCATATGCAGAACGCTCATTTCTGCCAAGGCGGGATAGGACTGCTCTTTGTACCAATTGTATTGTAGGTACGCTCTTTCGGGCATTAAATTTTTAATTAGTTTGAAATCCTTAGAACGAATGGCCCTCATGGCGTCATGGGTTTCATCCATTTTATCTCGTGCGGCAAAAATGTATTCTCTAGGTGCTACCGATTCATCAACCAAACTTTTTCCGTGTAAATTTCGGTCCCGTTTAGCCCCTGCAATATCTAACACGGTTGCCGGAATATCGATGGCAGAAACCAATTTTTCGCTTACTTGAGCTGGCTCAATCTCACCGGGCCATCTGATGATCAATGGTACGCGAATGCCACCTTCATACAGAAACTGCTTGCCCCTAATATGGCATCTACCGTGGTCGGCAACAAAAATAACAACGGTATTTTCAGCAAGATTTTCGTTTTCAAGATGATTGAGAATTTCACCAATTTCTCGGTCTACCAATTGCATTTGCTCCAATCCGTTGGCCCAATCCCTGCGAATAAAATCGGTATCGGCATAGTAGGCCGGAATTTCAACATCCTCGATGGCTATAGGACGTATAGAATCTCGTTGCCATGCCCTGTGGGTACCAGGAAAGGTAATTCTTGCGAAAAAAGGTTGTCCGGGCTTTCTTCCCTTCCAATCTTTCACATCCATAAAGAGCTTCTCTTTAGTGTCTGGAATAAAGTTTACATCTACCTTATGGCTCATAAGCGTTGTGTAATACCCTGCCTCTTCCATTAGTTTAGGAATAGGTTGAATGCCGTGCGGAAGCGGTTTTTTATCCTTGGTTCTGTGTTGATGGGCATTGATATAGTTTTGGTAATAACCGGTCATCATTGCCGAACGTGAAGTAGAACAAACAGGAGACGTTGTGTACGCGTTTTCATAACGAATGCCCTCAGAAGCCAATTGGTCTACATGAGGGGTGTTAATACCCTTGGTTCCATAACATGAAAGGTCTGGACTCCAATCTTCAATGGTTATCCATAAGATGTTAGGTCTTTCATCAGTTTTAAATTCGGTCTTATTATCCTTACAGGAAAAAGTGAGCAGTGCTACAGAGAGAGAAAGGAACAAATAATAGGATTGATGCATAAGGTCTGGTTTTTAGTTAGTTGAATAAAGGTTTTCAATTTTAGATAGATTTATATCTAGTTATTTTTTTCTTCATTAGGTCACTAGTAGTATATCGTTTACCCCATTAACATTAAATGGCATATAATATTTGTATATGCTTCCGACAAAAGAAAGCATTTGGATATATTTCTAAAGGGTACAAATGTTTCAATCAGTAGGTCTATATGTTCAATTTGGCCAAAATTATGGTGGTCTTGAAGATAAATGACTTAAATGGTTTTAACATATCAAGTTAAAGGTCCAACTTTCTTAGGGCAAGGTTTCAAGAGCCTTATTAAAAATAGTATTGTACTTCCCTTCAATTCATTTTCTGCTGCTTTACGATTTTCTGATCTGAAACCCTAGTACCCTATAATGAGCGATAATTACCATTTGTTCTAGAACCTATGGGGTTTCTTTGAATTATGAACTTTTCGCTCTGTTACGAGCTCTCTTCTAGGCTTTTTTGAGAAGGTTATTAAAGGTTCATAACTAACTTAAACTAGTAATGAAAATGAAAAAAAGAGACTTTAAAAAAATCTTATCAAAGGTGTTTTTGGGTATATTTTCTTGGATGGTATTAGGCTCCTTTCAGATGTATTCCCAAGAATTGAGTATTACCGGAACGGTAATGGATGAAATGAATACGCCAATGTTTGGTGCCAACGTATTGATCAAAGGTACCAATAAAGGGGTCGTTGCCGATTTTGATGGTAATTTCTCATTGTTGGCCGATGTCGGTGATGTATTGGTCATCACGTATACAGGTTATACAGGTAAAGAGGTAGCAGTGGCCAACGACTCCCCTTTGAATGTGCAATTAGAACCTGATTCTCAACAATTAGAAGAGGTTGTCGTCATTGGTTACGGTACCAGACGAAAAGGATCTTTGACAAGTGCTGTGGCCACAGTTGATAATAACTATCTCGATCAGCAACCGGTTTCTAATGTTAGTAAGGCTCTTCAGGGTAGTGCTTCTGGGGTAACCACGATTAGTGCTTCAACGCCTGGTGGAGATGCCGAAGTGCGTATTCGGGGTATGGGTACGATTAATAATAACGGACCTCTTTGGGTGGTCGATGGTGTACAAGGTGCTCAAGCTCCACCACCAGGTCAGATTGAATCGATTCAGATTCTCAAAGATGCTTCGTCCACTGCTATATACGGAGCTAGGGGGGCTAATGGAGTAATTCTGGTAACCACTAAAAGTGGTAAAAAAAATCAGGCCGTAAGAATAGACATGACCGTGAAAACAGGAATGAGCTTTTCCAACGCCAAATATGACCTTATGACCGACCCCCAGTTACTAGGTGAATTGTTGTGGTTGGAGCTCGGTAACGATGGGTTACCTCAAGCCCATACTCATTATGGTGATGGGGCAACTCCGGTTCTTAATGAATACCTATATCCTAATGGTGGTGTTTCTGGGTCATCGAGTGTCAATTTGGCGCTTTATGATCAGCAGAGTTATCCTATAACTAAAGCGAATCCTCAGGGTACAGATTGGTTAGATGAGATATATCAACATGGCCTGCTACAAGATTACAATTTGTCGGTGACAGGTGGGTCAGAAAAAACTTCCTATTCGTTTCAAGGAGGCTTTCTTGAGGAAAACGGTATTCTTAAAAACACTTCCTATAATAGAATCTCGTTTAGGTCCAATGTTGATTCCAAACCTTTTGAGTGGTTGAATATCGGGCAGAGGTTAGGGGTTACTTACGGTGAGACCAAAGGATGGGGCGGAAACAATTCCCATAACAATCTTTTTAATCAAATCTACTTGGCCAGCCCGCTAATCCCTGTAGAGGATGAAGGTGGAAATTGGGCCGGAGGTGTAGTCGGGGGAAGTATTTACGACGGACCAAACCCAGTAGGTTATTTAGATCGACTAAAAAATAATAGTAATAAAGAATATAATATTACGGGAAATGTGTATGCGGCAATTGAACCCCTTAAGAACGTAACGATCAAAACATTGTTGGGCTATGATGTTGAATTGTCAAATGTCTTTAGTCCGACTTTTGCAGCTTGGGAGCAAACAAATGGTGCTAGAGGTACTACTGTGAACGAAAGTAGTGCTAATGCTTCAAGATGGAATTGGACCAATACCCTTAATTATAAAAAGACATTTGGCGAAGATCATAATCTTGATTTTCTTTTTGGCGTCGAAGCATCTAGGCAGACTTATAGATTTATTTCCGCCTCGAGACAAGATTATTTTTCCGATGACATCAATTTTTTGGTTTTAGATGCCGGGGCAAGCAATCAATTGAATAATGGTAACGGTTTTGCTTCGTCGTTATATTCTTATTTCTCTAGATTGAATTATGACTATGCCCAAAAATATATGCTAGATCTTACTGTACGTAGAGATGGATCTTCTCGTTTCGGTGAAAGTAACCGGTACGGGGTGTTCCCGGCGGCATCATTGGGTTGGGTCGTCTCAAAAGAAAACTTCTTGAGCGCAGCAGAAGATTGGTTAAGTTACTTTAAGATTCGTGCAAGTTGGGGTCAATCGGGTAACGATCAAATAGGTAATTATAATAATTTTACCACATTTAGTTCTGATCCAGGTGCTTCGTTTTATGCTATATCGGGAACCGATAACAATATCAGCTTAGGGTACCAATCACAAAACTTAGGCAACCCGAATGCAAAGTGGGAAACTACTACTTCAACTAATATTGCGTTTGACGCCACCATTTTTAATAAATTCGACCTTTCTGTTGATTTTTGGAAAAAAGATACGGAAGATATGCTTTTTTCGGTGGCGATTCCACAAGTGGTCGGCGATATAGTCGAACCATCAGTCAACATAGGGTCAATGTCAAATAAGGGTATAGATATTTCTCTTTCTTACCGTACTTCGGCTTGGGACGACTGGTTTAAGTTCACCGCATCAGGTACTTTTACAGCCTATAAAAACGAGGTGACAAAGTTATCCAACAATGAAAACGAGTTTTTACAAGGTTTTCCTACTAGGCAACAGATTTATACCAGAACTGAAGCTGGTAGATCTTTTCCAGAGTACTATGGTTATATAGTAGACGGTATTTTTCAAACTCAAGAGCAGGTAGACGCTCACCCTGATAATGGGGATTATAACCAGCTTGGTAATTTAATAATCAGAGACGTTGATGGTAGTGGAGATATTACTCCTGAAGACCGTACTTATATAGGTAATCCGCACCCTGATTTTACGACAGGTCTACGTTTAGGTATGCAGTTTGGTAATGTTGATTTTTCCGCAACTTTATATGCCAGTGTAGGTAATGATTTGGCGAACTATACCAATAGGTTCATACGTTACGGTCTTTTCAACGGCCCTAATTCTGAAGATAGGCTTTACGAATCTTGGGGAAGTCCTTATCTTGAAAATAATGGTGACGCCACTTTGCCCAAGGTCTCTACTTCTACTTCTTTTGAACAAAATGCATCTACCGAATATATAGAAGATGGGTCTTTCTTGAGGGTACAGAACTTACAAATTGGATACACTTTTCCGGAAAAGTTGGTAGAGGATTTAAATTTAAAGCATTTACAATTGTATTTGCAAGGTGCGAATTTGTTCACTTTTACAAAATATTCGGGATTAGACCCGGAAATTACAGCTAAGAGAGAAAATGGTGTAACGCAAGAAATTGATCGTGGGGTAGATGTAGGTACTTGGCCCATTTCAAAACAAATAATGTTGGGCCTTAATATTTCACTTTAAAAATATAAGACATGAAAAATATAATACAAACTAGAAATCTGGTCATCTTACTTTTGGTATTGGGTGGGGCATGTAGCGATGATTTTTTAAATGAAGAGCCTATGGGTTCTGTTAGCGAGAATACCCTTGTGAATGAGGAGGGTGTCAGTGCATTATTGATTGGAGCTTATTCTCTAATAGACGGATATAGCAGTACTGGTAGTCCTAACGGAGGCACTGGCGAAGCTTCGGGTACAAATTGGATTTGGGGCGATGTACCCTCGGATGATATGCATCGAGGAGATGCAAATGGAGGATGGACTCAAATTAACGATATTGAAAGATACGAGGTTCGATCAGATAATGAGTGGCTAAGTGGTGCATGGGGTATTAATTATGATGGGGTTGCACGATCTAACGATGTGTTGAGAGTTTTGAAAATGGCAGATAATGATATTTCGGCTGCTACTAAAAATCAAATTGAGGGTGAAGCAAAATTCTTAAGGGCTTGGTTTCATTTTCAGTTAAGGATCAAGTTTGAAAAGATACCTTATATTACAGAAGATGTAGATCCTCTGGTTGTTGCCAACGATAGTGAAGTTTGGGATGATATAGAGAACGATTTGCAGTTTAGTATTGAAAATTTAGATTCTTCGCCTTCTGAGATTGGTCGAGCTTCAAGTTGGGCAGCCATGGCCTTAAAAGCTAGAGTACACCTTTTTCAAAATGAGTTTGCCGAGGCCCGACCTCTTTTAGATAACATTATCGATAACGGTCCGTTTCAGCTAGAAGAACACTTTTACAATAATTTTGATGAAGAGCATCAAAATAATGGGGAAAGTATTTTCGAAATACAGTACTCCGTTAATGATGGTGCCGGTGTTGCAAATTCGGGCATTGATCACCAAACCCTATACCCAAGAGGTAGCGATGTTGGTCTTTGTTGTGCGTATAGTGCGCCGTCATTTGATTTGTTTAATGCTTTTAAAGTTGATGAAAATGGCCTTCCTCTATTGGATTCTTTTCAAGACAATCTTTTGATAGAAGATTATAAGGTGTTGGATACTGATAATTTTACACCTACCGATCACTTATTAGATCCTCGCGTAGATTGGACTATAGGAAGACGTGGGGTTCCTTTCTTAGATTGGGGGCCGATGAGCGGAAGTGATTGGATGCAAGACCAATTAAATATGGGCCCCTTTCTAAACAAGAAGAATATGTTTTACAAACGTAATTTGGGCGTTATATCCACTGAATCTAGTTATTGGGCGGCCGGTGTTAACGGTAATAACTTTAGGCTTTTACGTTTGGGGCATATACTATTATGGAGAGCAGAAGTTGCCGTAGAAGAAGGAGACTTGGCCACGGCCTTAGCCTTAGTGAACCAGATAAGAGAGCGTTCTATTGATGATATTGTTATGGGCAAAGTAGATAATACCTCTTTTGGTGCTGAAGATGAGCTTGTCGTTAATGAGGATGAGCCAGCTGCTAACTATAGGTTAGGCTTATATACTTCTTTTCCTGATGCTGAATATGCTAGAAAGGCGGTACGTCATGAAATGAGATTAGAGTTTGCTCTTGAGGGAATGCGCTTTTTTGATTTGGTACGATGGGGTGTCGCAGAAAATACACTGAATACTTATCTTGAAAGTGAACTTAATGACGATAAGTTGCCTTGGTTAAAAGGAAGCAGCTTTACCGCTGGTAAAAACGAATATTGGCCTATTCCCCAAGTTCAATTAGACTTGCAGGATGGGGTTTTAGTACCAAATGGATATTAACTATAAAAAGAAGAAAATAAAGTTGAGTTAATTAGTACATAGTTTTAATAGAACGGCGGTTGATTTGAGTCGGCCGCCTTTCTTAAGGTAATTGTGTTTTATGTAGCTTGAGAATTTCTGCGTATTTTTTCAGCTGATTCCTAAAGATGAACCAATGAGAATCATCCATAAAAATGACCAAGAAGAGGTACAATATCTTAACTATGGTGTTTATAACCGTAGTGATTAATTATCTAGATCGAACCAATATATCTATTGCAGCTTCCGCTTTGCAAAAAGATTTAGCCATCGATTCGATACAACTGGGTTATATATTTTCCGCTTTCGCATGGACCTATGCTATATTGCAAATACCAGGTGGCTTTATAGCCGATAAAATAAAGTCGAGGGTTTTGTATGCCGTATTAATGGCTTTTTGGTCTTTGGCGACCCTTATTCAAGGTATGGTCAATTCCTTTGCCGCTTTAGTGGGGCTGAGGGCTTCTATCGGAGTGTTTGAGGCACCTTCATACCCAATCAATAATTTGGTGGTAAGTAGATGGTTTCCTGAAAGAGAACGGGCATCGGCTATCGGTATTTATACTTCGGGTCAATTTTTGGGCATGGCATTTTTGCTGCCGATTTTAACTATCGTACAAAGTTATTTAGGTTGGCGGGGTCTTTTTTATGTTTCCGGGGCCATTGGTGTCGTTTGGGCGTTGATATGGTATCTTTTTTATCGAGACCCCCAAGACCATAGTTCCATCAGTAAGTCAGAACTCAAAATGATTCATGAAGGCGGGGGCGTAGTAGAAAACACTTCAAAGGAATCAAAGTCTCTCAAATTTAATATGAATGATATTAAAAAGGTATTTTCTTACCGTAAGTTATGGGGAGTTTATATCGGTCAATTTTGTTTAGGAGCGACATCTATATTTTTTTTAACCTGGTTTCCCACCTATTTGATACAATACCGAGGACTTGATTTTTTAAAATCCGGGTTATTGGCATCCGTTCCTTATTTGGCGGCATTTGTTGGGGTGTTGATGTCTGGCTTTATTTCTGATTTTATGACCCGAAGGGGGTATTCTCCTGAAATAGCAAGAAAAGCACCTATTCTAACAGGTTTACTTCTTTCAACATGCATTATTGGCGCCAATTATACAGACAGTACCGCCTTGATCATCTTTTTCCTGTCCCTCGCTTTCTTTGGCAATGGTCTGGCAAGTATTACTTGGGTATTTATATCCTTAATGGCACCTAAAAAGCTCATTGGTTTGACCGGTGGGGCATTTAATTTCATTGGTGGTCTGGCAGGTATAGTAGTACCCATTGCTATAGGATATTTAGTGGATGAAGGAGATTTTTCTCCTGCTTTGTTCTTTATAGGTATCTTGGCACTGATCGGTTTTTTGTCGTACACCTTTATGGTAGGTAAGGTAAAGCGAGTGGAGTAAAATATAATTGAAAATATTTAGAGATAATAAATTCAAATGAAAATTACCGATATAAAAACATTTCCTATTAATGTTGGCTCAGGAAGTCAGTTAGTGGTAAAGGTGGAAACTGACGAGGGTTTGTATGGTTGGGGAGCTTCAGGGTTATCAGGAAGGGAATTGGCTGTTATAGGAGCTGTTCAACATTTTAAGGTTTTTTTGGTAGGTGCCGATGTCTTTAAAATCGGGGCACATTGGCAGAACATGTATCGAGGTCAATATTTCGAAGGAGGTAGAGTGTTAACAGCTGCTATTTCTGCCATAGATATCGCCTTATATGATATAAAAGGAAAAGCTTTGGGCGTGCCTGTCTATGAGCTTTTAGGGGGTAAACAGCGAGATTTTATAGAATGTTTTGCCTCGGTACGCTTCACGACAAAGGAAGAACTTATCGATTACAGTAAAACTTGCGTAAATGCCGGTTGGAATGTTTTAAGATTGGCTCCGGCAGAGTTTGAGTCTCAAGACGATAAAACCCAATTTGAACCTGCCGAGTCTATATCGATTTTATGTGATTGGTTGATAGCGTTGCGTAAAGAGGTTGGTAAAAAAGTGATTATAGGTATCGATTACCATACACGATTGACGGTGCCAGAAACCAGTTTCTTTTTAAAAAGAATGCCTAACGCTACAATTGATTTTTTAGAAGAACCTATTCGAGATGAAAACCCTGATGCTTATGAGGCCCTGAGAAAATTGATAGACGTGCCTTTTGCTATTGGAGAGGAGTTTAGCAGTAAATGGCAGTTTCTTCCATATTTAGAAAGAAACCTAACCCAATATGCAAGAATCGATGTGTGTAACGTAGGCGGCTTGACAGAGGCAATGAAAGTAGCTGCAATTGCCGAGGGCCACTATATTGATCTGATGCCTCATAATCCACTTGGGCCTATATGTACGGCGGCATCTATTCATATGGCGGCTGCTTGCCCTAATTTTAGTTGGTTGGAAGAAGTAAATACCCCTGCACAGCAAATGGGTACGAACGATGAAAGGTTTTATCCGGTACAACCAAGGCTAAACGGACCAAGGTATGAGGTGCCTTCAATGCCAGGTTTGGGTGTTGAATTCAATGAAGAGTATGCGTTAAAACTTGATTTTAAACCTGTTGAAATACCTCGTTTAATTAGAAAAGACGGTTCTTTTACCAACTGGTAATAGTATTGCGGGGTGAAATGTGATTTTATATTGAGCGTCTTATATGAAGATGTTTTAATTTAGTATTATAATAATAGTTCAATGGCAAAAAAAAAGGAAGAGGAGTCGAAATCCAACTACAATGTGCCTAATCTTGAAAGGGCCTTGATGATTATTGAATTGTTATCTGCAAAACCAAAAGGTTTGACCTTGGCAGAAATTATGGAGGAGCTTGATATAACGAAATCGAGCACTTTTAGAATTACAAGTACCCTTATCTTTAGAAATTACATACAAAAGAACGAGACCACAAAGAAGCTCACATTAACCCGTAAAATTCTTTCCTTGGGTATTTCAGCCCTTAGTGAACAGAGTATTGTTGAGAATTCTATTGATGCTATGAGAGCGCTTAGAGATGAAACAAAAGAATCCGTTATGTTGGGTATTTTGTTGGGTGAAAAGGGAACCATTTTAGAACAGGTACCTTCTTCATACCCGGTGAAACTTTTCGTAGAACAAGGCACACAGTTTAGTCTACACAGCTCTGTGGGTGGAAAAAGTATTTTAGCATATATGCCCGAAGATGAGAGAAATCGGGTTTTAGAGGGCATTAGCTTAAATAGGTTTACAGAAAATACGATTGTTTGTAAGCAAGAATATGTGAAATGTCTTGATGAGGTTCGTGTAAAAGGTTATGCAATCGACCATAGTGAAGACATACAGGGTATTAATTGCGTAGGGGCTCCAATTTTTGATGAATCAGGAAACCCTGTCGCCGCTATTTGGATTACTGGACCCAATGGACGTTTGCCTTCATCTGAATTTGACCAAAAAGGGGAAATAGTCATCAAACATGCCATGAATATTTCCGCAAAACTGGGATACTTAAAAACGATGGAACCCCAAAACTGATTGGGCTAAGTAACCTTTCTAGCTTGTTTGTATGTAAAGCGCTTAATAATAGTTCTTTCAGAAAAAAAACCGAATAAATAGTTGTGTAAGCACCTTAAACGGTCATAAAAAGGCTATACATATATTTCACTGTATTTGTTATTTTCTTATAATCTCCTTCTCTTTTTTATAACTAATTGATTTTTAACTAAAAAAAATTCTTCATTTCATAAGAGCGTATTAAAAATTTTATATATTTGATTCATATATGAACCAAGTTTCCTATATGAAACTATTTGAACAATTTAAAAGTCAGAAAAATCTAGCTCCAATTTCAGGTGGAGATTTGTCAACGGTAACAGAAATTGGCACCCTTGAACTTCAACTTAAATATGTTGATGAGGTGGGCAACCATGTCAATATTATTTGCGGTGTTTTTGCTGGGCCAGACAGTTTGCCCAATGCCATTATTTCACGAATTACCGGTTTTCGTGAAAAATCTATGTTACGTTCAAAAATTAAATTCCCTGAGCAGGTAGAAGTCAATTTATCTAAGAAAGAAATTGCTAATTTGATTAAGTCAAGCGAAATTACTGCTATACGTGCAAAATCGAACGAAGATTCCCATGGTCATACTAAAAGTGATTACAATCAAAAATTTATGGGAAAAATTTCCAAATTGATTGAGGAAAACTTGTCCGATGACACTTATTGGGTTGATAATCTCGCTTCTGATATGAACGTTAGCCGCTCAACGCTTTTTCGAAAGTTAAAGAGCCTAACGGGTATGTCTCCTCAAGAATTTATGAGAAGGCGACGCCTTCATAAAGCGGTTGACCTACTTGAGCAAGGGCCTTTTCGAATTTCAGATGTAGCTTATCAGGTCGGGTTTTCAGACCCAAATTATTTTAGCAAGTGTTTCCGGAAATTTTTTGGTACATCTCCTTCGAATTTTATTGCAGACCAATGTCTTGAAAATGAATTCCAAATTGCAATTTAACTTATATACTACATACTAATGACAACGTCCAAACTACTTATTATTGTTACCATGGGACTTTTGGTGTTTAATATTGGCTGTAATACCAATCAAAATACCACCATGGATGCACGAAAATCAGATCAATCTCAAACCGAAATGGATATTACGGATGAGCAATTAGATCATTTGGGAATAACGAATAGAGAATACCTAAGTGCGGCAAGTAAACGTGCCTTGCAGTGGCCTACCGATTTAGGAAACGAATGGTTCATTGAATTCAGTGGCCCACAGCTTTTAAAAGGTGATTTGGCATATGAGCCAGGTGTGGTGCGCCGCGATCCCAGTGCGATGATCAAGGAAAATGGAAAATATTATGTATGGTACACCAAAAGTACTGGTAAAACCGATGGTTTTGGCGGTGATATAGAAAACGATAAGGTTTTTCCATGGGATCGATGTGATATTTGGTATGCAACCTCTGAAGACGGATGGACATGGAAAGAAGAGGGCATTGCCGTTGCCAGAGGAGAAAAAGGGGCTTACGATGATCGTTCTGTATTTACCGTTGAAATTATGAAATGGAAAGATAAGTACTATTTGTGCTATCAAACGGTAAAATCGCCTTACAATGTAAGGGTGAAGAATCAAGTAGGTCTGGCATGGGCAGATTCTCCAGATGGCCCATGGACAAAGAGTGAAGAGCCTATTTTAAGCCCTGCAGATAATGGCATTTGGAAAGGCGAAGAACAAAACCGTCACTTGGTTGAAAAGAAAGGTGATTTCGATAGCCACAAGGTTCATGATCCTTGTATTCTTCCTTATAAAGGTAAGTTCTACCTATATTATAAAGGAGAGCAAATGGGCGAGGAAATTACTTTTGGCGGTAGACAGATACGCCATGGGGTGGCCATTGCCGATAATCCAAAGGGGCCTTATGTAAAATCGCCTTACAACCCTATCAGCAACAGTGGTCATGAAATATGTGTGTGGCCCTATAACGGTGGTATTGCCTCGTTGATTACCACTGATGGTCCTGAAAAAAATACGATTCAGTGGGCTCCTGACGGTATCAACTTTGAAATTAAGGCATCTATCAAAGATGCGGCCCACGCCATTGGTTTGAACCGCGCTGCAGACATTGAAAAAGAGCCTACCGAAATTCTTCGCTGGGGCTTGACCCATATCTATAACAATGGAGACGAACAAAGTATCATGCGTTTTTCATCAAGAAGAAGAACGGTACATGCCGCTAAAGGTGAGAGTAAAAAAAGATAATTCATATTCTTTAATAAACAATAAATTTTGAAAGCAACATTATACGAAGGCAACAAGACCTTTTCTGTAGTAGAAAGTGAAAAGGTTCAACCTAGTAAGGGAGAAGTAAGAATTAAAGTTGCCTATGTAGGCGTCTGTGGTACCGATGTACATATTTATCATGGTATGATGGATAAAAGGGTACAAATACCGGTTACGATTGGTCATGAAATGTCGGGGGTTGTCGATGCAGTGGGCGAGGGGGTAGAAGGTTTTTCCATTGGTGATAAAATTGTGGTACGTCCATTAGACGATCGAAAGGTAAAGCCTTCCGATAAGGGTTTTAACCATATCTGTGAAGAATTAAAGTTCATAGGTATCGATAGCCCAGGTGCAATGCAACAGTATTGGAATGTGCCTGCTTTCACCTTGCATAAATTAAAAAAAGAAACCGATTTAAAATTGGCAGCTCTGGTCGAGCCTCTATCGGTAGCCGTTCACGATGTAAGAATGGGCGAATTGAAAACGGGTGAAACTGCCGTGGTTTTAGGTGGTGGACCCATTGGTCTTCTGGTAGCTCTGGTAGCCAAGGAAAAAGGCGCGCAGGTAATCGTATCTGAAGTTAATGAAACCCGTATTGCTAAGGCCAAAGAACTTGGTTTAGATGCGGTTAACCCTACGAAGTTAGATTTGGTCGAGTATATAAAGAGCAAAACGGAAGACAGAAGGGCTGATGTCGTATTTGAAGTGGCCGGAGTTCAGCCAGCTTTGGATATTATGACCGAAGTGGCAGGTATTCGTGGTAGAATTGTAATGGTGGCCATTCACGGAGATAAAAAGCCGGTAGACCTTTTTAAATTTTTCTGGAAAGAATTAAAGTTGATAGGTGCGCGCGTGTACGAAAGGGAAGATTACGATAAAGCTATTGATTTGGTAACTGAAAACAAACTGCCTTTTCATGAAATGATTACCGATGTACAACCACTTACAGAAATACAAAAAGTCTTTAAAAAAATAGATGAGAATCCTGATGGACTAAAAGTTCTAATGGACTGTCAGTTATAGAATTACATTATGGGAATACTAGAAAAATTTAGTCTAAAAGGTAAAACGGCATTGGTAACCGGTGCCAAAAGAGGTATAGGTAAGGCCATGGCCATTGGTTTGGCCGAAGCAGGTGCCAAAGTGATCGGTGTCAGTGCTACTTTGGAAAAAACCGGTAGCGAGGTGGAAAAGGAAATCACGTCAATAGGAGGCACTTTTACCGCTTACGCTTGTGATTTTGCTGATAGAAAATCGCTTTATGCTTTTATAAAAGAGCTCAAAGAAAATCATAAGGCCATTGATATTTTGGTGAACAATGCAGGGACCATTCTAAGGGCTCCTGCGGTTGAACATTCAGATGAATATTGGGATAAGGTGATTGAAATCAATCAAAACGCTCAATTCATCCTGACTAGGGAGTTAGGTAAAGAGATGGTTAAACGGCAGTCTGGTAAAATCATTTTCACGGCATCATTACTAACCTTTCAAGGCGGCATTACCGTACCAGGTTATGCCGCCAGTAAGGGCGCCATAGGGCAATTGACTATGGCTTTTGCCAATGAATGGGCCGGTAATGGGGTCAATGTAAATGCCATAGCACCCGGTTATATAAGTACTGATAATACCGAAGCCTTACGTAACAATCCAGAAAGGGCCAATTCTATTCTAGGGAGAATTCCCGCCGGTAGATGGGGCGAACCCGAAGATTTTGCCGGTCCTGTAGTATTTCTTTCTTCGGAAGCTTCCAATTATATGAACGGCAGTATCATGCTGGTTGACGGCGGATGGATGGGCCGATAAATAACACTAACCACCTATAATATTTAAAGAAATGTCGAAAGTGAAAGAATATCAATTATTTATTGATGGGGAATGGGTTGCCTCGAAATCAGGGGAAACCATTGATGTGGTCAATCCGACGACCGAAGAATTGGTTGCCAAAGTCCAGAACGGAACGGTCGAGGAAGCGCAAAGAGCTTTGAAGGCAGCGGAGAAAGCCCAAAAACAATGGAAATTATTACCGGCCAGAAAGCGTGCTGAAATCATGTACAAATTCGCGGCCGAGATTAAGGCAAATTCAGAGGAATTGGCAACGTTACTGGTGCAAGAGCAAGGTAAATTACTGAAAGTTGCTCGTGGCGAAGTGGCCGTGACGGCGTCATTTATAGAATATGCCTGTGAAGGGGCGCGAAGGATCGAAGGGGATATTGTTCCTTCTGACGAGCCGAACGAACAAATCTGGATTCAAAAAGTACCTCGTGGGGTCGTTGTGGCCATAACCGCATGGAACTTTCCGTTGGCTTTGGCAGGAAGAAAATTGGGTCCCGCTTTAATAGCAGGTAATACTATTGTCATCAAGCCAACCTCCGAAACTCCCTTAGCAACCTTAGAGTTGGGCAATATTGCCCAAAAAGTAGGGATTCCAGCAGGTGTTATCAATATCTTGACCGGACCAGGTAGGGCAATGGGTACGGCACTGGTGGAAAGTCCGATTACCAAAATGGTAACGATGACAGGTTCCACGCCTGTAGGCCAACAGATTGCAAGGGCCGCAGCACAAAACTTGACCCACGTACAATTGGAATTAGGTGGAAAAGCCCCTTTTATCGTATTTGAAGATGCCGATATTGATGCGGCGGTTGTAGCGGCCTTACATTCGAGGTTTGACAACTGCGGACAAGTTTGTACTTGCAACGAGCGTATGTATGTTCACGAGGAAATCTATGACGTCTTCATGGAAAAATTTATCGCTAAGACCAAAGCCATTAAAGTAGGCGACCCCATGTTGGAAGATACCGATATGGGACCCAAAGTGAACAAATCAGAGTTGGATCATATGGCGCATTTGGTTGAGGTAAGTCTAAAAGAAGGTGCCGTGGTAGCTACCGGGGGTAAAAAACTTGAAGGAGTTCAATTCGAAAAAGGTTATTGGTTTGAACCTACTGTACTAACGAATGTAACTCAAGATATGACCATTGTACATGAAGAGTCTTTCGGGCCGATTTTGCCTGTTTTAAAATTTAAGTCTTTTGATGAGGTCATCGGTTATGCCAACGACTGTGAATACGGTTTGGCGGCAATGGTTTTCACTAATAATATGAATACCATTATGAAATGTAACAATCAACTTGAATATGGAGAAATCTATGTCAATCGTGGTCATGGAGAGCAACATCAGGGCTTTCATAATGGGTATAAACTTAGTGGTTCGGGTGGTGAAGATGGAAAATACGGTTTTGAACAGTACTTGGAAAAAAAGACTTTCTACCTAAGACATACCCCTTAATCAAGATGGCACATACGATTAAAAAAATTAGCTGTAAGCTATTTAAGGTTCCCTTGCCGGAAGTTTTGAACGATGCCAAACATGGCGACCACACCCATTTTGAATTGGTCACCACTACTATAATATTAGAAAATGGGAGCGAGGGTACCGGTTACACCTATACTGGAGGTAAAGGCGGCCATGCGATAAAGGCCATGGTAGAACATGATTTTGCACCTGCATTGATCGGTAAGGATGGTTCCGATATTGAAGGGCTGTACGACTTTATGGAATGGCACATTCACTACGTTGGTCGTGGGGGTATTGCTTCTTTCGCTATTTCAACCATAGATATTGCCCTTTGGGATATTCGATGCAAAGAAACCAATAAACCGCTTTGGCAAATGGCCGGTGGAGCTTCCAATACCTGTAAGGCCTATTGTGGGGGAATCGATTTACAGTTTCCCATTGAAAAGCTGTTGAAGAATATTCAAGGCTACCTTGATAGCGGTTTTCATGCCGTAAAAATTAAAATCGGTCGAGAAAACCTAGATGAGGATATCGAACGTATCAAAGCTGTACGTGAATATATTGGGCCCGATGTAGCTTTTATGGTCGATGCCAATTACTCCATGACGGTAGAAAAGGCAATAGAAGCTATCGAAAAATTCAAGAAATACGATATTACTTGGTTCGAAGAGCCTATTATACCCGATAATTATAAAGGATATGCCGAAATAGTGGAGCGGACGAGTTTTCCACTTGCCATGGGTGAAAATTTACATACCATTCACGAATTTGAATACGCCATTGAACAATCAAAGTTATCTTTTGTACAACCGGATGCTTCCAATTGTGGGGGCATTACAGGTTGGTTAAAAGCTGCTCAATGGGCAAATAAGCACGGTATCCCGGCTTGTTCGCACGGTATGCAAGAATTACACGTAAGTTTGGTTTCTGCCCAGCCGAACGCAGGTTGGCTCGAAGTGCATAGTTTTCCTATTGATGAGTATACAGAAAGACCGTTGATAGTTGAAAATTATAGGGCCGTAGCTCCCGACAATCCCGGGGTGGGTGTCATTTTTGATTGGCAGAAACTTCAACCCTATTTACAATAAGCGGAAGTAGATGAAAACAACTAAAAATCATTTTGGCAAAGTTGTAGACCATATCATCAATGCCTATACACTGGAGAATGACCATAGAATGAAGGTGACCGTCTTGGATTATGGTGCAACTTTACAATCCATTTTAATCCCTAGACAGAATGGAGAAATGGAAATTGTTTGTGGATTTAATTCTATGGATAGCTATTTCTCAAAAGAGTACACGGAAAATGCACCTTATTTCGGTGGTACCGTAGGTAGGTATACTTCACAAATGAAGAACGGTGAATTTACACTAAACGGTAAAAAATATGCCTTGGCAAAAAACTGTGGAGAAAACAATCTGCATGGGGGTTTCGTAGGTTTTGATAAACAATTCTGGAAAGCGGATTTTAAGGATACCAAAAATGGGGTTGCCCTACAAATGTGTCTGAAAAGCGAGCATATGCAAGAGGGCTTCCCGGGCAAGGTTTACGTTCAAGTTACTTTTTCTTTGAACAACGAAAATACGCTAGCTATTGATTATGCGGCCCAAAGCGACCATGATACTCCTTTTTCCATTACCAATCACGCATATTTTAATTTGAACGGTTTCGAGAAAAGTGTAGAGGAACATACAGTACGAATTAATTCCGATAAAAGGTTGGAGTGGGATGCTTCTGGTGCAGCCAATGGAACTATTCTACAAGTGGCTGGTACTACCGAAGATTTGCGTACCCAAAAATCGATTGGAGAAGTGCACCAAGCCATGCAAGATGGTTTTGAACATTACTACCTTTTCGACGAAGGAATTTCTCCTCTTAAAAAAGTAGGTGAAATCAAAAGTGACCGAACAGGTGTGACAATGGCTGTATCGACCACAGAACCGGGTATGTTGTTCTATACCGGCAAATACACTTCTGATGCACTCAAACGCGAATCAGGTTTGCAATACGGTAAATACAGAGGTTTCTGTTGTGAAACCCATAGATGGCCGAATGGACCTAATTTGCCGAATTCACCGAAATCGGTGCTAAAGGCAAATGAGAATTTTGCCAGCACAACTAGCTTTAAATTTAGCTGGTAACTCTCACAAACTTAAAAACTACTAAAAATGATAGAAGGAATTGTTTTAGCCATTTTCGCAGGTATCATGCTGGGACTGTATGCTTTGCCCGAAAAATTTACTAACGATTTTAAATACGAGAACACTTGGAGTTTATTCTTTATTCTGACCATGTTCGTAGTACCGATTATTGCCTCGGTAGGTCTAATCAATGGCTTTGCCGATATTTTTGGCAATATGCCGACCGATATTTGGTTAAAAATGGCGCTCTCCAGTTTTTTGTGGGGTACAGGGGTGATGCTCTGGGGCAAGGCTATTAACCATATCGGACTCTCACTAGGTTTCTCCATATTTATAGGAACGGTTATTTTGGTCGGTTCGCTACTTCCTTTTTTGGTAGATGGACTTCCGCCTGCAAATGCACTTTTATTAATTTCTTTGGGACTTGCAGTGGTTCTTATTGGTATTGTTGCCAATGGGCGCGCCGGAATTTTAAGGGAGAAGGATGAAAGTTCTAAAGAGAGCGGTGAAGTGAAGGGAAAAAGCTCAATGGGCACGGGAATTCTGATTGCCGTTATCGGTGGTTTATTGGCAACAGGCTTTAGTTATGCAAATGCCGTAGGGAGACCTTATTTGCATGAAGCGAGCCAAAATGTGGGAAATGCTGAATGGATTACGGCGGTGGCGGTCATGTTTCCCATTTTTATTAGTGGAGGGGTAGTGATGTCGGCCTACTTCATTTGGCAATTGACACAAAAAAAGGCGTGGGGCGGTTTTAAGTCTCCTTCTTTCGGAAGAAACTTCTTCTTGATATTGGTCATGGCCATTTTTCATTATGCGGCT
This sequence comes from Flavobacteriaceae bacterium MAR_2009_75, assembly GCA_002813285.1. Taxonomy (NCBI): domain Bacteria; kingdom Pseudomonadati; phylum Bacteroidota; class Flavobacteriia; order Flavobacteriales; family Flavobacteriaceae; species Flavobacteriaceae bacterium MAR_2009_75. The sequence goes on from PHTZ01000001.1 coordinate 4,066,403, forward strand.
TCGGCCTTATTTGCCTATGCCGCCTATAAATTGGGTGCTTCGGGTAATACCGTGGGCTACTCCATTTTTAACACTGCTTCGGTATTGACAGCGATCGTTAGTGGTATAATTACCAAAGAATGGATTATGGCCTCAGCGAAAGCCAAGAAAATGCTATATGCCGGTCTTGCCTGCATGGTTATTGGTATTGTTATAATTGCCATGGGCAATTCAGTGGTGGCATGACAATCGTTCAAATGAAAAGGTCGTTAGGGCCAGTATTGATGGTTCTTCTGTTGGTAGTAATTTCACGCTATGGAAATAGTTCAGCTCAAAATATAGAAATTCTTCCTGAAGAAACGGGCGTTCTAAAAAAACTAAAGCAACCGAATATTGTTCTTTTGTTTTCTGATGATGCCGGTTACGGTGATTTCGGATTTCAAGGCAGCAGTGTTTTTCATACTCCAGAATTGGACAAATTTGCCTCAGAGGGAATGAAGTTCAAAGAAGCTTATGTTTCTGGGGCGGTTTGTGGGCCTTCCCGAGCAGGATTACTGACCGGAAGGTATCAACAACGATTTGGATTCGAAGAAAATAATGTGCCAGGTTATATGAGTGCATCTGGCTTGGATAATGAGGCCATGGGCTTGCCAACGCATATTCCAACGGTGGCGAATTATTTGGATTCGTTGGGATATCAGAATGCGCTTTTGGGAAAGTGGCACATGGGAGGAGAAGATAAATTTCATCCCCTACGCCGTGGTTTTCATTATTTCTATGGTTTTAGAGGGGGTGCAAGAAGTTACTTTCCATACCCAAAAGAAGAGTTGAAAGACCTTTATTCTGAAAAACGACTGGAAGAAAATTTTGGAAACTTTAAAGAACATGAAGGTTATTTAACCGATGTGCTTGCCGATAAATCTTTGGAGTTCATTAAAGAAAACAAGAACAATCCTTTCTTTTTAATGGTCTCTTTCAATGGCGTTCATACGCCCATGGAGGCCAAAAAGGAAGATTTAGACCATTTTCTTGATTTAAAGGGCAAAAGAAAAACCTTGGCAGCCATGACTTTGGCCGTCGATAGGGCATGTGGTCGCATACTGGACCAATTAAAAAAATTAGGACTTGACGATAATACCATCGTCATTTATACCAACGATAACGGAGGGCCTACCGATTCCAATGCTTCCAGCAATTATCCGTTAAGCGGTACCAAAGCCAATCATTTAGAAGGAGGCATAAGGGTGCCTTTTATCGTACGTTGGCCCGAGGTTACAAAACCAAATACTACATACCCATATCCGGTATCAACGCTAGACTTGCTTCCTACCTTCGTTAGTACCGCCGGTGGCGATATAAATCAAATGAAAGAATTGGACGGGGTTGACCTAAAGCCATATATTTCAGGCGAATTGAAAGAAAGACCACATGAATACCTCTATTGGAAAAAGGAAAATAGGGGCGTAGTTCGGGCAAACGATTGGAAATTGCTAAGATTTCCCGATAGACCTGCTGAACTTTACAACATCGCCGAAGACATTCCAGAAAGGAAGAATCTCGCATCCCAATATCCTGAAAAAGTAAAGGAATTGTACAAAAAACTCTTTGTCTGGGAAGCAGAATTAGAACGACCCCTTTGGCAGTTAAAAAGACTTTATGAGGTAAAGGCCATGAAGCGCATGGATGAATACCGTACTTCACTTAAAAACCCCAAAGGGTAATCTGAACTTGACCCCAACGCAAGATCAATCTAAAAACAGCTCAGGTAGAAACAACGAAATTTGAGGGAATAGGGTTACTAAGATTAACACCAATAGACTGACCGCCAAAAATGGCAATCCTGCCTTGCTGACTTCTCCAATTGACACTTTTCCGATACTGGCCGAAACGAAAAGACAAATACCTAATGGGGGAGTGGTCAAACCAATCATTAGGTTGAGTAGGGTAATGACCGAAAAGTGGATGGGGTCAACCTCTACTGTCGTAGCAACTTTTAATAAAATGGGAAACAAAATCAAAAGGGCAGCAATAGTTTCCATAAAGGTGCCCACAAAAATGAGTAAGAGGTTGATTAATAATAAAACTACATACTTGTTTTCTGAAAATCCCAAAATTTCACTGGAGACCAATTGGGGCATTTGTTCCGTAATCAGAATCCACCCAAAAAGGTTGGCAAAACCGACCAAGACCATGAGAGATGCCGAAGTTTTCATGGAGTCGAGTACCAAAACCATTACATTTTTAAGGCTCAATCTCTTATAAACGAAAATTCCGATAAGAAGGGCATAAACAACCGCCACAATTGAGGCTTCGGTGGGTGTGAAGACCCCGCCAATAATTCCAAAAAGAATAATTAAGGTCATCAAAAGGGCCCAAAAGGTATCAATAAAGCCTTTTCCTATTTGTTTGAAGGAACTACGGACGTGTTTCGGATATTTTCGTTTAACGGAGATGTAGTAAGTGATGCCCATTAAACCAAAGCCTAATAAAAATCCAGGTATTGCTCCTGCCAAAAACAATTTTCCAACGGAGAGACCGCTTAAGGTAGCAGCGATAATCATAGGAACACTCGGCGGTATAATCGGCCCGACGGTGGACGATGAAGCCGTTACGGCGCAAGCGAAGGGTGTGTCATATCCTTCTTTTCGCATAGCGGGTATAAGCACTGAACCAATACTGGCGGTATCGGAGATGGCGGTACCTGAAATACCGGCAAATAGCATAGAGGCCCCGATATTGGCCAATGCCAGACCACCTCGAATATGGCCCAATAAATGATTGCAAAAAGTGATAATTTTTTCAGTAAGCCCCCCCTGGTTCATTAGATTACCGGCAAGTATAAAACCAGGTATGCTGAGTAATACGAAAACATCGATACCTGAATATAATTTCATTGGCAATACAATTAAGGGAATACCCTTGGCAAGCAAGTAAACCAAGCACGAAAGCCCCAGCGAAAAGGCAATTGGGAACCGCAAAATCAAACAGACTATAAATACAATAAACAGTAACCAGATCATTTGGCTTGGCGTAGTTTTTTTATTAGTTCAACAAGGGTGAAGAGAAATATGGCGGAGCCCATAATTACAGTACTAACAAATGGTATTGCCATGGATATGCCCATACTAGGAGATTTTTCATCGAATCCGTTCATAGCGAATTCAAGCCCATAATAAGCGCAGATAAAGAATAAAACACAAATTAAAATTCTTGAAACGATATCTAAGGTACGTTGCACTTTTTGAGGTAAATATTGATAGACCAAATCGAAATTGACATAGTAATTACCGCGAACGGCCAATCCTGCCGAAAAGCTGACTGCATGTATAAAAAATACACGTGCTGCTTCTTCAGTCCATGGGGGAGCACTTTCCATAAAAAATCGTGCATATATCTGAATCAAGGTACTACCGATAAAGCCGATGGTACTCAAAAAGGCACCGTACTTTAGAATTTTGGTAAAGGTTTTCACTTTTTATTTTCACTTAAATTAGTAACAATTTCATTGTACACTTCTTGCATTTCTGCCGAAAGACTTAAATAAATAGCTTCTCTACTGGCCAAAGCAAAGGCTTCTTTATCCACTTCAATAAAGGTCATACCCTGTGCTTTAAGTTCGTCTTGCACTTTTTTTTCGTTTTCAATGAAAAGCTTGTGTTCGTAATCGCGCATATCTTCCGCGGCCTCTAAAAAAATGGTTTTAAGGTCGTCGGGCAGCGACTGAAATTGTTTTTCTCCGATAACAGGGTAGGTCCAGCTGACCACATGGGCCGTTAAGTTCAGATATTTTTGCACTTCGGAAAAACCGGCGGCCCTTATCATGGCGAACGGATTTTCTTGGGCTTGTATAGTACCTTGCTGCAGCGAAGTGAAAACTTCAGAAAACGCCATGGGTGTCGGCTTGGCACCTAATGACTGCCAAGCGATAATGAATGAAGGTACATTCGGTACCCTAACAATTAGGCCCTTCAGGTCGTCAGGGTGTTTGATAGGGCGATTACTAGTCAAGTGGCGTGGCCCTCGTTGAAAATAGCCCAACGGCCTTAACCCGACATCTTCTAACATAGCTTTTTCCATTCGTTGGCCGATAGGGCCGTTGATAATCTTTTTCATGTCTACTGAGTCTTTTAGCAGAAATGGAAGTTCGCAAAAAGCTATTATTTCCGACCAATTATTAAGAATAGAACCCGTGGTCGTCATATCGATCACCCCTGATTGAATCAAACGAATGGCCTCACTCTCTTTGGCCAATTGTTCTGAATGGTAATTTTGAAGCAGGAGTCTGCCATTGCTGCGTTCTTCGAGAATCTTTCCAAAATATTCAAAAGCCTTGTACCAAGTATGTTGTTCATTGACCAAATGGCTTGCTTTTAAAATAATCTTTTCAGACTTGGGGTTCTTACAACAAAATAGCCCGAGCATAAGGCTAGAAATAAGTAGCATAGGGGCATGCCCAATTATACCCCGCTTAATTTTTATGAAATGGATGGTTCGGTTTTTCAATTCTAATTAGGTACTACCAGTCGTAATGATAAAACCGGAGATTAAAAAACTGAAAATACTAAAATTGCTTGCTTAAGACAAAAGGAACTAGGGTAAATGCCGGTCAAATTTTATTTATAAGGCAAGTGTCCTTTTACTAGAAAATAAATCGTAATATATTGATTTTCATATTAAAGAGAATGAAGTTTAAACACTTTCAACACAATTAAGAAATTTCAATATCATAATTGGTTGATTCTTATTGCACCTGTGACTAATAGATTTTCTGCAAAGGCAATTGATATTTTGCGAGCTATACTAGAGAAACAACATGGCCATAATTTTGTAACAATAACACAAAGCCATTTTTTTGTTCACCTAAATTTTTATTCGCTCTCTTTAGGCAATGTGAAATAAAATGTGGTTTCTTTACCTTCGTGCTTTATAACCATGTTAACGTATTAAAAAGTCAACAGATTGTTCAATGCTTATAACACTCAATCCTTGGAGATACTATCTTAGTATGGTCGATCGATAGTCTGTATGTTTTCAATGATGTTAGATTTAATGACCGGTTTGATAGATAATTATTTGTAGATTGAGGAATATATATTACCCTAAATAAGGCCTTTCTGCTCTAAAGACTTTTTTAGGTTCTCCTGATTTTTCCAGAACCGGTCAATAATCTTTTGTACAATGGGCTCAAATTCCGGATGTTCATTCAATGGTTTAATTAGGGGTTCATTTTCAATTAACAAAAACCAATAAATATAATTCTCTATCTCTGAAAATATTCTGAGTTGCTCGATAGCCTCATTAATTTTGCCTTCATAGGCATATTTCCAAACCAGATTAACACTTCGGTAAGAAGACCTATCTTCTTTACAGTATTCTGAAAAATCACTGAAAAGCTGCTCAGCTACCGAGTCCAGCCCCATTTTTTTGTATACCTGCGCTATTTTGGCGTTTTCCTGCCGATAAATACCCAGGCCATTTGCTTCTCTCGCTTTGACAAATTTTGAATAATAAAAATGGGCTTTGTAATAATTTTCCTCTAAATAGTACAACTTGCCAATATCTTGTAATAGGTCTAGACGAGTGGTATCCTTCTTCCATTCCTTATTTACTAAATTTCTAGTTCGCTCAATATTACCATCCTTAGCGAAGAGGATGAACGCCTTTAAATGAGGTGCATAATAGTTGTCGGCACTGTAATCTAAAGACATGTCAACATATTTTAGTGCTTCATCTGTAAATCCTGACGACAACAGGGCATTACTTAATTGTAAATATGTATAACTCTGGGTAGCAGAATCACTGGCAATGTTAAGCTGAACCCCTTTTAGCGCGTACTCAAGGTACTTATTGGTATTGGGAATCATATGAGAATAAAATTCCGCAAGCATCTGTACCGCCAAAGATGAATTTGGATTATATTCAAGAGCCTTATCAAGATGAGGTAGGGCTAACTTGTACTCCTTTGTTTGTATATAGTAAAAAGCCTTCGCGACCAAGCTTTCTGCAGATTTTGAATCATAAAGTAAGGCCTTGTCTGCATAATTATTGATCTTTTCGGTATACTGTTTCTCGATTTGGGACATTTCGAGAAGATAGTAGGAAATAGCGATGTTGGCATAAGCTAAGGCAAACTCCGGATCTTGTTCTATGGCCTTTTCAAATAATGGAATAGCCTTTTCCAAGCCTTCCGTCGTCCGTAAATAATAGGGATCCAATGCTTGTAGGTAGTAATCGTAGGCCACTAGGTTTTTGGTTGGCTTTTTTTCAATTTGCTCTAGTTCAGAGGGTGTAACTACGGCTGCAATGGCATCTGCAATTTTCTTGGCCACATCATTCTGCAGCCCAAAAATATCTTCTACCTCTCGATTGTACTGTTCCATCCAAATAGGGGTGTCCGTTGAAGCTTCGATCAATTGAACGTTGAGCAAAACTTGATTGCCAACGCGCTGGCCACTACCTTCTACCAAATAGTTCACATGCAGTTCTTCGGCAATTTCCGGTATGCCCTTGTCTGTTTTTCTGTATTTCTCAACAGAGGTTCTGCTGATAACACGTAAATCTTCAATTTTCTGAAGGTTGTTCAAAGCAGATTCCATGAGTCCGTTTACAAAATAAAGATTGGTAGAATCGTTGCTTTCATTTTTAAAGGGCAATACGGCTATTGACTTTTCAATTTTCGGTTTATTTATATTATCCTTTTTGTTGAACAGTACCACGGCAACAATTATCATTGCTAAGGATATTGCAACCATAAGAGGCCAACGGTATTGCTTTAAAAAGCTGGTCTGAACCTTTACGGTTTCCACTAACACGGTACCCTTTCCAACTTCCCCAGGGGAATGTCCATACTGCTCTCGAAAACATTTGATGAAGTATGAGGTGCTTCCAAAACCTACTTGATACGAGATTTCGGAAACGGTTAAAGATTCTTTCTTTAGCAACTCCATAGCCTCTTTCAAACGAACTTGACGAATGAATTGGCTTGCAGAAAGTTGTGTCTCTTTCTTGATTTTCCGGAGCAGGTTAGACCGGCTCATATGCATAGTATCTGCCAATTCTGAAACACCAAATTGCTCATTGGTCAAATTATTCAGAATCAGGGCTTCCGCTTCTTCGATAAAGATTGATTTATGGGCCGCTGGATTTGACATGTTATTTTTTACTGGCTCTAAATTAAGTAAAATCTTAACAATTATCCGTAATCCCCAAGGTCACCAATTTGACGGAAAGTTCATGTTTTGCGTCATAATTTACATCGCTGCGTCATAGTTTTTACGACCCCCTGAAACTTTACATACTTAGCTGCATAGCTCATACGGGTTGCTTCATGTTCTACAGCACCTTTGTACCAACAAAAAAATTATTACGAACATTTTAAAATTAAAATCATGAAAGCAACAATCACAAGAACAGCAACGGAATCAAGAACAGGACAGTACTTCTCGACGTTCAGCAATAGTAAGAGAACCCAATGGGCGCAGTACAGGAACTTCGATAGATAATACACCTTAAAACAAAATCATCATGGCAAATTCACCTTTTTATCCACACCGTCAGATAGTATATTTTGGAATTAGATTCGGATGGAGCACCGACAGGCAGCATGACCGAAGAGTAAATAATGAAAAAGTTAAAAATTAAAATTATGAAAGCAACAATCACACGAACAACAACGGAATCTAGAAGATTCACTGTACTTAATCATTTTAAAGACAGTAAGAGAATTCGTTGGGCCGAATCGAGATATTACTATCATTCAGAATTCTAGTTTCTAGGGTTAAAAATGGGAATAGACCCGCATCAAAATTTATCCGTTATCTCAACAAAAATTACAACGAACAATTAAAAATGTAATCATGAAATCAAAGATTCACGAATACCGATTAAACTTAAATAACAAAGCCATGAACAAAACATTTGAAATATCTTCTTTAAGAACCTTTACGAATATGTCATTAGTTCTGCTCTTATTAACCTCTGCTTGTGGTCAGTCTGGTAACAAAGCAAAAACGGAGACGAACAATACTACGGAATCGAAGACCGTGGTTACTACGCCGGAAGTCGATTTTCAATCAGCAATATTATCGGATAATGTAGAAGCTGTCAAGCAGCATATTTCGGCAGGAACGGATTTGAATAAAAAAGACCCGATGACCGGAGCTACACCATTGATCACTGCGGCAAGTTTCGGAAAAAATAAAATCGCGCAACTGCTTATTGATGCAGGCGCTGATTTAGCGATTAAAAATAATGATGGGGCGACAGCCCTACATACGGCCGCATTCTTTTGTAGGGTCGAAGTCGTACAGGCACTTATCGATGCCAAAGCCGATAAGACTGCAAAGAACAACTTTGGAATGACCCCAAGGGAAAGTGTAATGGTCCCTTTTGCGGAAATAAAGCCGATTTATGAAATGCTCCAACAACAATTAGGGCCGATAGGTTTACAAATCGACTTGACGGAAATAGAAAAAACGCGTCCGGTCATTGCGATGATGTTGCAGTAATCAATCATAAAAGCATATTCCCATGAAAACAGAAAGAAGATACGATATCGATTGGCTCAGGGTCATAGCCATAGGTTTGCTGCTCATCTATCACATAGCCATAATTTTTCAACCGTGGGCGATGTTTGTCGGTTTTATTAAAAGTGATGAATTTTTAGAGGGTTTATGGAAACCAATGACCATGCTCAACGTTTGGCGAATTCCATTGTTATTTTATGTATCGGGCATGGGCCTTTTCTTTGCCATGCGTAAACGAAATTGGAGACAATTGCTTTTGGAGCGTACAAAGCGGATTCTCTTGCCCTTCCTATTTGGTATTGTTGCCATCACCACCTTACACATGTTTATTTTTCAGTCCTTCTATAATATGCCTATAGGGTATTTTCCCCATCAAGGTCATTTATGGTTCTTGGGGAATATATTTGTGTATGTGATTACACTTTTACCACTTTTTTACTATTTGAAGAAGGCTGGTAATGGTAAGATTAAAAGGGTTTTATTGGCCCTATTGAGCCATGCCGGTGGACCTTTGTTGATATCCCTATTTTTCGTTCTGGAAGTTTTATCGGTAAAGCCACAGCTGTTTGCATTGTACGCCCAGACTTGGCATGGCTTTTTTAATGGCTTTTTGGCCTTTCTATTCGGTTTCCTTTTTGTGTACAGTGGCAAAACATTTTGGCAGACCGTTTTAAAATGGCGCTGGTTGTATATTGGTTTGGCTGCTATTTTGTTCGGTATTCGATACTTTATTTTTGCAACGGAAGCGCCAGGTTATCTTACGGCGATCGAATCAAATTGTTGGATTTTTGGAGTTTTTGGTCTTGGGTATAAGTACTTGAACAAACCCAGTAAAACCCTGAGTTATCTGAGCCAAGCGGCGTATCCTGTTTATATTATACACATGTTTGTCTTGTACACAGGGGCCTTATTTATATTACCCTTGGAAATTTCTATCTTATTGAAGTTCATTGCGATTGTAATTTTTACGGGGGTAGGTTGCTTTCTTATTTATGAGTTTGTTCTTAGAAGAATCGGTTTTTTAAGGCCACTATTTGGATTGAAATGGACCTACAAAAGAACTGAAAAGGTAAAAACTTTAACCTCGAACCTAAACTGAGATTACAAGAAATAAAAATTCTTGACTTTGGTTAAAGCTGGGGTTAAAATGTATTGAAGAATGGCCTGAACAAGAGGAGAAACGTTGTTGAAAAGAAGTAAGTACATTTAAAATGTAATTAAACATGAAAATTCAAATTGCAATATTTTGGTTAATAATAATGCTTAGTGCTTGTAATGGCTCTGAGAAATCTGGTATCACCCAACAACCAACTTTAGTTGATTATCAAGTTGGCGAAAAATGGGTGTGGAAATATAAAGGCGTAACAACGAAAGGAGAAGTACGCTCGAACGGAAAAGATACAAGAGAAATAATCAGTGTTGATGGTGTTTTGGGCATGACAATCGGAAATAATACCATTCCCGTTACTGATATTATTAAACCAGAAGTTAGCGAAACACCCAAGTACGACTGGCCTCTGGAAGTGGGTAAAAAGTGGAAATATGAAAACAATTGGACAAGTCAAGATGGAACGACGGGAAACCAAAGTCATGATGCTGAGATTTTATCATACCGAGAAGAAAAAGTAGAAGCCGGAACATTCATGGCCTATACGATTAAATACACTGGTAAAACCACGAATTCTAGAGGATATAGTGCAAATGAAGAAGAGGTTTGGCTTTACGCACCTGCTATTAAAAACTTCATAAAACTCACTCAGAATCAAGGTAATTTTTTATACGTAGAGGAATTAATTGAATATTCAAAACCTAAATAAGGCTCTATATAAGAAGCCAACCTTAATTCCAATATGAAATGAGCCATAACAAATCTAGATACCAACCGAGATGTTGATTTGCGAAACCGCAGGTTCACTAACACCTTTGAAAAACAATTATTAACGATGTGAATAATTACATCCGACCGATTAAAAACAATAATTATGAAAGCAGTAGTGTACGAAAAATACGGTCCGCCAAACGTACTTGAGGTAAAAAAAATAGAAAAACCAATCCCGAAAGATAATGAGATGCTCGTTAAAATTCATGCAGCAACGGTCACTTCGGGCGATGTGCGTTTGAGAGCTTCAGATTTCCCACCCTTGTTTTGGCTTCCTGCACGATTGATTTTTGGATTGTTCAGACCGAAGAAAAAAATTCTGGGCCATGAACTGGCTGGTACTATTGAAGCAACGGGAAAGAAGGTTACGAAATTTAAGGTGGGAGATCATATATTCGGTACGACCACCATGCTCAAAACTGGTTCCTATGCCGAATATATTTGCATGCCCGAAGAATGGAAAAGTGGCGTAGTAGCCCTAAAACCAGAAAACCTGAGCTTTGAGGAAGCTGCAGCGTTGCCCGTAGGAGCCATGACCGCGATGTTCCTTCTTGAGAAAGCGAACTTAAAAAAGGGTCAGCAAGTGTTGATTTATGGTGCTTCCGGTAGTGTGGGCAGTTATGCCGTTCAACTTGCAAAGGAGCAGGGCGCAGTGGTCACGGGCATTTGTAGTGGTTCAAATGTTGACATGGTAAAATCACTTGGTGCAGTAAAAGCAATCGACTATAAGAATGAGGACTATTCTAAGCAAACCGAAAAATTTGATATTGTTTTTGATGCTGTAGGCAAGACCACCAAATCAAGGTCAAAAAAAGTCTTGACCGAAGCTGGTGCTTTTGTTTCCGTCAAAATGCTGACCAAGGAAAATATTAATCATCTAAAGGAAATTAAAAACCTAGCGGAGCACGGTGAATTAAAGCCGTTTATTGACAAAACTTTTATGCTCGATGAAATGGTAGATGCCCATGAATATGTAGATTCCGGACGCAAACGAGGTAATGTGGTAATTGAAATAAATAAAAGGTAAGGCGGCCAAAAAACAATTTAAGCGCATACTCAGAATCCTATTTATTATGGTGAGTATAGGTTCCCTGTATTTCGTACCATGGATTTTGGTAAAGGCATGGATATTACCGTTACCCGATTCGGTTCAAGAACAAGTAGATGAGGCCATTGGTTATGGATTTGATGGCATGATTGTATATATTGACGAAGGGGGCAAGCAACCGGCATTTTATACAGGCGGATGGAAAGATCGCGAAAATAAAATCTCCGCTGACCCTAAATCGCTGTTTAAGATTGCCAGTATTAGTAAGTTGTATGTTGCGGTTGCAATTACTAGACTAGCAAAGGATAATCATTTGTCATTGGAAGATACGCTTGCCGATTACTTTCCAGAACTTGTGGGAAGAATCGAAAATGCAGAAAGAATAACCCTTAGGTCAATGGTACAACATCGAAGTGGTATTCCCAATTTTACCGATAATCCAAAATATTGGGAAAACGAACAAGAGAATGGTAAAAAAGCGCTGGAATTCGCTCTTGATCTGCCAGCTAGTTTTGAACCAGATGAAGGGTATGAATATTCAAACACGAATTATTTATTACTTCGCCAAATAATCGAAAAAGTAATGGGTTATAGTCACGAACGCTATATAAAGGAGGAAATTCTTGTTCCCCTTGGGCTAAAAAACACATTCTTTTCCCTTAAAAAAGTTAATTTAAACGATGTGATGAGCGGGTATTATGTTGGTATTGACAAAGATTTTAAGACCAATGAAAACGGAATGTTGGCCACAGCGGAAGACGTGGGTATTTTTCTTAGGGCATTGAACGATGGTTCTGTTTTTAAAGGTGGAGAACAGGAAATCTATTCCTCTCTATATGAGTACGAGCATGGGGGCCTAGTGCCCGGTTATCAAAGTCTTGCGGAGTATCATGAAGACATTGATACCGTGGTCGTTCAATTTATAAATACGACCGATTTTGAGGGATACGAATGGAACTTATCGGAAATTGTAATAAACCGAATCGTAAAAATATTGAGAAATAAGAAAAACGGTTAACGCTATGTCTTTCTCTCCGACCAAGATACCAATCAACATGCAATTTTTAAAAAATATATTGTCTAGAACCGCAACCGTCAAATTTTTATGGTTTCTGTTTCTCTCGAGTCATATCGTTTTAGTGCTAATGATGATATTTACTTTCCCGAGAATCAACAATCAAATTGGCAACAAGGCTTTTGATCTGCAAACTTTCGGCTATTCGGTTTCGGAAGCTCGATCCATCGTGAATGCCATGAACGAACAAATTATCAACCTTTACTTGTTTCCGCAATTATCGTTGTTTGATCTATTGTACCCCTTGTTGCTCGCTCTCTTCTTGAGTAGTTTTTTGTTTCGTTTGATCAATTTGACCCAAACAAAAAATGGCGTGGGTTCGTTTGTATTAATCGTTCCATTCTTGGCAATGCTATTTGATTATTTAGAAAACATCTGTATTATTTTGATGATTACAAAATCCGCTGACCTATCGGAATATTTTGTGTTGGTATCCAGCACATTTACTGTACTAAAGAGCATATTGACTACGTTCGCATGGCTATGTGTTTTATTCTATTCTTTAAAATGGATTAGAATAAAACATTGGAAAGTTTAGATGCTTTTTTTAAAACTGTTGGAAGCCGAACTAAAGAGATAACAAATTTAGGTTCGATATAAATTAAGTATGATGCTATCCCCAAAAACAAAACGGAACATTTCACGAATCATTCCTTTTGGAGTGATTTGGCTCGTTCTTGGGTGGGTCAATTTGTTTTCGCAAGAGTCGGTCAAACAAGATCAAAATTTAAATCTAACCGGTGCAATCAACGTGACCCTTGAAGTTTTTGTTTTTGCAAGTATTGCTGTTACCGTGGTCGGCTTACTTGTCGGTGCCATTGAGATAGTGTGGATGGGTAAGGTTTTTAGAAAAAAAAGTTTTTTGCAAAAAATTGGTTACAAGGTGGTTTTTTACACCTTTTTCTTACTGGTTGTTATCTTCATAACCTTTCCGATTGCGGCAGTGGTCGAATTACATTCCTCTCCTTTTGATCCTATTGTTTGGGAACGGTTTTCGAACTTTCTGACTAGTATTGAATTTGCGAGTACCTTGGTTTCCATTTCATTCAGTCTTTTTGTAAGTCTTTTTTATTCTGAAATCAGCGAAAATATAGGCCATGGGGTATTGATGAATTTCTTTACGGGAAAATATCATAAACCCACCGAAGAGAAACGGATCTTTCTGTTTTCTGATATGAAGTCCTCCACGACAATTGCCGAACAATTGGGCCACATTAAATATTTTGAACTGCTTAGGGAATATTATTCAGATTTCTCTGATGCTATTATTAGACATTCGGGCGAAGTCTATCAATATATAGGTGATGAAATCGTCATCTCTTGGAAATACGAAGACGGCATCAAAAACAATAATTGTATCAACTGTTTTTTTGCCATGAGAAAAGACCTTAGAAAAAGAGCAGATCGATATATTTCCAGTTTTGGTGTAGTGCCCACTTTTAAAGCGGGACTTCACGTAGGCAAGGTGACCACTGGCGAAATAGGGGCGCTCAAAAAAGAGATCGTTTTTACCGGAGATGTACTCAATACGACCGCCCGAATTCAATCACTTTGTAACCAATACGATGTAGAGGTTATAGCTTCCGAAAATTTGATAAAATCACTTCAATTTGATAATGAATTTCAAATTGAATCCTTGGAAACCGTTTTATTAAAGGGAAAGGAAGAAAAAATGGAATTGTTCACCATTATATCGCCACCTCCTCACGAGTAATTAAAATAAACCATGATAGCGTTGCGAAGAACAAGATTTGTAATAGACTAAATACGGAATGCTCTTTCAGGTTGAAATGCATTCGAAATGGCAATCATATAATAATCATGGTACAAATGAAAAACACCCCATGACGTACATGGGTACTACGCAATGAAACAGGCATGTAGTATTAAAAATTACGCCCATAACGACGGGAAAACAAAACTCAACTAAAAATAGATGCTATTCCAATTCTTTTTTTCAATTTTCTGGGCTTAGAATTAAAGTAGGATAAAATTTTATGAAGAGCAGATAAAATCACTGGTAAAACTTCCGACCTTTACAACAGTGAATTTTTGATGTTTAGTTTATTTAGTGCCGCCTATGATCAACAGTTCATCCCATTGCGTGGTAAATCTAGGACTGCGGTGCTCTTTGATCAGGGCCCATTCTTTATGACGGTTGCCAACTGTAGCAAGTTTGATTTTATTTTTTCCGAATTTACCGTTTAGATTATCCAATAGAAAGGTGATGGTGTCAGACTCGATTTTGTGTTGGGTATCGAACAAATTTGTTTGAATATCTGTACGATTTACTAATTGCAGTAAATTTACACCCACTTTTTTATATCGATAGCCTGGCTTGTAAATCTGTTTTAACCCCCTAAGAGCTTCCTTTGTCAATTTAATGGTACTGTCTGTAGGTGTGTCTAACGTTATTGTAATATTGTTTCTATACTGCTTATCGATTTCACTATGTTGATTGGTCTGCAAAGAAATGTCGATTTGAGATGCTGCACTATGTTGTTGTCTTAAAAGGTCTGCAACTTCTGCTACATAGTAACTACAAGCTTCCTCAATAAGACTATAAGATGTCAATTTGAATCCGAACGATTTTGCTGTTCCAATGCCCTTTTTCGCTTTTGGCTTTTCTACTATTTCTAAGCAAGGTATATTGTTCAGTTCTCTCCAAAGCCGTTCACCTATTACCGTCATTTCTTTTCTAACCCAAGCTACTGGCATATTGGCAAAATCTAAGGCCGTACTTATTTTTTTATCCTCGAGTCTGAGCGCATGTTTTCTGCCAATGCCCCAAATATCTTTGACCTTAAGATTTTGCAATAATTGTTTTCGTTTTACTTCTGAATCCACGACATACACATTATCATTCTCAGCTATTTTTTTTGCATACTTATTGGCTAATTTAGATAGTGATTTTGTTTTGGCAATGCCCACTCCGACAGGTATTCCGGTGTTTTTATATATGGTGTTCTTAATGTTATGGGCCAAACCGGTATAGCACTCATTTTGATGAATACTCAAATCAACAAAACTTTCATCTATGCTGTATTCTTCGACACGAGGTGAGAAGGTTTTTAAGGTATCCATAACCCTTCGAGACATATCATTATACAGCGTATAATTTGAAGAAAAATACGTGACATTACTTTTATCTAACAATTTCTGTATTTTAAAAACCGGCTGAAACATCGGAATTTCCGTTAGAGCCTTTGCTTCTTTATTCGCAGCAATGATGCACCCATCGTTGTTGCTTAAAACAACTACTGGCATTTTCTTAAGGTCAGGTCTAAAAACCTGTTCGCAAGAGGCATAGAAGCTATTACAATCTACTAAAGCAATCATAAAACAGATTTAATGATATAAGTGATTACTCCCCATATATTTATTTCAGATATATATTCTTTGCCAATTCTGATAACACTAAAATTGTCATTGATAGTGGCTACAACAAGTTGATTTGTTCTGGCGGATAACGACTTATCGACTATAAGAACATCATTTTTTAAAATATTAAAATCTTTAAACTCGTCATCTGCTACCTTTATGAAGAAAGTTGCGGATGAATTAGTAACAAGAACCTCGTTCAAATCAATTCTTGGCTCGCTGTAATGCGTTGCAGGACTAGAAAAACCAGTTTGAGTAGGGCGTTTAACTCTGTAGTTATTTTCCGTTTTTTTTATTAAATGAACTTTTGAATCACTCATGTATATTGCACTTATCATTTAAATTACTTCATTCAACTTTAAATGAATGGTAATCAGAAAATGATACCATAGCGGCTTACATTTTCTTAAAGCAGATAAGGCTATGTAAGCAACGGAACCATAATCTAAAAAACAAACACAGTTACTTTTATTGGATATTTTCCAAATATCAGGATATTTACCTGATTTAGGTATCGTTTAAGAAAAAGATTATTAACAAAATTTCACTTTAAATAGTAGTTGCAGTTAGCCGTATTTAGATATGCTCAAAGTTTTCTTTAAGCATCTAATTTGCATTGAAATTGAATAGAGCCAACAACATTCGGTATGTAGGTTTGGTTATTTCTAGAGCCATACTATTATGTAAACCAAAGATTTTAATCACTAAATCATTGAATTTTGGAGTATAAGATGGATTGATAATACCAATTGAGAAGATACTGTTTAAGCATTGAACCTATAAATTTATATGCGGCCAGAGGCATAATAAAGGTTTGGTAGCACACTCTAAATATTAAGCGGGAGTGTGTTGTAATTTATGCTAAAATTGATTTCTACTGGTTCATTTTTTATAATTTGAGTTGTCGTTCAGAGCTTCTATATTTCTTACGAAAGCACTTTTTTTTGTTGGATCAATTCGCTTTAAATAAAAAATTGACAATAGTCGTTAACTCCAAAATCAAAAAAGGCTTTTGAACAATTTAAGTTCAAAAGCCTTATCATTTTATACTTGATTACAGTGGGTGTTTAAGCTTCACAGCTCGTACATTCTTTCTTTTGCCTGAATTTTTGTGCGGCATTCATACTGTGTTGATAGTACATTGATTTCAGGCCGAGTTTCCATGCGGTCACGTGAATTTTATTAATCTCTTTCACAGGCATTTCAGGGTGGACAATTATATTCAACGATTGCCCTTGGTCGATGTGGTGTTGCCGTGCAGCTGCTTGATACACGATATCTAGTTGGTCAAGCTCTGAGTATGTCTTGAAAACGGCTTTTTCCTCTTCGGTCAAAAAGTCAAGGTGTTGAACCGAACCATCATGATCTCGAATGTCTCTCCAAACCTCTGGGAGGTTCATATCTTTTTCTTCTAAAAGATCCATCAGAAACGGATTCTTGATAGTAACCTTAATTTTGGCAATATCTTTCACATAACAGTTTGACCAAATGGGTTCGATGCCCTGAGAAACCTGGCCTAAAATAAACGCAGATGATGTTGTGGGTGCTATTGCGTTTAACGTCGCGTTACGTCTACCATAGGTTTTTAGAACTTCGGGTTCACCAAAACGTTCGGCCAATTCTTCCGAAGCTTTGTATGAGCGTTGCTTTATTTCTTTAAATATTTCGTTGTTGAGATTGTATGCCTCTTGACTATCGAACGCCAATCTTTTTGATTGGAGTAAAGAATGCCAACCTAGGGCACCTAAACCTAAAGCTCTGTTATCTTTTGCAAAATTATAAGCTCTTTCCATAAAGAGAAAAGTCTGTCGATCTTCTCTATTTTCAGAATCTCGATAGGCTTCAAGCTTCTCAATAAATTCGGTGATAATGGCATCTAAGAAATATACCATAGTTTCAACGGCATCGGTATCTTTCCATTTGTCATAATGCATTAGATTAATGCTAGAAAGCACACACACGAATGACCAATTGTCATTGGAGGGTAACATAATTTCCGTACAAAGGTTACTGGCATGAATACGATGGTCTTTTTCTTGATAAACTTCCGAAGCGCCATTATTGGCATTATCTGTAAAGAAAATATAGGGGTAGCCCATTTCTCCTCTACGCTGCAACACTTTCGCCCATACGGTACGTTTCTCTGTGTCGCCATCAATCATTTCTTGCATCCATTGGTCGGTAACCGTAACCCCATGGGTAAGTTGCTGTATCGGGTTACCTTCGGTACCTATCTCCAAGAATTCTAAAATATCTTTATGGTCAATAGGAAGGTAAGGGGAGAAGCGACCGCGCCTTACGGAGCCTTGGCTCACGACATCGACCATTGATTCGAATAATTGCATTATATGAACGGCACCTGATGCTTGCCCATTATTTTTAACGGCTGACCCACGGGGCCTGATTTTTCCAAAATAACCAGAAGTACCACCACCGAGTTTCGACATCATTCCGATTTCTGATTGGGTATAAAGAATGTTGCCCATATCATCGTCAACATGAGAGCCAAAGCAACTAATCGGTAACCCTCTTCTTTTACCAAAATTAGACCAGACCGGTGAAGCTAAAGAGAAAAAACCTTCTGACATATAATGATAGAACTTATCGGCATAGCCAGGCATTTTCAAAATTTGCTCGGCTCTTTCACCAATCTCGCGAATACGGCCTTCGGGGGTTACACCTTCGGTAAGGTAACCAGATGACAAAAATTTACGACTGTTTTCATTTAACCATTCGAAACCTTCGTTTTCAGATTTTTTATTTAGTTCTGCCAAGGCATTTTTTCGAGCATTGACCAAATCATGGGTGGTTTCATCTCGTTGGTCAATAGTCTGTTGTAAATCTGTTTTATTCTCCATAATTTAAAAAAGGTCGTCGCTGGTTATACTTTGTGTTCTCTTGCTATAGTTGATGGATCGCTTTACGAAAAAGTCTCCATGTTTTGTTCCGATGATTTCATCATCGAACCATTCGGTCTGCTCAATCAATGATTGATCGATATCGAAAATTTTTGATATGCCTATACTTTCCAACGAGTTGTTGAAACGATTCTTAATGAACTCGTTGATAACATCTTTAGGTAAAAAGTCAAGTTCGCCTTCTTCAAAAATCCAGTTGACAATTTTACTTTCGGCGTTAAAAGCTTCTTTGCAAATGTCTTGTATGACTGAAGAGTAGTCATCGTCAAACCACTCCGGGTTCTCATTTTTAATAATATTGATAAGGTCGATACCGAAATCGCCATGAATTTGCTCTTCTTTAGAAGTAGCCTCCACTACATTTGATATACCTTTTAATACATTTTTATGCTTGTTAAAGGCCATAATGATCAAAAACTGAGAAAACAACGAAACATGTTCGATGAACAGAGAGAATAAAAGAATTGACTCTGCATATTCTTTATCATTTTCACTTTTTGCATTTTTTAGGGCCGTTTCAAGATAATGTACCCGCTTCATAATTACGGGTTTCTTTTTCAAGGTTTCGAACTCACGGTTTAGGCCTAAAATTTCCAACAAATGTGAATACGCATCATGATGCCTTACCTCACTTTCGGCAAATGTGGCACCTACAGAACCAATTTCGGGTTTGGGCAAACGTTGATATATATCGCCCCAAAAAGTCTTTACGGCAACTTCGATTTGCGAAATGGCTAGAAGGGTATTTTTGATTGCACTTCGCTCTACCTCGCTCAAACCTGATTTAAAATCTTGAATATCGCTCGTAAAATTAAATTCGGTGTGAATCCAGTACGAGTGTCTTATGGCAGCAACGTATTCATATAGTTGCGGATATTCGTATGGTTTTAAGTTCACCCTTTTTTCAAATACGTTGGTTTTTCGAATTTGAGCCCTTTTGTTTCTATAGATGATATAAGCTTTCGCCACTTCGTGAAACTCACTTTCCATGAGTGTGGTCTCAACAACATCTTGAACCTCTTCGATGGTAGGAATATAGTTTTCATCCAGACTTTTACGTTTCAATAATATATCATGAACCTTGTCTGCCATAGGTTGGGCATCACTAATTTGGCCCTGATCTACCGCGGTCATAGCTTTGGTGATGGCGTTCGTAATCTTATGAATGTCAAAAGGTTGGGAGGTATAGTCCCGTTTAATAATGTGGGTGATTTGCATAGGAAAAGTGTTTGGAACGAATCTAAATAAATCGTTATGTAAAATTCATATTTTATTGCCTACGATTTCGATTACCCCAATTCTCTTTTTCAACATTGTTATTAACAACTGCTATTTTGACACAGAAATTATGCTCAAATAATGCCTCGGAAGAAGCGCTTTTTCAGGTGTTCTGATAGATGTCAAATTCACTTGGTCATGAACGTTTAAATGGTCGATTTTTTTGTTTTATAGATTTTCTTCTTAAAAAACTATTTGTAATCAGAAACACAATTCTTAAGTAAAAAGCTTCAATTTGCAGGAAGCGCAGTCAATGAATCGTTCTTAAAATTTGGGAGTTTTCTAGAATTGGTTTATAACAGAGCAAAGGCTTCGTAAAAGAACAATTTGACCTTATCTAAAATAATCCCACCTTTTAATTTTATTAAATTTCATCATCTTTAATGAAATGCTTATTTGATTATCGATTACGAATAAATAGGCTAGTTAAATTCGCGACACTCTAATGTTATAATTTAACTTTTGATTCCGATAGTCATTGGTCTCAATATCGCTTATCTTACATACATAGAAAATCAGTTCATTGTATGGCATTAAAAGTTGCGATTAAACATAAGACGGTATATAAATATGACCGTAAAATCAATCTTTCTCCACATATTTTTAGATTGCGTCCGGCACCTCATAGCAGAACGCCTATCGATGCGTATTCGATAAAAATTAAACCAGAACAGCATTTTTTCAATTGGCAACAGGATCCTTTTGGTAATTATTTGGCGCGTTTGGTATTTCCTGATAAAACCGATGAACTTTCGATAGACGTAGAGATCATTGCTGACTTAAAAACTATAAATCCTTTTGATTTTTTTGTAGAGGAAGCGGTTGAAAATTTTCCCTTTAAGTACTCCGAAGAACTAAAGAAAGAATTATTGCCTTATTTGGAAATTACCGAGGAAGGCCCACACCTTAAAAATTGGTTAAAGCAAATAGACCTTACTCCGCAACGAACTATCGATTTTCTTACGGGGCTTAATCAAAAGCTATACGATTATCTTAATTATACGGTGAGAATGGAGGTTGGCGTGCAAACCTGTGAACAGACGTTAGATGCACGTTTAGGCTCATGCAGAGATTTTGCATGGCTTTTGGTGCAGACCTTAAGACATTTGGGTTTGGCCGCACGTTTCGTGTCGGGTTATCTCGTTCAACTTAAGGCCGACGAAAAATCTCTTGATGGCCCCTCTGGCCCAGAAGAAGATTTTACTGATTTGCATGCTTGGGCCGAGGTATACTTACCCGGTGCCGGGTGGATCGGGCTAGATGCTACATCAGGCCTTTTGGCAGGTGAGGGGCATATACCTTTGGCCTGTACACCCTCTTTTGAGAGTGCGGCACCCGTATACGGCTTGACAGATCCTTGCGAAACGACTTTCGAATTTGAAAATAAGGTGACACGTATTTTCGAATCTCCTAGGGTGACCAAACCCTATACTGACGATCAATGGAACGCTATCTATGAACTTGGTTTTAAAGTGGATGAAGAACTTGAGCGGAACGATGTCAGACTTACGATGGGAGGTGAGCCCACTTTTGTTTCGATAGATGATATGGAAGCCGAAGAATGGAATACATCCGCCGACGGCGAACACAAAAGAAAATTAGCCAGTAAGTTGTCTACGAAATTATTGGAGGTGTTTGGAAAAGGAGGGGTGCTTCACCATGCTCAAGGAAAATGGTATCCGGGTGAGCCCTTGCCACGATGGCTCATTGGTGTTCATTGGAGAAAAGACGGAGGGGTTATTTGGCAAGATTCACAATGGCTGGCTTCCTTTTCGGAAACCTATGAACTGCCGGAAAATATTACCGAAATTTTCTTGCAAACCTTGGCAAAAAACCTAAATAGCGAGTCGAATTCTATTATGCCCGCTTTCGAAGATGCATTCTATTTTTTGTGGGAAGAACGTAAGTTACCTATAGATGATGATGCTAAAGAGTATGAAAATAAAGATTCTGCTCTACGAAAAAAACTGGGCGAGGTGCTTGAGCAGGGCACCGGTGAAACTGTTGGGCATGTTTATCCGCTGGCAGAAAGTAATGGAAATTGGATAACCAACCCGTGGCAATTTAGAGGAGGTGATTTAATCTTGTCACCGGGTAATTCACCGATCGGGCTGAGACTTCCGTTAGAGTCGTTACCCAAAAAGCCCGAAGTGCCTTCAGAACCAACGGTAGAACCAGAACTTTTTGAAACCAAAGGAAAGCTTCCGGAATATGGTGTTCTTTTAAAAGAAAGAGCAGATGGAAAAGCTATAACAAAAAAAGAAAAACAACCCTATGTGCGCACCGCGATATGTGCGGAAGTTCGAGAAGACAAACTTTTCTTGTACTTGCCGCCTTTGAACAGTGCAGAGGCATTTCTCGACCTGGTGGCAAGTATAGAGGCTACTGCCAAAGAATTGAAGGTACCTGTTTTGTTAGAGGGTTATGAACCGCCTAAAGATAATAGGTTAGAAGTATTGAAAATTACGCCCGATCCTGGGGTAATTGAAGTCAACGTACACCCGACCAAGAACTGGAACGAGCTTACCGAAAACACCCTCAAGTTGTATGAAGAGGCCAAGAAAGCCCGTTTAGGAACCGAGAAGTTTATGCTCGACGGAAAACATACCGGTACGGGAGGGGGCAATCACGTAACGTTGGGGGGCGTGACTCCTGCCGATAGTCCATTGTTGAGAAACCCTCAACTTTTGCGTAGTTTGTTAACGTTCTGGCAGCACCATCCGGGCTTATCTTATCTCTTTTCCGGAGCTTTTATTGGCCCTACCAGTCAAGCACCGCGTGTCGATGAGGCCAGGTTAGAGAATTTATACGAACTTGAAATCGCTTTCTCTCAGATTCCCGATGATAAAGAAGTTCCGTTTTGGCTTACCGATCGCCTTTTCAGGCATTTGTTGACCGATATTACAGGTAATACGCATCGTGCTGAGTTTTGCATCGATAAATTATATTCACCTGATTCTTCATCGGGGCGATTGGGTATTTTAGAGCTAAGGGCTTTTGATATGCCGCCACATGCCCAAATGAGCTTAATGCAAATGTTGTTGGTTCGTACCTTGGTATCTTGGTTTTGGAGAAAACCTTACAAACATGATTTGGTACGATGGGGTAGTGAACTACATGACAAATTTTTGCTCGAACATTATGTGAAAGAAGATATTGCGGATATTGTATCGCAATTGAATGAAGCAGGTTATCCGTTCAAACTAGAGTGGTTCGACCCATTCTTTGAGTTCAGGTTTCCCTTATATGGTATGGTCGAAATCAATTCAATGCAGATCGAGTTGCGTATGGCCATTGAACCGTGGAATGTTCTTGGGGAAGAAATGTCAGGTCGAGGTACCGCCCGCTATGTTGATTCTTCATTAGAGCGGGTTCAGATCAAAGTCAAAAACTTCACGGCCGAACGTTATAATATTGCCTGCAACGGGGTCAAAATAGATTTGAGCCCCACAGGTACAAAAGGTGAGTATGTTGCTGGTGTAAGGTATAAGGC
The DNA here is from genome assembly GCA_002813285.1 of Flavobacteriaceae bacterium MAR_2009_75. NCBI lineage: Bacteria > Pseudomonadati > Bacteroidota > Flavobacteriia > Flavobacteriales > Flavobacteriaceae > Flavobacteriaceae bacterium MAR_2009_75. The sequence goes on from PHTZ01000001.1 coordinate 4,089,979, forward strand.
TTGGGAGCCCTGGTCTGCGTTACACCCGACAATTGGGGTCGATGTTCCTCTGGTTTTTGATGTGGTCGATATGTGGAATAAAAAATCTATTGGTGGTTGTACTTATTTCGTAGCGCATCCTGGTGGTCGGTCATATGACACCTACCCCGTTAACAGTTACGAGGCCGAGTCGAGAAGAATCAATCGTTTTTGGGAATTTGGGCATACCCAAGATGAGGTGGTGCCTGTTGAAACGGGTGAGGTAACAAATTATACGAGCAGAACTGTCGAGCGAAAGAATGCTTCTAGTACATTTGTATATAAAGAGATTCCGGTGAACCCAGAATATCCGCATGTATTAGATTTGCGTAAGAAGTAATTGATTATATGCCCTTAACAACCACAAGCTGGCTCAATAGTTATAGTACCGAATATGGTAATGATGAAATGTTTTCATCTGACAATTTGGTCAAGCCCCATTGGAAAAACCTTCTGCAAGAATTCGATAGGCTAGGTGTTGATGGGCTAAGTGCTCGACAGAAAGACATCGATTGGTTGTTGTCTGAAAACGGTGTTACATATAATGTATACAACGACCCTAAGGGTATGAACCGCCCTTGGACCCTAAATGTTTTTCCTTTCTTACTACATCAAAATGAATGGAAAACGGTAGAAGCAGGTATCAAACAAAGAGCGCGACTACTGGATCTCGTATTGAAAGATATCTACGGAGAGCGTAAACTTATTAAAGAGGGCATTATTCCTCACGAAGTTATTTATGGGCATCGTGGATTTTTAAGGCAATGTGACTCCATCACATACACTACTGAAAAGTACCTTTCTATTTATGCTGCAGATTTGGCGCGGGGTACCGATGGCCGCCTGTGGGTGGTCAATGATCGAACCGAAGCTCCATCAGGTATGGGTTATGCCCTCGAAAATCGGTCTACGGTCAATAGAATTCTTCCGGAGGTATATGGTAAGCTGAACGTACAAAGGCTTTCTGGCTTTTTCAATGACCTTAACCAGATGTTGATTGATGCCTCCCCAATTCAAAAAGAGAATCCGAATATTGTTATTTTGACCCCGGGGTCGCATAATGAAACTTATTTTGATCACGCATATTTATCCTCTTTTTTCGGCTACCCATTGGTTCAAGGAAATGATTTGGTGGTGAGAGATGGGTTTCTATGGATGAAATCTTTAAAAGGTTTAAAACGTATCGATGTGGTTTGGCGAAGGGTAGACGATCTGTTTGCCGATCCATTGGAACTCAGGGAAGATTCACATTTGGGAGTTGCTGGACTCTTAGATGTGGTCAGAAGAAAAAATGTATCGATAATCAACCCGGTCGGTAGTGCGGTGATGGAAAATCCAGGGTTAATTCCTTTCATGCCATCAATATGTAAATTCTTCTTCAATGAAGAACTTATTTTACCGCAGATTGCATCATGGTGGTGTGGGCAAGAACTGGAACAAAATTATGTGTTCGATAATTTATCACAACTTGTAATCAAACGAATCGACCGAACCAATCGAGAGAGTATACACTTCACCGAGTTCATGACTCAAGAAGAACTTAATAAGCTTAAGCAAGAAATTGCCCGTACCCCATATCGTTATGTTGCCCAAGAAAAAATAAATTTTTCAACCGCTCCTAATCTTATTGGTGAATCGGTAGAGGCAAGAAATTTGGTGAACCGAACTTTCTGTATCGCCTCGAAAAATGACTACAGTGTAATGCCGGGAGGTTTGGTTCGCTCGGCACGTGACCGGGAAACTATTCGGGTTTCAAGTCAGCGGGGCGGTACCAGTAAAGATTTTTGGGTGCTACAAGAAGATGAGATTGACAATAAACCAAATCAACTTTGGCATAAGAGAAGCAATATATCAATATCTGGCCTTAATGATTTGCCCAGTTTAACTGCGGAGAACCTATTTTGGGCAGGTCGGTATGTAGGTCGAACATTGGTCAACGCGCGATTTCTTCGAATGGTTATTAGACAAATGGCCTTGGTTCAAGATAAAAATCAAAAACCGGATACAATCAAACTTCAAGTGCTGTTAAAAGCCGTTACCAGTCTAACAGGCACAAATCCCGGCTTTCTTGATAAGGATGAGGATGATATTTCAGCAATGAACAATCCCATGGAAGAAATGTTATCGGTGTTGTTAGATACCAATAGACCCGGAAGTTTGTCACATAGTATAATGATGTTCAGCAATTCGTACTACTCCATTAGAAATTTGTGGTCTACCGATATGTGGCGCGTATTTGAGAATATTCAAAAACTTTGGAAGTCTTTTGTAGAAAGTGATAACCGATCTATCAATCATATTCTCAAAGTTCTAAACCAGTTGATTACACGTTTAATCGCTTTTATGGGTCTGGTAGAAGAAAGTATATTGGTACAACAAGGCTTGTTGCTATATTTTATCGGGCTGCAACTTGAGCAAAGTATTTTGACTATTACAAAGTGTCGCTCTCTACTTACGATTAAATACGATGAACAAGTGGAGTATGATTTGTTAGAGTGCCTTTTAACTAGTCATGAGAGTCTAAATATTTACAGATATAGTTATAGATCGTACATTAAGCTAGAGCATGTTTTAGATTTAGTAATCTTAGATTTGGAGTACCCTCGGTCGTTGACTTTCATGTTGAACAGAATTCAGAAAGATATAGCCCGTTTGCCACATTCGGGGCAAGATAACAGTCTGAGCAATTATCAAAAGACTATTTTCGAAGCCTTTGCAAAGTTAAGGTTATCTACATCCCACGACTTATCGCGTACAAAATCAGAAAACGATTTTTTACGAAAAGAGTTAGATGATCTCTTCGAAGAATTATCCGATCTTCTATATCGAACATCTCAGTCGATTACAGGTACTTATTTTAGTCATACCAATGCCCAAAATCAGCTGGTCACACAGTCTTTCCCATTTTAGATATGATTTTTAATGTAACACATACCACTAATTATAAGTATGATGCTCCGGTAAGCTACTGTCACAATATCGCCACACTGCGACCTCGTGATTCAAAAGGGCAGCAGTTGTTAGATTATAATATTGAAGTGACGCCCAAACCTTCTGAAATTTCTGAGCGACAAGATTTTTTCGGTAATTATATTACTCGATTTGCGATTCAACAAGAACATAGAGAGTTAAAGGTTGTAACCAGAAGTAAAATCGATAGGAATTTTTCACCATATGAAAAAGCGATTTTTTCACAGAACTGTAAAGGCATAACCTTAGACTCGGCCATAATGTCTTTAAACAGTACGGATACCAGTATTTTAGATGCCAAGCAATATATATTAGAGTCTATATTTATCAAAAGGGCCAATACCAGTATTCGTAATTATGCACAAGTTTCTTTTAGAGGAAATCGCTCAGTCTTTGACGCTACTTATGAATTAATGCAGCGCATATATACCGATTTTCAGTTTGTTTCCGGCTTTACAAGTATTTCAACACCAGTTACAGAGGTAATGCGTGAGAAAAAAGGGGTATGTCAAGATTTTGCCCAGATTGCGATTGCCTGCACAAGATCAGTCGGATTACCTGCAAGGTATGTCAGTGGATATATAGAAACTTTGCCACCTGAAGGTGAAGAGAAATTAGTGGGTGCTGACGCTTCACATGCGTGGTTCTCTGTTTTTATACCTGGTTTCGGCTGGGTAGATTTCGATCCAACGAACAATATGATACCTATGGATCAACATATAGTTGTAGGCTGGGGCAGAGATTACTACGATGTGCCCCCACTGAAGGGTGTAGTGTTCGGTAGCGGAAAAAGTGAACTAGAGGTTGCTGTAGATATAGCAGCCTCGGTTTAATTTTGTTACTACGACTAAAACAATAGATTAAAACTAATTATGCGACCACATTAATTATTGAGGTACCTCCCAATTTATTTCTTCTTACTGAAGCAGTAGTGCGGCTCAGGGCGGTAATAAGATCGTCGAAAGAAGAAGGTTTGCGTAAGTAGCGGTTGGCTCCCATTTCAAATAACTCTTCAATCTTATTCATATCTAGTATGGTAGAATAAATTACCAAAGGTACTTCATCGAAAATTTCATTTTCCCTAATATCGCGTAGGCATTCTTCACCGTCCATAAGGGGCATAAACAGATCTAGAAAGACTACATCTGGTAAAGGGGTATCTGAATATAGATCAGCTAAGAGATCCACCCCATTGTCGAAAAGCTTTAAGTCGATATGAGTATCTACTAATTCTAAAGCATCAGCAAATATTTCTTGATCTTCATGATCATCATCAACTAAATAGACCACCTGAGTACTTTCGCTTTTAGATATCATCCGTCATCAATTTCATATTAAAATAATTGCTCAATTTTCGCAAATTAAGACCCACTAAAATACATGATGGCGAAAGTTGGTTTTGCTTCAAACGATTTATGTTTTGATTCTAAAAAAGGAAATTAAACGTGATTTTTTTACTGAATAGTGAAGAATCAACGAATACATTTTCATAAAACTTAAAAAAAACTTAAAATTTATTATGATTTTAATTAATTGATTATCAGTTATTTAATCTGATTTTTATTGATGCGTGATATTGAAAATCCATATATCCAAATGATTTGTCCATGTTCCGTAAGTAGACCTATAATAGTTTAGTGCAGTAAACTACTAAACAAACAACTATGAAAAAACTAAAGCAAATTGTATGGGTCTTGTGTATGGGCTTGACTTCTGCACTCATGGCTCAAAATCAGGTTACCGGGGTGGTAAGCGATGTTGCTGGAACACCAATTCCTGGAGTCAGTATTATGATAAAAGGAACTTCTACAGGAACAGTAACGGATTTTGACGGTAATTTTGATATTAGCATCAATTCAGGGCAAGTACTTATCTTCAACTACCTTGGTTTTAAGGCGCAAGAAATCACTTATGATAACCAGACAAATCTAGAAGTTATATTAGAAGAGGATACTGCGAAGCTAGACGAAGTGGTGGTGATTGGGTACGGTTCTGTTAAAAAGACCGATTTAACCGGAGCGGTTGCCTCAATAGGATCGGAACAACTTACAGAACAACGAAGAACGGATTTAGGGCAGGCGGTACGTGGCACGGTTGCCGGTGTTGATGTGAGAAGGTTAAATTCTAAACCAGGTTCACCATTATCCATTAGGGTAAGGGGTAATACGGTTATTACAAATAGTAATCAAGCAAATGCTGATGGTCAAAGTGACGATGTAACTGCAGATCTATCTAGACCATTGTACGTGGTCGATGGTATTTTTCTTGATAATATCAATATTTTAAACCCTTCGGATATTCAGCAAATGGATATTTTGAAAGATGCTTCCGCTACGGCAATATATGGTTCTAGAGGGGCGAACGGTGTTGTCATAATTACTACAAAAGACGGTATTGAAGGTAAAACCCAATTCTCATACGATGCTTCGTTCGGTGTTAGTTCAGCGAGCAATTTGGTAGATATTATGGATGGGGACGAGTATATCGACTTTATAGACAACAATTTAAGGGCGCAACAATGGAAAGCTGAATGGTTGAATAGTGCTACGCCCAATCCTACGGCAGCAGATTTCAACAATTATACTATTAATAGAAGTCAATCATTCTTTGATAATGGCGAAACCGAAAACATTGCCAATAGAAATTATTTTGATTGGATAGACTTTATAACCAGAACTGCGGTACAGTCTAGCCATACGGTCTCGATGTCTGGAGGTCAAAACGGATTGGTCTATAGTAGTTCGATAGGCTATTTAAAAGACGAAGGTGTAGTAGGTAACGATCAGGCGTACGAGCGCTATACGGCATCTACATCCTTATCTAAAAAAATGAATAGGTTTACTATTGGCTTGAGGGCGTATTTATCGTACTCAGAGCAAGAATTGGGCAGTAGGGAACTTTTCAGAAGTGCGTACAGGCTCCCTGTAACTGCTGACCCGTACGAGGATAATGGAGAACTGATATTCTATCCTGATAATGAAGACCAACGTTTTGTGAATCCTTTTTACGAAGTAAACGGAGCGTGGAAGAACAACCAAAGAATTTTAAACGTAATTTCTAACTTTTATGTTCAATACGAACCTAGTGATTGGTTGAATCTGAAAACTACATTTTCTCCGAACCTCTCGTCAACAAGAAATGGTGAACATAGGGGACTTCTAACCAAATCGGCTAGAAATGACCCCTCTAGAACAAGGGCCTATTATGGTGTCGATTTAAGAAATTCATATACCTGGGATAATACGGCAGATTTTAATTTTGATATAACGGACAAACAAAAGCTGGGTGCGACCATAATAGGATCGGTGTATTATAATCAATTAGAAGGTAACAATATCGAGACTAGAAATGTTCCTGATTTTCATGGCTTTTATAATACCGGTGCGGGTACCGATATACGAGAGTACAGTTCTTATTTTGAAAAAGAAACTACCGCTTCGGTAGCAGGTCGTTTAAATTATAATTTAAATGATAAGTACCTGTTCACGTTTACGGGAAGATACGATGGTGCCTCTAAGCTGGCAGAAGGCAATAAGTGGAACTTTTTTCCATCGGCAGCCTTTGCCTGGAGAGCAAGTGAAGAACAATTTTTGCAAAATGCGGATTGGTTATCAAATCTGAAATTTAGAATAAGCTATGGTAAATCGGGTAATTATAATACAGTAGGCCCCTATCAATCATTAGCATTTTTAAATAATAAAAATTACCTGTTCGGTGATAACCTAACGAACGGCAATGTTGTTAGTGGTCTTTCAAATTCAGAGTTGACCTGGGAGGTATCGGATGAGATAAACTTTGGTGTTGATCTTGGCTTATTTAATAATAGGATCAATATGTCTTTAGAGTTGTATGACAAAACTACCGAAGGAGCTATTTTTTCAAGAAATCTATTATTAATTACAGGGTTTGATAGTGCCATCGGAAATTTTGGCTCTATGAATAATTCTGGTGTAGAATTTACTCTGAATACCAAAAATATTCAGACTGAAAATTTCAGTTGGAAGACGAGTTTGAATTTTGCCAAGAACAAGAACGAAATTCTGAAATTAGAAGGTGATCTAGATTTACAAGTATTTGGCAGACATAGTGCATTAATCGTAGGGCAGCCATCGGATGCAATCTATTCGTATGAAAAAGAGGGTATTTGGCAAATAGATGAAGCGGCTGAAGCTGCAGTGTACAATGCCGTGCCGGGCGAACATAAGTATAAGGATCAAAACAACGATGGCATACTTGACGCAGCGAACGATAAGGTGGTAATCGGTACCACCGCACCAGATTGGACGGGAGGTATAACCAATAACTTCGCATATAAGAACATCGATTTGTCGATAATGGCGTATACCAGACAAGGAGTTTTCGGCCATTCAGAATTTCACCAGCATCATGATACGAATGGTGAAACGACTTTCAGTAAAATCGACGCAGCCTATTGGACCCCAAGCACACCGAATGCAGAAAATCCGCTACCAGGTATAGGTCCGACTCAAGGTGAATATTTCTTTGAAGATATGTCTTTTGTGAAAATTGGTAATATCGGCATGGGATACAATTTTCCAGATAATCTTTTGGAAAAATTCAAGATGACAAGTGCTAGATTATCGATAGATGTTCAAAATCCATTTACGTTCACTGATTTTCAAGGGCCCGACCCGGAAACTGGTCTACAGAATTCATATGATATGAGTTTTCAAACTAGAACCACTTTGATAGGTTTAAAAGTAGCATTCTAAAAAAATAAAATAAAAGAAATGAACAGATATAAGAAAAATGTTGGATGGTTGCTGATGTTCACCATACTGACGATTGCGATAAGTTCTTGCAATAAATATATTGAAGAAGAAAACAATACAAACCTGACGGGAGAAGATTTCATTACCGAAGATAATGCTGATAGATTGGTCGTTGGGGTATACAGTTCGTTAAGGGATGTTTTTAAATACACCAATATCGGTTACGACATGACCATGTTGGGTACAGATATATTTACGAGCCAAGAAAACGTAAATACAGATTTGAATCCGTTAAATGTGTATGTCAACATCAACAGTAGTAACGGTAGTTTTCTCAACGATTGGAGAAACAATTACAGTGTGATCAGTAAGGCTAACATTGTTATTAACAGGTTCAGCAATGAAATTTTATGGACGGAATCTAACTTGAATTCAAGAGATAATGGTATTGCGCAGGCAAAAGCACTGAGGGCTATGTGTTATTTTAATTTGGTTCAGGCTTTTGGCGGTGTAGTTCTATCTCTCGATGAAATCGATGATATTAGTTCAGATTACGTTAGATCTTCTGAAGAAGAGACGTACACCCAGATAATAAAAGATTTGGAAGAAGCTATTCCAGCTTTAGACGATAACCCGGCCACTGGCAGATTATCTAAAAGAGCGGCACAGCATTTACTTTCAAAGGTTTATTTGACAAGAGCATACAAGCCTTATGGTGGTTCAAATGATTTTGAATTGGCGGCTTCCTTAGCTGAGAGCGCTATCGGTAGTTACGATATCAATTCTCAAACCTATGCCGAAGTTTTTGATTATGACAACCAAGTCAATGATGAAATCTTGTTTTCTATTCAATATGGTGCTGGTGGTGATTACGATGATAGAAATAACACAAAGCATTCAACATTAATGTTCAGTGTAAACGAACTACCTGGTTTGAGCAGGCAAAATCCATACGGGTTCCGTGAAGGGAGTGCAATGCCTACCGAGTTTTTCTATTCCCTATTTGAAGATAATGATACTAGAGATGATGCTACTTTTCATCGGATATTATTAGCCGACACCGAAGGTGCTGTTGGCACAGATGACATCGTTGTTGGCGATACCGTTATATATTTTCCAAAAACTGCTTTGACGGCCGACGAACTATCCGATAAGTTGAACAGATATTATGTATATCAACCAGGTGACTATTATTATAATGATAACCCGCAAAATGTTTCCGGGGTCAACTATCTGTATTCTGAAAATACAGTATTTGCAAATTTTCCGATATTTAAAAAATTCGATGATGTCGGTTTTGATGAAATTGAAGGTGGATTTAGAGATACGTTCATTTATAGAGTGGCTGAATCACATTTATTGGCGGCCGAGGCCTATTTGGGGGCAGGTAGTCCAGCTCAAGCAGCGGCTCATATGAATATTGTTAGAAATAGGGCTACAGGTGAATCTAATTTTTATACCTCTGTAGATATTGATGATATTTTAAACGAAAGAGCTTTAGAACTTGCAGGAGAAACCAATAGATGGTACGATTTAAAGAGAACCGGTAAACTTCAAGAACGCATTAATCTGTATAATCCGCATATTATGGACCATGGTTCTTTTGATCCTTCCGTTCATTTGTTACGACCCATCCCCGATACTGAAATCATCTTATCAGATAATAGAATAGAGCAAAACCCGGGTTATTGATATTTAAAAAACTCATTTGTTAGTTGAGTGAGCAGTTTTTGTTAGTTTAGGGCGGGCTAATTTGTCCGCCCTTCTCTTGTCCTGCAAATAAATAAAAAACATATTTGTTTAACCAACCTTTAGGTTTACGGTATATGAAGCATCATTTAAATCGTGCGCAGTTCATGAAAATTGGGGGGTTGGCTTTAGTCGGTTCTTTGATGGGTGAATATACGTTTGCCCAAAATATGTTTATGTCGAACCTGAGTAAAGACGTTCGGCTACTGAAATTATTGGTTACAAATAATGATGATAGTGTTGCTGAAATTCTTCAAAACGGCAGTTTTCATCTAGATATTCGCCTAACCTCATTTCGTAGGTTGGCAAATAACATTTCCGTTCTATCGGCTTCTGTTTCCAATCGAGATTCAACCTACTATCGGTCGAGTATTCTGGTTGAAAAATTATGTAGCTATATAAATATCCTTTTGAAAGGGCAATACGATGATGGTACCTTAGATTCCGGTGGAAATAGACAATCGCCTCCAGACACGGCTTTTGTTTTAGAACACCTGTGTAGTGCAATGAAGGTATTGATCAATGATGAGCACACAGAATTACGGGTAGTCAGAAGTAATTTGAAGACGTTTATTTTAAAGGCAAGCGAGGCGATGGTTACAGGGGGCGTTCATACACCTAACCATAGATGGGTCGTTTGTGCTGCCCTTGCGAACATAAATTCTCTTTACCCCAACACCAGATATATAAAGAGAATAGAAGAGTGGTTGGCTGAAGGTATTTACCAGAATGAAGACGGTCACTATCTTGAGCGAAGTGCCAATTATTCAGTTGTAATCAATAGGGCATTTATTACCATAGCTAGATTGCTCGATAGGCCTGAGCTTCTTGATTATGTGGTCAAAAACCTGATTACATTTTGCTATTATACAGAACTTAACGGTAATGTGGTTTCAATCGATTCTAGAAGACAGGACCAAATAAAACCCATAAATGTCACCAAGTTTTATTTAGAATATCGATATATGGCAATTATTACTAATAATTCGCTGCTGGTCGATATGACCAATCAAATAGAGAAATTACCTGATTTTAAGACTGAAATTCTTTCACACTCGCTGATAGAATTTATGGTGAATAGAGATTTAGAGAAAGAACTTCCTACCTCGAACAAAGCTATTGGTAATTTTGAAAAGCTTTTTTCAACCTCCAATTTAGCTAGAATTAAAAAAGGAAATAGATATATTACCATCTTTGGTGGTAACGATAGGCCTATCGAAGTTATTTCAGGAAAATCTTCCAACCCTAATTTTCTTACCTACCGAAAAGGAAAGGCCATTCTCGAACATATGCGATTGTCGACTTCGTTTTTTAGAATGGGTTATTTTCGCAGCGAGGGCCTGATTAAGCGAGATCAAGTATATAAATTGCACGAAACAAAAGAAGCCTACTATTATCAACCCTTGGCTGCCCAAAATCATATAGCAGATGGCGATTATAAACTATCTGCATCTGAAGATGGTAGATTTTGGAATAAAATGTCTTTTGATTTAAGGGCCAAGAGTAATATTAAAAAACAGGTTTCTACCATTGATATTATAGAGAATGATGGGGTTCTAGAAATTGACTTTAAAGTTGACGGGCCGCCAAATGTTGAAGTTACCATTGAACTCTGTTTCAGAAAAGGAGGTGAATTCGTCGGTACATTACCGATTGCATCGGATGACAATATTCTTAAAAAGGGATACGGTGAATATAAAGTAGACAATGATACTATTAAATTCGGCCCAGGAATATTTGAACATCAAAGAACATCAAGATTAGAAAGCGAAAAATACGGCTATCACGGGGGAAGCTTGCGTGCCGAGGGAGAACATGTATTTTTTACAGGGTTCACCCCTTTTAATTATAAAATGACTATTGGTTAGGTTAAATTTAAAGCCAACCAAAAAATATCTATTATAAACTTAACTAACGACTAAATCAAACCGAATATGAAAATTGAAAAGGTTTCTTTATGGGGGGCAGTGATATTGATCTTGGTATCTTTGTTGTCTTCTTGTAACCAAACTGATATAGAATCAAAAAAGACAACTTCTTTGGTTGAGAAAGTATACCCCTTGCTCGACACTGAAAATTCACGCTGGTTTTTCTTTTCATCGGCCAATCGACCCTTTGGTATGGTCAACCTGAGTCCTGATACAGAAACTAATGGAGCTTGGGGCAGTGGGTACCGTCACAAGGTAGATACCGTAAGAGGATTTAGTCATATTCATGCATGGCAGATGAGCGGTCTATCTGTAATGCCCGTATCAACTTCCCTTGAAAAGAATAAAGAACTATTTACAGATTTTTATTCAAGTTTCAGTCATGAAACTGAAAGAATAACCCCCGGTTATCATTACCTAGAACTAGACAAACAAAAGATTGCTGTTGAGCTGACCAGCACGAAAAGAGTAGGTTTTCATAAATATGTCTTTCCTGAAGCAAATGCTGAAAAGCGGGCTGTACTTTTTAATTTAAATGCTCAATTGGGGCCATGTGAGATTATTGATGGTAACTTGACAAAAGATGGAAATATGGAACTTTCCGGAAGTTTTGTGATGCAGCCCACTTTTAGAAGGCCCAAACCTTTAACTACCTATTTTAAAATAAAATTAAATACTCCTATCGCTTCGATTGAGAAGGATGCGGAAACAAAAAATTACCTATTGCATCTCAACAAATCTGATGAACCGGTATTGATGAAGGTAGCCATTTCTTATACCTCTGTAGAAAATGCAAATTTGAATATGGAAGAGGAACTGCCCCATTGGCAGTTCGATCAAGTAGTGAAAGATTCCCAGGCTGAATGGGAGGGTATGTTATCTAGAATTAAGGTGGAAGGTGGTTCAGAAACCGACCAACGTAGGTTTTACACCGATCTTTGGCATGCCCTTCAAGGTCGCCGAATTATAAGTGACGTAAATGGGGCATACCCCGATAATACGAGAGAAGATTTTCGTGTAGGGCAATTACCGCTAGACGAAAGCGGAAAGCCAAAATTTAACCATTATAATTCTGACTCGTTCTGGGGTGCCCAGTGGACGATTAATACCCTTTGGGGTTTGGTATACCCAGAGATTATGGAAGAATTCAGCCATTCTTTGATGCAATATTATAAAGATGGTGGTTTAGTACCGCGCGGTCCTTCGGGCGGTAATTATACCTATGTTATGACAGGTGCATCGTCAACACCTTTCATTGTTTCGGCAATTCAAAAAAAACTGGTGAACGATAATATTGATACCATTTATAGTGCGCTCAAAAAGAATCATATGTTAGGTGGTATCATGGGCAAGGCAGGCTATGAGCATAAAACGAATATTGGTGGTGGTATGTCTTACTATCTGAACCAAGGCTACGTACCTAACCCTTTACCGGAAAAAGGAAAGTTTGGCATTCATCTAGACGGTTCTGGGCAAACTTTAGAGTATGCTTACCAAGACTATACTTTGGCACAATTGGCCAAAAAATTGGGTAAAGAAGAAGAAAACAAGTATTTCATGGCACGTTCGAAGAATTTCAAAAATGTTTTTAATAAAGATGAAGGGTGGATGGGGCCTAAAGATGCATCAGGTAAATGGCGAGAAGATTTTGATGCCTACGACTATGAGAACGGTTTTGTAGAGTCGAATGCTGCACAGTCTACTTGGTTCGTACCACATGACCTAACTGGGTTGAGTGATTTGATGGGCGGAAAGGTAAAGGCTGTTGAAAAGTTGAATGAGCAATTTGAAAAAGCCGAAGAACTCAACTTTACTTCAGGTAGTTCCCATGAAAGTGAGTTGCATCCCGAATACAGAAGAATTCCTATTAATTTAGGAAATCAACCTTCTATTCAGACCCCTTTTGTATTTAATAGATTAGGAAGGCCTGACCTAACCCAATACTGGTCGAGAACCGTTGTTAAAAAAGCCTTTAGTGGCCTAGCCCCTGACACGGGGTACAACGGCGACGAAGATCAAGGTCTTATGGGGAGTTTAAACGTGCTTTACAAAATAGGTCTATTCCAAATGAACGGGGGTACAGAGGAGAATCCCGAATACCAAATAGGAAGCCCGATTTTCGATAAAATAACCATCCAATTAAATTCAAAATATTATCCGGGAGGTCAGTTCGTAATCATCGCGAATAACAACAGTGATAATCATCTGTATTCCGATACTCCCTCCTTTAATGACTCGATTTTATCAGATTTTACGATTAAACATCAAGATATTATTAATGGAGGCGAATTGATTCTGCATATGACCGAAAACCCAAATTAACACTACCTATGAAGAGAGAGATTTTATATGCACTGCCATTTATATTACTTCTTTTAGTTTCGATGTCCAATGAAACTTTACTGATCGATCATGATGATAAAAAGCAGTTTTTGGTTATTGATTACGGTGCTGTACCCGATGGTACGACCCTAAATACAAAGGCGATTCAGAAGGCTATAGATGCAGCACATAAAAGGAAAAAGGGTGGCAAAGTAGTTTTTACGAAGGGTAAGTTTTTATCAGGTAGTATTGAACTAAAGAGTAATGTAACCCTCTTTTTTGAAGAAGGTGCCGTATTACTTGGCAGTACGAGCCCGACAGATTATAAAAAGATGGATTTTGAAGGTCGGCCGGTTTCACCCAAAAAGGATGATAATTCTCAAATGGCCTTGATTCTTGCGCATAAGGCGAACAATATCAAACTCGCAGGTAAGGGCATTATCGATGGTCAAGGCCTTAAATTGGCCCTTAAAATCGATAGTTTGCACCATGCCGGTATAACCATTGACCCTAATTATAATGTGAAGAGGCATAGGCCCAATGAAACTATGCGACCGAAATTATTTCGGTTTTCCCAATGTAATAATATTGAAGTACGAGATTTAAAAGTAGGTGAAGCCGCTTGTTGGGGCTTGTCTTTTGAACTCTGCAATAATTTGGTGATCGATGGCTTGACGGTGGTAAACCGATCGTATTGGAACAACGATGGAATGGATATTACCGATTCTAAAAACGTACGAATAACCAATTGCAATATCAATTCGGCCGATGATGGTATCTGTTTAAAATCATATTACCCGGGCTATGCCAATGACAGTATTTATATTGCCAATAATGTTATCAGATCAAGTGCAAGTGCAATCAAGTTCGGTTCTGCTTCTTACGGGGGCTTCAAAAATGTGACCATAGAGAACATTCAGGTCTTCGATACGTTTCGTTCCGCTTTAGCATTTGAATCCGTTGATGGGGCGGTTATCGAAAATGTTGATGTGAACAATGTTGTTGCAAAAAATACCGGAAATGCATTTTTCATTCGGTTAGGGCATCGTGACGGTGAAAAACCAGGGGTGGTAAAAAACATTAGTATAAAGAATGTGAAGGTAGAGGTACCTTTCGGGCGACCCGATATAGACTACGATTTAAGAGGGCCCGAGGTAAACTATTTCCATAACCCCTTTGCTTCCTCTATTGCGGGTATACCAGGGCATCATATAGAAAATGTTTCTTTAGAAAATATAGAAATTAGCTATCCGGGCAGGGCATCTAAAAGTATGGCTTACATCCCCTTAAGTAGATTGGCCCAAGTTCCCGAAGAAGTCAAAGGTTACCCTGAATTTACTATGTTCGGCGAACTGCCGGCGTACGGGCTATATGTTCGCCATGCCAGTGGTATATCAATGAAAAATATTAAACTAACTTTACAGAATGAAGATTTTAGACCTGCCTTTGTTTTCGATGATGTAAAAGGGATTATAGCCAATGAGATTGAATTACCGAAAAGTTCAAAAGGTCAATTTATTTTAAAGGATACTGAAAAGGTTGAATTAGATGTAGAATCTTCAAACTTGATTGAGAAGTACTAGTCCAAATTTCTACTGTCTTATTTTAGTAGCTTCTCGGTTTCAAAAAAGGCGTATAGAATTGCATGAGATATTGTCTTATCATTTTTATGGTGTTATTGATTGCTTTAAAGGGCAATTCTCAGCATATTAAATTCGGTCATTACGATGATGATAATGGGCTTTCGCATAATTCTATAAGGCATATAGCACAAGATGAATATGGGTTTTTATGGTTCGGAACTTTTTCGGGCCTAAACAGATTCGATGGTTATCAATTCAAGTCTTACCTAAGTACCTCTACCGATCGGGAATCGATACGTAATGATGATATTACGGCTTTAGAGATAGATGAAGAATCTAATAACCTCTGGATCGGTACTCGGGGAGGGCTTACACAACTTAAAACGGACACTCAAACCTTCAAAACGTTCTTACCTGACTCAAGTAGAGACGGTGGCTTACCAGAAGAAGAGATACGGTCAGTTTATGTTGATGGTTTTAAAAGGGTGTGGATTGGTACGAGAACTAAGGGCTTGGCCATTTTTTATCCTGATAAAGAATATTTCGAAACTGTTGAAATCGAAGGTTTCGAATACGTAAAAACTATTTTCGAAGATAGTAGGGGTAATATTTGGATCGGAAGTTTTGATACTGGTGGTGTAGCTAAAATTAATCTTGATGCCAAAGGCGGAATTGTACAGATTACACGCTATGATCTAGATATACCCAATTCTGTAGAAAAGAACCCTTATATCAATTTTATTTATGAAGATCATAAAGAAGACATATTCGTCGGTACTCGAAAAGGACTTTATAAATTTGATAAAGAGAATAAGAACTTTGAAAACCTCTACATCTCCAATGCGGCGCTTCGAACAAATCTTGGGCCCTATTTTTTGTCGGTTGCTCGGGCTCCTGGTGGTAAATACTGGGTAGGTACTTTGGGCGGCCTTATAGAGTGTGATCGTCTCGAAGATATAAATCAAGAAAAATTCACCTTGCACCAATCTGTACTATCCGATAATACTTCGCTGGTAGATAATTTGGTTTCAGCCCTATATTTTGATGCTTCTGGAGTATTGTGGATCGGAACTGAAGACGGCCTCGATAAATATGACCCGTATGAAAACCAATTTAGTCTCAATAGGGATATATCTAAATTTATTGGCAACAAAGCACCTAGAATTAGAGGTTTTGCACGAACTCATGATGGTAAAGTTATTGTGGCAACACGTCATAATGGACTCTTCGTCTCGCAAGATGAAAGTTTCATACCTCTTCTTCAGTATCGCAGCGATATTTCTACTATCTATTCCTACGATGGTAAAATTTTTTACTGCGGTCTTTGGAACGGGAAGGTTTTGATATATGACTACCCCAACAAAAGCGAACAAACCGTTGATGTTGGTTTTGATGGGGCACCGATAACCGCAATCATGAAAATATCGGAAGAACAACTTTTAGTTGGATCGTTCGGAGAAGGCGCAGTTACTTTTGATATAAGAAAATCAAATCATGTACCTGTCGATAGACTTTTAGAAGGGTATGAAATTAATGCCTTGGCCAAAGAGAAAAATGGTACGATATGGCTGGCTACTGAAAATGGCGCAGTAAAATTGAAACATGGCCGTCAAGATTATACGGCTTATGATATACGTACCCAAGATAGACATACCAGTGGTGATATAGCAGATGTAAGTGACATTGCGATAGACGGTGAGGGTAAAATATGGGCATCTTCGAGATACGGGCTAAGTGTTTATGATGCCGAAGAAGACCGATTCAATATTTTGACCGAACCAGATGAACTTTCAGGAAGATGGGTTACCGATATATTGGTCGATCGATTCGATGGTCTTTGGTTGAATATGAACAATAATAGTGTGGCTAAATTCAAACCATCTCGAAATGAGATTAATATTTATCATGTAAGTAGTGGTAATAGATTAGATGTATTTAGCTCAAAAGGGTTTTATAGTTCAGATGGTACTAATATCTATTTGGCGGGTAAAAATGGTGTTATTCATTTCTCGGCAGAATCACTGAACCAAAATCTAAATACGATTAAACCGGTTATTTCAGAATTTAGAATAGCGAACAGAGAAATTATTCCAGGCATGGTCGTTAATGATCAAGTGCCCTTAAATGAGGATATAAATTATAGCAAAACTGTTGAGTTAAATTATGATAACAGAAATTTTTCATTACAATTTTCAGAGCCTTCTTTTTCGAATGAAAAACTGAATAAGTTTGAATATAAGCTCGAAGGTTTCGATGAAGATTGGATCGCTACCAATGGTTACTCAAGAACGGTGCAGTATACTAATTTGTTTCCTGACGATTATGAGTTCAAAATAAGATCGAGAAACGGTAATGGACAGTGGAGCGAAACCGTTTCTTATCAAATAAAAATTCTACGACCGTTTTGGCTTACCCCTCAAGCATTTCTAATAATGCTGGTAGTGTTCGGATTGATATTTTACTTGGTCAGAAAAGAATTGGATAAACGTCTCAAATTAAGAAGAGAACTTCTGACCGAAAAGGTAAACCGAGAACATGATGTGAAATTGAATAACGAGAAGTTGAGATTTTTCACTAATATTTCACATGAGCTACGCACTCCTCTTACATTAATACTTGGTCCTGTGAAGCAATTGATTGATGAAGGGGCCGGTCATGTTTCCGATTATCAAAAAAGTAGGTACGACCTTATTCACCAGAATGCAAATAGGTTGTTCACCCTGGTAAACCAAGTTCTTGATTTCAGAAAGGCTCAAAGTGGCGAACTAAAACTAAAAACTACTAGAACAGATATTCTGGCCTACTCAAAGAATATTTTCGATTCGTATAAAGAACTTGCGCACAATAAGAATATCACCTTCGATTTTATTTCAGAAAATGAAACCATAAATGGATGGATAGACAATGATAAATATGATAAAATACTTTATAATTTGTTGTCCAATGCTTTAAAGTTCACCCCTGATTTTGGTCACGTAGACTTGTTTTTGAGGTTCAATGAGAAAACAGGGTTTTTAACGGTAGAAGTTAGTGATGATGGAATTGGTATTCCTAAGAAAAGTCAAGAGAAAATATTCAATCGATTTTACCAAGCCTCATCCGGTAAACAGAATAATACCGGTTCTGGTATCGGTCTTTCACTAGTACAATCTTTGGTCAACTTGCACAAGGGTTCAATTAGGGTGAGTAGTGCACCTAGTAAGGGTAGTGTTTTTACGTTTGAATTACCTATAGAACGGCATTTCTATAAGAATAGTGAAGTTTTTGAATTTGTGTTGCCATCTGCTGAACAAAATACAGAACTGAAAGGGAACATGCCAAAAAAGACCATTCAGAATACCGATTTAAAACAAAAGGTTCTAGTCGTCGATGATAATGTAGAACTTCGTAAATATTTGGTTGATTATCTATCTGGGTTTTATAAGGTATACGAAGCCGAAAATGGTAAAGAGGCGCTCAAAATGTGCAGACAGATCAAACCTACAATTTGTATATCTGATATTATGATGCCAGTAATGACGGGCCTTGAGTTTTGTAAACGGCTCAAAAATGATCAGTTTATAAGTCATATTCCTGTAGTATTATTGACTGCGCTTTCCGATAATAAAGACAAAGTTAAAGGGTATGGTACAGGTGCCGATGGTTATTTGGTGAAGCCATTTGACCCTTCCTTGCTTAAAACAATGATCGAAAATATTATAAAATCACGTTTAGATCTGAAAGCGAAATTTTCTGATGAAACCGAGAGTGAGGTAAGTCTATTGACTCATTCTCCCGTAGATGAGCAGCTCATGAGAAAAATATCAGGTTTGATAGACAAAAATTTAGATAGAGCTGATCTATCTACCACTTTTTTATGTCAAGAACTGGGTATGAGTTCATCAAAGTTATATCAGAAAATTAAAGAACTCACAGATTTGGCGCCAAAAGAATTTATTAGAACGGTAAGGTTGAAGAAATCGGCTACTTTGTTAAAAACTAAAAAGTACAATGTTTCCGAGGTAACCACCCTAATAGGTTTTAATGATCCGCTTTATTTTAGTAGGTGCTTCAAAAAACAATTTGGCTACCCGCCGAGTAAATTGATTAAGTAAAACTTGTAAAAGATGGTAGGGTAGGCCAGATTAAACTCTTTCTTTTAGTGAGCGATTCGTGAATATGATATCTACATTGGCACGGCTAAGGGGCTTTATAAAACGTCGTTTTACTTTTGATCGCACATCTTCGTTGGCTTCCTTTAAGCAATTGCTATAAGATGAAGCGATATAAATATCCATTTGGTCTAATGGAATCGCACGGGCCATGGCCTCTTCTAAAAACTCGAACCCGTCCATCTTTGGCATTTGCCAATCTAGTAAAAGTATATCGGGCAGGCGTGTCGTTTCTTTCGCATTTTGCCAGTCTTCGAACCATTTCAAGGCCTCTATGGGGCAATCGTAAGAGATTATTTCAGAAGACTGCCCGTGACGCTGTAATTTGATTCGCATATCGAATTGAGATACCAAATCATCATCTATTAACATTACCAGTGGATTCATTTAAGATATATTTTGAAGTATATTTCCTACATATTGTAAATTTACAAGAAAATATTATAAGAATTGAGCTATTTATTTCATAAAATCAATTAATTGAAAGAAGTGCAGTATTATGAAGTTTTCTTGGAAGAAACACTAACATTTCACTATAAGGTTAAAGCTAATTTTAAATACACTGATGACGGCTCAAACTTTCTATAGAAAATTCTACGAGAAATAATAGATCAAATTCTGACTTCGAACATAATCTCTATCAATATTTAATGTTTTAGGTTCTGATTATTAGTAGTCTGTGTTTATCAATAAGCATTATCAACCAATAGAAAATTGAAAAATTCTAATGGTATTTTGACCTAAGATATTTTTATTTCCTTTCGTAATATTTCTAAAATATTCTCATTCGACCGTATTTCATCGATAATTCTCCTCATAAACATCCTTGTTTTAATATTCTCATAGTTATCGTGTATTAAGTGTTTTATCAACAATTAATAAGAGTTGTTTTGTGGTTTTTTTGAAAATCTGTTATTCAATTTTGTCATTTTAGCAGGATAGTACAGGATAGCGAAATCGTTTGAGAAAGATAAATTTGGTTCATATCGAAAGAATTACTAGCACTTTTGATTAACTCATCACTAACTAACTAAATAGAAACTACTATGACAAAAATCCTATTTGGGTTAAAAACCTTGTATTTTGGTTTTGCCTTATTGTTTACAATTCATGCTCAGGCACAGAGTACTGCAGTGACCGGAACCGTCACTTCTGCCGATGATGGCTTTGCGCTTCCAGGAGTAAATGTAGTCGTCAAGGGTACTACAAATGGTACCGTAACCGACTTTGATGGAAAGTACAGTATTAATGTACAAGACGCCAACGCTACCTTAGTTTTCTCTTACATTGGTTTTACTAAGCAAGAAATACCACTTAACGGACAGCGTGTGGTGAATGCCAGTATGACCGAAGATGCTACTGCTTTAGAAGAAGTGGTATTGGTAGGGTATGGTACTCAGATCAAAAGACAGGTCACGGGTTCAGTACAGACAATCGATGCTCAAGAATTGGCCGATCTTCCAGTTTCACAAGTAACCCAGAAACTACAAGGTAAACTTGCCGGGGTACAGATTAATCAAACTACGGGTAAACCGGGTCAGGGTATGTCGGTTCGTATTAGGGGCCAATTGTCTGTTTCAGGTGGTAGTGACCCCTTATATGTTATCGATGGTTTTCCGATTTCGGGAGGCATCAATACATTGAACCCTGATGAGATTGAAGACATTACCATTCTCAAAGATGCCGCTTCAACTTCGCTTTATGGTTCAAGAGCGGCCAATGGTGTGGTTCTAATTACCACAAAAAAGGGAACAACGGGGGAGACTAATGTCAGTTTCAATACATCAACAGGCATACAACAAGTGCCCGAGAGAGGGCGCATCGATATGATGGATGCCGTAGAGTTCGCCCAATTCAAAAAGGAGTACTATGAGGATCAAGGTGATCCCGTGCCCGAAATCTTTCAGGATCCTTCGCAGTATGAAGGTAAGACCAACGACTGGTATGGAGCCCTATTACGAACCTCGCCGGTACAGAACTATAACCTCACCATAACCTCTAATAAAGAAAAACTTCGAACAGCAGTTGTCGCCGGGTTCTTCAAGCAAGACGGTGTCGTAATTAATTCAGACTATGAGCGATACTCTCTAAGAGTCAATTTAGATTATAACGTTTCTGATAAGGTAAGACTAGGCTTTAATGTTGCTCCTTCGTATATAAAGGATAATACACCAAGAAGTGATGGTGATAGGGGTACTGGTATTCTTTTCAATGCGTTGCACACTTGGCCGATAATGCCGATTTATAATCCAGATGGAACTCGAACTACCTTTAATCGTTTTCCAGCGGATACAGGAAATATATTTTCATATGCAAACTGGTTGACATCTGCCGAGCAAATCAAAAACGAGACACAAGATGTAAACATTCTATCTAACGCATTTATAGAGTATGAACCCATTGATGGTTTGACGGTCAAGTCGAGTTTAAATGCCGAATTGTATAATAGACAATATGAATTTTTTAGCCCTTCAACGGCTACCTATCGTATTAACCGACCTATACCGACCGATGCTGAGGCTATATGGGAGGATAGAAAAGACTTTTCCTATTTGAACGAAAATTTAGTGACCTATAGCAAAAATATTGGTGACCATAGTTTCTCTATTTTAGGAGGTTTTACCTATCAGAAATTCAGAAGGGATTTTAGTAGGGTTGCTGCCGATACTTTTGCAGATGACCGATTACCAACAATTCAAGGCGCTGCAAATATCAATAGGGGAGGTACTTTTGATCAGGTTCAAGAATGGAGCTTGGTCTCATTTCTTTCAAGGCTTACATATAACTACAAGGGTAAATACTTGTTGACAGGTTCTATTCGTAGAGATGGGTCTTCTCGTTTTGGTTCTGAAAACAGATGGGGTAATTTTCCTTCTATTTCTGCCGGTTGGATTGCTTCCGACGAAACCTTTATGGAAAACCAAGAGGCTATATCGCTCTTGAAACTTAGGGCAAGTTATGGTGTTACCGGTAACAATAATATTGGGAACTATACTCAATATGCTCTTATTAACAATACTGTGAATGCTGTTTTTGACAACGAGTTTGTTCCCGGTTCTGCGGTTAGCTCACTATCAAATTCAAACTTAGGTTGGGAGACCACCAAGCAATTTGATATTGGTTTAGACTTAAGTCTATTTAATGATAGGGTTTCTTTTATTTACGATTATTACACCAAGAACACCACCAATCTCTTATATAATGTACAAGTGCCAAGAGAATCTGGTTTTACTAATTTTAGCGATAACATCGGTGAAATTAAGTTTTGGGGCCATGAATTTGCATTGAATACGGTAAATACTACCGGTAAGTTTAGATGGACGACTAATGCCAATATTTCTTTTAACAGAAACGAAGTAGTGTCATTGGCCGAAGGTATAGACAGAGTGTACGGAACTTTTCATATAACCCAAGTCGGCAAGCCCTTTGGCCAGTTTTATGGGCATTTGTCTGATGGCGTATACCTGAACCAACAAGATTTAGATAGCTCACCACAGGTACCTGGCCGTTCTACCGTGGGTAGTATTAAATTGGTAGACGTTAACGGTGATGGTGTCATTACTAGGGGAGGTGATGAAGATGATCGTGCTATCATGGGCAATCCTTTTCCTGATTTCACTTATGGTATTACCAATACTATAAAATATGGAAATTTTGACTTTTCAATTATCGGTACAGGCTCTCAAGGTAATGAGTTATTGATACGTCATTTGTATAGTACCGCAAACCTCGATGGTGTGTTCAACTTGGTTGATGGGGTAAAGTATAGATTCAGATCGGAAGAAAACCCAGGTAGAGGTTTTTATGGCACCACAGTCGGTGGCGGTAATGTAACCGGTATCGAAAGAGACTGGATCAACGACCGTTTTGTTGCAGACGCATCCTATTTTAATATTCGTAATATAACTCTCGGTTATACATTGGATGGTGTAGAAAAGTTCTTCAAATCGGCTAGAATTTATGGTTCTATTCAGAACGTTCACATATTCACAAAATACTGGGGCGGACCAAACCCTGAAGTCAGTGGTGAATCAGATGGAGATGGAGATGGTGGTAACCTGAGCCAAGGCGTCGATCTATCCGGTTATCCTGTACCACGAATTTTTAGTATTGGATTAAACCTGAATTTCTAAGCATTTTTCGCTAGACAGATTAAACTTTTAGACTATCCTATAAAAAATATAAAAATGAAAAAAATATTCTTATTTCTTGCAATACTAGGGGTTCTGGGAACCGGCTGTGAAGATGAATTGACGATTTTTCCTGAAGATTCGTTAAGTGTGCCAACCTTCTACAAAACTGAGGTTGATTTTGAACAAGCCGTAAATGGGGCATATGTACCATTACGTACTATCTACAACCAATCTAAAGCTTACTTGGGTGAAATGCATTCAGATAATACCTACTATGCACGTAATACGGCATTCGGTGCTACCGAACAACAAGAAGATGTTGCCGATTTCGCTATTCCCACAGATAATGGTATTACGACCAACAATCACGTAACCAACATATACGTTGATCATTATGCGATTATCGCGCGTACAAATCAAATTCTGGCAACTATCGATGAGGCTGAATTCGATAATGCCGCAAAGAACAACATCAAGGGCCAAGCACTTTTTTTAAGGTCTTTCTCATACTTTGACCTGGTACAGTTTTTTGGTAGTGTACCCATGCACTTGGTTCCTGTGTTGTCTAGGGAAGATGCAGCGCTACCTTTGTCGAGCCCAGATGATATATATGCTCAGATAATTGGTGATTTAGAGACGGCTATATCTTTATTGCCACCCAAATCACAGCAAGATCCAGGTCGTGTAACTTCGGGTGCTGCTCGCACACTTCTTGGCAATATTTATATCGTAAGAGAACAGTGGGCAGATGCAGAGACTCAGTTTCAGGCTGTAGTTGATAGTAATGAATACGAGTTAATGCCTAATTATGAGGATGCTTTCTCTGGAAATAGCGACAACAAAAATAATATAGAGTCTGTTTTTGAAGTGCAGTACAAAGAAGGTCCAGAAGGTCTGAATGGTAGTTTTCTTTATAACTTTCTACCACGACCTATGACCGCTGATGAAGTAGGAGCTGTTACAGGTACGTCAAATCCACAGCCCTTGAACGGCGAAGGAAATAACATACCTACTCCAGATATAATTGCGGCATATGAAGAGGGAGATTTGAGAGAGGATGCTTCTATTCAATATGTAACTGCCAGCGAAAGTTTTTGGAGAGATGGCGTTTATCCGATTATCAAGAAATATGTTGAACCTCACTCCCTGAACGGTAATCACGGTATGAACTTTCCTGTGTATCGCTACTCAGAAGTATTATTGTTCTTGGCGGAAGCATTGGAAGAGCAAGGTAAATCTGGCCCGGCTTTGACCCATTTGAATACTGTCAGAACCAGAGCGGGCCTAGGTGATCCGGTTGGTGATTTAGGGGAGGCTATTTTTAGAGAGAGAAGAGTAGAACTTGCCTTTGAGAACAAACGTTGGTTAGATTTGGTAAGAACAGGCAGGGCAATAGATGTTATTACTGCCTATGGCAATAGAATAAAGGCCAATCCTAACGATTATTACTATCCTGAAGGTGCGGAGCCCCGTGGTAATGCGTTTACGAATATTAGTTTGACCTTCGGGCTTCCGGCTTCTGAATCGTCTTTAAATCCGAATTTTTAGTACCTTCAAAGGCATTAAAAACGAACTGAAATCAATTATCAAACAAAACCAAATGATAAAAAAAATTCTTCTGCTTGCAACTGCACTTCAGCTTATGGTTTCGTGCGGAACGGAAAAAAATGAAAAAGCGCAGTCTCCGGAAAACCTTGACCCTAAAATTGCAAAGCTCAAGTTGCAACCGGGGTTTCAGGCCGAGCATTTATATAGCCCCGGTGAGGCAGGTACGGGATCTTGGGTAGCCATGGCTTTCGATGATAAGGGGCGCTTGATTACATCTGATCAATACGGTTCGCTTTACCGTATGGAGGTTCAACCGATCGGATCAGATAACTTGACTCCTAAAATTGAAAAACTGAAGATTCAGACGGGAGAGCAAGTGGCCGATTCAATAGTGCAAATGGGTTATGCCCAAGGTTTGCTCTATGC
Organism: Flavobacteriaceae bacterium MAR_2009_75; assembly: GCA_002813285.1. Classification (NCBI taxonomy): domain Bacteria; kingdom Pseudomonadati; phylum Bacteroidota; class Flavobacteriia; order Flavobacteriales; family Flavobacteriaceae; species Flavobacteriaceae bacterium MAR_2009_75. The sequence continues at coordinate 4,115,540 of PHTZ01000001.1, forward strand.
TTTTAACAGCTTGTACGTCATGATCAATCATTGGGGTAATGAAGAGTTTGAAAAGTCTAGTGGTCTATACCGACTTCAAGATACCGATAATGATGATCAGTACGATAAAATCACTCTATTGCAAAAGCTTGAAGGGGCCGGTGAGCATGGGCCACATAGTATTGTTCCTTCGCCCGACGGCAAATCGCTATACGTAATTGCCGGAAACCATACCGACCTACCAGAAGGTATTGATACCTATCGATTGCCCAACAATTGGGCAGATGATAATTTGTTTCCTCAAATTAAAGATCCGCGAGGTCACGCAAACGATAGAGGTGCCCCGGGTGGCTGGGTAGCAAAAATCGATCCTGAAGGCAAAAATTGGGAGTTGGTTGCAGCGGGTTTTAGAAACCCCTATGATTTGGCGTTCAATGAGCTGGGCGATATGTTCGTTTACGATTCTGATATGGAGTGGGATTTGGGAATGCCCTGGTACCGACCGACCCGCATCTGCCATGTGACCAGCGGTGCTGAATTTGGTTGGAGAACCGGTAACGGAAAGTGGTCTCCGGCATACCCTGATAACCTTCCACCTTTAATGAACATCGGTCAAGGTTCGCCGACAAATGTAATGTATGGTAGCAAGGCTAAATTTCCGAGTAAGTACAAAAGAAGTGTATTTGCCTTTGATTGGAGTTTTGGTATCGTTTACGGTATAGAACTGCAACCAGATGGATCATCTTATAAAGGGGTCAAAGAAGAGTTTCTATCGGGCTTGCCGTTACCGCTTACCGATGGGGTGATTGGTCCCGATGGTGCGATGTACTTTATGACTGGGGGTAGAAGATTAGATTCTGATTTGTACCGTGTTTATTATAATGGTGATGACGATACCGAAACGGCCGTTGCTTTAGAGCAAACCGAGCAGAACAAGATAAGGCAAGAATTGGAAAGCTATCATTTAGGCGCCAAAGAAGGTGCGGTTGAAGCCGCTTGGCCACACTTAGATAGTGACGATCGATTTTTACAGTATGCCGCAAGAGTGGCTTTAGAGCACCAGCCTGTGAGTTCATGGCAAGAAAAGGTTTATAGCGAGACCGATGCCGTTAAAAAGATTCAGGCATCGATTGCTTTGGCTAGACAGGGCAATAGTAATCAACAAGATAAATTGTTAAGCACATTAACGTCTATTGATTACATCAACTTGAATACGGCACAGCAGGTCGATTTGGTTCGTGCCATAGAATTGACTTTGTCAAGAATGGGAAAACCAAATTCCAGCTCACAAAAAAAGGTACGTGATTACTTAGCATCACATTATCCTGCGGAAATCGATGTTCTGAATCAGTTGTTGAGTAAGACATTGGTCTTTGTAGGCGAGCCGAGCGTTGTCTCGAAAACGTTGGCCCTATTGGAGAAACCTCAGGGTGAAAATGCCGATGTGATGGCCAATTCAGCTACGGAGTCTGCTGACTTGATTTTGAGAAATCCGCAGTATGGTATGGATATCGCCGAGACACTCAAGAATATGCCTCCGGCCCAAAGCACTTATTACGGTACTGTTTTAAGTGGTGCAACGAACGGATGGACTCCAGAGTTACGCGAAAAATACTTCAAGTGGTTCTATAAAGCATTCTCCTTTAAAGCGGGTAGAAGCTACATTGGCTTTATTGACAAAGCCAGGCAAGGGGCTTTGGCAAACGTATCAAAAAGCCAGTTTGAAATGTATAATACAATGAGTGGTGATTCGCTTTTAAGCAGTTCGGGCAACGACCTTGTTTCAAATGCGGTTCAGCCTAAAGGGCCTCGAAAAAATTGGACAGAAGAGGATATCGAACCACTTTTGGCCGACGGACTTGAAAATAGAGATTTCGAACAAGGTAGAAATATGTTCTTGGCCACCAATTGTATTACTTGCCATAGTATGCGTGGTGAAGGCCAAAGCATTGGCCCAGATTTAACCAATTTAGGTACTCGTTTCTCTCCTGCAGATATGATGAAGGCGATAATTGATCCAAACGATGTGATTTCCGATCAGTACAATTCAACTGTTTTCGAGCTTAAAGATGGAAATTCTGTAGTCGGTCGATTGATTAGCGAAGAGGGCGAAGAATATAAGATCAGTCAGAATCCTTATGCACCAGATGTAATCAGAAGTATACCTAAAGACCAAGTGACAAGCACTAAAATGGCAACGATTTCTCTGATGCCCCCTGGCACGATCAATCGATTGGGGCCTGATGAAGTTAAAGACCTTTTGGCTTATTTGGTAGCAGGTGGCGATAGTGAAAATGCTATTTTCTCTGGGCAGGATCAAGCAGATGCCGAGCAGTAACTATGAACAAAAACTTAATTGCTAATTCAATTATGCCCTCATCTTATTTTCTTTTTAAAGAAATGTACTTGAATAAACACAAAAACACTAAACCTGTGCGCCTAGCGTACAGGTTTTATGTCATTTGTTTGTTTGCTGTTGTGGGTTTAAATACGTTGAAAGCACAGACTGATTCTTCTGTAGAGCCCCAAATTCCTGAGGCCATTTATTTCGAAAAGCAGCATATAGCTTCCGAGAATTATGAATCGGTAAGTGTTTTTGACGTTAACAATGACGGTGCGATTGATATTGTATCCGGAGCGTTTTGGTATGAGGGCCCATCTTTCAAGAAAAGACATGATATGGGAGGCCCGAAGCGATTCGGTGAATATTATGACCATTTTTCTACCATTCCTTTAGATGTTAACAGTGATGGTAATATCGATTTTGTAACCGGTGGATGGTTTGAAGGTCGATTGGTCTGGAAAGAGAATGTCGGAGATAAAAGTCCTTGGCCAGAACACCTGATTGCTGAAATAGGAAATATAGAATCTACCCGAGCTTGGGATATTGACGGTGATGGTGTTATCGAGATAATTCCCAACACCCCCAATGGGCCACTGCGAATATTTTATTTACAAAATGGCAGTTTCAAAGAAAAGGTTGTTTCAGATAAGCAAGGTCATGGTATTGGCTACGGAGATATCAACGGAGACGGAAGAGGTGATTTAATTATGTCTCATGGCTGGTTAGAAGCTCCCGAAAATCGATTTGAAGGTGAGTGGAAACTTCATGAAGAATTTCAGTTGGGTACAGCTAGCGTGCCAATTATTGTGACTGATGTCAATAATGATGGTCTTTCAGATATGGTTGTAGGTCAAGGTCACGGCTATGGCCTGTTCTGGTATGAACAACTTCCTGTCAACAAGAAGAAGGGTGAAAAATGGAAGAAGCACAATATGGATCCCTATAATTCTCAGTACCACACCATTGAAATGGAAGACCTTGACGGAGATGGTATCAAAGAAATAATCACTGGTAAACGCTACAAAGCCCATAATGGTAAAGACCCTGGTGGGTATGATTCTATTGGACTTTATTATTTCAGGTGGACGGGAGAAAGTTTTAGCAAACAAGTAATTGATTATGGGGCCTATGGTGAAGGTAAAGGAACAGGTGTATATTTTACAGTTCACGATGTTAACCAAGATAATAGAAAAGATGTGATAGTAGCAGGAAAAGATGGGTTGGCCATCTTTTTGAACAAGACAGTAAAATCAACTAGGTAGAATAAATTATATCATGAAAAAAAATTATAGAAATCTAGCGGCTTGCTTGACATTGGTATTTGCCATTTCGATACAATCGTGTAAAGAAACCAAAAAAGAGCAAAAAGTTGAAGAAGAAGCGAGTCAAGAAGCGGCAACAGACGCTGACGGATTTATGTCAATCTTCGATGGTAAAACACTTGAAGGTTGGGAAGGAGACCCGAAATATTGGAGTGTTGAAAATGGAAACTTGACAGGTACCGTTACTCCTGAAACCTTGTTGGAGAACAATACTTTTATTGTCTGGCAGGGTGGTCAGCCAAGCGATTTCGAATTAAAACTAGAATTTAAAATAGCGGAAGCAGGCAATAGTGGTATTAATTATAGAAGTGAAACGATTGATACGATACCCCACGCTTTAAGAGGCTATCAGGCCGATATCGATGGTAAAATTCGATATACCGGCCAAAATTATGAGGAGAAAAAAAGAGCGACTTTGGCCTATCGAGGTGAAAAAGTCATAATTAATACCCAAGATAACCCTGATGAACCGGGGTCACTTAGGGCAAATGTACAGCGCAATTGCTGGCAGAGTAGAGAGGTGGTCGAGTCATTGGGTGAGTCAGATTCTTTAAAGACCAAAATTAATCATGAAGATTGGAATGAAGTTCATCTCGTCATTAAAGGCAACCGACTACAACATTATGTAAATGGTGTACTTATGAGTGATGTGACCGACGAAGATTCGGTTAACAGAATGTCTTCTGGTCATCTAGGCGTGCAGGTTCATGTTGGGCCGCCAATGAAAGTTGAATTTAAGAATATTCGATTAAAAGAACTGTAATTATTAGGCGATAAGTAGAATGGCAGAAACCAATAGAATTCTTAAAGGGCGAAATAAGGTAGGTAACGCTGCGCAGGTGGGCGGAATAGAAACATCCGTTCTGGATAATGGTTTGGGTAGAGGTTCAAGAATCGCGTGGATCAATACCGGTACAGGTTTTCGCTACAAGATTTTACTTGACCGAGCGATGGATGTTGGCGATGCTTTTTACAATCAGTTCAGTTTAGCTTGGTTAAGCCATGCAGGTACCATACTACCAGATCGGTTTTCAGATAAAGGTATGGGCTGGATCCGAAATTTTGGGGGAGGACTGTTAACCACGTGTGGACTATCGCACGTTGGTGGGCCTGAAGAAGATGAGAACGGTCATCGCGGTCTTCACGGTCGAATTAGTAATACTCCAGCGGAAATTGTTTCCATTGTTCAACCAAATCCGATGAATGGTAAACTCGAAATGAGTATCACCGGAATTATTCGGGAAACTCAAGTTTTCGGCCCCTCTTTAGAGTTGCGCCGTACAATATCCGGTGAATTGGGTAAGGCTGAACTTAACATAAAAGATGAGGTAATCAACCACGGTAATCAAAATGCACCCCATATGCTCTTGTATCATGTAAACTTCGGATGGCCTTTGGTCGATGAAGGCTCCAAGCTGCTTTGGGAAGGCAATTGGCATTCTCCAACTCCTGATTCCGATAAAAAAATATTTAAAGAAGGCGCAGATTTCAAAACGTGCCCACCACCCATGAAATCTCATTCGGGAACAGGGGAAGATGTAGCTTTTATTGATATCGAAAGTAATGAAAACGATATGGCTAAATGTGGAATATATAACGAAAAATTGAATTTGGCCGTAGGAATACGTTTTTCTAAAAAGCAGTTGCCATGGTTGGTTAATTGGCAACATTGGGGCGAGAATGAATATGTGACAGCTTTGGAACCAGCAACAAACCCGCCCATTGGGCAAAAAAAGGCTCGAGAACAAAAAACACTTCTGTTTATAGAACCAGGAGAGCGGAGAAATTACTCATTGAAAATACAAGTATTCAAGAAAGAAGAAATACAAGAATTTATAAAATCAATTTAAACCTAAACTAATAAATTAAAGTAATATGGCAACATTGGCTGAAAAAGCATTGGAACAGGGCAAGGGTATTTTACGTTTGTCGCCAACCTGGGTACCTCGATCTTTTTGTGTACCGGGAAGAAGAATTAAATTACACCCAGACGATTATTATGTGCTTGGTGGGGAAAGAGGAGGTATTGACGAACGTTGGTTTTCTTCGACTACCCCTGCAGAAAACGGACCGTTAACTGGTGAAAACGAAGGGCTCAGCCATATTGTTGTTGAAGATAACGGTAAAGAAGTTCAGATTACATTAAGAGACGTAATCGATGAATTAAAGGGAGAAATTATTGGTGACAGACTTTGGGACGAATACCAAGGCTGGCCGATGTATTCAAAATTCTTCGATAATATGGGGCCGCTTCCGCATCATATTCATCACAACGATGAGCATGCGGCAAAAATTGGCCAAAAAGGTAAACCTGAAGCCTATTATTTTCCACCTCAAGTTAACAATCACGGAGGTGATTTTCCGTATACTTTTTTCGGAATAACGCCTGGTACTACCAAAGAACAAATCAAAGAATGTTTGAAGAATTTTACAAAAGGGGATAATAAAATTACTAACTTCTCTTCCGCTTTTCGTTTGGAACCCGGTACCGGTTGGGATGTTCCACCGGGAATGCTTCATGCCCCCGGTAGTATGTGTACCTATGAGCCGCAAAAGGCTTCCGATGTATTTGCCATGTATCAATCTTTGGTTAACGAAGCTATCATACCTGAAGAATTACTATGGAATGGTACTCCCGAAGACCGAATGGGTGATTATGACCAACTGATGGAAGTAATCGATTGGGAATTGAATACTGATCCGAATATGTTGGAAACAAGATTTATGAATCCAATACCAGTAGAACCTTTAGAGAAAATGGAAGCCAAAGGCTATATCGATAAATGGATCTGTTATCGCTCCGATGCTTTCAGTGCAAAGGAATTAACAGTGTTACCAGGTCAAACGGTAACTATCAAAGATAGCGCATGTTATGGCATGATAATGATGCAAGGGCATGGCACCATGGGCGATTGGGCAATTGAAACGCCATCATTGATTCGTTATGGGCAATTGACACACGATGAGTATTTCGTGACCGAGAAAGCCGCAAAAGAAGGGGTGACAATTACTAATTTGAGTGCTACCGACCCTATCGTAATGCTAAAACACTTTGGGCCTGATAATCCGGATTTAAAGCTGTAATCAAAAATGAAGTCTAATTTTAAATATAGAAATCATGCAAAATAATTTTCCAAAAATACATAACGCCACCTGGCCCGGCATCGTAGGTAAGGGGCCAGATTCAGAACCCGTCATTCCTTTTGATAAAATGCTTGAAATGACTGCCGCCGCCGAGGTGAACGGCAATAAATTCGATGGAGTTGATATAGGTCTTTTAGACCCGCACATCAATATCGATAGTTCAGATGATGAAATAAAAAGATTGGCCGATAAAATTGCAGGTTACGACCTTAACGTGGGCAGTATGGTAGCTCCCATTTGGGGAGGACCGACATTGGGTTCCGATAACGATAGAAAAACATTCGTAGAAATGGTGCGTAAGGCATGTCATTTCGGTAAAGTGCTTCGCGAGCACGGGGTACGTCAGTACGGGGTTATCCGTATCGATTCTGCTTCAAGCCCTGAAGATTGGTCAAAAGCCCCAGCGAAGAATACCCAGTTGATAGCCGAAACTTTCAGGGCAGCCTGTGACGTAGCAGCAGATTATGATGAAAAATTGGCCGCAGAAGGTGAAATCTGCTGGGGTGGAATGCATGGCTGGAAGACAATGGTAGAAACTTTAGAAGCCGTTGATAGGCCGAACATCGGTTTTCAGGCCGATATGTCACATACTTTGCTATATCTGTTGGGGTACAATGCCCCAGAACAAAGAATCTTACCTGAGAATTTCGATTGGTCAGATAGAGCTACTTTAGAGAGCGGACTCAAAACGGTCACCGATGCCCTAAGACCTTGGACCATCGATTTTCATGTCGCACAAAATGATGGAACCGTTCACGGTACCGGCTCTCATGACAAGACCGGTAGGCACTGCTTGGCCACCGATCCCAACGGAAAATTAGATGTAGCTAAAGATGCGGGTTACTGGCTTCGTGACAATGATGGCAATCTTACCAAAGCGTTCAAGCATATTTGCTGGGATGGCTGTATGTTCGACAACGATGTGATGATGAAACAGCAAACTTGGAACGATATTTTGGCCAAGTTGGTCGAAGTTCGAGATATGCATGGCTGGAGTTAAAACCAATAATCTAAACTTGTTCAATACAAATGCCTTATATCACCGTTAACGGAATAAACCTTCATTATCAGGAAAGAGGAAAAGGAATGCCCTTACTGCTCATCATGGGTATTACGGCAGACCTTTCCGTATGGGAAAAGCATGTCTCGTATTGGGAGCAAAGCTACCGTTGTATCCTCTTGGATAATAGGGGGGTAGGCCTATCAGACAAACCTGAAGGGCCTTATACGACAGCTCAAATGGCAGATGATGGTGCTGCCTTATTGAAGGCATTGGATATACCTAAGGCGGCAGTCGTAGGCGTTTCTATGGGGGGCGCCATTGCTTTGCAATTGGCTATTAGACAAGGTGATTTGATAGAGTGCATGGTACTTATGTGCCCTTGGGCGAGTTGCGATCGTAAAGCGGAGGCTATCTTTAGGCATATGATGCATGCAAAGGCGCATTTGCGGCCAGAACAATTTTCAAACTTTGTACAGTTGCTTATTTTTCATAAGTCTACATGGGATAACGATTCGGAGTACAATGACTTGATGGAGGGGCAAAAAGAGGCCGCTCTTGCCGGAATGCAGCAGCCCTTGCACGGATTAGAAGGACAGGCGCATGCCTGTATTTCGCATAACGTGGTAGCAAACCTTCCTGACATAAAAAAACCTGCTTTAGTGATTGGCGGAAAAGAAGATCAGTTCATTCCTGAATGGATGGCCAATGAAGTTGCTAACGGTATACCTAATAGCGAGCTTCACCTATATGAAAATGCCGGTCATGCCTTTCATTGGGAAAAGCTGAAAGACTTTAATCCAAGAGTGTTGAATTGGTTAAAAGAGAACTACTGAAAATAAAACAATGGGAAATATTAGAATAGGATGTGAGACCTATACTTGGGCGATGTCCGGAGATAAATACAAAAATAAACTAGAACATATACTCAGTGTAATGTCTAGATCTGGTTTTAAAAGTATCGAACCGGATACGGGTTTCATGAATGGTTTTACAGATCCTAAAGTTTTTAAAGAAGCATTGGACCGGAATAATATTGAACTATCTGTATTATGCCACGTCGAAGATTGGAGAAATCCAAAAGAGACCGATCAAGAAAAAAGAAACGCGGATCAATGGATCGAGTTCATGAAACATTTTCCAGAGGCCATCTTGCTATTGGTACAAATGCCTGGAGAAAATCGAGATAATTTAGAAGAAAGACAGCAGAACTTGTTGAGTTGTGTTAATGAAATTGCCACGAGGGCAACGGGCGAGGGCATTGTTTGTTCATACCACCCCAATTCACCACAGGGGTCTATTTATAGAACCGAAGAGGACTATAAAATTTTGCTCAATGGTCTGAATAGTAATGTTATCAAATATACGCCGGATGTCGGGCATATGGCCAAAGGTGGTATGGATCCTTTAAAAGTGATAAAAGAATATCGTGATATTGTCAACTGCGTTCATTATAAAGATATGTTCGAAGATGGTCGCTGGGCACAAATGGGCGACGGTATTATAGACTTTGAGGGAATTACCACTTATTTGAAAGAAACCGATTTTGAGGGTTGGATCATTGTGGAAGATGAATGTGATGAAGCAATTACCGACCCGGACGGTGTTACCGAACAAGATGGAATATATATAGAAAAGGTGTTAAGACCTCTTTTATAACTGAATTTTAAATACAACTAAATTAAAAATAGAGAATAATGGCAAATAAAAAAGAACTACGTATCGGGATGATAGGCACGGGTTTAATGGCCAGAACCCACAGTAATGGTTATAATAGAATTCGTGATTTTTTCCCTGAATTGGAATATCACCCTGTAATGAAAACGGTTTGCTCACGAACCGAGGAAAAAGTAAAGGCATTTGCCGAGCAATGGGGTTATGAATCGTATGAAACCGATTGGAAAAAGGTTATTGCCAGAGATGATATCGATGCTGTCGATATTTGTACGCCGAACGATATGCATGCCGATATTGCGATAGCGGCGGCTGAAGCAGGGAAAATGGTATTATGTGAAAAACCACTGGCTCGTTCTGTTGCCGAAGCACAACCCATGGTTGATGCAATCGAAAAAGCAGGTGTACCCAATACAGTTTTTTACAACTACCGTAGAATACCCGCCGTAACTTTAATTAAGAATATTATCGACTCCGGAAAATTGGGTAAAATATTCCACTACAGAGGAAACTTTTTACAAGACTGGACGATTAGTCCTGACCTTCCGCAAGGTGGGGAAGCATTATGGCGATTAGATGTTGAGGCTGCCGGATCTGGTGTAACCGGTGATTTATTGGCACACTGTATCGATGGTGCCATGTGGCTGAACGGACCCATTAAAGATGTTTCGGCCGTCACAGAGACATTTATCAAAGAAAGAGTACACCAAGGTACAGGTGAAAAGCAAAAAGTGGGTATTGACGATGCCTGTATTTTTCATTGTCATTTTGAAAATGGCTCTTTAGGTCTTTTTGAGGCAACTCGTTATGCTAGGGGACATAAAGCTTTGTATACTTTAGAAATTAATGGAGAGCACGCCTCTTTACGTTGGGATTTGCACAATATGAATTATGTGGAAATGTTCGACCATGCCGATGATGCTGTTGTGAGAGGTTGGAAGCAAATCTTGATTACCGATAGCGACCAGCCTTATATGGATCGCTGGTGGATTCCTGGAACTTCAATTGGTTATGAACATTCATTTGTACATCAAGTAGCCGATTTCTTAAAAAGTTTAGAGGAAGGAAAACCTTGTGAACCAACTTTCAAAAACGCCATGATGACCCAGAAGGTCTGTGAAGCGGTCATAGATTCTGCCAACTCAAAAAGTTGGAAAGATACCGGTCTATAAGAGTAACTAACTTAGAGAAGAAAATCCCGACTTTGAAATGATAAACTCATTTTAATCGGGATTTTTGAATATAAGGGTTGGTTATTACAGAACCGAGCGTTATTCAATATTATCTATAGATTTTAAAAAGTAAAAAAGGGACAAATAACAACATTCGCCCCTTTTCGTTAAACTAACTCAAACAACTCAAAAGGGTATCACTCCTTTCAAGTACTATATTAGTTTAAATTTGTGGCTTGTCCATCCTGTACTGTACTGCTGCGACCCCTTAAATATTATTTTTATCATTTTTAATAAAGATTCACTTTTTTAAAGTAAGCTTCAATTGTCGAAATGATGTCTGCAATCGGACAAATTTTCAAAATAATAAAACAATTAATGAGACGAATTTTAATTTGCACATTAAAAAATCAACTTTAGTAAGGGGTGATGATTAATTACTATACATAAAACTATTACTTCTTAATAAAAACAAATCCGTAAGTCAATATCGGAAATAGTTTTGTTATGTTGAAAGACAATCCAATTTAAAAGAGAAATAATTAAGAATGTTCTAGTCGAGTAAAGCTATCAATTTCTTGCTATTAGAGATATAACTGCCCCTTTTGGATTTCTACCCAAATAGGGCTCACCAGGATCTCTTCTTCTAACCGTTCTAGCCGGTGAACCATACGCTACAGAAAAACTTCCAATATTGTTAATAACCAAGGACCCCGCTCCAACCACTGAATGTTCGTAGATTTTAATATTTTCTATAATATTTGTACCCAGGCCAATAGCTGAAAAGGACCCTAAGAATAAGTTTCCTCCCGCACAACTACGAGGCGCTAAGCTAGAAAATTGTTTAATTTGACTATCATGATCCAGTGAACAGCTGGTATTCAAAATACAAAAATCACCAATTTGACAATTGGCATTTACGATTGCACCAGGCATCACTACAGAGCCTTGGCCAATTGTGACATTAGTACCTATAGTCGAATCTGGATGAACAGTCGAAATGAAGATAAAATCTGGAACTATTTGCATTATTCTTTCGTAAACCTTTTTTCGAGTCCAATTATCTCCAATAGCGATTATACCCCCGGATATTCCAAACTTCTCAATAAGATTAGGCAAATCATATTCGTTGCCCAAAATTTTTTTTCCACAGTAGAACTGATTTGTTTTGAGATAGGAATCGATGAAACCTACGACTTCATATCTGCCTTCTTGCTTAATGCAATCGAGAACAACGCTTCCATGACCCGAGGCACCTATAATCACAATGTTCTTCATAGTTTTGGGGGATAATGCATTTTATCGATGATTTTTACCTTTCATCGATAGTGTAAATATATTAAAAGGGATTTGATTTGTATATTAAAACTTTGACTCAATTCATATAATTAATGATTGATTTACACTGCGCTCACGTCGTAAGAAGAATGTTCAAAATTTGAAATTTATACATCGGAAATCAAACTAATTGTATCTAGTAAGAGAAATAGATTTTGTGATTTTTAAGGCTATTTTAGTAGTAATTGGGAAATTTTCTGCTTTGTATTTCCCGTATTATTGATTGTTCTAAACGACTACATTGCACCTCTATTTTGTCGTTAATAAACGTACCAGCTCGATTAAAATAGATGAAATTCTGAAGATTTCAATAAAGATTGCCATTATATGCGTAGGGCTAGTAGTTGTTGGTATGCTAGGTTTCTTTGGTCTTTTTTGGACCTGTGAATATTTAGATGCTCAAGATACTGCCCGTGCTTCACAAGGGAGAGGCTATGTAGCCGTAGGTTGGATTTTTTTATTTGTAACCATACCCTTTGGAGCTTTGTTGGGTGGTCTCTCTGCATTTTTTGGGTACAAAAGATTGCTGCCAAAAATGAAAAGTGAAAAATCTGATTAAAGAAGTTTCAAGAGTTTGGGTTATTAACGTATTTGTTGATTGCCGTATTTTAATTGATGAGAGTCCAATCTAATTCGTGTAAATCGGAATATTCCCACTGACCGAATCGTCCAAAAGGTACTACATCATTACCTTTGAGAGTTTCTAGACTTTTTAAAGTCGAGGCTCCTGAAATAAGTTCTAGAGGGTATGCCATAGGCACATAAAGTTCTTGGGCAAATTCTAACTTTTCAATTTCGGGAACCAACTCGTAAACCCTATCTCTAATTTTTTCTACAGGAATCTCCCCATATTTATCACTTCTTAACTGGGTGAGTAAAAAATTATCGGTCAGTGAAAAAACGCGAAGAATATCGGAATTCAAATCACAGTCGTAAATGATCTGATTTTCCTTAAACCCGTCTTCGTATTTAAAGAAATAGAAAAAGGCACTTGCATAACTATCATCATGATTACTTTCTAGTTTACAAAGCTGGAGTAAAATAGAAAAAGGTATGGTAGATACTAATTTGTCATATTTGATGGTATATTCATCAGTATAAATTTCCTTTTTTTCAATATTTATTTCGTTTACTCCGTTACATTCCAAAACCTCGGGGTCAAACTTGTCAACGGCATATTTGAACAGTGATTTACCTTCAATGTAACCTACTCGGGTATTGCCTTTTTTAGAAATGTAATGCCTTGCAATTTTTGATTGAACTTGACTAAAAGGTCTTGAAAACATAGTCTCACCCCATTGTTTAAGCCCAAGGCATAAATTTTTGTCCACACCTTGTTTTTTAATCATGAAATCGGCAAGTGACCCCTCTTTTAATTCGTACTCTGTGTGGTCAAAATTGGTTAGCTCTGAGAAACTGACACTGATAGAATCTTGTTTTGAAACGCCTTCGAATAAACTCGAATTGTACAGTTCAGACTCCTTGACAGGAAAAATGGGTAAGGGGCTAAAGGAAGTATTCTCATGGTCTAAGGTGAAAATAGGTGAGAAGTTCTTGTTCTTTAAAATTAAAATATCATCATGATTATTATTCTCAACTAGTTTGTCATATGCTATCAATGATGCATACCCATAACCAAGCAAGCAGTATTTAACTTGCACTGTTTTTGAATTCATAGGAGAAACTTTATTTATTTTCAAGTGAACGATTCGTAATAAAGGGCGAATCATTTATTATGCGCGAATATAAGGTCTTTGATAAAAAATAGGGTAGGAGATTTTAAGGTAATCGGTAAAATTAGATTTGGTATCGACCAAATCATTTTTTCTTGACAATTATAAAGTCGTAATTCTAGTAATAGCTCTTAAAAACATACATCCACTATAGAGTGAAATCATCATTTTGCATTAAATGTGTTCATTTTATAATTTATACTTTTGTATCGACGTTATACTTTAGACCTATTAAAATGATTTTCAGTTGACGAATGAGGTCGAAGTATATTCCAAACCAACTAAAAACCTGAATGAAAAAAGTAGTGTTGAGTGCCTATGCTTGTTCACCTTATAAGGGGTCTGAATATTGTGTAGGATGGTCTTGGGCCGTTGGGCTAGCCAAAAAGGGCCTCGAAGTTTGGTGTGTAACTAATGTAGAGGATATAGAAGACTGTCTAAAAGAAAAAAAAGCTTTAGAAATTCAGAACCTTCATTTCGTATCTGTTGAACTTTATGCTTTTGCGGACAAAAATTGGCTCAACAACTCTAAAAAGGTTATATATCTGCACTATTTTTTATGGAAGAGAAAGGCTTCTAAAATCATTAAAGAACTCCACGAAAAACACCAATTCGATATAGCTCATCATGTGAGTTATGGTAGTTTTCAACAGGGTAGTAGTTTATACAGGTTAGGTGACTGTAAAATCATTTTTGGGCCTGTAGGTGGGGGTCAGATGTCTCTACCGATCTTTAAACCGTATTTCGGTTCTTCTTGGGGTATTGAGATTATCAGAAAGTACATGTCTAAGTTTCTCGTACATTTTAATTCTTCATTAACTCGAACCTTAAAAAAAGCAGATGTGGTATTAATGGTGAATCAAGAGACCCAAACTCTCTATGAATCTACAAAGTACTATAAAGAGGGTAAAAGTTTTTATGTTAGTGATTCGGCATTACCCGTTCAATTTGAACAAAATCAGTTCAAAGAAAAAGATACCAACGAAGAATTTAGAATACTTTGGGTAGGCAGGCTTATACCTCGAAGAGGATTAGAACTATCTCTTAAAGCGTTATCTTACGTGTCTGCTGATGTAAATTATAAGCTTGTTATTGTAGGTGATGGCGAACAAGGGCCTAAAGTTTCAGAGTGGATTAAAAAGTATAAGTTAGACCGTTCAAAAATCGAACATTTAGGGTGGGTGCCTTATTCGCAGATGCACGAAGAGTATGAAAGAGCCGATGTAATGTTATTTTGCCCGCTTAGAGATACGGCAGGCCTTCAAGCTACTGAGGCCATGGGCTTCGGATTGCCGATTATTACTATGAATATCAGCGGTATGCGTACCATAGTTACTGATGAATGCGGTATAAAAATAGACCCTACTACAACCGATGGCACGGCCAAAGATATCGGTAATGCCATTGAGTTTATGTACAATAACCCAGAATTTAGAAAGAAAGCTGCGAGAAAGGCTTATGACAGAGCCATGGAAAATACATGGGCCAATAAAATTGAAAGAGTAACCACTGAATTTTATTAAATTTTTGTCATAATCAGACCAATTGAAGCACTCTAATTCTAAATCATCTTTTTATACTTCAATTGTCTCAACCTTAAAATACTGGTCTAAAAACTTAGTATATCTGCTTAATTCAGTAGGTACGTCTGCATTTTTTTCTATGTCATGAAAATGTAGAGTGGCTAGAGATTCTAGTCCGATAAATTGGTTCATTTTATGAAATCCGAATAAAGGGCCAGCATCGACACTGGTTTGGTCGAAGAATTCACCCTTCCACTCGAAAGCTTCTTTCGGAGCGTTCCAGCTTGTGGTTAGAATATACTTTTTTCCCTGAAGTTTTCCGCCTGTACCGTAATTGATAGCAGGGTTGCTTCGGCTTCTTCCATCGTTGTCATAAATACCCTTATCATGACCTTCTGTTAAAATCTTATCGAGATATTCTTTAAATTTAAAGGGCAATTGAAACCACCAAATAGGGGTGTGGTAAATAATTAAATCTGCCCATTTTAATTTTTCGACCTCTTCAGTGGGGTCATATGTTTCACTAACATGTGTAGTTTTTACTTCATAACCTTTATTTTTAAAATATATTAAATCCGACTCTAATAAGGTTTTATTGAACCTGCCTGGGGAATGTGCAAATTGATGGCCGCCATTTAAAATAAAAATATTTTTCATACTACTTATAATTGATTTCGGCACAAAACTATAACAGATTTAACTATTACAAAAATAATATAAATTATACATTTGTATAATAATAATTATAGTATGGTGAACTTGGAATGGTATCGCACATTTGTAGCAATTTATGATAAAAACACATTGACCAAAGCGGCTCAATCGCTATATACATCACAGCCGGGTGTGAGTCTTCATTTAAATGCACTAGAAGCTTATGTTGGACGGAAACTCTTCGAGCGTACCTCGCGAAAAATGATACCTACGGAAGAAGGCAAACATCTATACAATTTTATTATCGACCCTCTCGAAAAATTAGCGCAGGCCGAACAACATTTTAAAAAAACCTCAAAAGAGTACGTGCCCTCGGTACATATCGGTATGTGCACAGAAACATTTCAAGCTATTTTGGAACCCGAAATTGCCCATTTCTCCTTTAATCTAGTGGCAAAATTCGGGAACCATAAAGAGTTGATAAAAGATTTAAATAACGGACTATTGGATTTGGTCATTACCCCCCAAGTCAACAATAAAACTACTTTGGTAGATTACGAAGCATTTTCCAAAGAAACTGTTGTCTTGGTGGCCGGTTACAAAACTAAGATAGAAGAAATATCTAAATCAGTATCCGCAAAGCAAATGATTGCTCTTGAAGAAGTATTAAAAGGTAATGTTTGGTACAGTGCCTCTAATGAAATGCATCACTTTAACCGTTTTTGGTTCGATAATTTTAAAAAACGACCGAATTTTAAACCTAATTATATTTTACCGAATATAGGTTCGGTTATTCGAAGTTTAAGGGGGAATGAAGGTTTGGCTGTAGTGCCTGACTTTTTAGTAGAAAACGAGTTGCGAGAGAAACAACTTAAATTAATCTGGAAGGGCGAAGTGGTGGTTGACAATACTCTGTATTTTGCAACCCGAACCGATTTGCAGTTTAAAAAAGAGGTAGATACAATCAAGACTATTTTCAAAAGCAGAATGGGAAACAAACTCTAAAACCAAATTAATTTTGCAACATAGGTATTATCAGAAGACAAGAGAAGAGAGAAAAATAGTGAATTTTAAACTAGGCTTTTTAGTTGTTGCGGTTATAGTCTTACTCCTTTGTTTATCCCATTTTTCAGACTTCTTTCTATTTTTACCTTTAGGCTTTTGGATGCTTCTCTGCATTTTGGCATCGTTTGTAGATACACCATCAATGGTGAAATCGGGCCGGCTGAAATATTATTCACATTTGCTATTGGCGGAAAAAGAGAAGAACAACCAGATAGTCATACACGGGGGTACACTTTTTGACTATTACTTTACCCTGTCTAAAAATGATAGTGGAGCAAAAAGAAGAAATCTGGTTTTGGCAGAATATTTAAGAGGGCTTTCAGTTTTAGCTCAAAAGAATGAAATTCAAGTAGATGTTCAAATTAAGGGCACTACTTATGTGTTGAATGAAAGAACTGCTCAAAAGATCGGTTTTGTGTCCAAAAGGCCAGAGGGTATTCAAATGCTTATTCTACTTTTAAACTACCCCGCCCTGATAGCATCAAAATCATTTGTTGCAAAAAAAATCTCTTTGCCCAATCTAATGAATACAAGAACTTTTACGACCAATATTGAAACCTTGCGTGCTCATCAAGATAAAATTAGAGAAATGAGTAACATACTTGCTGACCAAAATAGTTGACCATAGGCTGTATTCTACATTGCTTAGGGTAGGCAACCCTTCTTGCTCTTAAATGAAGTCTTAGAGCTAGGAGTCAGTCAATAAACAGTTCGTTTACTTTTATTATCCGGGTAAAATGAAAACCATAGAAGCGTAGATTATGCTTGTCCATGACAGTACAGGATACCTGAAAACCTGTAAATGGTTAAGTTCGATAGCTGGTCTTAAATTTAAAACAGATCTTTAAAAGAGAATTAATGGGAGTACACAAAAAGGTTATTTGCGGGTTACTGTTAGTGATCGTATATTTTTCTAATCAAGTCGTCTCTGCACAACATATTAAAGACAATAGCAAGCCGAATATCATATTTATTCTTACCGATGACCAGCGGCATGATGCTTTGGGCTACGCGGGAAATAAGTTGATTTCTACCCCTGAGATGGATAAGTTAGCCAAAGAAGGCACTTATTTCGAAAACGCCATGGTAAGCACTCCCATTTGCGCCGCAAGTAGGGCTAGCATTCTTACGGGGCTTTATGAGCGTACCCATAATTATAACTTTCAGACTGGTAATATTCGAGAATCATATATGGAAACCTCCTACCCACGAATTTTAAAGGAAAACGGTTATCACACAGGGTTTTATGGCAAATATGGAGTAAGGTATGACGGACTTGAGCAACAATTCGACGATTATGAGTCGTATGACAGAAACAATGCTTTTAAAGACAAAAGAGGCTACTACTACAAACAGTTAGGTAAAGACACAGTTCACCTAACACGTTATACGGGGCAACAGGCCATCGATTTTATTAAAGAATCTTCTAAAGAAAAGCCGTTCTGTTTGTCTTTAAGCTTTAGCGCCCCACACGCACATGACGGAGCAAAAGACCAGTATTTCTGGCAACCCGAAACTGATAAGTTGTTGCAAGGGGTGACCATACCCGACCCTGATTTGGCGGACGATAAATATTTTGAAACTCAACCCCAATTTGTACAAGACGGTTTTAATCGCACACGCTGGCATTGGCGTTACGATACCCCGCAAAAATACCAACACAGTGTTAAGGGGTATTACCGAATGATATCGGGCATCGACAATGAAATTGCCAAAATACGAGATGTGCTTAAGCAGAAAGGTCTCGATAAGAATACCATAATTATTTTGATGGGCGACAACGGCTATTTTCTGGGGGAACGGCAGTTGGCCGGTAAATGGTTGTTGTATGACAACTCGGTACGGGTACCCTTAATTGTGTATGATCCTCGTTTAAAAAAACAGAACGATAGTAAAGAGCAGGCCATGAATGTTGACGTTCCCTCAACAATTCTTGATTTTGCGGGATTGGAAGTGCCGGAGGAATGGCAGGGAAAAAGTTTGAAACCTTTGATATCAAAAGAAACCATAAGCTTAGCTCGTGATACGGTGCTAATCGAACACTTATGGGAATTTGATCATATTCCACCAAGTGAAGGTGTTCGAACAAATGATTGGAAGTATTTCAGATACGTAAACGACCAATCGTTTGAAGAACTTTACCACATAAAAAATGACCCACAGGAAATCGATAACTTGGCCAAAAGTCAAGAACATGCAGATGTACTGGAAGCCTTTCGAACGAAGACCAGTGAACTTGTTCAAAAGTATAGCGATTCATTTTCTGACGGCCCTTCTGAATTGATTGTAGAATTTATTCGTCAACCTACCGGTGTTGAGATTCTCGATTCAAAACCGGAATTTGGTTGGCAGGTTCCTTCAGGTTCTATAACCCAAAGTGCTTATCAAATATTGGTCGCATCCTCACAAGAAAATATCGATAATAATATAGGGGATGTATGGAATAGCGGTCAAGTTCGTAACAATCAATCTACGGAAATTGAGCACGACGGTAATATATTGGAAAAAGGAAAGACCTATTACTGGAAAGTTCGCATTTGGGATGAGGATAATCGGCTTACGAAATATTCACAAAGTCAAAGATTTACTTTAGCTTCAGACCCAAGCGAAGTTATCACTACAGCCAACAGTTTTCAGATAGATAGCATACAGCCTGTCATTTTCGAAAAGCGAGCTAAAGAATATTTTCTTGATTTCGGAAAAGCGGCCTTTGCTACCCTTAACTTCACTTACAAGGCTACAAATCCGCATACCCTGACATTTAGAATAGGTGAACAGTTGCAAAATGGAAGCATTAATCGTACTCCGGAGAAACGTAGTCATATTCGGTATCAAGAAATTGAAGTGGCAGTAAGTCCCGATCAGACCGATTACCAACTTCCTGTAAAAACTAACAAGCGAAACACCTTGCCCGGTAAGGCATTGCCACTACCTGAAGGCTTTCCGGCTTTGATGCCTTTTAGATATGTCGAGATAGATGGGGTCGAAGAAACGATTTCCAGAGAAAACTTTACCCAGTTGGCTTTCCACAGTTATTGGGAAGATGATTCAAGTTCATTCTCTAGCTCTGACGATATATTGAATCAAGTGTGGGACCTTTGCAAATACTCTATAAAGGCGACGACTTTTAATGGATTATATGTAGACGGAGACCGAGAGCGCATACCTTATGAGGCCGACGCATATCTCAATCAGTTGAGCCATTATACCACCGATAATGAATATGCCATTGCCCGCCAGACGATAGAGTATTTTATGGAAAACCCGACCTGGCCTACTGAATGGCAGCAGCACATGGCGTTGATGTTCTATGCTGATTATATGTATACGGGAAATACCGAGCTGATTGAAAAGTATTATGACCAGTTAAAAAATAAAACGCTATATGAGTTGGCTCGGGAAGACGGTTTGATTACCTCTTCTAAGATGACTCCAGAACTTATGAAAAAATTGGGCTTCCCTGATGATTTAGAAGAAACTTTTAGAGATATTGTTGACTGGCCTCCCGCAAATTGGGGTGGCGACCCCAATGTGACAGGAGAAAGAGATGGTTTTGATTTTCAACCTTATAATACCGTGGTCAACAGTTTTTATTATAAAAACATGTTGATAATGGCCGAATTTGCACAACTGATGAACAGGCCTGAAGAGGCGGTCGATTTTGAATTACGAGCTTTGAAGGCGAAGAAAGCGATCAATGAAAAGTTATTTGATGATACTACTGGAGCTTATGTTGACGGGGAAGGTTCTACACATTCTTCGGTGCACGCAAATATGATGCCCTTAGCATTCGGTTTGGTACCAGAAAATAGGAAGAAGTCCGTAGTCGATTATATTAAATCAAGGGGAATGGCCTGTAGCGTCTATGGATCGCAATATCTTATGGATGGACTTTATGAAGCTGGGGCCGGTGATTATGCTTTTGAGTTATTGACTTCGACCTCTGATCGCAGTTGGTACAATATGATCCGTATTGGTTCTACGATTACATTGGAAGCATGGGATGTGAAATATAAGCCCAATGCCGATTGGAACCATGCCTGGGGAGCTGTTCCGGCAAATATCATCCCGAGAGGGCTTTGGGGAATTGTTCCAAAAACTCCGGGCTATTCGTTGGCCCGAATTAATCCTCAAATGGGCAAACTAAAAGAAAGTAGCATAGAGGTGCCTACTATAAAAGGAACGATAAAAGGAGAATATAGGCACGTTAACAACAGGTTACAAACCTATACCATTGAGATACCCGCCAATATGGTAGCGGAATTTGAGGTTGAGGCTTTAGCCAATACTGTAATTCGGCATAACGGCAAGAAGGTCAACTCCGCTTTTGAAAGTATTCGATTTGATCCTGGTAAGCATAATATAGAGCTGGTCATCAATTCTTTTTAAAAATCTTATTTTCATAAAATCTAAATCAATTCAAATACAAAAACTCAATTTTATGGTTCACGTTTTACGCTTAATGAAATACGTTCTCAGGCTATTGCCGATTGTATCGATAACCTTGATGACTGCTCAAAAAATAGATTCTAAAAATGTGGAAAGTTCGATGGTCAAGGCTATGGAATGGCAAGAACAACATCCGATTTTTACTTCTTCCCCAACAGACTGGACGAACGGAGCCTATTATGTAGGAGTTTCCAAAGCACATGAGTCTACCAAAAATCCAATTTTTTCTGCAGCTTTAAAAACAATGGGTTATAAAAACGAATGGAAACCTTGGGACCGTTTTTATCACGCCGATGATATCATTATCTCATATACCTATCTCTATGCTAATGAAATTCGTAAAGGCATGGTAGATTTAGAACCTACCGAAAAATTTATACTTGACCACTTGTACAGACCACACCCATGGAGGGAAGGTATAGAAGGCAAAGACCAGCAAATTTTGTGGTGGTGGTGCGATGCTTTGTTTATGGCTCCGCCAGTACTTACGGTTTATGCCAAGCTTACAGGAGAACAAAAGTACCTTGATGAGATGCACAAACTCTATATGGAAACCTATGACTTATTGTATGATAAAGAGGAACATCTTTTTGCTAGGGATATACGATTTCTCTGGAAGGGAACTGCTGAAGATATGAAAGAGGAAAACGGGAAAAAGATTTTTTGGTCCAGAGGAAATGGTTGGGTTATTGGCGGTCTTGCATTGATTTTAGAAGATATGCCAGAAGATTACGAACATCGAGATTTTTACTTGAACCTGTACAAAGAAATGGCTGCAAAAATTAAATCGGTACAGCATTCTGATGGTTTATGGCGCACGAGCTTACTTTCACCAGAATCATATGACCATGGTGAGGTCAGTGGAAGCGGATTTTATACCTACGCACTTACTTGGGGAATCAATAATGGCATTTTAAACAAAAAAGAATACACCCCGGTCGTGACCAAAGCTTGGCATGCACTTCAGAACTGCCAACAAGAAGACGGAATGGTCGGTTGGGTACAAGATATAGGGGCCAGCCCCGAACCTGCATCGGCAGATAGCTGGCAAAATTTCGGAACAGGCGCTTTTCTACTTGCGGGTAGCGAAATTTTAAAACTCAACAAATAGAACCCTAAAGAATCAAATATGAAAACGAAAAAGAAAAGTAATTCTACAGAATCTGTTCTTTCTAGAAGAAAATTTTTACGAAATAGTGCCCTAGCGGCCGGTTTGGTCACCATCGTACCCCGACATGTACTTGGGCGCGGTTTCGTGGCACCAAACGACAGAATCAATTTAGGCTATATCGGTTTGGGTAAGCAAGGTAGTATTCTTTCCAATCGTTTCACAGGTGAAACTCAGGCGCAAGTGGTGGCCGGGAGTGATGTGTGGACTTCTAAAATGGAACGTTTTAAAACTATAGTTGAAGGCTATTATGCCGAGAAAAGAAATATTAAAGAATACAATGGGGTAAAAACTTATTTGCATTACGGGGAAATGTTAGAAGATAAAAATATTGACGGTATCGTAGTAGCTACCCCTGACCACTGGCATGCCATACAATCTATTGATGCCATGAATGCCGGAAAAGATGTGTATTGCGAAAAACCCTTGACCAATACAATTGTTGAAGGTAGGATGATGGTGGATGCGGCAAAGAAAAATAATACCGTTCTTCAGGTAGGAAGTATGCAGCGCTCTTGGGAAAAATTTAAAAAAGCACAAGAAATTGTTAGTTCGGGTAAATTAGGCGATATCAAAAAAGTTCTGGTGAATGTGGGCGACCCTGCTAGAGCATATGATTTACCTGTTGAACCTACACCGGCCGGAATCGACTGGAATCTCTGGTGTGGTCCTGCACCATTGTTGACCTATCACCATACCGTTGCCCCAGAGGTTGTAGATAAGTATCCTGATTGGCGAGATTTTAAAGAGACTGGCGGTGGAATTCTCTCCGATTGGGGCGCACATATGTTCGATATCGCCCAATGGTGTTTGGGTATGGATAGAACAGGGCCGGTAAGCTATATTCCTCCTAAAGACCCGAATGCCGTTCGCGGTCTACAGATGTTCTATGAAAACGGAATTGAAATGGTACATGAGGATTTCGGTAGAAAATGGGCCGTCCGTTTTATTGGAACGGAAGGTTCTATGGATGTAAGTAGAGGTTTTCTAGAAACTACTCCCGCCAATATATTAATGCCCGAAGGCGGTGACCCTAAAGAACTTTTTAACGATAGGGGCAATCACTACGAAGATTGGTTGACGGCTATCCGAAATCAAGGTGAAACTATTTGTGATGTCGAAACAGGTCATCGCTCTGCGACAGTTTGTAATGTTGCAAATATCGCTTATGAACTGGGTAGGTCATTGGAATGGGATCCAGTGAAGGAAAAATTCAAAGGCGATTCTGAAGCCAATAAACTGTGTAAACGGAAGAACAGAAAATACGCCTAATAAAAAATGCGCCAATTGATGTTGGCGCATTTCTTTATTTAAAGGGTTTTGGTCAAGATTAACTATTGTACCAAGAATACATTTGGTTCAGCCCGTCTTGTAGTTCTATATTGTGTTTCCAGCCCAACCCATGTAGTTTGCTAACATCGGTCAGTTTTTTCATAGTGCCATCTGGTTTATCGGCATTGAACTGTAAGGCACCTTCAAAACCGACCATAGACTTTATCATTTCGGCCAACTCTTTAATCGAGACATCTTTACCTGTACCGATATTAATATGGGTATTGCGAATTTCTTTTTGACCCGATTCATAGGTGTCATCAAAATTGCGGTTTTGCATGATGAAAACACAAGCTTCAGCCATATCTTCAGACCAAAGAAACTCTCGCATGGGTTTACCACTGCCCCAAATTTCTACGGCGATTCCGTTTTCTTTGGCAACTATTCCATATTTACCCAACATAGTCTTGATTGCCGATTCGTCAGCGCTTCCATCAACAGATTCAATGGGTCTTGCGTTTAAATCTTTTCGAATAGTGGCCCAATCTTGGTTCTCTAATGCCTTGCCTAAATGCATTTTTCGAATTAAGGCAGGTAATACGTGTGATTTTTCTAAATCGAAGTTGTCATTCGGTCCGTAAAGATTGGTAGGCATTACTGAAATGAAATTGGTACCGTACTGCAAATTATAGCTCTCACAGAGTTTGATTCCTGCTATTTTTGCAATTGCATAAGGTTCATTGGTATACTCTAAGGTGTCCGTCAGAAGATAATCTTCTTTCATCGGCTGCGGACATTCCTTCGGATAAATACATGTACTTCCCAAGAACAACAATTTTTTTACCCCATTAAGATAGCTATGATGAACTACATTGTTCTGTATCATTAAATTGGCATAAATAAAATCTCCTCTATAGGTATTGTTTGCAACAATGCCTCCAACTTTGGCCGCAGCTAAGAAAACGTAATCCGGTTTTTCTTTTGCGAAAAAAGTAGCTACGGCATTGGCATCGACCAAATCAAGCTCAGAATGGGTTTTCAATACGAAATTTGAAAATCCTTGAGCCTTGAGTTGTTTTAAAATGGCGCTACCTACAAGACCTCTATGTCCGGCAATATAAATTTTGGAACTCTTATCCATCTTTTTTATTCGAAGTAGTTCATGATGCGATAGCCACCTTCTTTCAAATAAGTGTCTTTCTTCATCAATTTCAAATCACTTTGCATCATGTCTTTGACCAGATCGGCCAACTCATATTTAGGAATCCACCCCAATTTTGTGTTTGCTTTAGTTGGATCTCCAATCAATAAGTCTACTTCAGTCGGTCTAAAGTATCTTGGATCTACCGAAACAACTTCACTGCCTATTTCTAACTGGTAATCAGGGTTGTTGCAAGCTTTTACATAACCTCTTTCGTCAACACCTTCACCTTTAAATTCCACTTCGATTCCTGCTTCACCAAAACTCATTTTGACAAAATCACGAACCGTAGTCGTTTTTCCTGTAGCGATTACCCAATCTTCAGCTTCTTCAGCTTGAAGAATCATCCACATCATTCTAACATAGTCTTTTGCATGGCCCCAATCTCTTTTGGCATCTAAGTTACCCAAGTAAACCTTGTCTTGAAGGCCTAAAGCAATTTTAGAAGCGGCACGGGTAATTTTTCTGGTTACAAAAGTCTCCCCTCGAATAGGAGATTCGTGATTAAAAAGAATGCCGTTGCAAGCATACATACCGTAAGCTTCTCGGTAGTTCACTGTAATCCAATAGGCATACATTTTCGCAACCGCATAAGGGCTACGTGGATAAAACGGAGTAGTTTCAGACTGAGGAACCTCTTGAACCTTACCATAAAGTTCAGAAGTTGAAGCTTGATAAATTCTAGTCTTTTTTTCTAGACCTAAAAGTCTTACGGCATCCAAAATTCTAAGTGTTCCGATTCCATCGGCATTTGCTGTATATTCAGGAGTTTCAAACGACACGGCAACATGGCTCATAGCAGCCAAGTTGTAGATTTCATCGGGTTGTATTTCCTGAATCAGTCGAATAAGGTTGGTGCTATCGGTCATATCACCGTAATGCAAATGTAGATTGCGGTTTTCTACATGTGGATCTTGATATAGGTGATCAATTCTATCAGTATTGAAAAGAGAAGATCTTCGTTTTAGGCCATGTACTTGATAACCCTTTTTCAATAAAAATTCGGCCAAATAGGCTCCATCCTGACCTGTTATACCTGTAATCAAACACTTTTTCATTTGCTAAGAAGATTGGTTGTTTAAATTAATTGCACAAATATGAAGAATTAAATTATTAACAAAAAAAGTTGACTTCTGTATTTTAAATAAATTAAGGAATAGAAAATATGTCCCTTTGTTCATTAAGTATTTACACAAGATTAGAGAGTAAGACTAATAATACTCCGATACATAAAAATGTAATAAATTCTTACTCTGTAAATTCAGCAGATATTGTTTTGCGAGAAATTTTTATCAATTAAACATTTTAGGAAGTGGGTGTTCCCAACCTTCCCGATAACTCCGTTGTAAAAGTTTCGTAGCTTCTGGGTCATTTAAAACGATTTGCTTCTCTTGGTCATAAGATAAGGGTCTTTGAAGTTGTAGTGCCATATTGGCCAATATACAGCTTGCCGTAGAAATATGACCTTCTTGAATATTGGCGACCGGCTTTTCACCTGTTTCGATGGCGGACAAAAAATCTAGCATATGACCTCTTGTAGCAGGTGCGGCATGCAATTCAATATCTTTTTCGGTTAAATCTTCAGGATATTTCTCCCGCTCATAGATGACATCTTTTTGAATTTTTTTTCCATCTCCAACTGGGATAAACTCGTATTGCATAACACTTGCTTTAAGCGTTCCCTTTTCGCCATAAATTTTAAAGGCCCAAGGGTATTCAGGGTCTGGTGGGGTACCCCATGATCTATGTTTCCAAATACACTCTAGCTCCTCAAATTCGAATACCGCATTTTGAGTATCGGTTATATTGGCCTTGGCATCTTTTTGTACATAAATACCGCCTGTTGAACTGATTCGTTTTGGCCAACCCAGGTCGAGCATCCACCGGACGGTATCTAACATATGCACGCACATATCACCTACGATTCCATTACCGTACTCCATAAAAGCCCGCCATCTACGATGTGGCAAGCCGTCAAAGTCACGCATGGGGGCAGGCCCTGTCCACATATCATAGTCGAAAAAATCAGGTATGGGTGCTTCTGGTCGGTTTTTAGTGTCGCGCATGTGATAATAACAGCAAATTTCTACATGTGAAACTTTACCTAAAAGCCCAGCATCTACAATGTTTTTTTTGGCTTCGACAAGGTGCGGAGTACTTTTGCGTTGAGTACCCACCTGTATTTCCTTGTTATACTTTTGTGCGGCCACTATTAAAGCCTCACCCTCAACAACATCAACACTTATGGGTTTCTGAAGGTAGACGTGTGCACCTGCCTTCATGGCCTCAATGCCCTGTAGCGCATGCCAGTGGTCGGGTGAGCCTATAAGAACAATATCCAAGTCTTTTTCGAAAAGCATTTTCTTGTAGTCAGAAAAAGTTTTAGGCTTTTTTCCGGACTTCTGACGTTGACTGACCAGTTCTGCAGCTTCAGCAAGCATTTTCTTATCGACATCACAGAGCGACACTACGTCAACATTGGCGACCTGCATTAAACGGAATAGGTCGCTTTTACCATACCATCCAGTGCCTATAAGCCCTACTCTCAGCGGCTTTTCACGATGCATTAGATCAATTCCGTATGAACCGAATGAAGTTAATGCTATTGCAGCAGATGTTCCTTTTAAAAAATTACGTCGGTTAATGTATATGTTCTTGCTTGGCATTCTAAAAGTAAGTTTAAGTTGATTCTAAAGATATCTAAATCTAATCAAATAGAGGTGACCTAATTAATAGGGATAAAATCTATATATTTAAACTAAAATTATTTCATACCATCATGAAGCTCCACCAATTTTTATTGACCTTATTATTTGTTTTTTCGACCCAACTTACTATTGCAGAGGTAACTTTGCCGAACGTCTTGTCAGACGGAATGGTATTACAACGCAATGAAAACGTAAAGCTTTGGGGCTGGGCAAATACGGGTGAGAAAGTGCAAATTACGACCAGCTGGAATTCAAAAGAATATCAAGTTGAAACGTCTATTGCTGCAAAATGGGAAATTGAAGTTTCCACTCCCGAAGCAGGAGGCCCTTATACCATTACCATTAAAGGTGACGAGAATGAAGTGGTTTTAAAAAATGTTTTGATTGGAGAAGTGTGGGTATGCTCTGGTCAGTCGAATATGCAGTGGAGCGCAACTACTGCAGCGGGTATCGATAATGCAGAGCAAGAAATAAAAACTGCCAATTACCCTAACATTCGATTTTTTACGGTACCCCGTAGAACTTCGGAATATCCTCAAGAAAACCTTCCTGGAAGGTGGGATGAATGTACTCCGGAAACCATGAAAGATTTTAGTGCGGTCGCCTATTTTTTTGCACGAAGGTTGCAAGAAGAGCTTAATATTCCCGTAGGTCTTATTGATAATGCTTGGGGCGGCTCACCAGCCGAAGTATGGGCCACGAAATCTGTTTTTGATGAAAATGATGATTTGAGAGAAGTGGCAAAAGAATTGGAAGACACTCCTTGGAGTCCTGTTACACCGTCATTTCTTTATAACGGCATGGTACATGCTTTGACGCCTTTTAAAATTGCCGGTACAATTTGGTATCAAGGTGAATCGAATGTTAGTCGGCATGCACATTACAAGAAAATGTTTTCAGAGATGGTCGGTTCTTGGCGAAAAGCTTGGGGTTATAATTTTCCATTTTACTATGTACAAATTGCGCCTTATAAATATGACAATCCAGAAGAGGGTGCCCATTTGAGAAATGTTCAGCGAGAAGCATTGGAGGTTATACCAAACTCTGGTATGGTGGTCGTAAGTGATATTGCAACGGTAAATGATATTCACCCGCCTAACAAGCAAGACGTTGGTTTGAGATTGGCCAATTTAGCTTTGAAAAAAACATATAAGAGTTATGAGGATGAGGTGAACGGTCCACTTTTTAAAAAGCATCAAATAGCTGGCAAAAGGGTTGAGGTAACTTTTGACCATGCAGAGGGTTTGATTGTTAGAGGAAAAAAACTCACCCACTTTGAAGTTGCAGGTTCAGATGGAAAGTACCATCCGGCGAAAGCTACTATAAAAAATGACAAGGTGATTGTTTCTTCAAAGAATGTGCCTCAGCCAATTCATGTAAGATTTGCGTTTAGTAATACTGCCGAACCCAATTTGTTTAATGGGGCGGGACTTCCAGCATCCACATTCATCAGTGAATGAATCTGTTTGCCGACGTTGCGGTCGGTAAATATTGTATTTTCGACAGATAAAAATTACTATGCAATTTAATTGTTCTAGACGCCTCATCTTACTTATAATTCTTGTGTTCACTTCATTCTATTCATGTAAAGAGAACCAAGAATCCGAAAAAATCGTGGAGCATAAATTCACTAATGCCTTGGTTGATGAGACGAGTCCCTATTTATTACAGCATGCACATAACCCGGTAAATTGGCGACCATGGAGCCAAAATGCGCTGGATGATGCCAAAAAAGAGGATAAGCTGGTATTGGTCAGTATCGGCTATTCTTCATGCCACTGGTGCCATGTGATGGAAGAGGAGACCTTTGAAGATGAAGAGGTGGCCAAGGTTATGAACGAGAATTTTATAAGCATCAAGGTAGACCGTGAAGAACGCCCTGATGTCGATCAGATTTACATGACGGCTCTTCAATTGATTTCAGGTAATGGGGGTTGGCCTTTAAATGTTATTACTTTACCAAACGGAAAACCTTTATATGGGGGCACGTATCACACCAAAGAGCAGTGGACGCAGGTCTTGACTAAAATTAACGATCTCTACAAGAATGACCCCGATAAAGCAGCCGAATATGCCGATATGGTCGCTGGCGGAATAGCAGAAACAAATCTCATACAACCATCTAGTGATTTTTCCCTTCTTTCCAAAGAAGCATTGAACCATAGTGTGGAAAAATGGAGAGCTAATTGGGATCTCGAAAAAGGCGGGGATTCGGGTTCTCAAAAGTTTATGATTCCGTCTAATCTTAGCTTTTTACTTGATTATGCCGCCCTTTCAGGGGATGAGCAAGCAAAGGCCCATGTAGAAAACTCTTTAGATCAAATGGCCTTGGGGGCATCAATGATCATATAGGAGGAGGATTTTACCGCTATAGTGTAGATTCAGAGTGGAAAGTTCCACACTTTGAAAAAATGCTCTACGACAATGCACAGGCCTTAAGCCTGTATTCTAAGGCTTATACAATTTTCAAGAAGATAGAATATAAAAATGTAGTCTGGAAGACTATCGATTTTTTGAAAAATGAAATGAAAAATGATGGTGGGGGCTATTATGCGGCATTAAATGCCGATAGCGAAGGGGAAGAAGGTAAGTTCTATGTGTGGAAGCAAGAAGAATTAAAAACAATTTTAGGGGATGGTTTTAATTTATTTGGTTCATATTATGACATTGCTGATGACACGGTATGGGAAGATGGAAATCATGTCTTACGTAGAACCATGAGCGACTCAGATTTTATAGCGCAAAATAAAATAACTGGTAATGTATTGAATGCCGCTAAATCTGAATGGAAAAAGAAATTAATGAAAGCCAGAGCAAAAAGAACCCGACCGAGCACTGACGATAAAATCATTACTTCATGGAACGCTTTACTCATCACTGGGCTGGTAGATGCTTATAAGGCATTCGGTCAAAAGTCATTTCTATCGGAAGCCGAAAGTATATTTAAATACTTAGAACAGAATTCGTACCGCAATGAATTTCTTGTTCATACTTATAAACTGAGAAGCCAACAGAAAGAGGGTTTTTTAGAGGATTACTCATTTTTGGCTCAGGCCGCACTTCAGTTGTATACCGCCACCTTTAAAACGGAATATCTTGATTTTGCAAGAAAATTGACCGAGTTGGTAGAAATCAGGTTTGGCGACGAGGCTTCGGGAATGTACCGCTACAACGAAGGTGATGAGCTTATTGCTAAAATTATTAAGACCGATGACGGAGTGCTTCCATCACCAAATGCTGTGATGGCCCATAATTTATTTGAATTAGGGCATATCGACTACAATACGAATTACACCGAAAAATCAAAGAAAATGCTTTCGGCCATGGTTCCGATGATTGAAGAAAGTGCTTCGAGCTATTCAAAATGGAATGCATTGTTACTACAAAATATCTTCCCTTATTTTGAGGTTGCGGTGGTAGGTGATGCCTCAAACTCATTGGTAGCTAGTTTAAACGAAAAACACCTTCCGAATACATTGGTGGTCGGTAGTGCTATTAGTAGTGAACTTCCACTATTTAAAGACCGCTATGTAGAGGGTGATACTTACATTTATGTATGTCAAAACACTACATGCAAACTACCTGTGAGTACCGTACAACAGGCAATTGAGCAGATGGCTGATTTCTAGCCGATACTTTTTTGTTCTATTCTAATACATATTGTGCCAATATGCTATATCACATGTCTCAAACTGTATAAATATCATTTTTAATTTTTAAATTGTGGGCTAATTAAAACTAAACTAACTATGCAGATTAAGGAATCATCTGAAGTATATGATGTTATCATTGTCGGTTCCGGCGCCGGTGGTGGTATGGCAACCAAACAATTAGCTGATGCCGGGTATAATGTAGCGGTAGTCGAAGCCGGTCCGTTTTTCGATCCTGCCGATCCTCAAACAATGACTCAATTAAAATGGCCATATGAATCTCCCCGAAGAGGTGCGGGAACTACTCGTGCTTTTGGAGAGTGGGACCAGTCGTGGGGTGATTGGGAAGTTGATGGTGAGCCTTATACCCATGAAGAAGGAACCACCTTCAAATGGTGGCGTGCAAGAATGCTTGGTGGCCGTACCAACCACTGGGGCCGTATCTCATTACGTTTCGGACCAAAAGATTTTAAAGGAAAAACCCGTGATGGCCATGGTGAAGATTGGCCGATAGGGTATGATGATGTAAAGCCTTATTACGATAAAGTAGATAAGCTTATCGGTGTTTTCGGTACCAATGAAGGCCGAGAGAACGATCCTGATGGTTTTTTTCTTCCTCCCCCAAAACCTCGGTTACACGAACTGTTTTATATCAAGGGAGCAAAGAAGTCCGGAATACCTGTAATACCTGGTCGACTTTCAATGCTTACCAAACGAATCAATAACGAACGTGGCGTATGCTTTTATTGTGGTCAGTGTGGTCGCTCATGTCAGGTCTATGCAGATTTCTCGGCAGGTAGCTGTTTAATTTTTCCAGCACAGAAAAGTGGGGGTAGGGTTAAATTATTCGTAAACTCTATGGTGCGCGAAATAACTACCAATGAAGAAGGAAAAGCTACTGGAGTTTCATACATCAGTAAAGATGATAGAAAAGAATACAAGCTTAAGGGCAAGGTAGTCGTTCTGGCAGCGTCAGCATGTTCTTCGGCACGTATTCTTCTGAACTCGAAAAGTAAGCAACACCCTAACGGTTTGGGTAATAGCAGCGATTTGGTCGGTAAATATCTGCATGACTCTACAGGAAGTAGTGGTGCGGCCTTCGTACCCGATTTAATGAATAGAGATGTGACCTATAATGAAGATGGCGTAGGTGGTATGCACGTTTATTCACCTTGGTGGGGCGACCATAGTAAATTAGATTTTCCACGAGGTTACCATATTGAAGTTTGGGGCGGTATGAGCCAACCAAATTATGGGTTCGGTTTTGATCAAGACAATTTCAATAAATTATTAGGATTGCCAACTGGCGGATATGGTGATAAATTACGTGATGAGGTGAAGAGATACTACGGTGCCATAATCGGTTTCGGTGGTAGAGGTGAAGGTTTGGCAAGAAAAGAGAATTATTGCGAGATAGACGAAACCACTGTTGATGATTATGGTATTCCTGTTTTGAAATTTAACTATAAATGGTCAGATATAGAAGTACGTCAGGCCAAGCATATGCAAGATACATTCGAAGAGATTACGCATAATATGGGCGGAACTTATTTGAACAAACCAGGAAAAGATAGAGACTACGGGCTTCATGCGCCAGGTGAAATTATTCATGAAGTAGGTACGACACGTATGGGCAACGACCCGAAAACTTCTGTAACCAATAAATTCAATCAATTGCACGATGTTGACAACGTTTTTATCGTTGATGCGGGCCCGTTTGTTTCACAAGCGGATAAGAACTGTACTTGGACCATCTTAGCCTTGTCATGGAGGGCGTCTGACTATATTATTGAACAATTGAAACAACAAAACATTTAATGATGGACAGAAGAAAGAGTATACAAACGATGATTCTCGGTGCAGGTGCTTCTGCTCTTGCCTTTCATGGATGTAAGACCGAAGGAGGTGAGACCGCCGCTCCAGAAACCGTAGCGACTACTGATAAAAAATATTATGGTCGAACGCCCCAAGAGGCCGAGCGAGATGCAAAACTGAAAGAGGAACAGCTGTTCAACGAGCATGAAATGGAAACTATTGCAGTGTTGAGCACGGTAATCCTCCCCCCGAAAGAACCACATGGCGGTCCGTTGGAAGCTGATGTGCCAGAATTTATCGAATTTATCGGTAAAGATATGCCTCAAATGCAAAACACCCTTTTGGGCGGCTTAATGTGGCTGGATCATAAATCTAATACCGATTATGAAGTAGAATTCAAGTCGGCCAGCCTTGAGCAGCAGAAAGAGATTCTTGATCAAATCTGTAATCAAGATATGGAGGTCTCCCTAGATGACCAGCCTTTGGAGATTCAGTTCTTTGCATTGATGCGTAATTTGGTCGTGACGGGGTACTATACTTCTAAAGTGGGTATAGCTGATTTAGGCTATAAAGGAAATTCACCCAATGTCTGGGACGGCGTGCCAGATGATGTGCTTAAAAAACACGGAGTCGAATATGATCCCGAGTGGATAGCCAAATGTGTAGACCAGAGCAAACGTAATGAAATTGCAGTATGGGACGAAGAAGGTAATCTTTTGACCTAGAACAAGATTAGATTGAGCACAATTCCAACACCTCTTAATGAATTAGGAGGTGTTGTATTTTAAATACTAATTATCCTTTAAAACAAACACAATATGAAAAAAGTACTTACGATAGCAATGGTTTTGATGTGCACAATTGCTATACAAGCACAAGAAGTGGGCTTACAGTTGTACAGTCTGCGAAACGAGTTTAAAGAAGATGTTCCCGGTACCTTGAAGATTATTAATGGTTGGGGAATTACTAAAATCGAGGGAGGCGGAACATATGGACTCTCTATGGATGAATTTAAAAACCTGCTCAAAGAAAACGACCTTGATGTGGTGAGCGTAGGGGCCGGCTTTGAAGACTTAGAGAACGATGTGCAGAAGGTTATCGATAATGCAAAAGCTTTTGGCGCCAAATACGTGATGTGTGCATGGGTACCCCATGATGACAATAAATGGGATCTAGAAGAAACCCAACATGCCACAAAAGTGTTCAATACATCGGGAAAGGAATTAAAAAAACACGGTATTACCTTGGCGTACCACGCCCATGGTTATGAGTTTAGACCCTATAAAGATGGAACGCTTTTCGATTATATGGCTAAGAATGCCAAGCATTTTACTTTTGAATTAGATGTGTATTGGGCGCACCATGGCGGTGCCGATCCTTTGGCGCTCATGAAAAAATATCCGAAAAAGTTCACTTTAATGCATTTGAAAGATATGCAAAACGGAGTGGAGGGCAACAATACAGGTCATGAAGATGTAGAGACCAATGTAGTGCTCGGTCAAGGTCAAGTAGATATTGCAGGCACTGTGGCGGAAGCTAAAAAGTTGGGTATTGAGTATATGTTCATTGAAGATGAGTCTTCTCGGGTAGTTGAACAGGTACCGGAAAGTTTAGAGTATTTGAAGAGCCTAGAGTAGATAAAGAATTTTCAAAATATAAAGAATCCCTCATTACTTGATAATGGGGGATTTTTCTTATTTTAAAGGTATATTCTAGTATATTTATAGACTATACAACTCAACCTAAAATGAAGATTAAAAACCTATTGGTATTTACAGCGATACCATTATTTTTTATTTGCTGTAAAGATGTTGAAAAAAGCCAAGAAAAATCAAGTCTAAAAGACCAGCCCAATATTATTTGGTTGGTTGCGGAAGACCAATCACCAGAATGGTTTCCTATGTATGGCGATAGTACGATTTCATTGCCAAACATAGAAAGTTTGGTTATTGATGGGGTCACTTTTGATAATGCGGTCGCTCCCGTTCCAGTTTGTGCACCGTCTCGAAGTTCACTGATCACCGGTATGTATCCCTCGACATTGGGTACGCATAATATGAGAACACATACGGCATGGCGCAAAATAAGCGAACCATTATTAGACAGTCTGCCCAGCTATTCGCCTATCGTGCCCGATGGGGTTAAAATGTTCACCGAATACCTTCGAAAAGAAGGATACTATACCGCCAATGGCCCTAAAGAAGATTATAATTTTGCAAAAACCGAAGGCGCTTGGGACGAAAGCAGCAAAAACAGACATTTTCGAAAACGAGAAGATGGTCAGCCATTTTTCTCGGTATTCAATTTCTCGGTGTGCCACGAATCACAAATATGGCAAAGGGGTAAAGATTCTCTTTTTGTAAATCCGAAAGATGTTCAGGTGCCTCCATATTTTCCTGATAATGATACCATTCGCCACGATTTGGCGGTGAACTATAGCAACCTTAAAAGATTGGATAATCAAATAGGAAAGGTAATTGATGAACTAAAAGAAGATGGTCTGTACGAGAATAGTATCATATTTTTCTATGCTGATCATGGCGGTCCGTTCCCTAGACATAAAAGAGCTTTATACGATACTGGAGTAAAAGTGCCCTTAGTGATTAAATTTG
The DNA here is from genome assembly GCA_002813285.1 of Flavobacteriaceae bacterium MAR_2009_75. Lineage (NCBI taxonomy): Bacteria > Pseudomonadati > Bacteroidota > Flavobacteriia > Flavobacteriales > Flavobacteriaceae > Flavobacteriaceae bacterium MAR_2009_75. The sequence continues at coordinate 4,151,363 of PHTZ01000001.1, forward strand.
CTCAAAACGAAAAAGCAGGTACTCGCGATGAACGACAGATCAGTTTTATAGATTATGCTCCGACGGTTTTATCATTGGCAGGTATCGAACCGCCCAAGGTAATGCAGGGTACTGCTCAGTTCGGTACATTTGAGGCTCATAAAAAACCAAATTATACCTACCATACTTCAGACCGCTTTGACGAAATTTACGATCGCCTACGTGCGGTACGCTCACCAAGATATAAATACATAAAGAGCTTCAATACCGAAATTAGTCATGCGATGCCCTTAATTTATAGAGCACAAATGCCTATGATGCGAGAATTACGTAGACAATATGCTTCGGGTAATTTGAACGAAGAGCAGTCGAAGTGGTTGCACCCCACTAAGCCTGTCGAAGAGTTTTATGATTTACAAGAAGACCCTTATGAGTTGAATAACTTGGCCGACAACCCAAAAATGCAAGACACATTGGCCAAATATCGTCAGCTTTTGAAAGATTGGATGGACGATACCAATGATTTGGGAAAAATACCGGAAAGACAGTTAATGGAAAAATGGTTTGTAAATGGGCAGCAGCCCAAGTTGAAACCGATACATATGCAAGAATCGCAATCTGGCATTGAACTGATATCTTCTAAATCTGATGCGAGTATAGTCTGGAAGCAACCCCAAGATTCTATATGGAATATCTACTCTCAACCTATTTCAAAAGATGTGACTTTTGAAGCAAAAGCCGAAAGAATCGGTTATATTGATAGTGAACTATTACAGTATAGTGCAGATTAGTTCATACGTTTAAAATGTAACAATCGAAAGTCGGCTACTTGATTTCCGGGTATTTCGGTCGCTTTTAAGGTTAGCGTACCCTTGCCTTTTTTTAAGATGATATTACCTAATTTCATGGGTTTGAAATCTTTTACATAAGATTCCATACGGGGTACACGGTCATTTTCCATTCCATGTAAGTCAGAACTATTAGGTTCGCTTATTCGATTCGCAATTCTACTGTTTCCCAAACTGAGTTCTACAATTGAACCTATGTCACTTTCCTCACAAGTGTAATACAGATTCACCTCGAATTGACCTCCTTCTAAAACATCAACATCCCAGGTGATGGAGTCTCGAAGGCTGGTCCAATTGGTAAAAAAACTATCGTTAGGGTATTGGTTACTCCGTTCTATTTCGCCATGCGCCACAGCATCACGGGCAGGAAGTTGGGTATGCTTATAATTCGGATGCCCCAAGGTAAAAGGCCGATGGTCGGTTCCAGGGCTTAACGGTTGAACTGTCTCAAGCCATTTTTCTTTGGATCTGACCAATGAATCGACCAGTTCGGGAAATTGTACTGAAACATCTATTTTCTGAGACCGGTCTTTTTTAATGTTGTACAACCGATTTTCAGCATCTAAACGATAGTCTTGGGTTCGAAGACTCGTTCTACCGTTCCAGTGGTTATACAGAATACGGTCTTTCCAATTTGCATTTTCATTGAAAATTAAGGGGGTAAGATCTTCTCCATCAATCGGTTTTGAGAGCACAGCTGAAACATCTACCATCTTTGCCAATGTGGGCAGAATATCAATAGCACTTGATACAACATCGACTTTTGTTCCGGCCTCAATAAAGTTCGTCCATTGTATGTACAGTGGGCTACGAACCCCACCTTCGTCCGTAGACCCTTTTCTGCCGCGCATTCCTCCGTTCCATCGAAAGCTATTGGGCCCGTTATCTGATAAATAAACTACTATGGTGTTATCTTCTAGATACAGCTTTCGAAGTTTCGTCATTATTCGCCCCACATTAAAATCTATGTTTTCGACCATGGCCAATGCAGCTTTGGTGAATTGCAAATCTTCATTGGCTTTTACGTCAGCGAATTTTCGAAGCTTTTTATTTTCGAATAGGTTCCAATATTCGTCAGGTACTTGCATCGGGCTATGCGGGGTGTTGAATGGCAGGTATAAAAAGAACGGTTCTGATTTTGATTCTTCTATAAAATTCAAAGCATGATCGGTTAGGTCATCTACAAGAAAACCTTGGCCCTGAACAATTTCACCATTATGTTCCAACATCGGACTGAAATAGTTTCCCCAGTGCCCAGAGGCAAATCCGTAGAAATCATCAAAACCTTGTGAATTAGGGTGGTATGGGGGTTGCATACCATTATGCCATTTTCCGCAGATGGCGGTCTTATATCCTGATTCTTTGAGTATTTCTGCTAGGGTCGTTTCATCATAGTTCATACGTTCACCACCAGCAGAGGTGCTGTAGACCCCAGTTCTTGTGAAATACCTGCCCGTGAGTAGTTCGGCCCGGGTCGGTGAGCAAACAGGTTGTACATAAAAGTTTTCAAATGCGACACCATATTTGGCCAGGGCATCGATGTGCGGAGTATTTAAATTAGTATTTCCGTTACTTGATAAATCGCCCCATCCTTGGTCATCGGCAACAATTAGAACGATATTGGGTCTTTTATCGTCTCTAGTTTCAGAAATCTGTTCAGGCTTTTTTTCTTTCTTACAAGAAAATAAAAGAAGTAAAATAATAAAAGGAAGAGGTATTATTCTTGACTTGGCTACCTGAAAAATTTTTGCTTCATTCACGGTGGTTGGGCAATTATAAATATGTTTGTGTATCAGATTTTAACATTCTATATGCTAGATTTCAAGATACTGATTATTGCCTGAAAGACCAGATGTTCGTTATGATTTCGCTTCAGAAAATATTCCTATCTTATGGGATCAATAACAAACGACCATCAATGCGACCTTGCAAACTTGTTGTAACTTTTCTTGTGCTGATTTTTTGCATGTTCGGTTGCATAGAAGAGACGGAGCAGCAAAATTATGAGATTAAAGGAAGCCTTAAGAAGTGGCAGCCGATCACATTTACCTTCGACGGTCCGTCAGCTTCTGAAAAAGATAGTTTGAACCCATTTCTAGATTACAGTTTACTGGTCAATTTCAAGAATGAAGTTGCCAACTATACTGTTCACGGTTACTTTGCCGCTGACGGCGATGCTGCAGATACAAGTGCCGAAAGCGGAAACAAATGGGAGGTAAAGTTCTCACCTGATAGAAAAGGAGTTTGGGAGTTTGAAGCTTTTCTTATGGAGGGTAAAGATATTGCCTTAAAGCAATTTACAGTCCCAAAAAAAAATGGGAAAATTTGGAACATTACGGGCAGCTTTGAAATTTTGCCTGTTGACAGTTTGGCCACCGGATTTTATAAGACCGGAAAGTTGGCCTATAACCGGAGTCGTTATTTAGAGGAAAGCGAAACTAAAAAAGCATTCTTAAAGAATGGTGTGGGTAGCCCTGAAACTTTTTTGGCCTATCACGAATTTGACGGTACCTATGATAATGGTGGTGTTGAAACACCTTCTTTGAAAGAGGGGTTGCATGAGTACATGCCTCATCTTGAGGATTGGAAAGACAGTACGGCCATTTGGGAAGACAACGAAGCCACATGGAAAGGGGACCAGGGAAAAGCTATAAATGGAGCACTAAATTATTTGGCGGCAAAAGGAATGAACAGTCTCTATTTTATGGTGATGAACGTGAACGGTGATGGAGATAATGTTTGGCCGTGGACGGGGCCTGAAGAGCGGTTGACCTATGATGTAAGCAAGCTTGCACAATGGGAAAAAGTTTTCACCCACATGGATGAATTGGGAATTGCCATGAACGTATTTACCCAAGAAACCGAGAACGATTCACTTTTAAACCAAGGCGAACTTGGTTTGGAGAGAAAGCTCTTTTATAAAGAACTTATAGCACGGTTCGGCCATCATTTGGGTGTGGTGTGGAATCTGGGAGAAGAAACTAATCGTACTACAGAGCAATTAAAAAATTATGCATCATTCATTCGGGGCATAGATCCTTACGACCACCCCATTGCGGTGCACAATCATATCAGGGTTACAGGCGAAAGGGTAGAGGGTAGACCGCTAGACCCTATCAAAGAGACCTTCGAACCCTTGTTGGGTTATGAGAATTTTGAAATTCCCTCGATACAGATGTTCGATACTACCGAAGTTCATCAAGAAATTAAAAAGTGGGTCGACCTATCTAAAAAAAAGAGACCTTGGGTGGTTTATCTCGATGAAATCGGTCATTGGAATATCGGCGTGACCACCGATAGTGCAGCGAATAATAATTACGGTATGGTAATGCGAAGTAGTCTTTGGGGCAGCATGATGTCGGGTGCTGCGGGAGCATCTTGGTATTTTGGTGGTTTAGATGCCCCAAATAGCGATATGGCGGCAGAAGATTTCAGGGCACGTGACCAATGGTGGACTATTTGTAACAATGCTGTACAATTTTTTCAAGACCATCTTCCTTTTTGGGAGATGCAGAACCATGATGAGCTCTTAAGTAATGATAAGGCTTTTTGTTTTGCTAAAAAGGACGAAATTTATGTGGTGTACCTGCCTAAAGGAGAAAAAACAGACCTGGAAATAACGGATGGCGCCTTCTCAATAGCATTTTATGATCCAATGAAAGGGGGATGCTTTACGATAAACAAAACGAAGGTTGGAAGATTACCAAACCGAATAGTGTTGAACTTTCTGCTTTTAATGGGCAGACAGATAAAGATTGGGTAATTTTGATTGCTAGAAGTGACCCCTAATTTTGAAGCATAATCATATTTAATGAAGTATAGTATTGCATTTTTAGTGCTCGGTATTCTTTTTTTCTCTTGCAAAGAGTTACCAAACAAAACAGAACAAGAACAAACCGAACTTGAAGTTTTAGAGCCTATAGATACCAATAAAATCAAGAAAGTCGCTCCTGAAAAAACGTTCCGAAGTTTTGAAGGCCTAGCTGACACCACTTTTGTACGGTTGGCCGATTTCAGTGACGGTTTCGCTTACGATTTAAGATATGCCACCGAGAACAATTTTCTAAAGGAAAAAGTTTACGACTGTGCAGAATGTTATACTCGAGCAAAAACGGCCAAAGCATTGATTGCAGCAAATTCTGATTTTCATGAGAAAGGGGTGAGAATCAAATTTTATGATTGTTACAGACCCAATTCGGTACAGTACAAAATGTGGAAAATTGTACCCAACCCTCAATACGTGGCGAACCCGAAAAAAGGATCTATTCATAACAAGGGTGGTGCGGCCGATATTACGCTAGAGACCTTAGATGGCGAAGAACTTGATATGGGAACCGATTTTGATTTCTTTGGAAAAAAGGCCTACCATGATAATACAGATTTGCCCGAAGAAATTTTGGACAACAGAAAATTACTTAAGGAAACGATGGAAAAACATGGCTTTTGGTCAATTAGAACGGAATGGTGGCATTATAATTTGGCAGCAGGTTCCAATGATAAGGTGGCTAACTTCAAATGGCCTTGCGAATAACAAATAAATTCATCTAAAAATGAACAAAGCACTTTTAGTATTTCTAGCCCTTATTTCAATGAACACATTTGCGCAAGACACCATTTTACCCCTATGGCCTATAGACACTATACCTAACCGCATAGCATCTGCTGAAAAAGAGACTCATGTAATGGAAGGTATTCTTCGAATCAGCAAGGTTCAAGAGCCTACAATTGAAGTTTATTTGCCGGCCAAGCAGAATGCTACCGGTCAGGCTATGCTTATATTTCCGGGCGGCGGGTACGGTATTTTGGCCTACGATTGGGAGGGCACCGATATTGCTAAATTTTTAAACGGAAAAGGTATTGCCGGTATCGTCGTAAAATACCGTTTGCCATCGGATGTCTCACAGAAGGAAAAATATAACGTTCCACTAATCGATGCGCAGCGTGCTATGCGAATGGTGCGAAGCCGGGCAAAAGATTGGAATATTTTAGAAAATAAAATTGGTATAATAGGTTTTTCTGCTGGTGGGCACTTAGCTTCGACCTTAGGTACTCATTACAACGAGAAAGTCTATGATGCTATCGATGATATCGATAAATTAAGTGCCAGACCCGACTTTATGAATTTGGTTTACCCCGTAATAACCTTTACACAAACAACCAAACATTCGGGCTCAGAAAAAAATTTGTTAGGAGAAAAGTCCAATTCCGATTTAGAAAGGCATTTTTCGAACGAATTACAAGTAACTACAGATACGCCGCCGACCTTATTGATTCATGCGACGGACGATAAAGCGGTACCGGTCGAAAATAGTCTTCTTTTCTTTCAAGCCTTAAAAGATAAAGGGGTTTCTGCAACCATGCATATTTACCCGAAAGGGGGGCATGGGTTTTCTCTTGCTCGTGAAGACCTTCATCTCAGAAGTTGGACGGAAAGACTTTTCGAATGGATGGAAAGTCTTGAATAGCGCTTAAAGATTGTTCAGATAATTCACCATTTTCGCTCGCTCTTTGGCATCGGGTAACCTACCGTGACCGGCCATCATATTATCAACCACGTGGTGAGGTTTTGAAGTTCCGGGTATAACACAATTCACAGCTTCTTCGCCAAGAATATATTTAAGAAAATATTGAGCCCAAGAGCTGATGTCCAAATCTGCGCACCATTCGGGGAGTTTCTTGCCCTTGGTAGCACGAAAAAGCGAACCACTTTCAAAAGGACTATTAATGATTACCGCGGTACTATTTTCTTTAGCAGTGTTTAGTAAGAACTTCTCTGCATGACGGCCGCGTATCGAGTAATTGAATTGGGCAAAGTCTGGTTTTTCATCTTTGATAATTTTAGCCAATGAATCATGGGAACTGTCGGTATAATGGGTAATGCCCCAATATCTAATCAGGCCCTTGTTTTTCATATCTTTTAAGGTGGCCATATGGGTTTTCCAATCCACCAAGTTGTGTATTTGAATCAAATCCATCGTACTCCGCTGCATTTTTTGCATCGATTGGTTCATTTGGTCAATGCCCTCCTGTTTGCCTGATGTCCATACTTTAGTGGCATAGAAAAAAGAATCTTTGGTTTTTAGTTGCGATGTGAGGTCACCGACGACTTTTTCTGAAGAACCGTACATAGGTGAGCTATCGATAACGCTACCACCGTTGGCATTCATTTTTACTAAAACTTCAGTGAGTTGTTTTCTGAGTTCGGTATTATTTTGGGCATCGAATGACTGCCAGGTTCCCAAGCCTACAATAGGTAAATCTTCTCCTGAAGATTTAATTTTACGCGTTCTTATTTCGCTTGGCTTGTCAAATGCTAGGGTGGGGCAGATAAGTGCTCCGGCAGCAGCTGCACCGATGGTTTGAACAACCCTTCTTCTCGTATAGTTTTTCATGGTTTTACCACTTCGCATGATTAATAATCAACAAGTTAAGAGTTTTTTATGGTAGTTGTAATTTGATGGTTATAAAATAAGAACAAATTTTTGTGGGTCAATTCTAGTAAAGTTTTATATTTTTGCAGACCAATTTCGGGATGTAGCGCAGTCCGGTAGCGCACACGGCTGGGGGCCGTGTGGTCGCAGGTTCAAATCCTGTCATCCCGACTTTACATTTTCATGTAGTTGCACAAAGCTGTTAATCGTTTGATTTTCAGCTTTTTGTTTTTTTTTGGAATATCACATGAAACTAGCTGAAAACTAATCAAAGGTGTAAATATCGGGATTTTGAAACATCCTAGTTATTATATCTTGAAGTAGCTTTTGAAGTTATTTACCTTGGTAGGGGTGCGCCATCTTCGGAATATTGCACTTCCATAATTTAGTCTCATAAACCGTCAATTAACGAAACTATTAAAAAGGACCACAATTGGATCAAGCCAGACCAAAGGTTTTAACTTTCGTTCGAATGGACAGTAAAACGGCCCTTTCGTAGGACTCGATAAATCAAATAAACATAGATCTATTTAGGTTGAATCTGGAATAGCAAGAACAACACTAGGAATACTACCCTTAGTGTCCATTTTCTTCCTACACATACAACATCCGTAGTTCTATCTAATGAGCTGGTCTAAATTCACCCTAACCAACCTTCTATATCCAAACTACGGTATTGAATAGCCTCTCCGATATGATCGCCAGTCACTTCTTGGCTATTTTCAAGGTCAGCGATGGTACGGGACACTTTATCCACAATTTGATTATAAGTAGAATCCTTCTTAACATATTGGATTGAAACTTAAACACAAGACTTTCTAGGTATACAAGAGTGTTTGGGATTAGAACATCAGCTTCCAATAAACGTATTTTATTATTTAGCAATAAAATAAGGGATAAATCTGTAACTTGTGTTAACAACCGCCTACCAATACTTCACATGATAAAATTCTTCCGTAAAATCCGGCAAAAACTATTGTCTGAAAATAAATTCAGTAAATACCTGCTTTATGCTATCGGTGAAATTATTTTGGTCGTTATCGGAATTCTGATTGCACTGTCCATCAACAACTGGAATGAGGGAAATAAAAGAAAATCACAAGAAAGAGACATACTACTTCAAATGAAACGCAATTTGGAGCGGGATTTAAAACAAGACTACCCAATTCTCGTTCTTGAAAATGCAATGAGGTCAACAAACATTGTGTTGGATTACTTAGAACGAAGTAAACCCTATAACGACAGTCTGGACTACTATTTTGCATGGATACCGGCATACACGAGGCATATGCCAAATACGACTGCTTATGACAATTTAAAGATTATAGGTTTTGATATTATTTCTAACGATAGTTTACGTGAAAACTACCAAAAGTTATATGCCTTCCACTACGAGCTTATTAAGTTTCAGAAAAATGAACTGGCATATGACAATTCTAATAAATTCCGTGACTTCTACAAGAAACATTTCCGCAATTTCGTCTGGCATGAAAATGCTACACCAATCAATTATCCCTCCTTATTAGAGAATAATGAATTTCACGAAATGCTAATTTCGACTCGAAATTACAATCAAATACAAATGACATTTAGAAATGAAACTAATGCGGAGATAGAAAGGTTAATTAAAATGATTAATAAAGAACTTAATTGAAAAATGATAAAATTCTTTCGTAAAATTCGCCAAAAACTACTTTCCGAGAATAAATTCTCAAAGTATCTTTTTTATGCCATTGGCGAAATTGTGTTAGTGGTCATCGGTATTTTGATAGCCTTAAGCATCAATAATTGGAATGAGGGAAGGAAAGACAGGGCGGAATCAATAAAAATTCTCAAAAAATTACAAGCAGAGTTCGAAATAAACACGACCGAACTTGACGCTTCCATTCATTATCACGAACAGCAAGCTCAAGCCGCAGTAAAAGTCGAAGCCCTTTTCGACCCCAATCATAAAGGGCCAACTGACACCATTGCAAACCTAATAATACACCTTTTTGACGATTGGAAGTTTGAACCACGTCAAAGCATTACAGCTTCCGCCTTGGCCACGAGTAAAATTGCACTTATAAATAATGATTCGCTCACTGATAATCTAAATAACTGGATGTATGCACTCAAGAAATACAATGAGCTTCATTCGAGCTTGGGGAAACTAAAGGATGAAATGTGGGTTGATGTAAATGAGAACTTTCCCCTTAGGAATCTTGATTCTACACGAAGTATTAGCAATTTTGAAGGCGACCCTGCTGTTATTTTTTCAAGTCTAAAAAATGAGAATATTGTTAGATCTATACTTTTACAACAGCAGTTTATTTTGGATTGGTGCAATGCCTTACAGGAGGATCATAATGATATTTTACGCTTTATAAATTTGGAATTATCAGAAAACGAATAGTAAATGATAAAATTCTTTCGCCGCATTCGCCAACGCCTACTATCTGAAAACAAGTTCAGCAAATACCTATTGTACGCTGTTGGTGAAATAGTATTAGTAGTTATAGGTATTTTGTTGGCATTGCAAATCAACGACTGGAATGAGGAAAGCAAAAACCAAAAAGAAGCCCATAAAATTCTGTTGCAATTAAAACATGAATTTGAAACGAACAATGACTTAATCGATACAAGTATCGAGTTTCAACGTAGAAGGCTAAACGCAGTCGATGGTTTTAAAGATGGGTTTGATTCAACTAAAAAAATCAGCGCAGATTCTTTAAAAGCCTTAGTTTCAGATTTGGGATCGGACTGGAAATATGAGCCCATAAAGAATATTATCGAAGCGGTCATCTCTTCAGGAAAAATCAATTTAATTCAAAATGATTCTGTTAAAGATGCCATCCGTTATTGGGGTACTGCAATTAATAAATATAATGATCTCTATGAGAGTCAGGATGAACTGTACAACAAAAACATATTACCTATTCTATCTGAGAACTATCCAATGTTTGAATTTGACCCAAAACATGACAGTACTTTTGAGGCAAACACCGATGCCATTTTCAACAATTTAAAGAACGAAAACTCATTTGTTTTTATTACCAAAGAAGTTGCTTTACTTCTACATTGGACAGAAAAAGGTGTTAAAGCCCAACAAGATAAGATTTTGGCAAAAATCGACCTTGAATTAAATGAAATGACCCGCGAATGATAAAATTCTTCAGGCACATTAGAAAACGACTACTCTCAGAGAACAAGTTTAGGAAATACCTACTCTATGCCATTGGTGAGATTGTGCTGGTTATGATTGGTATTTTACTAGCTCTTCAGGTAAATAACTGGAATGAAAGTTGGACTAAAGAAATAAAAATAAGCAATGAAGAAGGTGCATTGCATTTAATTGATGAAAGTTATTTAGGTGTTGGTATTGATTTTAAATTAGCACATCATAAAGCATCTATTTTTGTTATACCGGGTTCTGTGTCGTATGTAAAATTAATTCCCCAAGTGAAGCTGAGTTAGTCATTAAGAGAGAAGATTTAGGTTATGCCGCTACTTATCGCAAAGGAGGATAGGCTTTTGATTTAAAATTTAGATGTTTCTTGCTTTACAACTTGTCTTATTAGTATGAAATAAGAAAAGTACAACGAACAACTGCTACAACTGTCGTGGTATGGTGCGGACAATTTCATAAGGAAAAAAGCCTAATGAATAAATCATTATCATATCATCGATTTGAAAAGCCCTATAAAACGAATAATTTACAAATGCATAATATTCGAATAAAGGATGAATTCTAGTTCCACATATAGAAGATATATAGATTATATGATCTATATCCACACGTTAGATGATATTAAATGCAAATCAAATTGATTGATGACAAAATATTTCCCAACTCGACTATTAGTCTTGGCCAGTATTATTATCCTCTTGGCCAATTGTCAAGATAAGGAACAAATTCATCAATTAGTTCAGAATAGAACAGATGAAATTTTTGATAGTTTGGTGGCAGTAAGAAGAGATATTCACCAGCATCCCGAAATGTTCTTTAAGGAGTTTAGAACCTCCAATCTGGTAGCTAAATATTTAGAATCTCTCGGTTTGGAAGTACACAGAAATATTGGAGGAACTGGAGTTGTGGCTATATTACACGGCACTGAAGAAAGGAAAACCATCGCATGGAGAGCGGACATGGATGCAATCTCTTCCGAATTTCCAGACGTAGTGGAATTTGCCTCCAAAGTGGAAGGTGTTAGACACGGTTGCGGACATGATGTTCACACAACGATTGGATTGGGAATGGCAAATGTTCTAAGCAGTATTCGTCATCGGCTGAAAGGGAACGTTGTTTTTATATTTCAACCCGCGGAAGAAACACCAGTTGTACGGGTCTTCAGTGGAGCACAAGCCATGATAGATGACGGGCTATTCAATATTGTAAAACCTGATGAACTCTATGCTACACATATTTCAGATTTTCCCGTAGGTAAGGTATCCATGTATCCGGGAAGATTTTTTGCGTATCTCAAACCAATAATCATCAGGTTCAACTTGGATTCGGATCCTGAAGCCATCAAGAAGCGGATTGAAGATCAATTGATTAAGTTCAACTCCCCCTCCATTGATTTATGGGAAGCTATGGGTGATCCAAAAATCGGGATTTTTGGAGATAGCACACTGTTTGATGACTTTGTCTGTTCAAGGGTTTTCGAAGCGGAGAAAGATGAACAAGAATATATCATATACGGTCAATTGGCCAGTTCGGACCCAGAGCAATTAATCGCAACATCAAAGCAAATAAAACAAGTCATCTCGAACATTTCTGACGCTTCAAATGCTTTGGAAATTGAATTCGGTGAAGATTATTATAACCACTATAATGACCCCAAATTATCAAATCTATCACGAGAATTTATAAGAAATCTTTATGGCGCAACTGCGATTATGCGACCTCATGGACTAGTTCCTGGTTCAGGAGACGACTTCTCTCTACTACAGGAAAACATACCTGGAGGTTACTATTCCATAGGTGGTTCAAATGCTAAAAAAGGAATAATCAGTGCACCACATTCACCCAATTTTGCAGTTGATGAGTCCGCTATATCCTACGGGGTTTCCTATTTCTCTTCCTTAATCATCGAAAGACTTAATAGTGAATAAAAACATCATCTAACAAAGCTATATAAAAATGCATTAAAGCCCATTTTACACTAAACGTTCATTTGATTTCCAACAGTCTCTTAAATCGAACGATTTTTGTGACTATAATTTATCTGAACGTTTGTCTTTTTGATTGTACTATACATAGTTTCATTGTCATATCGATTTTATCACTGTTTTTGCAAAAGTAAAATCACATAAGATTTACGTTCAATAAGTTACAACTGAGATTACGGAGTCAATAATGGGATTTTTACATCAAATAAAACATGTAGAACACTGTTAATAAATTTATTGAATGTAGCGTGGTATTCCTGTCATCCCGACGAACAGGGTATTAAGATTCGTTTTTAAATACGCAAATGAATGAAAACCAGTAAAATACATTTTTACTGGTTTTTTTGTTTGCATTTGAAAGTGTATCTCTTAGTGTCCTATTTTTAGGTCATAAGTTTCTAGATTTATAGTTTACAGTCCGTATTTGATTTTCGAGGCGATTTGGTTTTTGTTTTATCTGACCTTCAAAGACATGGCCTATCACAAGGTCAACGACCTTTAAAAATTAGCCCTGGTACTGCCAAGAATTAATGGGCCACGGAAAAATATTTCGGATGCATTATACAAGAAGTTTAATTCGGAAGATTACCACATCGCACAAATAAATTATTCTTCAATAGTTAAATTCGAAAATTATCTCCGCACTTGCCCACCCTTACGTAAACCCCGGCTATTGAAGATTTATGAGCTAAGCACCTTGTTAAAAGGTAGCCTTTATTATGAGAATTTTTATTGTGTGGATTAAGTTAAATATTGTGCCATTTGTAGCACTACAAAGCATTTGCTAATTGTATTTTTAGATATAATTAGAAAGAGTGTCCTTTTATGATATAAATTTTCAAAATCACTTCTTTCTTTTTACACCCATCCCCAAAAAAGCTTATACCAAGACATTTAATCAACACCCCCTGGGTGCAGTAATACCCAAATGCTATGGAAAACAAGGTCAATGTTACTTTTAAAGAATCAAATGGAAAAAAAAGAAATTCAGATACCAAGGTAGTTTCAGGTAGAACTAGTAAGAGCAGGGGCGCTATAAAACCACATGAGAGCAGAAAAGTAGTAGAGGTCGTGTGTATTTCTTCCTATCCACCTAGAGAATGTGGTATAGCGACTTTCTCCAAAGATTTAAGACAGTCATTGCAGCAAGTGTTGAACGGAACGTTCAAGGTAACCGTATGCTCTTTAGAAAGTGGTGCCGATAAGTATTCATATTCAGATGAAGTCGCTTATTCATTGAATTCTGATAGAAGTGAAGATTTTGTAAAGGTAGCAACCGCCTTGAACAATAACCCGAACATTGCTTTGATCCTGATACAGCATGAATTTGGGTTATTCGAAAATAGGGGAGATGAATTTATAAATTTTCTTCGCTTGTTAGAAAAACCAATAGTACTAACCTTTCATACCGTTTTACCTAATCCCGATAATACGTTTAAAAAGCAAGTGCAACAGATTGTTGAGCATTGTTCTCGAATTATAGTGATGACTGAGAAATCGGCGGAAATATTGAAGAGAGATTATGCTTTAAATAAATCTACGATAAATATCATACCTCATGGTACACATTTAATTGACAATAAAAATAAAACAATTCTTAAGGAGACATATGGATTTAGTGGTAAGACCATACTTTCTACATTCGGATTGCTGGGGCCAGGTAAAAGCATCGAAACTACATTACTTGCATTACCCGGTATTATTACAGAACACCCGGACGTTTTATTTTTAATTATAGGAAAGACACATCCGGTCTTGGTCAAAAATTCAGGGGAAGATTATCGCATTTATTTAGAGGGCATTGTTGAAAAACTAGGTTTACAAAATCATGTGAAGTTCGTCAATCGGTTTTTAGATACTAATCAATTACTTGACCATCTACAGTTTACCGATATTTATCTCTTTACCAGTAAAGATCCAAATCAGGCGGTAAGCGGCACCTTTGCTTATGCACTTAGTTGCGGATGCCCCATAATTTCAACGCCCATACCTCATGCCGTAGAAGTATTGAAGAATGGGGCGGGTGTAATTTTTGACTTTTCCGACTCTGGACAACTACGAAATCATGTTATAAATTTACTCAAAGATAAAGATAGCCTTCTGCGCATGAAACAGGCTGGTTTGCACACCACTGCCTCGTCATCATGGCAGAACGTTGCTTTGGCCCATGCTGATTTTTTTCAAGAACTTGGTTCGCCCCAGATAAAACTAAAGTATAGAAAACCACCTATTGATTTGACACATTTGAAGAAAATGACTACTGAGGTGGGCATCTTACAATTCTGTCAAATCAATCAACCGGACTACGAGTGGGGCTATACACTCGATGATAATGCCCGAGCTTTAATTGCTTTTTGTCGTTACTATAAACTGACCAGAGACCATGATGCGCTGCAATATATTAGAAGATATTTCAATTTTGTAGAGCGATGTTTTCGCCCCAATGGCCAGTTTCTAAATTATGTGGATAAGTATTACCTGTTTACCGAGCAAAATAATGAAGTGAATTTAGAGGATGCCAATGGTAGAGCTATTTGGGCTTTAGGTAACTTACTTTCTGTCTCAAAACTATTTCCTGAAGAATATTCATTCATTCAGGATAAGGCTAAATTTCTTTTTAGGGAAACCCTTTCAAATGCGGAAAAAATCACGTCACCACGTGCAATGGCTTTTGTAATTAAAGGTATTTCCTTTTATGCACTTGAATATGGTATAAAAGATGTTGAAAATTTAGTGCATGAGAAGGCGACATCATTGGTAAATCTGTACCATTCCTCTAAATCAGACGGTTGGAGGTGGTATGAAGATTATTTGACCTATGGTAACGCTGTTATTCCACAAGCTCTACTAATGGCATCGATGATTACCGGTAAGTCGTCTTATAGAAATGTGGCCAAATCGACTTTCGATTTTCTATTGGATAAGATTTACACTGAAGATTCAATAAGGGTGATTTCCAATAAGAGATGGTACAAAAAAGGGGAGACACTTAGTAAAGAATTTATAGGTGGAGAACAGCCAATTGATGTCGCTTACACCATATTAGCACTAGAACTTTTTGAAATGGAATTTCCAGGAGAGGGATATGCAAATTTGCAGGAGGTAGCATTTAATTGGTTTCTCGGAAATAATCCCTTGAGGCAGAGTATTTATAACCACTCAACAGGTGGCTGTTTTGACGGTATCGAACGCACGAATGTCAGTTTAAACCAAGGGGCCGAGTCTACAGTAAGTTATCTCTTGGCACGATTGACCTTTAAAGATAACCTCACGATATGAGGGTAGCTATGCTGGCGCCAATAGCTTGGCGTACGCCGCCAAGAAATTATGGTCCTTGGGAGAAGGTGACATCTATACTAACTGAGAATTTGGTAAAAAGAGGTATTGATGTAACCCTTTTTGCTACGGGCGATTCGCTTACCTCGGCAAAGTTGCAATCTTCATGCCCAGAGCCCTACGAACAGAATAAAAACCTTGATGCAAAGGTCGAAGAATGTATGCATATCAGTCATTTGATGGAAAATGCGGATCAATTCGATATTGTGCATAACCAATTTGACTTTTTGCCCTTGACTTACTCTAGTCTCATAAAGCCCCCTATGGTGACCACAATACATGGTTTCTCATCGAACAAGATTATTCCTGTTTACGAGAAGTATAATAATTCGACTTCTTATGTATCTATCTCAGATTCTGACAGGCATGACAGTATTCGATATATCGACACAATTTATCACGGCATAGATGGCAATTCTTTTACTTTTAAGGAAATGAAAGAAGATTTTCTCTTGTTTTATGGACGAATTCATCGGGATAAGGGGGCGCACACGGCTATTGAAATAGCTAAAAGAGTCGGAAAAACTCTGATCATAGCAGGTTTGGTTCAAGACGCAGAGTATTACGATAAGTGTATTGCTCCAGAAATAGATGGTGTACATATAAAATATGTAGGCAACCTGAGCCAGACTGAAGGCAATGACATTCTTGGTAAAGCGCTTGCTCTGTTACATCCCATTTATTTTGATGAACCCTTTGGTCTCAGTGTTGCCGAATCTTTAATGTGTGGTACTCCAGTAATTGCCTTCAATAGGGGCAGTATGCCTGAACTGATTGAGAATGGTCGCACTGGTTTTTTGGTGAAATCTGTAGAGGAAGCGGTTCAAGCCATCTCTAAAATTAGCAGTATAGATAACAGGCTATGCCGTAGTGAGGCCTTGAAGAAATTCAGCATTGAAGTAATGGTGGATAAATACATAAATGTATACGAGCGAATTCTTGCTCGATGAAAATGGTACTTAGGTGTATTTTAGTAAGTTCAATTATGACTCCATTGATATTAGGCTTTTAAGGCACTAATTAACTCTTTCAAATTTACAGTAGCATAAGAAGATGAGTAATCTGAAACCGCATAGGGCAGAATGAGACTGTTATTGTGAATCATGGCGCCACAAGAATATACTACATTTGGCACATAACCTTCTCGTTCTTCTTCTAAAGGAGATAAAAGTGGCTGCGCCAATCTACCGATTTGCTTAGTAGGATCTTCAAGATCGAATAAAGATGCGCCTATACAATAACGTCGCATGGGTCCGACACCATGGGTAATGATCAACCAACCGTGCTCTGTCCATAACGGTGAGCCACAATTGCCAATTTGCGTAAATTCCCAAGGATATTTTGGTTCTTGAATTTTAATAGGCTCGTTCCAGAGAGTTGCCCGATCTGAAAACATAATATAATTATTCACACCATCGACCCGTGCTAAAACTGCATATTTACCCTTAATCTTTCTTGGAAATAAGGCAAAATTTTTATTTTGAGCTGCCATTCCGTGCATGGGCATAATTCGAAATGTTGTGAAATCTTCGGTGGAGAGCAATTTTGGAAGTATCGTATGCCCGTCATAGGCCGTATAGGTGGCGTAAACTTTTTCTTTACCATCTTCATCGGTAAAGCGCACGAATCGAGCATCTTCGATACCTCTGCTTTCAGAAGGTGAAATTGGAAAAATAGCTCGTTCTGAAATGTCGGAATCTACACTAAATTCGATATCATAATAGGAATCGACTAGCCATGTTATTTCTTCTAACGCGAGTCTTTTTTCATCGGTAATATCATCGGTAAGTACCACATTTACGATGTTTTTTAGCTGATGATACTCAAAATGGTCAGGTAAATGATCCATTATGGTAGATGTATATTTTTTTGTAATATTCATCTCTTTCATCTTTTGCATAAATCGATTTTTATCGTACGATTTCTTCTTTACGATTTTAGCTGCATCTATATGGTTTCTGACCTTTGCCATATGCAAATCGTCATTTTCGTCTAAAATACCCCTTCTGAACACAATTGAAGACAAATGACCTTCACCAGTGGCCCGAAATGATATAATGACACGCTTTTCGCCCTTTGCTAGAAATGATTGGTCAAAATCTTCAATAATTGAAGGATTGAACATTGCTGCCGATTCTATCGAATATTCCATAGTAGAATAAGATCCAATCAACAATTTTTTGGCTTCCGTAAAATCAGAAATTTTAAGACCCATCTCTTTTACAAGGTCAGTGTGATTTTGAAAGTGGGTCAAGAAGATTTGCGAAATATTGCGATGTCGACCCGCAAACTCTCGCAGGGTGTGATTCAATTCACGTTTGATTGTATGATTATCTAAAGATATTATCCGTTTTATCAAATCTGCCGTTCTCTTGTTGCCATTATTAAAAAAACGCGCGATTACCCGGCTAGAATCGGGAACGAATTTTAAATTCTTCCTTTGAACATTTACAAACATTGAATAAATCGTTTAGATGAATAATTGTATAGGTCTAAATTAAAGCTTTCCTGTTTTCTCAAAGGGCTGTATTACGATTAATTATAATTATTAATAAGGGTAGGGTGCAACCGGTTAATTTACTTGAATAAGTAGTCGTGCCATTTTTGAATGTATCATGTACTCAGTTTGAAACCCGATTTCTTTGACCTGATTTCTTTTTAAGGGCTAGGTTGCTATTTGCTATAATACATATCCTAATTAATAAATATCGAATCGGTCAACTTTGGATTTTTATGGATTAAATGGCAATTGGGAATCAGATTATTTTAGTTCCTATATTAATATTAGCAATGATGGGAAGCAATAATAAAGAGTTGATAGGCATGCTGAAAGAAGTGTTGCAGTTAAATGTCGATTCTTATAAAGGTTATGATCAAGCTGCCGATACTGTTAAGAGTGAGAATTTAATTACCTATTTCAAATCGAAGGCCATAGACAGAAAAAATCATGTTCTTGAACTGGAAACTGTTCTCAAATTGGCTTTTGGAGATTTAAATGAAGATTGGAGCCATAGAGTTTTGAACCGTACTTGGATGAATATGATGCACTTGACTTCTCCTCAAAGTGACAAGGCAATATTAGAAGAGAGCATTCGCGGTGACAGGCAAGCGATTAAGGAATATGCCAAAATTCTTGAAAATATTAATTTACCAATTGGTGTTTCAACCGTAATACGTAATCAATTCGTTAACATATCAACTGATCTCAATAAAATTAAGGGACTGGAAGACCAACCAGTGCCTAACCCGTAATATTCAATTTAAAATAAAACAACAATTTAAATCTTTACTATGAGCTTAATAAGAAAAATAGGTGGACTGTATCCAGAAGATACCGCCAAGCGAGCAAGTAACGTGTCAAAATCGTCCAAATCAGTAATGGCCAAGGTAGGAAGAATCTGGTCATTGAATAGAAAGATAATCAAAAACGTACCGTAGCGGTGCTTTAATATAAGGGTATTTTTACTTGCAGTATATTTCTATCTACTCGACGGTCGAAATTGGTAATTGTAAGGTAAAAATGTAGAATTATTGGTAGTGACACAAGGTATTTAATTCTTTTTTCAGAACAGGATTAATAAGACATTGGGGGCATTTGAAACCTTCAATCTCATTTCTATTTAAAAATAGATGACATCTATGGTCGTATGAAAAAAAAGATGTGAACTGAATATCTAATAACTGTATTTACTATCTTTAGTAAAAGTCATTAATATGGTTTTGTGGGCCATAATTGCTGCTTCTATAGTAGGCACCATCTATCTAACTATTTTAGATTTTGGGGTTGGTCAATTAACGGGAGAAAATTATTGTAGGGTTACCCTGCTTTGTAACTCGTTAAATAAATCGATTTCCAAAAACTGGAGCAAATTTGTGGGATGGGCATTGCATATGTCAAAGGGGTTCTTAGTAACACTATTTATATATATAATGCTGAACAAATTTGGAAATGGGCTCATCATGTTGAACGGTATGGCACTTGGCTTCGTCATTGGCACCGTTTCAACGGTATTTTGGGCTTTTTTTGTAGGCTCAAACAATAGTATTTCCTATCAGCTTCCAACGTTCTTTTTGGTTCAGCTGGTCTTCTCTTACACCAGCTTGGGTGTTATCGTTTCTGTCATTTTATCCTTTCTGCTTGGTACTGAACACCTATCCTAATGAAGAAAATTTTGGTTTGACCTAAACTGTGGTACAATAAAGAAACTATAGTCGATTTACATACCATTAGCAACTGTCTCTCTCTTAATCACAATATAATTTCAGTTGGTGCCACTTGACCAGCTTCCGTAGTCAAGCTATTCTATTTTTTATTTTTAAGATTTTTCTCCTTCCCAATATGCCTAGTTTATAAGGTAGTAGTGAGGCTCTTTAAAGTGAATTTTATTAATTACCTATGTTGGCCAATAAATTGCTGCCCACATAGTTTATGGCTAGAATTGCTGTTTGATATTTGCAATATTTCAATAAGAATAATTAAACTCTCGAATGCATCAATAGGTGGGGTTTTTATAAGGTACTTTCCATTAGAATTTAACCCTTAAAATTGAACACTATGAAAAATTTAGAGCAATTATTCGAACATCAGTTAAAAGATTTATATAGTGCTGAGAATCAGCTTTTGGAAGCTCTTCCGAAAATGGCCAAGAAAGCTAGTGACTCAAAACTGAAACAGGCTTTTGAAAATCATCTTGAAGAAACGAAAGGCCAAAAAGAGAGACTGGAGGAAATTTGTGATGAACTTTCTATTTCACCCGACGGTGAGAAATGTAAGGCTATGGAAGGTTTAATAAAAGAAGCCGAAGATTTTATCGAAGAGGCTGAAGATAGTGAGGTTATGGATGCCGGTCTGATTGCTGAAGCACAGAGAGTAGAGCATTATGAAATATCCGGCTATGGAACTGCGGTCAGATATGCCAAGGAATTAGGTCATAAGGATATTGCCTCTAAACTACAGAAAACTCTTGATGAAGAGTATGAAGCGGATAATAAATTGGATAAACTGGCAGAAAGTAGATTGAATAGGGAAGCAATTTCCTAAAGAAAAAGGTAAGTCTAGTAGAGCATCCTCTTTGGATGCTCTTTTTTTTGATTATTGCAAAATGGATTAAAATTTTAGCTATTTACATTACCTGACCTGCAGGTAATAAGAGAAATTTATTAAAAATAGATACAATGCATACAAAAGAAAATCCACTGGAACTATATGGTATGGATAGAACGGTGATTCCCTTTGGAAAGCTAAGGAACCACCACGATTCTATTCAAGTGCCTAAAACTCTACGAGAAGAATTCATTAGGTACTGTGATGGAAAGAGTGATAATTGCTTTTATTCAATAGGAATTTTCGACAAAATGGTTATTTGGAGAACGCCTTATGAACTATATTACGCTCTTTATGAATTTGCCCATAGACCTTGCCCCGAGTTCAAATGCTCAAAGTACTTCGCATTTTTCAAATATGAAACAACGAATGTCAGATTAGAAATGGCACTTCAGGCCCAAGATATGCTTGAAAAGCTTTATAATCTAGAGAAAAGCGTAAATGGTCAGAAGAATAATAACTTTATAGAGAAACAGGGCGATTTCTTTTGTCTGCGTTTGTGGAATAAAATAATCAAGGTGAGTCTCGATTCCGCTTTGAATAGTCTTGAGGTTCCCTATCCTTATTTAGAATTTCACTTAGATATATAGATTATGAGATCAATTTGGAATGGTTCAATAAGTTTCGGCCTAGTATCTATACCGGTGAAGTTGTTTTCAGGTTCTGAAGAGAGAGCTTTAGATTTGGATATGCTAGATAGTCATGATGGATCGCGAATACGTTACAAACGTGTGAATGAAAAAACCGGGGAGGAGGTTGAATGGAAAGATATCGTCAAAGGCTTTAAAAAGGATGATGAGTATATTATTTTGGAAAAGGAAGATTTTGATAATGCCAATATGCGAAAGAGCAAGACAATAGACATTGAGCAGTTCATCAATGAATCTGAGGTTGCCGATGTATTATTTAAAAAACCATATTTTGTTAAGCCTCAAAAGGGGGGTGAAAAATCATATTCATTATTACGGAACGCCCTTAAAAATGAAAAGAAACTTGGCGTTGCCACTTTTGTAATGCGGCAGAAAGAGCATCTATCCCTAATCGGAATCTATAAAGATGCGCTTGTTCTACACGTGATAAGGTTTGAAGATGAGATAAGAAGCACCGAAGAATTAGAACTCCCCGCCAATAAAGTGAGCAAAAAAGAAATGGAAATGGCGACTTCACTTATCGAACAATACACAGAGAAATTCGATTTCGGTAAATTTAAGGACGTGTACAATGAACAGCTATTAAAAATAATAGAGTCGAAGGCTTCCGGCAAAAAGGTAAAGGTAGATAAATACGAAGCTAAACCTACAGAGGCAAAAGATTTAATGGCTCAGCTAAAGGCCAGTCTGGAAAAAAGAAAAAAGAAGGCATCGTAATACGTGAACCTCGAAGAGTATCATAGAAAAAGAAATTTCGAAAAAACCCCTGAACCGGTTGGAGAAAATGGCAAAGATAGCGGAAGACACCGTTTTGTCATACAACGACATGCTGCCCGCAGATTGCATTATGACCTAAGGTTGGAAATAGAGGGCACCCTAAAAAGTTGGGCGGTACCGAAAGGTCCTTCTATGAATCCCGCCGATAAACGACTTGCGGTAAGAACCGAAGACCACCCTATATCTTATTTAACCTTTCAGGGGAAAATACCTAAGGGTAATTATGGTGCAGGCCACATGAGTATTTGGGATCAGGGTTTCTTTCAATTAGATAATGATAATACGCTTAATCTAGAACAACAACTTGAAAATGGCAACTTAAAGGTCACTTTTCAAGGGAGTAAGATGAAAGGGCGATTCGCTTTGGTAAGAACGGGCTTTAAATCTGATAAAGAACAATGGCTATTAATAAAAAAACAGGATGAATATGCGCTAAACGCACTTTACGATGCAGAGTCATTTTCGAACGCACCAAAGGAGTCAATCGCTACCAACGAACTTACACCTGGCTTGATTATTAAACCGATGTTGGCCTCATCAACTAGTAAGCAAATATTCAATGACCCAAAATGGCTTTATGAACTGAAATGGGATGGATACAGAATCATTGCCCACGTCTCGAACAAAGGAGTTCTATTGCAATCAAGAAATGGAATTAACTATAATCAGAAGTTCGAAGATTTACATTCAGAATTACAGGGTTTGGAAGACGAGGTAATTTTGGATGGAGAAGTGGTAATCTTGACCGAAGATGGCATTTCCCAGTTTGGAGAACTTCAAAATTATCCTGATACCCAAGGGGTATTACGCTTTTATGTTTTCGACATGTTGTATTTAAATGGGCATAGTATGCTCGGTTTACCTTTGTCAGATAGAAAAAGCCTAATCAAAGAAGTTATAGGTGATTTGCAGATAACAAAATATTGTGACCACATTCAAGGCATGGGTACTGCCTTATATGAAAAGGCCATAGCCGAGGGCATGGAAGGTGTCATGGCCAAAATGGCGAATTCAACTTATACAATAGGTCAGAGAACTGATAAGTGGTTGAAAATAAAGGCTTTTAATTCCGTTGATGCCATAATCTGTGGCGTAACGGAATCAAAAAAAATGGAAGCTTTCGGTTCGTTGATACTAGGTGAAATAAACGAACAAAACCAATTAATATATATAGGTAATTGTGGAACGGGACTTGGAGCCTCTACCAAGAAAGGATTAAAGGAATTGTTTGCTTCCTATTTCCAAGAAGAATGCCCGTTCGAGAATGCCCCAAGTTTAAAAGGGCGAAAGCCAAAATGGATGCAGCCGATTTTGAATTGTGAGGTTACTTATTCTGAAAGAACCAAGAATAATTTACTGCGCAATCCAGTTTTTAAACGTCTCATTAATGGTGAATTACAGTTAGAAAGTAAACCGAGTAAGTCTTATATTCCTTCCGTAACTATTAATAAGACGACAAGAAATAACAATGACTTTGTTACTGTTGACGGAATAAAAGTGCCAATCAGCAATTTAGATAAAATTTATTGGCCCAAATCACAGGGTACTAAATTCGATTTAATCGATTATTATTTAAAAATAGCACCTTATATCTTACCCCATTTAAAAGACAGACCGCAAAGTTTACATAGACACCCGAACGGTATCGACAACGATGATTTTTACCAAAAGGATAATGTGCATATACCAGATTGGCTTGAAACTATTGGCATTTATTCCAAGTCGAGTGAACGTGAAATAAATTACTTACTATGTCAGAATACCGCCAGTCTTCTTTACATGGCCAATCTAGGTTGCATTGAAATAAATCCGTGGAATTCTCGTATACAACACCTTGAAAATCCTGATTATGGCATTATCGATTTGGATCCACCCGAATCAATGCGCTTTAAAAATCTAAAAGAAATTTTTTTTGTAATTCAAACCTTGCTCGATGAGATTCAGGTTAAATCTTTTTGTAAGCTGTCAGGCTCAAAAGGCATACATGTCTATTTGCCCATGGGTGCTAAATTCAGTTATGAAGAAGTAAGAAATTTTATAAAACTTATTTGCATTGTGGTACAACAGAGAATACCTCAATCAACTACGCTCGAACGTTTGATAACAAAGAGAAATGGCAAATTGTATTTAGACTATCTTCAGAATAGAAGAGGCCAAACAGTGGCTTCGGTGTATTCGGTAAGACCATTGCCGAACGCTCCCATATCGGCACCCTTCGATATTAATGAACTTAACAATATTTCAAGTTCCAGACACTTTACTATGAAGAGTTTTGCTGAAAGATTAACTGAAGTGGATGATATTTTTCAACCTATCTTAAATACTTCAATCAACATGGAAAATTCTCTTCACAAATTGGAAAAATTACTATAGACAATGTCCGATTTTGAATTTATTCATAGCGATTAGTTTATGATGTTGGCCTGTTAAATATCTTAGGCGCTTACGTATTCCGACAGATTTTTTTCACAGTGGGCAAGAGGGGCATGATAGCTATCGAATTTCCCAAAATAGATAAAACACAAATTTCCATCTAACCATCAAGCGAAGCTATTCTAGTCGTTTACTATAAATGCATGAATAATACCAGGTATCCAGGCTAACATGGTGAGCAATATGCTCACTAATAATGTTAGGCCTATACCATGTTTAAGGAATACGGCTAGAGGTGGAAGCAGAATATTAAGAATAATAGTTAATAAAGACATGATTATATTTTTAAGTGGTAAAGTTGGGGTTTTAGAGCATTATGTACGGTTGCTATCCGTTATAGAATTGACGTATATCCTATTTACCAGAGCAATGCCGATTTGCAATTAAATTATGTAGTGAAGTCTGATGAAACTTTTACATTGAGTTCATAATTCTTAATTGACCTGCTTTGGTAGCTTAGCTTTAATGGGTAACCAGTAGGCATGTAGTGCAAATAAATTCCTGAAATTTTTAGTTTTTATTTTTTAAGCTGTAATTCGAGACAAATGCATGGGCTAAAATGTGGCGATTGGGTACAGGCCAAAGTAGTTGGTAAGTGCATTTTTAAAGTCAAACATTCTTTGGAGTTAATTATAATGCGATGAGGTAAAGATTGTTGTGATTATGTTATCGCACCATGTGAAATAATGCGAAATTACACTTGTTGAATAACGTGCTCATCAGTTCCGTAAACATTTTACAATGCTTGTAAGACATCATGAAAAAGGTTGGAAAATAATCTCACATTATACTCATGCTTTGCTTGCTGGTAAAATAGGGTGCCATCTAAAAGACAAGATGCCTGAATTTCATCGGTTGGAAACCTTAACCGCCATTATAAACCATGATGATTATTTAGTCGATTTTGATGAGACCAACTATTTGACAGATGCAGGAACACCACGAGATTTTATGATGGAGGGAGGAGGTGCTAAGGATGATGTAGTGCATGCGAAAACACTTTACAATGAAACACTTCAGAAATCACAATGGATATCTATGTTGGTATCACGACATATCGAATTTTTGTATCAAGATAGATCCGATAAAGAGATGCAGCTATTTTTGAAGAAAATGTATCGAAAGCGTAAAGAACAACGTAGATTATATGGCCTAAACCAAGAAATAGAAAATCAGCTCTATAGTGTGCTTCGTTTCTGTGATAGGCTATCATTGATTATCTGCGGCGATGAAGTTCCCATGACAGGTAGGAAGTTGGAAATCAATAAATCAATAGATGATGAAACCTATTTTGTATCATTGGTAGATGAAGGTAAATACTGTATAGAACCATGGCTTTTTTTGGAAAATACTTTTGAGGTCGATTACGAGTATAAAATTCTTGAGCAGGCAAAATTTAGCTCTAACAAAGAACTTGAACAAGGCCTAGCTAAGGCTCCCGTACGATTACAGAAAATCATTTTGTCAAAATAGGCGGAAGTCTAGTTGGCTTGATTAATTGTAATATCGAGTTTCGACGGGGTTCATAAAGGCATGATATTAATCAGGTTTACTACATCGGTAAATTCCCCTTCCTTTTTTTGAAGGCATAAAAAATTATAAGGATAACCGTCTGTTACTTAGTGAATAAAAATTATGTTTAAGATAGTTGAAAAGTAACACAAAGAATTAATTACATTTTAAAAATAAATTGATGAGTCTTTCAAATTATACAAAAAGAGCCATATTGGGTGGGGTCATATCTCTGTTGATAATAGGTTTGGGCACGTTTATGTTGGGTAATCTTAGTGGTTATGAGGCAAAAGTGCTTATCAAATCTAGCCTTGCCGGTCTGAACACCCTCTGCAATACCATAGTCTTGGCATCAGCGACCATACTTGCCTTAATGTTGACTCTAATGGGGGTTAGTTCAAGCAAAACCTCTAACCTAAAAGACGACCACTATAAGCATATTATGCAGATTGCAAAACTTGATACCTCAATATTTATCGCGTCGCTTCTGTTTTTTTTAATCTTTAATTTGCCGGTTACAGAAAGTAACAACATACCTGAAAATTGGTTTGATATCATTTATTACATCACACTCGGTGTCAGCACTGTTTTGAGCTCCGCCTTGGTAGTGGTTGTGTTAATGCTATATAATACGATTATTAATATCATAAAAATAGTAGGTCTAGGCAAAAAAGATCATCCTCTGGCCAGAAGTGAGGATGAAGATGAGAAAGAATAATCTCTATAATTGCGAAAGTAGAGGTAGTTTATAAGAAAGAATAACCTCATTGAACCTTCTAACTTAATTACGCACTAGTGCAGATTGTAGAACCGATATACTTTGGGCACATTTACCATACAAAACCTTTAGAGCCTGTAGATGTACACGCAACGGTTTACCCGGCTGAATCAACTGGAACTCCAATCTTTTTCACTGACATCTCTGGGTCAGGGTTTTATATACGAATTTGGAGCTGTATCGTCTTTGGCAGGTCAATCTCCAATTTCAAATTTTCCACGACCATTGTACAGATAGCTCTGACCGATATCGATGGCCAGCCTCACGGTTGTATTCTGCAATAGAAAAGTACGCCTACTATTAAATTAATGGGAGTCCCAATTGAGCCCCCTGGACCAATAGACTTTTACCGATGACCTCTTCGGTCGCACCCTTTTAAATTTCCTTTTTATAATCGCAATCTCGAGAAGACTAAACCATATTGCCAAGACCTTAGGTTAAGAGACCTATTTTTGGGTAAGACTACCTAGTCCATTCCAAATAAATTAGCATATTTGAATTATTGTAAAAGCTATCACAATCTTGGTATATCATAAGTTATCGAGAAAAATAGATTTAGTGAGAAACGAATTATACTATGCACACAACGAAAAAACTTTTGCTCACCTTATTATTAGCGTTCATTGGCATACAGCATGCCATAGCCCAGTTTACTATTGCTGACCAGAATCGTGTTGCTTCCATAGTGTATGATATAGAAAATTCAGCATTGGATTCTATTGCCGCTCATCTGCTTGCGCGCGACATAGAAGCGGTAACCAACAAGCGACCCGAAATATTTACCTCACTGGAGGAAGTGGAAGGAAACGTTATCATTATTGGCGATGTAACCTCACAACTAATTGGTCGTTATCTCGACACATCACAACTTAATGGTGGTTGGGAGATGTACGGACGGATATTTAAAAAAGCTCTCACTAAAAAAATTGATCAAGTGATGTTCATTGTTGGCAGCGACCCTCGGGGTGCGGCATACGGAGTTTTTGACCTTTCAAAACAGATTGGCGTATCGCCTTGGTACTGGTGGGCCGATGTGCCAATTGAGCACAAGAATAATGTAATTGTAGATGATGTGGATACTTTTTCAAACTCACCATCCGTCAAATTCCGGGGTATCTTTATCAATGATGAAGGCTGGGGCCTTGAACCCTGGGCTTCTAAGACATTCGAACCTTCGGTAGGTAACCTAGGGCCCAAGACCTATGCAAAAATATTTGAACTGTTGCTACGCCTTAAAGGCAATGCTATATGGCCTGGAATGCATCCGAATACGCGTCCATTCTTCACGGTGCCAGGCAACGCCGAGACAGCTGATAAATGGGGAATTGTGGTGGGTTCATCACATTCTGAGTCTATGCTCCGGAATAATGTCGGTGAATGGAATAGCCGCACCATGGGTGATTTCAATTACAGTAACAATGCTACTTCAGTATATAACTATTGGGAGCAGCGTGTGAAGGAAAGTAAGGGCGTAAATGCAATTTATAGCATGGGTATGCGGGGAGTTCACGATAGTGGTATGCAAGGTTTTGGCTCCACGGATGAGAAAGTAAAGGCACTTGAAACAATTGTTTCGGATCAACGCGAGTTACTTAGAAAATACATTAATGATGATGTGACCCAAGTTCCACAATCGTTTGTTGCCTACAAAGAGGTACTTAAGATTTATGAAAGCGGATTAAAACTTCCAGAAGACATCACCATTATTTGGCCTGACGATAACCACGGCTATATCAAGCACTTTTCCAGTAAAGATGAGCAACGACGTTCCGGTGGGGCAGGGGTTTATTATCATTTGTCGTACCTGGGGGCTCCTCATCCGTACATCTGGCTCTCACCTATGACTCCAGCGTTAGTATGGCGAGAAATGACACGAGCATCGCTGCAGCATATGAATAATATCTGGATTGCCAACGTGGGAGATATCAAACGCCGGGAGTGGAGTATGGAATTTTTTATGGCAATGGCCTGGGATATCAACTCTTGGAAACCGGAAAATATCAAAAACTTTTTTGAAAAGGTTGCTACACGGGATATTTCCGGAAAACATAGTCCTAAAATAGCAAATATGATGTGGGAATACTACCGGCTGGCCAACGAGCGTAAGCCTGAATTTATGGGCTTTAATGCCCCACAATGGAATGGCTGGCCACCTGTTCAAGATCCTTTATATAGCCTTTGGAATTACAATGATGAGGTGGATAAACGTTTGAGTCGCTACCAAAAATTGCAAGCTAAAGCTCAGCAAATAATGCAAGAAATACCTCAAAAAGCCAAGGATACTTATTTCCAGTTGGTCTATTATCCTATCGCCGCGGCTACGGCTATGAACGAAAAATTATTGTATGCATATAAGAGCAGGGAATATGCCAAACAAGGTAGAACAGTGGCAAACGCCATGAGTGATTCGGCTTTTGCAGCGTTTGATAAGATCAAGCAGCTTACCCATCATTATAATGTTGAGATAGCGAATGGGAAATGGGAACATATGGTAGATTATAGTCCAAGCTATAAAAAAGGGTCACTTGTGTTTTGGGAGCCGATCTCCAAGCGAATCGAAACAGATGGCCTTAAAGGTTTGGGTGTGGCTATCGAGGGGCAGGCCCAACCGGCAAAACCCACTAGGGGAAGCCAGCCGAGCATAACTACCCGGGACTCTAAAATATCATTGAGTGCCTCCGAGGCAAAAATATCGGGCGAGATGGTAAGAGGAAAGGATTCGGACGGAGAGTTTATAAGCTGGCCAGATAATGGAACGAACCGACAGATTCACGAGCCGCACTGGGATGAAATCCCTTTTGAAATCGGTAGCCCTACAAAAGCGATGTTCGAATTTAATTTAGAAGGCAGACCGGGAGGCGTGCATAAGCTGAATTTATCTGTAAGCCATCCCGAAGAAGGTAGTGATTTATGGTGGGTAACGTTAAATGACAGACCTCCTTTCAAGTCAAGTATCGTAGCTGGAGGATTGCAGCAACTTCAGGTTCAAGACTTTGTATTAAAACCTGGCTTAAACAAGCTGACCCTTCACCCTTGTGTAGACGGAACCAAATTGTACGGAATCGATTTCATACAAGAAGCCCAAAGCGAAGTTGTTCGTTACGCTTCAGAAAATCGCCTTCCTGCATTTAATCGCTCAGCAGGTCAAAAGCATTTTATTGACATTTACAGCAGAGGAAATGAAACTGAAAAGTGGTCGGCCAAAACTAGTGACCCTTGGATTCTGTTGAGTGAAGAAGCAGGCGAATTGAATGAAGATCAAGATCGTATCTGGGTAACCATCAATTATGATAAAGCGCCCTCTAAAAAAGAACTAAAGGGGCATGTTAACATTACAAATGGCGAACAGTTCTACCAGGTAGCGGTGTCAGCCGTGAATCATCAGCTAGATCTTGAGCCCGGTGTTTTTGTGGAGCAGAACGGGGTAATTACGATGCCAGCAAGTCAGTTCAACCAGAATCAAGAAGGAATGGTGGCCTCATGGAACATTTTGACTGGATTGGGGCGTAGTGGTTCAGCAATGTTATTACAGCCCCTAAACGGGTGGTATATTGAAGATTTGTCGCAGGTTCAAAAGCAATCTCCAACTCTTGAATATGAAATCGTGGTTACCCATGGCGGCCAAGCTGAAATTATTGTGGAAGCGGTTCCTGGGTTCCCGCTTAAATTTTCACAGCCCTTACGGTGCGCAGTCAGTATCGATGAAGAAGAGCCACAGTGGATTAATTTTGACATGAAGGGTGAACCGTGGGACAATAATGTATTGGAAACCCGCATGATAGGAAACGGACAACTAGACCTAAAACCGGGAGCTTATCGTTTGAAGGTATGGGGCACTGACCCATCGGTAAACGTTGACCGAATTCTAATTAACTTCGGAGGACTAAAACAATCATATACCGGGCCTCATTCATCAAAAATTATGGAGAAGTAAATATTTATTGAGATGGAAGTGCTATGCAATTTATACAAGAATATTAGTGGTAATTATGTGTTCGCTCCGCTCGTGGCGCTATTGGCAAATCCACAAAATCATTCATCAAAAAGATTTGAATCGACTTCATTCTCAATATTTAATTTGCAAATTGCAATTTGCTTTTTAACTGCTTTTAATTCGTTCATTTTATCATTTATCTGCACCAATTTCTTATTTAGAACCTCAATTTTAGCTGATTTAGTAAGTTGTTTTTTATACCATGCATCAACAACCTCTTTAATTTCGGCTAGAGTAAAACCTACCGCTTTGGACATTTGTATAAATCTAAGCTTGTCAACAGTTTCTTCACCATAATAAACGTAATTATTTGTAGTAATCTCTTCATTAGTTTGACCGGAGATTAGTCCGCTTTTTTCATAAAAACGAATTGTTCCGATTGGTATTCCTGTTTCTTTAGAAAGTTGACCTATCAATTTCATTATCTTAAAATTTAATTAAAATACAAAGTGTGTAGTATACTATATACTTGTGGGTTGTAAAAATAGAATTTATTTTCGCAATTGTATGATGGCATACGAATAGAAAAACCTAAATATGAAATACACAGACGAAGAGCTTATAAAATCGCTACCGAATTTCACTAATAAATATTCCGAAGTGAATGGTACCAAACTACATTACGTTATTGGGGGTCAAGGCGACCCTCTGATATTAGTTCCAGGTTACCCCGAAACTTGGTGGGCTTATCATAAAGTAATGCCCATTCTATCCAAAAAGTATTGTGTTTGCGTTGTAGAAATGAGAGGTATGGGAAGTTCGGGAAAACCAGCGGACGGATATGAGAAAAAAAATATGGCCAAAGACATATTCGAGCTTATAGAAAAGTTGGGCTATAAAAAGGTTTACATTGGCGGACACGATATCGGTGCTCACGTTGCTTTTAGCTTTGCCTCAAATTTTCCCGAAAAAACTGCTAAATTAATTATGTTGGACACGCCGCATCCAGACGAAGGAATGTACCAATTACCTATGTTGCCTATGTTAGGTGCAGATTACCTTTATCCTTGGTGGTTAGCATTTAATCAAGTAAAAGAACTTCCAGAACAGCTACTTGAAGGAAGAATGAAAATTATCATAGAATGGTTATTCAAAAATTTACTTGTTGATCATAGCAGCATAGGTAATTTTGATAAAGAAGTTTATGAATTTGCCTATAACGGCAAAGATGCAATCCGTGCTTCAAATGCTTGGTATCAAGCTTTTCCACAAGATATCGAAGATAATAGGACATACCAAAAACTACACATGCCAGTACTTGGAATTGGGGGAAGCGGATATGGAATGTTACAAATTTCATTACCAAATTCTACAACTGACTTGCAGCTGGAAAAAATAGATGAATGCGGCCATTTTATTCTTGCCGAAAAACCTAATGAAACCGCAAAATTAATCATAGATTTTTTGGATTAAACAGATAGAAAAACCAAACTAAAAATTGGGCTTCATTTCTCGACTTATCTAGGCGCTATATGTAATCAGGTTCGCCATATTTTATTCCCCATATTGTAAAAACCAAGACCAACGGCCTTTGCAAGGCTCGGTCATGACCGAAGAAACGGTTCGCCAATACAATACTTCACAAATAACCGTTCAATCGTTTAGGGTTTTCACTATATTTCCAAAAAATAGTCCCTCTTCCTAACAATACGTTCACTGCCATTAAGGTAGCATACATAGCGCGGCGAGTGGCTTTAGGCAGTAAACCATCGAATATGACAGAGTTGCTCAGACAAAATATTTTAAATCATATAACACTTTCTGATGAAGAGCTAGAAAGCTTTTGCAACTTATTCGACCAAAAGGAAGTT
Organism: Flavobacteriaceae bacterium MAR_2009_75; assembly: GCA_002813285.1. NCBI lineage: Bacteria > Pseudomonadati > Bacteroidota > Flavobacteriia > Flavobacteriales > Flavobacteriaceae > Flavobacteriaceae bacterium MAR_2009_75. Next base: position 4,184,170 of record PHTZ01000001.1, read on the forward strand.
AGAAAAAAACATTTCCTTATACGAGAAGGTGAGATTTGCAAATTTGAAGGTTTTGTTACCAAAGGACTTTTCAGAGTATATCATGTAGATAGTAATGGTTTTGAACAAGTGCTCTACTTTGCTAAAGAAAGTTGGTGGGTTACCGATATTGATAGTTTTACCACCGAAAAACCATCCCGTCTTTATATACAAGCGTTAGAGAATAGTGAAGTATTGTTAATTTCGAAAAAAGAAAAGGAATTTGCTTATAACAACATTCCTAAAATAGAAAAACTCTTCAGAATTATGACTCAAAAAACTCATATTGCCTTGCAGCGAAGAATGATAGATAATTTGAGTAAAACAGCCGACCAACGTTATATAGACTTTATTGAAAAATATCCTACGCTCTTTCAACGATTAACCAACGTGCAGATTGCCGCTTACCTAGGCATAAGCCACGAGTTTTTGAGCAAAATAAGACGAAAAATTGCCAGTAAATAATAGCTGTAAATTCATTTATTGAACTTGTTCAATGTTTTGTGATAGGTAACCGTCGCATCTTTGTGCCATGATTAAAACAAGACAAAGAATGAAATCGATTATTATAACAGCATTATTTACAATTTTAATTTTATTCAAAATGAACGCACAAGAACAAAGTTTTAAAACAATAGAAACAAGCAAATTTAAACTTCAAATTTACAACGCATCAGAAAATAGTTTCGGTGTGGCATCTGTAATTATCTCAGGTGAAAACGATGCCGTATTAATAGATGCACAATTTACACTGGCAGAGGCGGAACAAGTAGCCCGAGAAATTAAAAACTCAGGTAAAACCTTAACTACTATTTATGTGTCTCACGGTGACCCTGATTTTTATTTCGGATTAGAAGTATTCAAAAAATATTTCCCTGAAGTAACGGCTTATGCAACGCCAGCAACAATAGAACATATTAAAGCTACAGCTCAAAAGAAATTGGAAATTTGGGGCGAAAGATTAGGAGATAAAATTACATCTAACGTTATTTTACCCCAAGTTTTAAAAGGAAATTCTATTGAATTAGAAGGTGAAAAATTAGAAATCATTGGATTAGAAGATTTCCCAAAAAGAACCTTTGTATGGATTCCTTCAATTAAAACAGCCTTAGGAGGTATTAATGTCTTTGGCACAACATTTAATGTATGGATGGCCGATGCACAAACAACGGAGGCACGTAGCAATTGGATTTCCATCTTAAATTCTATAAGTGATTTAAAACCTGAAATAGTAATTCCCGCACACGCAAATACAAATTCAGACTTCACTGTAGATGCTGTAAACCATACCAAGAATTACATTCAATTTTATGAAGAAGCTTTAAAAAGCAATACCACTTCTGAAGCATTGATGGCAACGATAAAATCAAAATATCCGAATTTAACTTTTGAGACAGCTTTAGTGCTAGGAGCAAAAGTGAACACAGGAGAAATGAAATGGTAAGACCTATTATAATCATCAACTTGGCATTGCTTTTAGTAGTGTCAAGTTGTTCATTTAAACAAGAAGCAATGACTAATTTAGAAATTATAAAAAGTACCTATGAAGGTAAAACTTCAGAAGAAAATGGTAAAAACTTAGCCAAATATGTAGCTGAAAATATTAGTTGGACAGAAGCCAAAGGTTTTCCGTATGGGGGAACTTATATTGGTTTGGAAAGTGTTACCGAAAATGTTTTTCAGCGCTTAGGTAGCGAGTGGATAGATTATAAATTTACACCCGAAGAATATATTGCAAATGAAGACAAAGTAGTTGCTTATGGCACGTATTCGGGCACCTATAAAAAAACGAACAAGTATTTTGAAGCACGGGTCGCTCATATCTGGAAACTAAACGATGGCAAGATTATCAGTTTTGAGCAGTTTGTAGATAGTAAATCTGTGGACGAAGCAATACATTAAACCTGTCAGCCCAAACTTATTATAAAGTATTGTAAAGGGCTTGATCAAAATTTTGGTACTTATGTAATCTTAATGATATATTTAGGTACCACACATGACTAGAGTATCTGGAGTATTTTCATACTTTTCTAAGAACTGGTTGGAGGGGTATGTTCCCCCCAACTAGTTTTGCGGCCTAACGCCATTATAGTCCTACTTATAAATATCGAACATTTGTTGTACATCTATCTAAGGAAAAGCCTATTGGCGTTCCGGCTTCTCTAAACAAACAGTTGAACTTTCGGTAAACGGCTTATCCGTAGGTTCTCCATTTAATATGTCAAGTTCGACGTTTTTCTATAAGCTCCTTTACACAAATGTAAGTTACCATCAATTACGCAACATTTCTTCCCTTACAGCGCTTAGCCCATATCGCCAAATACTAGCGACTAAAGTTAATTAAGGCTCTGAAGCGGACGCCTTAGCATAATTGGTCCGAAACAAAATTCAAGCTTCTAAGATTCGAGATATTACCCTCGCTGGGCTGTCTATGCTCGGCGGAACGATTGTGTTTCGTACGCTGGGTATAAAAGACCACCCTCTAGCCGTTAGTGAAAAGAAATAGAAAGATTCGGACTAAGACCTACGAACATCTTTTAATAACCAAACATCTAAATCTACATCTTGGGATTTGTGTAAAACGCTGATATCTCCTGTAGTCTCGAATATCACAGCATGAACTTGATTTAAAGAAGTGACATTGGCTTCCCTTAGTTTAGAGCGTAGGTCACCTTGAGAAACTCTAGCTTTTCTCATATTATCCTCTAAAATTTTTTCACCGTCCATTAATAGTAGAGGTGAATTGTCAACAATCCTCTTTATAAAATCTAGCCTTCTGCCAATTGCGATTAGAATTTGTAATGAATAGATGCAGGCTAAACCAACAATGCCGTCAATGAGGTTGACCGAAGAAGATAAAATAGTAGTAGCAATTATAGACCCCACGGCTACAGTCATAGCAAAATCAAAACTTGACATTTTTGAAAAACTTCTTTTACCGGCAATTCTCGTAAATAAGATTACGATTAAATAGATACCGAACGAACTCACTAGTATTCGATAGGTTGTTGGAATATTCAATTCAAGTAATTCACTCATGACTATATTTATCGATTAGAGTTTGTATTTTCTTCACCATATTTGATTATTAGCACTAGCATGGTACAGTTGAGAATCGTACTAATACCATTGGTAATAATAATTGGCCAGTCTTGATTCATAATGCCATAGACGGTCCATAATGAAACTCCTAAAATTAGAATTACGAACATGAACGGGGAGACGTCTTTGCAAGCCTTGTTTCTCCACGCTTTTACTATCTGCGGCACAGCTGCTATAGTAGTAAATATACCAGCTAAGATTCCTATGATTTCTGTTAACTCCATAATAGCATACTAGTAAAGGATTAAGAGTAGAAACTAAAATAGAGGACTATAGTTCATAATCCATAGAAAAACTCTTTATTAATCTCGAGGGTTTTATAGAAAGTAAATTTACAGGGCTTTGAGGTTTTATATAATTCTTATCGCTTCATATCGTAATGCAAATACAAATATTCAATAAAATTTAAGTTGCTGTTTGTTAAATAGTTATGATTTGCATCATGGTTATTAGTACTAATGTTAACTTGTGAGGCTCTGGTTATTCAAAAGTTAGAGTAAGTATTGTACGCGTATCAATACAGACGCTTAGAAAGGGAAATTTTAGCTTTAACCTATGCCAGTTTCTAATTATATATACATTATTCTTAGACTTGGTCATTTATGATTCGGAAACCGCTAAGGGTTTCTCTATTGTAGAACCAAGAAATTCAGTGTAACCCATTGATTTTTTTAGTGTCAAATCAGTACCGTCTAAAATCTTCTCAAGTAATTTACAGGGGGCCGCACATTTTTCAACTGACCATTCAAGTGCAAATGAGAAAAATTCAGTACTATCAATCATTAATTTGGTGTACTCAATTTGTAACCCCCTTGGCTTATTAGAATTTGAAGGTTTCACAATATTCCCCCTTTCATCCAAAAAAACCAGATTTCTTTCTTTTTCCACTTTAGACCAATGATGGGGAGAATGCATATCCGCATTGAAATTTACCTCCCATTTTATCCAATTTTCTAAGTAACCATTGCAATTACCAATTCTGACTCGTGATCTTGGGGTCGAAGTTCTCTTCTTGATTTCTAGTTTTCCTTCTCTTACTTTAATGTTAATATCGGAACAGGAGGTTGACAAATACCTGTCTACCCTTTTATCGGATTTTATATGCCCCTCAAAGGCATTGGTGAACTTGTCTTCAATAGTAGACAATTTTCGATTATCGAACCACCTAATTTCTTGAGTCTCCATTTCCTGTTTATTTACAATTAAAGTTCAAATTAAGTTACCGTAATTGTTACTTCTAAAGACAAAATATTTGATACAAAAGTCTCCGTATTTACTGAGACTGATTAAGAGAATTAACAATTTTGATTAATGAATTAATGTTGATCATTCTGTGACTCTATTTTAGAGTATAGCTTTTAATCTTAAAATTTAAAAATTGAATTATATGGAAAATATAGATATCGAAAAAAACGAGAGCCAGTCGAATCAACCAGGAATAGAGAATAAAATGAATCCAGAACCTGTGATTATCAGAGGCGACTATAGAGGTAGCGACAAACTTAAGGGTAAAATTGCACTTGTAACCGGGGGAGATAGTGGTATTGGTAAAAGTGCTGCCGTTCATTTTGCCAGAGAAGGCGCAGATGTGGCCATTATCTATTTGAATGAAGATCAAGACGCTCGAGACACTAAAAAGGAAATCGAAAAGGAAGGGGTAAAATGTTTTTTAATAAAAGGAGATATTAAAAGTGCCGATTTTTGTACTAAGTCAGTGAAGCGAACGATAGAAGAACTTGGCGGTTTAAATATAATTGTAAACAATGCGGCAATGCAGTTTCCCGAAGAAAATTTTACCGATATTAATTTTGAAAATCTTCACACTACTTTTGAAACAAATATCTACCCTTTCTTTTATATCTCACAAGCTGCCATACGCTATCTAAAATCAGGAGATACAATTATAAATACCACCTCGGTTACCGCCTACCGTGGGTCACAGCATCTAATTGATTATGCAAGTACTAAAGGGGCAATTGTTTCTTTTACCAGAAGCTTAGCCAAATCTTTGGCTCCTAAGGGTATAAGGGTCAATGCTGTTGCACCTGGTCCCATTTGGACACCTCTAATTCCAGCCACTTTTGAAGGTAAGCAGCTTGAGGAATTTGGCAAAGATGTCCCCCTTGGTAGACCAGGTCAACCAGCAGAATTAGGCCCCGCTTATGTTTATTTAGCATCTAAGGATAGTAGTTATATGACAGGTCAAGTTATGCACATTAATGGAGGTGAGGTTGTAGGGGGGTAATCACTTATTTTTCACCTACGAATAATGAAAGAGTTTGCGGAACTAAAATTTCAAAGAAAGATATTGATTTGGTATTGTGATGTTATATTAATCTGAACGTCTTAAAGGTATTCTAATAATAGCGCAAAGGCCCGATTACGGGCCTTTACTTTTGTTGTTTCTAATTTAAGAAAGTTACACGTCAAGAAGTCTTACCGACTTTTTTAAGGGGTAATGACCAGATACGCCCAACTCTCGCCCTAATTGATGCAATACCACTTTTAGCAATCTTTCTAAATCTTGTTTCTTCGGGATAAAGAGGCCCTATTTTTCTAACTAAGCTCATAAATATGTTTTTAAATTTTGTGATTTTTTAGTTTTCTAAATCTTCTAACTTGCTCACTTGATTTAAATCAGTTCGTAACCGAAGCATCTGGTTGCGTATAGTTGCGGATAGTTTTACCGGAAGGTCGGCATCCTCTAATATTTCAGAATACTCTTCGATAGCCGCTTTGTCACCTCTAATACATTCTTCTAACATGGCTTGATCATTGTCAGCGGACAGTAAGTTCTTCACATCCATCCATGTTCTATGTAAGGTGCCTTTTAGACTTCCGTCATTTTCGAGTTCTCCAAAGGCTGCATGTATATCAGATTTCAATTCTTGATTAAATTTTTTTCTATCGTTCGATTTTTTAAGAAAAAAAGACCTTAAGGATTTACTCTCTGTATTTTCCGATGCTTTTTCATAACCTTTTTGAGCATCAACATTTCTCTCTAGTACATTTTCTAAACGCTTAGACAAGCTATTTTTATCAGTAGTTTTCATATAAATTGTTCTTTGAATTTATTTCTTCTACTAAATTAGAATAGTCACATTTTAGATGTTGATGCATTAAAAGCCAAAGTTGACCTAACAAGATTTAGGGCGTGAATTTGAAATAATAGTAAGATAACTCAGTCATGAATTAACACTATAGGTGCTGTTGACCTCTAACTATTTCATTGCTACGAAGAAGGAATTTTAATATATCAATAGTGTACTTATATAGGTGTGATTGGGAAAGCACCAAGAAGTGTGAAAAATTTAAATGGATTATTCATCAATTAGAAAGCTTTGGGCTTCGTTAAAATTTTGATCCCGTATGGGCGACAGACATTTGTAAAGCATGGTCTTTAATTGATTGTAAGAAGAAGGTTTTTTTAGATATCGTGTAGCCCCCATTTCTTCTAATCGAGCAACATCTTTTTTATGCAACGATATTGAATATATAATTACAGGTATCGTTTTAAACTTATCGACAGCCCTGATATCTTCCAAACATTCAAAACCGTCCATCATAGGCATATTCAAATCTAAGAAGATAACCTCTGGTAGCGGAATTTCAGAATGAAGTTCTGCCATCAATTCTACACCATTACTAAATGTTTTTACCTGAGAATCAAGTGGAATTTCCTTTAGGGCATCGGAAAAGAAGATGCGGTCATCTTCGTCGTCATCAGCAAGAAATATGTTCATGAATTTAATTTTTAGAGGTCAGTTTGTTCACGAGTTAAATCTTTAAATACTTTTCACATTAGTTTTATTTTCTATTTGTGGCAAATAGATTGAAAATGTGGCACCTTTTCCTTCTATACTCGAAGCTTTAACGGCGCCATCATGGTTTTGCATAATTTTCTTTACAATCGCCAACCCTATTCCCGTACCTTCATATTCTTTCTTTCCGTGTAAGCGTTGAAATACCTCAAATATTTTCTCCTCCATACCTGATGTAAAACCTATTCCATTATCCTTTATAGAAATCTTATGATAAGCGGTATTTTCATTCAGATCCATGTTCTCTATAGTCTTTCCAACCTTTATCTCTGTATTTATTTCAATTACTGGTTGCGGTTCATCAGCGGAGAACTTCAATGCATTACCTATAAGATTGCTAAATACTTGGCGCATTTGAAAGGGAATGGCATTAACAATCGGTAGCTCAGTTGTTATAAGTTTAGCGCCTGTTAGCTCTATCTGATTTGACAGGTTTTCTAAAGCTTGTCGTAAAATGGTATTGAGATTGGTGGGCTCTAATTTTGATTTATCGTCTTCGGTTCTTGAAAAAGCCAACAGGTCATCAATCAATACGCGCATTCGACCTGCAGAATCAGAAATTTTATTGAAATAAGTTCGGCCCATGTCGGTCAATGTTTCACCTTCTTGATCCTCAAATCGCGAAATGAACATTTGTATCTTACGCAGGGGTTCTTGCAAATCATGACTTGATATATAAGCAAAAGATTCGAGTTCGGTATTCGCCTCTTCTAGCTTCTTGACCGAGTTCTTTAATTTCTCATTGGTGCTGCGTAACATCTCGGTACGGTCTTTCACTTGAGATTCTAAGTCTTTTGCAAAATTTGTTAACTTCTGTTTGGCGAAGTATCTATCGGTAACGTCGGTAACAGTAATAATCACCCCAGAAATTGTGCCATCAACTTCTGTAAGTGGAAGGTATTCATAGTCAATATAAAACTCGTGTTTTCCTTTATTGGTAACTACAATAGCTTTAGATTCTTTGTCTCGAACAGGTGTACCGGTTTGAACGACAGCTTCTAACTCAGCCATATATTTTTGGTCTGCAAGTTCAGGAAAGACTTCAATTAACTTATAGCCGATAACCTCATTTAGACTTCTGTGCCAAAAGTGGTTGAGCATCCGATAATTCGCCATTTCAATTTTAAAATCTTTACCCCTAAAAATGGCCATGGCAATAGGAGACTGCATGATTAGATTTCTAAATTGGTTTTCGTTCTCGGCAAGAATATTACGCGCTATAATATGATCGGTTATTTCGTTGGCAACCACCATAATATCTTGAACAGGTGAATTATCGTTTGTTATGGGTTGTACTGTCAGATTGAAATAAGCATCTTGAACAAGATTTTTACGCTTTAGAGGAACTTTGAACTCTATTTCGCTTATAGGTTTCCCGGTTTTCCTAACTTTTTCAAAAACGGGTACTACAGTTTCTTCAATCTCAGGAAGTACTTCATACACAGGTCGGTCGATTATCTCGGCACGAGACTTGTCAATTATTTCTAAATAAGTAGAATTGACGATTGAAAACTGATTGTCGCTCCCTCTTAAAATGGCTATTCCCACAGGAAGTTCTTGAACGATATTGCGAAAATGTTCTTCCTCTTTTTTAATTAGTGCATTTGCTTTTTTAAGTTCTTCGGTAGCCCTGACCTGTTCGGTAACGTCTCGCATTGTTCCATTAAATCGATAGGCCTCTTTGTTCTCGTCAAACCAGGCTCTGCCCAATACATGAACAGTATATTTTTTATTGGTTTCCTGATTGGCTATCTGATAAGTAATATCGTATTTACCACCATTAATACCTTTAAGGGCCCCTTCTATGGCAGAGGTCACCCTTGTTTTATCTTCAGGTGCAATTGCATCGATTGCCATGGATAATTCTATATTGTCTTTTACATCAATGCCAAACCAATCTTTAAGTCTATCATTCGCCTTGAATTTATTGGTTTTAGGATTGTAGTCCCACGTACCCAACTCGGCAGCATTAATAGCGAACCTCAATTGCTCTTCTTTCTCTTCGAGACGTTGTAGATTCAATACGGCCTCGGTGGTTTCAGTACAGGTAGTCAGAATGCCGCCGATCTTTTCATCGTCGTCCATTAAAGCACTATAACTGAACGTCCAATAGATATTTTCAATTTTACCGTTTCTGTAGAATGGTATCAATTGATTTTCGCTCCAAGTCGCTTTTCCGGTATTCCAGACCTGACTTAACATTGGTTCGATTGTATCCCATATTTCAGGCCATGCTTCTTTTCCGGCTTGTCCTATAATAAAGGGGTGTTTGCCATCTTTGCCTAGGCTGGGCCTGTAGGCATCATTATAGAAACATCTAAAATCTTCCCCCCAAAAAATAAAGTTTGGAAAGGCAGTTTTTAGCATGCTGCTTATGGCGAACTTCAAAGAAAGGGACCAATTCTCAGGTTGACCTAACGGATGTGAAGACCAATCTTTATCGTTAATAATTTTGCCCATTTCGCCGCCATTTTGCAAAAACCTGGGCATTTCTCTTTGAACGTTCGTAATCATTTATCTTTATTTAATATCGCCTTCCAATCCATCTCTGCAATCGTAAAAATACATCGTTCAAACTTTGAATAAGAAAAGGTTTTTAAAAAAATCGTCTTAGTTACTTAAAGTTTAAAGTGGTGTTTTAGTAATTAATTCGGGAGTCTAAGTTAGCTTTTGTCTATCATTCTTGAACCCTTCAGTTTTTCATAAGTTCTATTCCTCAAATACATATTTGTAAAACTGTATTATTTAGAGATTTTTCGCTAACTCTTTTTGCTTTGCGGAAGTTGCAGTGTACTAGAATCACTACTATTCTCACTAAGTTCTACCAGTTTAATTTTCGCTAATTCTACGATTTCCCCAATTGTCATTACGGTTTGTGCAATTGCAGAACCAATAAGATAACCAAGGCTATCATTGCTTTCCTCTATATTTTGTCTCGCATTTTTTGAGAGTGCTGTGGTAACACTGACCAAATCATTAGAAGCCTTTGACGCACTTCTTCTTATAGTTGATCTCATTTTTTTTCCACTCTTAGGTGCGAAAAGAACAGCAGCGGCAGCACCGACAGCAGCTCCGGCCAATAGGGCTGTCAACAACTGCCCATTATTATTATTTTCCATAGTATTTTTAAGATAAAATTAGGAACCATCTGTTGAGCGACTAGGTGCAATCGCACCGATTTTTAACCATAACCGTTATTAAGTTTTTGAATTTAACATATGTTGAAATCGAAATAATGGTATTAATAAACAATCAATCTATCATTTCATCCGAAAAATTCGGCGAGAAGCAGAATTGTTATGATTATAAAAGCTGTGTCATTTTCATTTCCTGAACCCCATTTCAAAATTGAAATGGGGTTCATGGTTTATTCGAAGATTTTACCAATTTTTTTTTGTTTACTGCTTTTTGCACTGAATTATCTAAACAAATAAACAAATTTTGACTTCGCTGATTTTCAAAATCAATGAATGTTAGGAGTAGTGTTTTTTTTCGTGAAGTAGGGCGGAGGAGAAAATGCTAGTCTACAATTGTTCAATATAGAAGTTACCAAATAAAGTGATAAAATTCAAACAGTTATTTAGACGGTGAAGTAGTTTCGGCCATAGCTTTGAGCTGTTGGTCTAAAGTGTTTTAAATGTAGTTGTAGCTCAAATTTAGTTCAGTAATATTTCAAATTTATCTATCGCAGCTTTTTCTTCTTTAGAGGTTATATTTTGAATAATGAGGTTTAAAACCTCCACGAGCTTTTTATACGTAGATGGTTTTTGAAGATAATGGTTAGCACCATCATCCTTTAATTGATTGACTTCACGATCGTGATATGCAGAAGAATATACAATCACATTAATGTGTGAAAATTGACTAAAACTTCGAATGTCGGCCAGACATTCAAATCCGTTCATGAGGGGCATACGCAAATCAAGAAAAATAATTTCGGGTAAATTCTTTGCTGAAAATAGCGCATCCATCAAATCAATTCCGTTATCAAAAGTTTTGACTTTCGTTGGAACTTCAATTTCTGTTAACGCATCCAAAAAAAAATCTCGGTCATCAATATCATCTTCGGCCAAAAAGACTTTTGTGCGCGCAATTTTATCATTTTTCATGAAAACAAATCTAGATAATGCCGTTAATTCAGGATGAACCTAATGAATGTAAAACTGACTTGAAAGAAAAAGTGGAAAAGTGAAATTTGCAAATTATTACATACTAAATTTTAAAAAAATCTTAGTCATCTATGTTTTCGCTGTCTTTTAATAATGGAAATCTTTCTGGAACCAAAGAAAAAAGGGAAGCCCCACGCTTCCCTTTAATATATTGAAATTGTTCCCCACGAACAATTTACCTACTTATGATGACACTAATTTCCTTGTTATTAATCGTAATGGGTGACGCTTTCAAGATTAGTATTAGCTCAAATAAACTAGTTGTTGATTTTAAGATACTTAGAGGGTTGTCTAGTTTTATTTATAAGTTAGAGATAAAAATTTTTTAAAAGGGCATAGAAGATTTTTAGCGTTTGTTATAATTTCTGATTATTCATTTTATACATTTGTATAGTAAACTTTAGGGGTGTTCCATAAATGTGAACTGAGACAGACCCTTTGAACCTGATACGGTTAGTACCGTCGAAGGGAAAAGTTGAAAAACATTTTGAAATAAATGTTTACAGCACTTTTCAATAAGGTGCCCGGTTCTATCTATCGGAGCACTTTCTTTTCAAAGACTTTCTGGCCTCTATCGTTACAGTAAAATCTATGCTGTATGATAACGATAAACATGAACCAAAAGCGGTTGCAAGTTGGTGTTGATACCACCGTGCAACAATTTCTTCAACAAATCGATTCTTCAATGAACGGTGTGGCCGTGGCCATAAACGAACAGGTTATACCTCGTAGCAAATGGAAAACATCTTTTCTTCAAAACGAAGATACTATTCTCGTTATCCAAGCTTTTCAAGGGGGGTGATAAAAGAAGTATTACTACCTAACTCATTATTGCCAAACATTAAAATTTAGTCGAATCAATTTTTAGCCTAAGAATGAAAAGTAAAGACACTGCCCCAAAACAAGACCACATTACAAGACAACCTTTTCCCAATTCAAAAAAAATCTATGTAAGTGGAAAAATCCACCCAGAGATTAAAGTCGCTATGCGAGAAATTACATTGAGCGATACTAAGGATTCTTTAACCGGAAAGTTAACGCCCAATGAACCGGTTACAGTGTATGATACTTCAGGACCTTATACAGATCCCGAAAAAAAGATTGATGTACATAGTGGAATCGAAAGAATAAAGGAGCCGTGGATTTTAGACAGAGAAGATGTAGAGCAATTAGATAGCTTTTCTTCGGAATATTGCAATGAACGTTTAAACGACAGTAGTTTGGATCACATGCGTTTTTCGCTCTTAAAAAAGCCGTTACGAGCTAAAAAGGGAAAGAACGTTACACAATTACATTACGCTAAGCAGGGAATAATTACACCTGAAATGGAATACATTGCCATTCGTGAAAATCAGCGAATTGATGAAATGACCGAGATTGTTAAGCAGCATAAGGGCGAACATTTTGGTGCAGCTATTCCGGAGAAGATTACTCCTGAATTCGTACGTGAAGAAGTTGCCCGCGGACGTGCGGTAATTCCGTCCAACATAAATCACCCAGAAGCGGAACCTATGATTTTAGGTCGTAATTTCTTGGTGAAAATCAATGCGAACATCGGTAACTCAGCTACTACATCTTCTATTGAGGAAGAGGTGGAAAAGGCGGTTTGGGCCTGTCGTTGGGGAGCGGATAATATCATGGACCTTTCAACCGGTCAAAATATTCATGAAACCCGTGAATGGATTATTCGTAATTCTCCAGTTCCCGTTGGCACCGTACCCATCTACCAAGCATTGGAAAAAGTAAATGGTGTTGCCGAAGACCTTACTTGGGAAATTTTCAGGGATACCTTAATTGAACAGGCCGAGCAGGGAGTAGATTATTTTACCATTCATGCAGGCGTTCTTTTACGCTATGTGCCCATGACGGCCAAACGCGTTACGGGTATTGTTTCCCGTGGTGGTTCTATTATGGCAAAGTGGTGTTTGGCGCATCATAAGGAAAGTTTTTTGTATACTCATTTTGAAGATATTTGCGAGATTCTAAAGCAGTACGATGTTGCTTTTTCATTAGGAGATGGTCTACGACCAGGTTCTGTTGCGGATGCCAATGACGAAGCTCAGTTTGCCGAGTTGGAAACTTTAGGTGAATTGACAAAAATTGCTAGAAAGCATGAAGTACAATGTTTTATTGAAGGTCCAGGCCACGTGCCCATGCATATGATCAAAGAGAATATGGAGAAACAAATTGAGGTTTGTGACGAAGCTCCATTTTACACTTTAGGCCCCTTAACTACGGATATAGCTCCCGGTTACGATCATATCACTTCCGGTATTGGCGCGGCTATGATCGGTTGGTTCGGTTGTGCTATGTTGTGTTATGTGACGCCTAAAGAACATTTGGGTCTACCTAATAAAGATGATGTACGAACAGGTGTAGTGACCTATAAATTGGCGGCTCATGCGGCAGATTTGGCAAAAGGGCATCCTGGTGCGCAGCATAGGGATAATGCATTGAGCAAAGCTCGATTTGAATTCCGTTGGGAAGATCAGTTCAACTTGGGGTTAGACCCGGAATTGGCTCGCGAATATCACGATGAGACCTTACCTGCGGATGGTGCCAAGATTGCACATTTCTGTTCTATGTGCGGACCCAAATTCTGTTCTATGAAGATATCTCAGGAAGTACGTGATTTTGCCGCGACAAATGATATTGTAGACAATGAGGTCATTCAAAAAGGGATGGAAGAAAAGTCCAAAGAATTTAAGGACAAAGGCTCGGAAGTGTACTTGTAAATTATAGTCCATGATTGTACTGATTGCCCCGGAAACCGATGTGCCCAATGAGCTTAAACTACTGAATAGGTTGTTTCAAGAAGGTTTGGAGTATTATCACCTACGTAAACCTGATAAGGACTACGAGGGGCATTCAGCATATCTTGAAAAAATAGATTCAAAGTTCCATGACCGCGTGGTAGTACACCTGTATCATGAATTGATAGCGGATTTTAATTTAAAGGGAATTCACTTTCAAGAGCAGAAAAGAAGGCACGTGTTGGCAGGTAACCAGTTGAAGAAAAGGGAGGTCAGAACCCTAATGAATAATTATTTAGCATCCTTTGGAGTCGAAAGAGCCAAAATCAAAACGATAAGTTCGTCCTTTCATGAACCTCATGAGTTGCAAGACTCTAATTTTAATTTTGATTACCATTTATTGGGCCCTGTATTTTCATCCATTTCAAAAAAAGGATATGAAGGCAGGGGGTTTGATGTAAATCATATCGATAAAAAAGTAATCGGTATGGGTGGCGTAACCAAAAACAATTTGCTTGAAATTCAAAAATTAGGTTTTCAAGGAATCGGAGTTTTGGGAGGAATCTGGAACAGTAAAACGCCCATTGAGGATTTTAAGGTGATGCAAGAATTTTATAGAAACACATGATTATGAATATACCAAAGTTGCATTATATCTCACAAGGAAAGACACCGGAAGACCATCTGGAGCATATTCAGAAGGCCTGTACATCTGGTGCGGAACTAGTGCAATTGCGTTTAAAGAACGTAAAGAAAAGCGTGGTCTTAAAGACCGCCGAGAAAGCAAGGGAGATTACGGCACATTTCCAAACGCGATTGATTATCAATGACCATTATCAAATTGCCAAAAAAGTAAAGGCAGATGGTGTGCATCTTGGCAAAACAGATGCCGACCCCGCGGTTGCTCGCAAGCTTTTGGGAGATTATTATATCATTGGAGGAACGGCAAATACTTTGGACGATTGCTTGGCTTTGGTGAAAAAGGGAGTCAACTATATTGGCTTGGGACCTTTTCGGTTTACGACAACTAAGGAAAACCTGAGTCCGATTATACCACTTTTGGGATATCAAGCTATTGTAGAGGAACTTAAGTCATATACGCCCATTATTGCTATTGGCGGTATTACTATGGAAGACGTACCGGAGATTTTAAAAACCGGAGTGTACGGTGTAGCGGCTTCTGGCGAAATAACGAAGGATTTTAATAAAATAAACGCTTTTCACCACCTTTTGAAAGCACCTTCTACGAACGAACAACTTTGGAACAGGGAAACAAATTTTTAAATATGACAGATGCACTTCACATAGCGGATAAAACTTTTTCTTCACGCTTGTTTACCGGTACCGGTAAATTCTCCAGTTCGGAAAAAATGAGGGAAGCTGTTCTGGCTTCGAAAAGTGAACTGGTTACCGTTGCGCTCAAAAGGGTAGAGGTTGAGAACAAATCGGATGATATGTTGAAAAGCCTTAATGCGGACCATATTAACCTATTGCCAAATACATCTGGGGTAAGAACAGCCAAAGAAGCGGTTTTTGCAGCACAATTGGCACGAGAGGCTTTGGAAACGAACTGGATGAAATTAGAAATTCACCCAGACCCAAGGTATCTTTTGCCAGACCCTATAGAAACCTTAAAAGCGGCCGAAGAATTAGTGAAATTAGGCTTCGTAGTGATGCCCTATATTCATGCCGACCCTGTCTTGTGCAAGCGATTGGAAGAGGTTGGCGTACAATGCGTAATGCCTTTGGGAGCGCCAATTGGAAGCAACAAAGGATTAAAAACAGATGATTTTCTTAAGATTATTATTGAACAAAGCAATGTACCGGTAATTGTAGATGCGGGTATTGGTGCCCCGTCACATGCAGCTTATGCCATGGAATTGGGAGCAGATGCAGTTTTGGTCAATACGGCAATTGCAGTATCTCCTAGTCCGGTTGACATGGCCATTGCCTTTAAAATGGCCGTTGAAGCGGGAAGAATGGCCTACCGAGCCAAATTGGCACCGGTAAAAGAAGTGGCGGAAGCGAGCAGTCCGTTAACGTCCTTTTTAAACTAAAAATAGACTTTATGGCTTTTAGAAATATATTTGAGCAATACGATTGGGATACCCTAGAGCATGAAATTTATGCCGTAACCGAGGCGGATGTAGCTGTAGTTCTTAAAAAGGAACGTATTTCTTTGGACGATTTTAAAACATTGATTTCTCCCGCGGCCAAGCCTTTTCTTGAAGAAATGGCACAGCGCAGCCATCAGCTGACCAAAAAGCGTTTCGGGAACACCATACAGATGTATCTGCCCATGTATCTGTCCAATGAATGCCAGAACATTTGTACCTATTGCGGGTTTAGTATGACCAATAAAATTCCCCGTAAAACCTTGAGTGATGCCGAAATACTTAAAGAGGTAGCGCATATTAAGGAATTGGGCTATGACCATATTTTGCTGGTAACGGGCGAAGCCAATAAAAAAGTGGGTGTGGCGTATATCAAACATGCCATTGAGTTGATAAAGACACATTTCTCCAATATCAGTATGGAGGTTCAACCTATGGACCAAGAGGAGTATGAGGAATTGATAGGGGCGGGACTCTATGCCGTTTTGGTATATCAAGAAACGTATCATGAAGCCACTTACAAGGTGCATCACCCCAAAGGAAAAAAATCGAATTTTAATTACCGATTGGATACCCCAGACCGTTTGGGAAAAGCGGGCATCCACAAAATAGGGTTGGGAGCCTTGTTTGGGCTGGAAAACTGGCGTGTAGATAGTTTTTATACCGCATTGCACTTAAAATACCTGCAAAAGACCTATTGGAAAACAAAGTACAGTATTTCGTTTCCAAGGTTGAGACCACATCAAGGCGATGTACAACCAAAGGTAGAAATGACGGATGCGGATTTGGTTCAGTTAATTTGTGCCTACCGATTGCTAGATGAAGATGTGGAGCTGTCCATGTCCACACGCGAAAGTGAAACCTTCCGTAACAACATTATAAAATTGGGAATTACATCCATCAGCGCGGAGTCTAAAACCAATCCGGGAGGTTATACTGCAGAACCGGAATCTTTGGAGCAATTTGAAATTTCTGATGAACGCTCTACAGCGGAAATCCGGGAAATGATAAAGAAACAGGGCTATGAACCTGTTTTTAAAGATTGGGAAATTTTTGGTACTTAAGAATATTTGCCATTAGTGGCGATTATTTGATGGTATCAATCAAAACTGAAATAGTTTTTATGAAAACCATTCTATGGTCTCTATGTTTTCTTGCGTTTTTCGTAATATAAGTGATATTGGTATATTACTATACTA
Organism: Flavobacteriaceae bacterium MAR_2009_75; assembly: GCA_002813285.1. Lineage (NCBI taxonomy): Bacteria > Pseudomonadati > Bacteroidota > Flavobacteriia > Flavobacteriales > Flavobacteriaceae > Flavobacteriaceae bacterium MAR_2009_75. Next base: position 4,201,346 of record PHTZ01000001.1, read on the forward strand.
ATTATGCTTTCGTTAACACCACGCGTTCTCTTAAATTAACTAAGTTTGTGGCGCTATGGGTAAATACCAAAAGATATTTACATTCTTTTTGTTCACTTCATTAATGCTGGTGAAAGTATCGGCATTTCATGTATATACCCATCAAGATACCGCAAAAACATCAGTAGAAAATTGCAAGTGGTGTGCTTTGGCGGTGGAGAATCAAAACGCTGCTCATCTTTCGGTATCGGATTTAGACTTTTCTCCCAATCAAGTTACAGTTCATGAAAATCAGCTCTTTGCCGATATATCCGAATTGTTTTTGGTTGACGATACTAAATCGGATCTTTTCTCGAGGCCTCCTCCTCAGGCCATTTTATAGAATTTGCTTCACATTATGTCTATATCCTTTTGTTAAAAGGGTAAAACTCTCATTTTAATGAATTTTAAAACGCTGGTTGCGGCTGTTTTGTGCTTGACGATTACGTCTAGCATAGCAGCTCAAGATTGTTCTTACACTATAACAGGCACCGTTATCGATTATCACAGTAAAACGGCTCTGCCCGGTGCTACTATTCTCGTAATCGATAGTGATTTATCGACAGTATCTGATATAGATGGTTCTTATTCGATTAAGGGTGTCTGCCCGGGTAAAATCGAGTTAGAGGTTTTTCATCCGGAATGCCCTACCGTGATTATTCCTATGCAAATAGATGAAAGTCGGGTATTCGATATTAAGCTAGAGCATCATTTGGAAGAACTTGACGAAGTTAAGGTCGTGGGTAATAGTGTAGGTGACCAAACGAATTCAGCACTTGAAGAGACTTTAGACTTAGAAACCTTGGAGGCCTATAGTACGGGTAATATTGGGGATGCTTTAAAAGAACTCGGCGGAGTATCTTCATTAAATACGGGAGCTAATATTGTTAAACCTTCGATTCACGGCTTGAACGGTAGCCGAGTATTGATTTTGAACGATGGGGTTAGAATGCAAGATATGGAGTGGGGAGACGAGCATGCGCCCAATATCGATGTAAATGCCGCTGGATCGGTTTCGGTGGTGAAAGGGGCTGCAGCCCTTCAGTATGGTGGTGATGCCATAGGAGGCACCGTCGTTATAGACCTTGGTAGAATACCACAAATAGATAGCCTATATGGTAAAACTATGGTGACCGGGGTTTCTAACGGAAGAGGTGGTAATCTGGTTTCTGAGCTCACTAAATCTTATGAGAACGGTTGGTTCGTAAAGGGGCAGGGCTCATATAAACGCCTGGGCGACCATGAAACACCAGATTATGTATTGTCAAATACGGGTGTAGAAGAAATGGCGGCCTCGTTACAATTTGGTAAGCACCAATTTACTTCAGGTTGGGATGTGCGTTACTCCTTTTTCAATACAGAACTAGCTGTTCTACGTGCCTCACACATCGGTAATGTAGATGATCTCATAAGAAGTATTAACAGCGGTGAGCCAGAGGTGGTCCGCTCGTTTACTTATGACCTTTTGAATCCGAGGCAAGAGGTAAATCACCATTTGGGCAAGTTCAAGTATTACAACCGTTTTGAAGGTATAGGAAAGTGGACCGTACAATATGATTTTCAGAGCAATAGAAGATTCGAATACGACATTCGACGGGGCGAAGATGATGACCGGGCATCAATCGACTTGCAGTTGACCACACAAACCATTTCTACTGACTTTAAATGGGATGCCAAAGAAAAGTTCCATTTGCAATTGGGTTTGTTGGGTAGGTATCAAGATAACTTTGCGAATCCTGATACGGGTGTGCGTCGCCTTATTCCTGATTATACGAAATATGATATCGGAAGTTTTCTAATAGGAGAGTACCGTGTAAACGACCGCTTGCTATTAGATGCAGGCCTTCGCTATGACTTCAGCCAAATCGATGCCAAAAAGTTTTATAGTACTTCTCGCTGGGAAGAGCGGGGCTATGACGAAGAATTTCAAGAACTCGTCATAGACGATTCTGGCAACCAGCTTTTGGTAAATCCGGTTTTCGATTATCATAACGTAACCACCACGGTCGGTGGTAAGTATTCGCCCACTTTGAATGCTGAGTTCAACTTAAATTATACTATGGCCCAGCGAGCACCCAATCCTTCAGAGCTTTTTAGCGATGGTTTGCACCATTCTGCTGCACGTATAGAATTAGGAGATTTACGAATTGATAGTGAGACCTCTCATAAGATTACTGTTTCGTATGAACAGAATTTTGACAATTGGGGGTGGTCTGTAGAGCCGTTTATCAATTCTATTCGAAACTTTATTCTACTAGAGCCCTCGGGTGTTGAGTTTACGATACGCGGCGCTTTCCCTTTGTGGGAATACCGTCAAACGAACGCAAGATTATTGGGAGTAGATGGTTTGGTCTATTCAGAATGGTCAGACCGTTGGAAAACTGAACATCGGTTTTCTCTGGTCAAAGGAAAGGATTCGGACAAAGATGCCGCCTTAATCAATATTCCTGCGGCAAACTTAAGAAACAGGATTGTTTTTAACCATTCTGAATGGAACGGTTTTGAGGCATCTTTAGAAAGTCAATACGTGTTTAAACAAAACGAAGTACCGGACAATATTACGGTCTTTTCGCCGGAACAACAGCAAGATGTTTTGTTAGACATAAACTCGGCCCCAGATGCATACCATTTATTCGGTTTTCGTTCAAAAATGGAGTTTCCTTTCGCGAACAACACCAAATTGACCACCTCATTATCAATAAACAATTTATTAAATACAAAGTACAGAGATTACCTGAATCGTCAACGATACTTCGCCGATGATTTAGGGAGAAATATCATTTTACAATTAAAGTTCAACTATTAAAATTAATATGCAATTATGAAAACAATCAAATTTTTATCATTATTAGCAACAGCTGCAATTCTTTTCAACTCATGTTCTGACGATGATGATGCCCCGGAAGAAATACATGAAGAAGAAGTGATTACGACTATAAAAGTTACGTTGACCCCTGAACAAGGTGGGGACGCAGTAACCTTACAATCTCGTGATTTGGACGGAGAAGGACCGGATGCCCCAGTGCTTACAGTGGGCAATCTAGCTGCAAATATAGTTTATAATGGTGAAATAGAGCTACTGAACGAAACAGAAACCCCGGTAGAGAATATTACCACAGAAGTGGAGGAAGAAGGTGATGATCACCAATTTATTTTTGTAACATCGGGTAGTATAGCCAGCGTAGATTATAGTGATCAAGATGAAGATGGAAACCCTATTGGTATAGAATTTTCCTTGACTACGGGAGAAGCCGGAAGTGCTAATTTGGCCATAACCTTACGCCATGAGCCAACAAAACCTAATGATGGTTCTCTAAGTGATGCAGGTGGAGAAACAGATATAGCCCAGTCTTTTGAAATAACTGTCGAATAACTGGTCTAATTAGTGTAAATGAAAAAAGGGGGCAAGTTTATTGCCCCCTTTTTTATGGTTTATGTTGGCATCTTGGAAAAGACCAAGTCGTACAAAGCTTAAAGATTATAATCTTAATAGATAAAAGCAATTTGTGAATCAATTAATTATTGATCGGTTAGGGTTAGCAACGCAAGTGAGTTCATCATAGCTTTGTATTTATAATAGATAATTGAACTTAAAACTTATACAAAATGAAAAAACATTTAATATTATTATCAGCTTGTTCGATAATTTCACTTACCGCTTGTAATTCTACAAAAAATATGAGTTCACAAAGCGATGCAGAAAACAAAGCGGAAACTTCTATGAACCAAGCTGGTGAGCAGGCACAAGAAACGGAAACAACTATGAACGAAGACACAGAAGGCTCTACAGAAATGTCTTCAGATACCAACGCGATGCAAATGAGCAATGGTTCAACGGGTGGCAACGCTAACGTAAATATGGGTACCTCAACTGTCGCAAATTCGACTACAGATTATTCTGATTTGTATCAAAACACTAACATGACCGATGGGCAAATTCGTGATTTTGAATCTGCAATGGGAGATTTTGTAAAGAAACAAAAGACTTCAGCTAATGGCGAAATGATGGGTACACTTGAAGACGAGCGTGATAGACAATTGGAAAATATTTTATCAGACGATCAATATTCAACTTACGAAACTTGGAGAGACAAGCAATAAACTGATTTGAATTAATATAAAAGGTTGTTACGTTTTAGACGTAACAACCTTTTCTTATAAATACTATCTCATTTGTGGTAATTGAGTTCTCTCGATTTTGAAAGCCCCTAAAAACTAATTTTTCCTTTCCAAATCAGTTTAAAAGTCGAAATGACTTTTTTTCGTTATTCGGAATATTTAAAATCGTTTCAGGGCCTAATATTTGATTAATGTCCTGTTATTCAAAACCAATAGTCTTCAAGCCTTCATGGCTGATTTTAATTGCTTCCAACGGCTCTAAACCGTCAAAGGTCATGTCTTGTTCTACCATGTAATACTCCATTCCAGATTTTTCCTTTTGATCTAGAATTTTTTTGAAATCGATATTTCCTTTACCGACAGGTGCAAAACGACCTTCGTCATCCATATCTTTAACATGCCAAATCTTGAATCTACCGGGGTATTTGTCAAAATAGGCGATCGGGTCAGCTTCCGCTTTAGTTACCCAATACAAATCCATTTGAAAGTTGACATATTTTGGATCGCTATTTTCTAATAGATAGTCGATAGGTACAACCCCATTATCATCTTTCATAAATTCGAAATCATGATTGTGATAAAGTAATTTTAAGCCAGCCTCATCAGCTTTTTTACCCAACTCGTTTACTATTTCAGACAACTCTTTTGGTGTAGAGGTCATACCCATAGTCTTTGTCGCCTGGTCAAATGTGAAAAGACCCATTGGCGGTACGGGAATAACAAAGTATTGAAAACCGGCTTCTTTTACGTCGGCCATCATTTCTTCGGCATTCTCAAGAGTGACCGACCCTTGATGCGTACTTACAGGGGTTAGGCCAAGTTCATTTAGGTAAGCTTTAAACTCTGATGGCGACATACCATAAAATTTGCCATCTTCATAACCGGCCGCTTCAATATATTCGTAACCGGCATCGGCTACGGCCTTTAAAGTCTCTTTGGCATCCGACCCCATGTCATCACGAAGCGTATAAAGGGCTAGGCCACCAAAATTCTTGACAGTAACCTCTTCTGGCGATTCGGTTACAATTTCCTTTTGTTTTTTATCCGCACTCTCTTTGCACGAAAGAAGAGATGCACCGATAAAAAATGCTAAAATCGATTTGGTAATCATAGTTTTCATTTTAATAGTTTTAAGAGTTGAATTAAGTTTACTTATTTGATTTCGTAAGAGTGTTTTCCGTAAGGCAATCAATTGAAGCTACCATTCTGGTCTGACATTGAATTCTATATCGGCTCACCTGTGAAAACTGATATGATTGTTTCCATGACCTACCGGGTAAAAGTTGCAATCTACTTTGACCCTTGATGGAGTCATTTTATCATCATTCATTGAAATTTTGTTTTTTTCATCATGACCAGTAATTCAAACCTGAAATAAGCCAAATATATGCATTAACTTAAAAAGCTATGTTTTTCATACAGGTTCGAATTATTTATTAATGATAAGGGAATGCCAAAAGAGCGAATAGGTTTTTTTAGAGTGTTTTATGTCATCTTCAAACTTAGGTTCTTCGATATCTAAATCTAAAGAGGTATACTGATAATCTACTTTTAATTTTTCGATTTCAGATTGAGCGCTACAATTATCGATGTATAAGAATAGTACTAACAGGGCTAAAGTGAATCTATATCTCATGAAGCTTTTTTATTCTGAGCGCCCTTATCATTTTTAGACTTAAAGCTATATAAATAGGGAGCTTTGTGCGCAGCACCGGTAAACAGTTTTTCATGCCTTACCAAAATATCTTTGCTCAACATCTTTCTTTGAAATGTCGTTCGCCGTATTTTGTCGCCCAAAACTGCTTCGTATACTTCTTGCAAATCTTTCATTGTAAATCGTTCTGGTAACAAGTTCATACCTATTAATTTCTTGTCAAGGTTGTCTCGAAGCACTTCTAGGGCCTTATCTATTATTTCTTTATGATCCATCATTAAGGTAGGCAATTCATTCACAGCATACCAATTTATCGAATCAGACAGCTCGTCTGGGGTCGGGTGAACTTCATCAAAATTAATAAGGGCATAGTGAGCTATTGAAATGAACCGATTCAACATCCAATAATTATCATTAGGTTGAAACTCGTTGGCTTCCAATATGGCTCGCATAATATCAGGCCTTGCTCTTGACGCACCTCCAAAAGTGAAAAATTGTTCAAGATAAATGTTATCAATACCAGTACGTTCTTTTAAACAGCGCTTTACCGCTTCTTCGACATCTTCATTACATTTTACAAAACCGCCTGGTAGTGCGAAAAAGCCTGTATTATTATACTCTAAAATGAGTATTTTAAGCTGCTTTCCGTTAAAGCCAAAGATGACCAGGTCGTACGCCAAATGGGGTAAGTACTCATCGGCAGATGGTAATTTCTTTTCTTTCTTGTAAGCCAATTTGTAATTTTTTCAAATGAAACCTAAAAATTCATAAGATAATAGAATTATTGTAATTAATTGAGACAATACAGAGTTCATAAATTAAAAAGTTAGAATACTTTTTTTGCTTAGTATTGTTCATGAGTTATCTAACTAAAATGTAAACACGGGATTAAAACACTAATTTATAAACCTCGCTTTATATTTCGTAGGTGAGCAACCTTTGATTTCTTTAAACTTACGATTAAAATTGGCGATGTTATTGAATCCGCACTCCTCTGCTATTTGTGCTACGGAGAAGTCTTGATAGTTGACTAAAAATTTACATGCATTTTTGATTCGCACTTCTATAAGAAATTGAAAAAAGGTTTTATTCGTCCTTTTTTTAAAATAGCGGCAAAATGCGTTTTTGGTCATATTCGCTAAATCTGATACCTCTTCCAAAGAAATAGATCGATGATAATTATCCATAACGTGTTTGATAACGGTACCCATTCTTTTTCCCTCATCATCAGAATATGATTTTTTATAGATAAAAGACGACAATGGTTCAATCTTACTACGCGTTATAAGATTAATAAGTAATAATAGACTTGCGATTTGTTCGACCTTGTTTTGTGTGGGCAAGGTCTCGAATAGGTCAGTGATATCACTGGTGCCGGGCATGACCTTCATTCCATATTTGGCGTTATCAAAAAAGTCTTTGCTGGGGTTCAGATCGGGCAAACTAAAAAAGTTCTTTCCGAAAGAATCTAAGCTAAAAAATAGGGTATACATGAGAGACTTTTCAGAAGCTTTAGTATCACTTTTGAAAACATGAGGTTGAAAACTGCCTATGACCAAAATATCACCTTCTTTGTATTCGTTGATCGAATCTCCCACAATTAAGGTTCCGGAACCTTCTAAGATGTAACTAATTTGAATTTCTGCATGTTGGTGCAATTGGTCATAAAACAAGGTCTCACGGTCCACTTGAAAGACTAGCGCTTCATCTTTTGGCTTAGGTATTTTAAAGGGTAGAACTTTCAAGAATAGAATTTGTACTAAAATACCTTAAAAAATGAAATTCAGTATTGTTTGGGAGAAATTAGGTGATTTATAAGAGTCAGTCATCAGATGGTTTTCTTATTCGCTCTCCGGGAAAAAAATGTTATTTTTGATACGGCTTTAGGGGTATTCTATTTAGAATTGAGAGAGTCCCTTTGAACCTGATTTGGCTTACACCAACGTAGGGAAAAGTTCGCAATTGTATGCTGCATTCTTTTTATTCTCATTCTGAGAACTTCTATAGCCTTATTAAATTCAGACACTATTATGGAAGAGAATCTTTGGAAACATATTTTACAAGTAAGAGATCAATCACCCTTGGTGCATAACATCACCAATTATGTGGTGATGAACAATACGGCAAATGCGCTATTGGCAGTCGGGGCGTCACCTATAATGGCCCATGCCCACTCAGAAATAGATGAAATGGTCGCTATCTGTCAAGCTCTTGTGGTTAACATCGGCACCTTAGACGAGTATTGGGCAAAATCGATGCTGCAGGCGGCCAATAAAGCAAGTGCATTGAGAAAACCTTTTGTGATCGATCCTGTCGGTGCAGGAGCCACTGGTTTTAGAAATGATATATTATCTGAACTCTTAAAAACTAGGCCAACCGTAATAAGAGGTAATGCCTCGGAGATTATGGCTTTAGCCAAACAGAATGTTTCGGTGACCAAAGGGGTAGATAGCACTGCGGATAGTAACGAAGCCATTCAGGCGGCTATCAACTTGAATCAAGAATTTGGTTCGGTAGTCTGCATTTCCGGCAAGATAGATATTGTGATATCACAACATGGGAAATGCTATATCAAAAATGGGAGTGAGCTCATGACAAAGGTTACCGGATTAGGGTGTTCGGCTACAGCAATTATCGGTGCCTTCATTGCCACAATTGACGATACGTTTGAAGCGGTTACTGCTGCCATGGCCTTGATGGGTATCGCTGGTGAATTAGCGTCAAAATTGGCTGATGGCCCTGGTAGTCTACAAATGCATTTGCTCGATAAACTGTATAATATTACATCAGATGAATTTTCGTCTCACCTTGAACTAGAAGTGATATAATGCTAATGTCGTTTCCTTATCACCTTTATTTAGTAATCTCGGAAGAAAGTTGTGCAGGCCGAAAAATCACCGATGTAGCGGAGAAAGCCATATCTGGAGGGGTGGATATAGTACAACTCCGTGAAAAAAAATTGACATCAAAGGCATTTATTAAAAATGCATTAGATCTACAAGAGGTCTTGCAGAAGTATAACGTTCCTTTGATAATTAACGATGATATCGAGGTGGCCAAGGCAATTGGTGCTTTTGGCATACACGTTGGTAATAATGATATGCCTCCCACTGAAATCAAGAAATCTTGGAAGAAATCACACTGTTTAGGGTATTCGATAGAATATCTCGAACAATTGGAAACTGAAGAGACCAAGGTTTCAGATTATTTAGGTGTGAGTCCTGTATTTAGCACTTCTACAAAGACCGATACTGTTACCGAGTGGGGCCTTGAAGGTATTTCTAAAATTAGGACTTTGACCACAAAACCTTTGGTCGCGATAGGCAGTATGAAAAAGGAAAATGCATATGATGTTATCAAGGCCGGAGCCGATTGTATTGCGGTGGTCTCGGCCATATGCCAAGCAAAAGAGCCGGAACAAGCCGCGTGGGAACTCCGAAATCAAATAGAAAAAGCACTATGAAAAAATATAGCTATCCATCAGTTTTAAGCATTGCCGGCTTTGACGGTAGTGGTGGAGCAGGTATTCAAGCTGATATCAAGACCACATCGGCATTGGGCTGTTATTCTACATCGGTTTTGACCGCATTGCCTGTACAAAATACTACAGGGGTACAATCGATATATCCAATTCCCACAAAAGCTATATCTGAACAAATAGCGAGCATTTTTGACGATATTTTCCCAGATGCCGTAAAGATTGGAATGGTGCATACGAGCGAATTGGTAGAAACTATTGTTTCCTCTTTAAAGAAGTATAAGAAGGTGCCTTTGGTGTTCGACCCGGTAATGGTGGCGACCAGTGGTCATAAATTGATTGAAGATGCAACTATCAATATTATAATTGAGAAACTATTTCCGCTAGCGGATGTTATCACTCCTAATTTAGATGAAGCCTCAATTTTAGCGGAGATGCCTATTGATAATGTTGAGGATATGTATAAAGCAGGGGAGAAGATTCGGAAATTAGGAGTGCACTCTCTACTTTTAAAGGGAGGGCATCTGAAGACCCACAAGCTTACTTCCCTTTATTTTTCCGAAGATGGAAAAGTACATGAATTTCATTTTGAAAAATTCGAAACGAACAATACCCATGGGTCCGGATGCACTTTATCTTCTGCCATTGCCAGTTTTTTGGCAAGAGGAGAATCGCTGCTTAAAGCTATTGAATTGGGGCAAAACTACGTACATCAAGCTATCTTGCATGGAAAAGATGTGCGAGTCGGTGGTGGTAATGGACCCCTGAACCATTTTTATAATCCTCAACAACTAATAAAAAATGAATTGGAGCAGTAGAACTTGGGAGCAGATAATACCGATATATCAAAAAATAATTGAAATGCCTTTCATTACCGAGTTAATGAACGGCACTTTACCCTTGGAAAAGTTTCAATTTTATATGTTGCAAGATGCGCACTACTTAGACCAGTTCGGTCGTGCTTTGGCAATTATAGGAGCAAGAACTCAAAGTCTTGAAGATTCGTTGGCCTTCATCAACTTTGCAGAAGGCGCTATCGTGGTCGAAAAGGCACTTCATGAGTCTTATTTTGAGTCTTATCAAATTTGTGAAAAGGGTAGTATTCAACCTACCTGCCACCACTACGGTCATTTTCTAAAAAGTACTGCGGCCTTGCAACCGGTCGAGGTTGCCATTGCGGCCGTTTTACCCTGTTTCTGGATCTATAAAAAAGTTGGCGACCATATTTATCAGAATCAAAAGGCCATTGATAACCCCTACCAAAAATGGATTGAAACTTATGCAGGGGAAGAGTTTGGGATAATTACACAACAGGCAATCGATATTAGTAATCGTATTTCATTAGGTTGTACCCCAATACAACAACAGGCTATGACAGAAGCCTTCGTAACGGCCAGCAGGTTGGAATATGAATTTTGGAATAGCGCCTATATTTTAAAACACTGGTAAAAAGTAGCTTGATTCTTTATTGGTTTATCTAAGTTATACTTCTTAGTTGAATTTTCTATAAAATTAGATTTAAGCATTTTATAGGCAACCATTTTCCATCTATTGCGTCTTATTATAGAAACTATAATTATAAACATTTTATGAGAGAAAGAATTTTTTTGGTATTGGCCATTGGCGTATTTTTATTGGGTTGTACAAGTGATAACAGTGTAGACTGTCCCGAAGATTATTCGGGAGCACTTATATCAAGTGAAGAGAAGATGGTAGGTGAGTGGGTGCTCGTTGCCATAACCGCAGAAGACGAGGTTGACCTTTCCGATGATAGTGAAGACAACCCGTCAACTGATATTTTTGCACAGTATAGTGAATGTCAAAGAGATGGGGCCTATGTTTTTACTACCAATAGGGGCTACACATTTAAGCAAGGCTTAAAGGCGAATAATTGTGAGCGAACTGTTGATTTATCCGGTACTTGGCAACTAGTTGGTTCAACATTAAGTTTGGTGGGTTCTTGTAATATTCAAAACCTTGCGATTGAATTTAATGATGAAAATTCTGCTTTTGTCTTTAAAGAAAATTTTAATATCACCGATACCAACGGTAGTTCAATTCAAACCGAGGTAAGTTTTACATACAGTCTTCAACAATAAGTGAGCTGAAAAATAGAAAGGGAGCGATTGACCAAATCACTCCCTTTACTGCACAAAAATAAACTAGCCTTAATACAGGTAAAGTTCTAAAGTTTTAAAGCTAGTGCTATACAGATTTAGGTGTTTGAACGTTTTCTGTAGTTAGATGTTAACCTCACTAGGTTAGTTCGTAATTAACTAATTGATTTGTCAAATTAAAATAAACTTTGGGCGACCAGTTAAGGGTTTTATCTTGATTCTGCGTATACTTTAAAAAAAAACCGGAAACCTTCGGGGGACGATTTCCGGTAAACTGAATTAGATAAAGTTTAGAACTATTATCCAGCCGTTTTACTGTAAAAGAACAACCGAGCTAATTGTACTCGATTGTTCTCTAGTCGATTGCACTCTCCGAACCGACACATTGAGTGCAGTCTAGGGTCAAAACCCTTGAGATATTAACTAACCCATTATGGATAGTTCTACAAATTTAGGTTGTTTATCTCCTTTGATTATTCAATTATCGATGGATAGTAGTTTGCTGTAGGCGGATAGAGGTTAAGGAGGGTCAACCATCAATTAGAGTTAGAAGAAAACTACCTACATATCTGATGTTGGAAGATAAAGATGAAATAGTGGCTGTTGAACAGCACATAGAATATGTCAGTACGAGTCAATATAAAACTCTCTGTTAGCCCGAAGAGGTGATAAGATTTTATACCAAATTGAGTCGGCGCATGAGTTCTGGGCGATTAGATCGACTTATAGGCACCACATTTTTACCAATGAGTACACTGTTATCCTCGATATCAATAATTTTAGTGAAATTGATAATGAAAGACCGGTGTATTTGTAGAAAGGTTTTTTCGGGTAATTTATCTTTAATCTTCTTTAGGGTCGTGTGCACGCGATAGGTGTCTTTCTCCAATTTAATTTCAATATAATCGCCTTTGGCCTCAATGACTTGAATTTCATTAAGCTTCAATTTTATTAACCTACGGTCAATATTCACGTACAAATCATTGCTGGGGGTAGAAGACTCATCGGTTTCATCAGAGGTCTGGGTACTTCTACTCATTACTTTTTTAAGTTTCAAAATAGATTTATGAAAACGTTCGTGAGTAATGGGTTTTACCAAATAATCTACAATTGCCTCATATTCATAGGCTTCAATTGCAAATTCAGTGTCTGATGTGGTTAGAACGATATGTGGTGGGTTCTTTAAGGTTTGAACAAAATCGACACCGGTAAACCCGGGCATATGAATGTCTAAAAATACGACATCGACGTTTTGCTGATTTAAGAATTTAATGGCGTCGACTGCACTTTCGAATTGTTCGATTATATCTAAATCGGGTACCTTAGAGCAAAGTTGAGTTACTATAGCCCTTGCAGATGCTTCATCGTCGACAATAATACAGTTCATATTAAAGAGATACCTTTTCGCAATTACCTTATCAAGTTAATGATAATATTTAAGATTCCTTTGTGATTTTCTTTAAAGGCTTATATAGTAACGTAAGGTTTGTACTGCTAATTGTGTAGGGTAACAATATATTGTAGAAGTAAAAAGTAGTTGACCCATAACAGCATAACATTTATACGCCATATAGTCGTCATGCTGTTTAAGGGTCAAATTTTAAAAAAGTATAGAATATGGTAAATTGATTAGATCATCAGGTGGGTGTAACCTTTTTTTTGATTTTAGAGCTAGATGAGCTTTACGCCGGTACGATGGCATTTACTTCCCAATAGGCAAGTATCTTATCAATCTTTTTGACATAATCTTCGTATTTCAATGGTTTTACTATATAGCCTGCAATGCCAGTAGTGTAGCAATCAACCATATCTTCTCTATTCTGTGAGGTGGTTAATACCGCTACGGGAATATATTTAAAAACCTCACTTTGCTTGATGGATTTCAAAAATTCATTACCGTTCATTCGAGGCATATTTAAATCTAAAATGATAAGATCGGGTAGGCGAGTAGAAGACATTAATTCTGATAAGGCCTCGTAACCATTTTCAGCCCATATCAGTTGATGTTTTGCCTGAAGTTTAGAGATAGCTCTATTCATCTTCATCATTTCTACTTGGTCATCTTCTATAAAAAGTATTTTCATGGCGCATAAGTAATTAAGTGAAACACAAATCTCGTTTTAAATAAATACAATTAAGAGTAGGCGTAGACGAGTGGGGGTTTACTGTAGACGAATGGTAATTTTAGATAGCCGAGTTTTTTAGAAAATTGAAAACGAGTCGACTTATTGTAGAGGTGAACTCTTTTTAATTGCCTCATCTTGGCCCGTTCACTTACTAGTAAGAGGGTTTGGGTAGTTGTCCGATTCGTCTTCATCCCTTTCATCCAAACAAACAAAATCTTTTTCGACCAAAAGTGAAATGGTTTTGCCCGTATCTAATTTAAACTCATTTTTAAAACCAACTATAGAACTATCGGCCCAGTTATTTATTTCTTTTTCAGGAACCCAAATGGTAATAGTATGGTCTATGAAATCTGCTTGAAGTTCTGACAAATTCTTTTGGGTACGTAGCTCGTATGTGAACTTTTGGGTGCTGAAATCCGTGGTTTCGGCATAAAGCCCTGTTGTGCAAAAAGTCTCCACCTCGGTTTTGGTGAGTCTGTACCGTACCGAATTTCCTCTTATTCGTATCTTCATTTTACTATACTTTTACCGTTTCTCTTTGTTCCGTTTTATAATTTATGGTCACACGAGTACCTTTTTCTGGTTGAGAGTTGATGAACAAACGCCCATTAATGTAGCTGATACGTTCTTTCATAAAGAAAAGCCCCATGCCACCCTCACTATTATTTTTAGGAGGGCTGTTCATTACCGAAGTGTCAAACCCCTTTCCATCGTCATCGATCAATACGCTCAGAATACCATCTTTGTAATTTATAGTGACTAAAATATAATTGGCTTGAGCATATTTGATAGCATTATTGACCGCTTCTTGGGTTACCCTATAGATATTTGTTTCGGCAAGTGAGTCAAAGCGTAAATGCCTGTCGGTTCTATTTTCGAAAAGTATATTTTTACCTGTTAATTTCGAGAGTTCAACGGTCATCTTTTGAAGAGCAGGAAAAATACCATGGTCGCTCAACTCAGGTGGCGTTAAGTTAAAAGTTGCAGTTCGTACCCCCTTGATCAAATCAGAGGTTAATTCCTTGAGGTAATCAATTTTTTCTATCGTCTTTTCTTGATTCTTTACATCTATCGATTCAATATTGAACTTAAGAGCGGTAAGCATTTGGCCTATTCCGTCATGAATATCTTTGGCTATGCGCTTACGTTCTTCCTCTTGCCCCTCGACAATTTGACTGGCCTGAATTCTTTTCTGAAGTATACGCTCTTCAAAATTTTGTTGGGTCAGCTGTTCGACTTTAAGGGCATTTATTTTACGCTCGGTAATATCTGAACAGAGAATAAGTACGCTTTGCTGCTGGCTTGATTGGTGCATGGGCACTATAGACATATCTAGCCAATAATTTTCTTTGTTAATGGTAGTGATCAGAATTTCTTCTGTTCGAATTACATTTTTTCTATTGTTTTTTAAAACTTCTTTTAAATATTGTTGTTGACCTTCATCAACGGTAAGTACCTCGGACAATGGCTTATTAAGATCTTTAGATTTAAGGTTTAAAAGGTTAAGAAATTTTTTACTGATGAAAACTATACTACCATCTTGTCTGGCACTTGCGAATAAGGCTGCATTATCAATGACGAAATTAAGTTCTTGAAGGTCTTTTAGTGATTTTTCTTTTTCTTCATAAAGCTTTTGTGTTTCTTTTGCTTGAATTTCTGATTGGCCCCTGCTTTGGATTAAATTGGCCACCGTTTTTCTTATTTGTAAGGAAAGCGGTCTGAAAATAAAGGCAATTTCAAGGAGTAATATAGAAAGGGAAATACCAAGTAATAAATATTCTTTTCGCTTTAAGCTTTCTAATTTCGCCTTACTACGTTTATCGTACTCGTTTACGATAGTATCCATCAACAGCAAAAACCTACTTTCATTTTGCAGCACATCATTTGTAGCGTGCTGGAGCTTATTTTCAGAAAGGCTGTTATTATTATAGGATGTTATAATAGTTTCTGCGGCTTGTACCATTAAATTGTGATGCGCTTCAAGTTGAAGAAACAGGTCTAGTATCTCCGGATGGCTTTCAATAGGAAGCCCAATAGCATCATCACCCTTTTGTAAGGCTAGATGCGAGTTTTTCCAAACCGATAAAGTTTCGGTAAGTTCTGCAACGGTTGAACCAATTTGACGATTTTGAAAGGCATCTTTAATAAGTAAAACTTCTTTGGTCAGCTTCTGACTATAGGCTCGTTGGCGCCCAGCTATATTTATGACGCGAGAGTCGTTCAGTTGTGAATTGAGATGACTTTGAATAAGTATTTGTGCAATGATAATCGTCAAGGCGATGCCTGCCAGAGCCAAAAGATACCATTTGCGAATCCGTATAAAGGTCGCATTATCCAATGATCGATGGTACTTAGTTTTGGTCACGAACCGAATGTTTATTTTCTGGTTTAAGTACTAATTGCCTTGGTGACTAGGCGTACCGCATTTTCTGAAAGGGGAAGCTTCAATGCGGCTTCCTGGCCTTTTTCAGACATTTTCCGCCATGTTTTTTGCAGTATATCAATAAGTTTATCGTCTGGGTGTTCTTTTGAGAAGGGCTCAAAATAATGCTCCAAAAAGACCAAGCAAATAACGTCTTCGAGTGTTTGTGTCTCCTCATTCTTCTTTAGCTGCTTCTTTTCCAGCAAAAACGAAACTTTAGCTATGGTCTCTTGATCATAGCCCACGTCTTCTAAAATGGTAGCAGCGGTCTGGGCATGAAATTTTTTAAGCTCTTGGCGCCACTTAAGATAGCCGACCCTATTCATTTCATATGACTCGCGAGGTATTTCCCAACGACAAATATGTTGGCAACGAGCGGTCAATTTTAAGGCTTCAGAGGCCTGCGGTGCAAAGTTGTTCAGTTGGTCAGACATCCTCATGGCATAAAGAACTTCTTTCGGATAGCTTTTTCCTTCGTACTCTTCAGTATTCGGATCTTTACTATTGGCCGCATCGAACCTTTTAAAGGCTTCGTCTAATTTATTGGATGTAGGCATAAATTATATTTTCTGGAAAGATAATAATTTCCTTTCCCAATCATCGGCTTACTCCCTTATAAACCTATAACCGAACACAATCTTTTATTCACTAAATCCGATGTAAACATAGCCATCAATAATACGAACCGGATAGGTGGCAATAGCACCCAAACTACCATTGAGATTCTCGCCTGTTTTTAAGGAAAAAGTATTTTTGTGAAGCGGACAGGCAATTTTTGGTTCTAAATTTTCTTCTCCGATCATACCTCGCGATAAAACCATTTCCATCTTATGCGGACAAAGATTTTGGCATGCATACCAATTGCCCTCTCTGGTAAAATTGAATACCGCTATCTGCTTTTCTTTATACTTAATACATGCTCCGCCATTTTTCGGAAACTTGTTGACCAGGGCTGCTTTGTACCAAACCTTGACATCTTCAATCGCTACGGTCTGATATTTTTCTAATGTTGATGAAATCATTTCTAAATGTTTTACTTTGTTGGTTTTTTATAGATGGTTTCGTTATTATAACTACACCCACTCTTTGGGCATTTTTTGGTCTCGTAGCGATACAAATTCAATATTATCATCTTCATCTTCCGAATTTACGAAATGAGTGTACCGTGAGCGGATTTCAGGGTTTTCGACCGCCTCTTTCCATTCACACTTGTAGGTGTCTACGTAAGCTTGCATTTCAGCGTCTAATTCAGTAACAATGCCCAAAGAATCGTTTATGACCACATTTTGTAAATAGGTGATGCCTCCTTCAAGCTTCTCTAACCAAGCCGCTGTTCGTTGCAAGGGTTGTGCTGTTTTTATGTAAAACATAATGAACCTGTCTACATAGGTCATTGCAGTTTTTTTATCTACTTTTTCTACAAGTAGTTCGGCGTGTCTTGGGTTGGCGCCACCGTTACCGCCTACATAAACATTCCACCCACCTTCAACGGCGATGAAGCCAAAATCTTTGCATCGGGCTTCGGCGCATTCTCTAATACAGCCAGATACACCGCCTTTTAATTTGTGGGGAGACCGAATACCCTTGTAGCGATTTTCAATTTCAATGGCAAAACTTACACTTTCATCCATACCATAACGACACCAAGTTGAACCGACGCAGCTCTTTACGGTTCGAAGCGATTTTCCGTAAGCCTGCCCAGTTTCAAAACCTTCGGCTATGAGTTCTTCCCAAATTAGAGGGAGTTTATGTAATTTTGCCCCGAAGAGGTCGATGCGCTGTCCTCCTGTAATTTTCGAATAGAGATCATATTTTTGCGCTATTCTACCTAAGGCCATTAATTGCTTTGGAGTTATTTCTCCGCCAGCTACGCGGGGTACGACCGAGTATGTGCCGTTTCGTTGAATATTGGCTAGGTAACGGTCGTTACTATCTTGTATCGTTTCTTGTTTGTTGGCCGTTTCGTTGTAAATACTTGCAAAAATTCCGGCTGACACCGGTTTACAAATTTCACAGCCATGACCAGTACCGACAGTATCTAGCAATTCATCATAACCTTTGATTCCTCTGGTCTTTACAATATCATAGAGTTCTTGTCTTGAATAATTAAAATGTTCGCAAATACTGTTTTTCACTGTTTTCCCTAACGATTTTAAGCTTTCGGTAACCAAATCGGTAAGCATGGGCTTACAGCCCCCACAGCCCGTTCCTGCTTTGGTAGCCTTCGATACCGATTTGACCGTTTCATTGCCGTCATCAAGAACCGAGCAGCATATAGCCCCTTTAGTAACTGCCTCGCATGAGCAAATTACGGCACTATCGGGTAGATCCATGGCACTGCCAAACGCAGAACCGCCTTCGCCCCGAGCGCCTACTATCAATTCTTCAGCATTGTCGGGCAGGGGCATATTGTTGAGATACATTTGGTGAAGTATGCTATAATCGCCCGCATCACCTACCATAATACCTCCTAGAAGGGTTTTACCGTCATGGCTGACATTTATTCTTTTATAGATACCCTTGGTTTTATTTTCATATATTATAGAAAGCCCTTTGTCGGCAGGCATATAGGGTACTCCAAAACTGGCTACATCGACACCGATCAATTTGAGTTTTGTAGACATGTCGATTTCTTTTTGCATGGCCACGTTGTGATTTTCTAAAATCTGGTTGACCGCAACCTCTGCCATTTCATAACCGGGGGCGACCAGTCCGTATATCATCTGGTTGTAAAGCGCAACTTCACCTATCGCAAATATTTTCGGGTCTGAGGTCTGCATTTTATTGTTAACTATGATACCGCCGCGAACTCCCATTTCAAGATCGCATGTTCTTGCAAGTTCATCTCGAGGCCGAATTCCGGCCGAAACCACGAGCATATCTACTTCTAAGGTATCGTCTTCACCAAAATCCATTCCGGTGATTACCCCATTGCCCAAGATACGGTTGGTAGCTTTGCCAGTGTGTATTTGAATGCCCATAGACTCTAAAGTCAGCTGAAGAACATTGCTGCTTCTAGCATCAAGCTGTCTCGGCATGAGTTTAGGGGCGTATTCGACTACATGGGGTTCAAGACCCATATCCATTACAGCTTTTCCTGCTTCAAGACCTAAAAGACCACCACCAAGTACGGCTGCTTTGCCATTCGATTTTGTGCTCTTGATTTTTTCGGCATAAGCAAGCATGCCTTCAAGGTCTTCAATAGTACGGTAGACAAATACTCCCTCTTTCTCTACACCATTAATAGGTGGCACAAAGGGCGCAGAACCTGTAGCGAGAACTAAATAATCATATGAATATTCTTTATCGCTTGCCGTGGTAACGGTTTGCTTATCTCGATGGATATCGGTTACCCGTTCTTTGATAATTAAATCAATATTGTTATCGGCATACCAATCTAAAGAAGCCAGTTCTAATGCTTTTGCATCACGATTGGCGAAAAATTCACTGAGGTGTACCCGGTCGTATGCGGCTCGGGGTTCTTCACCAAAAACAACGAGCTTAAAATTTTTACTGTTCTCGTGGGCTATGAACTTTTCGCAGAATTTATAGCCGACCATGCCGTTACCGACAACAATTATTGTTTTCATTTCACTTCGATTTTGGAATCAACAGAACAAAAATAAGTATAAATACGTATTTTTTATCTAAATATATATGAATAATTACGTAGTTTTGTTATGATATTCATAATTGCATAACCTTAAAGACAGATATTATGATAGAGAAAAATAAATCAATTATTACATTGGTAGGGGCGGGTCCGGGTAGTTCAGACCTTATAACTATTAGAGGTTTGAAAGCTTTGGAGAGCGCTGATATTGTTTTTTATGATGCTTTAGTAGGAAAAGATATTTTATCATATATTGAAAAATCTGTACCTAAGGTATACGTAGGAAAAAGATGTGGAAAACATTCCTTTTCCCAAAATGATATAAATAAGTTGTTGGTTGATGCTGCTTTTGAATACGGGCATGTAGTGCGGTTGAAGGGAGGGGATCCTTTTGTGTTTGGAAGAGCATTAGAAGAGATAAGTTATGTGGAGTCATTTGGTATTCCTGTTTCAGTTGTTCCAGGTGTTACGAGCGCGATAGCTGTTCCAAGCAGTCAAGGTATACCTATGACTTCGAGAGGTATTAGTAGTAGTTTTTGGGTCATGACCGCAACGAAAAAAGATGGCTCTTTTTCTGAAGATTTAAAATTTGCGGCGCAGTCTTCAACTACAATGGTTGTGCTTATGGGATTGTCAAAACTACTTGAAATCACAGATTAGGTAAGTAAATATAGGTGCTCTATGACACCTATAGCCGTTATTCAAAACGGCACCCTACCTGATGAAACTTGTGAAGTGGCTACTTTAAAATGTGCTAGTGACTTACTTGTTCGTCTTAAACCGGGTATGCCGGGTATTATTATTATAGGTGATGTGGTGGCTGAGCATCCTTCCTTTTTTGAGGAAGAAGTGCAGCGTGTGCTTTACTCCAATTTTTAGGGTTTACGGTATAGATACAAAGTATCAATTATGGTAGAAAACTAATTGTTATGGCTTCTAAAATTGAAAATTATCAATTTTAGAAGCTTGTTTTTTTTGAATTCATATTATCTGTAAGGTAAATTTTTCTACCTGATAAAAATTAGTAATTACGTACTATTTTAAATCATTAACTACGTATAAGTACGTATTGATACGTAATATTGTACTGAACATTTTAGGGAACATCAATTTAAAAATCAGTATTATGAAAACACAAGCCTCTAAAAAAGCAACAACTTTAAAGCTTACTGACATCAAAAGTGTGCCTATTCGTACTTTTTGGATTACTTCGATCGCCTTCTTTATTTGTTTCTTCGCGTGGTTTGGTATAGTACCATTTATGCCAGATGTGGTGAAAGATTTAGGTCTAACCCCCGACCAGAAATGGAACTCTATAATATTAGCGGTGACAGGTACAGTTTTCGCCCGATTATTGATTGGTAAACTATGTGACCGATTTGGTCCGAGAATATGTTATACATATCTACTTATCCTTGGTGCCATACCTGTAATTTTGATCGGTTTTGTACAGACTCCGCTACAGTTCTTGATCTGTCGGTTGTTCATTGGTTTCATCGGTGCTTCATTTGTAATCACCCAATTTCATACTTCGATTATGTTTGCTCCTAATATTGTGGGCACCGCCAATGCTACTTCTGCCGGTTGGGGCAATTTGGGTGGGGGTGCCAACCGTTTAGGTATGCCTTTGATAGCAGCAGCTGTAGTTAGTTTTGGGGTGGCCGATGAGATCGCTTGGCGATATTCGATGGTAATTGCTGGTATTATAGCAATGTTGATGGGGCTTGTATATTATTTCTTTACCACCGATACACCTGAGGGTAACTTTTCTGATCTAAAGAAAGAAGGAAAAATGCCGGCGTTGAAAAAAGATGAAGAAAGTTTCATGAGCGTACTTAAAGACTACCGAGTGTGGATACTTTTCATAGTTTATGCAGCTTGTTTTGGTATGGAGCTTACTGTTTATGGTACTATGGATGACTACTTGCAGAATAATTTTGGTCTTACTCGTTCAACTGCCGGTAACTTAGTGCTTTCATTCGCTTTAATGAATATTTTCGCCCGAACCTTGGGGGGATTTTTCGGTGATCGATTCGGTAAATTAAAAGGTCTAAGGGGCAGAGTAATTTTCTTGACAATAATTCTAGCCGCTGAAGGCCTTATGCTTTCTACTTTCTCACTGGCAACAAGTCTCTCGGTCGGTCTTATATTCTTAATTGCGTTTAGCCTTACGGTTCAGATGGCCGAAGGAGCAACCTTTTCGGTTGTACCTTTTATAAACAAAAAAGCTATAGGTTCCATTTCCGGTATTGTGGGCGCAGGGGGTAATGTGGGTGCATTTTTGGCAGCACTTTTCTTAAAGTCAAAATCTGCCATTGCCGAAACCAATGCGTTGGCGGCAAATTCAGCTCTGGGGGAAGAAGCGATGAAGGCCGCACAATCTGCAGCTGCGGCAGCTGCGGTTTCAAGCGGCTATTTCGTGATAGGCATTTTCGTGGTCATAAGTGCCCTAACGACCTTGGCTATCAAATTTTCAATGGCAGATGAAAAAGCGATAGAGGAAGAGATGAAAGGAGAATTGGCCATATCCGGTTCTGGCAATTAGAATTTTTAAATAGATATGTTCTTACTGATTATTGTCAGCTAGAGAAGCATACCGCTACTGTTACCCAATTTATAAAACCTGATGTATGAAAAACATTTATATTTTTCTGTGCCTTTTCTTGCTCTCATATCAAGATGCTTTGGCTCAATTTGCCCTAGATGGCGAGTTTAGGCCACGTACCGAATATCGACATGGATTTGGAAGTATTATTGCAGATGCAGCCGATCCAGGATATGCCATTTCAACACGTATTAGACTAAACACGGGGTATAAGTTCGATTCTTATGAGTTTTATTTGAGCTTACAAGATGTTATGGTTTGGGGTGAGAACAGGCAGATATTACCTCATGATCAAAACAATTCTTTTGCGGTATTTCAAGCTTGGGCAAAACTAAGGTTGGGAGAACATTTATCAACAAAATTGGGCCGTCAAGTAATTGCATACGATGACCAACGTATTTTTGGCGGACTTGATTGGGCCCAGCAAGGGCGAAATCATGATGCCGCCCTGTTGAGTTACAAGAAAAATAGTTTTATGGCCGATTTGGGCTTGGCTTTCAGTCAAGATTTTAATAATCCGGCGGGTTTTCAATCGGTCGGAACGACGTACAATACGGCAGGTTTTTTCTCCTATAAATCAATGCAATACCTATACGTAAAGAAAAAATGGGATGAATTTTCGGGGAGTCTGTTATTACTGAACAATGGCTTTCAGAATTTTACGGGCGAAGGCGAGGAACGCGTTGCCAATGGGGTCAGCAATTTACAGACCTTAGGTACTCATTTAAATTATAAGAAGGGCAAATTCGGGGCTGCTTTAAACGCCTTTTTTCAAACCGGTGAACGACAAAACAATGTAGAGGTAGCCGGAGCCTATTTACTGGGTCTTGACCTAACTTATAAGGCATCTCCTAAAATTGGTTTGGGCATCGGAACAGAGGTGATAAGTGGGAATAAGGCAGATACGGCAGGTAAAACAGAAGCGTTTTTTCCCCTTTATGGTACCAACCATAAGTTTAATGGTTTTATGGATTATTTCTATGTGGGAAATCATGCCAATTCGGTCGGACTCTTTGATCTTCATGCCAGTGCTAATTTCAAATTAGGCGACAAATCAGGTCTGCTGCTTAAGGTTCTTAAATTTAACGGAGAACAAGAACTGCCCAGTCGTGAAAATTCTTTGGGTACTGAAATAGATATAGTATTCTCCCAGAATTTTAATGGTTACGGATTAAAATTTGGTTACTCCCATATGTTTGCTGCAAGTGGTATGTATCAATTAAAGGGCATAACTGAAGAAGCTGCAGCAAGTAACCAAAATTGGATTTGGGCCATGTTGGTCATTAAACCAAAATTCTTTGGCACAGCTAAAAAATAAGTATTCTTATTATACGATGCTTCGATGGAGCCGTTATGACCTCTTTGGTTGTGGCGGTTCTTTTTTTGAATTCTCTCCATAATCATGACCTTGGTTACCATTGATTGTTACGCATTGTAAAATTCATCTATATTTGTACGTACAAATACTTACACTTTGAATCAAACTACAAGTATCGTTTTAGTGGATGACCATTCACTGGTACGTGACGGAATACGTGCATTATTAGAAAGTGAATCAGACCTCGAAGTTATCGGAGAAGGGTCAGATGGAAAGGAAGCTCTCGAGTTAGTAAAGAATAAACAACCTGATTTGTTGATTATAGATATTCGAATGCCGAAAATGACGGGTATCGAAGCTGTTCATGCATTAAATGCCGGTAAGTCTCCAGTAAAGTCTATAATTCTATCAATGCATGATTCTGAAGAGTATATTCTGCAGTCGGTAAGTGCCGGTGCCAATGGGTATCTGTTAAAAGATACCGGAAAAGGAGAATTTATAAAGGCGATACATACCGTTCGTGAAGGGGGAAAGTATTACAGTGGAGATATCTCCAATATTTTGGTCAACAATTTGTTGAACCCCAGTAAAGAAATCACAGATACCTCCAAAAAGGGAAATCAGAACGAAAATCCCTTTGACCTAACCAATAAAGAATTACAGGTTTTAGAATTGGTTTTATCCGGTTTGACCAATAAGCAGATTTCTGAAAAATTACAGAATAGTAAGCGTACGGTAGAAACACATCGCTTTAACTTAATGCGCAAGATGGATGTTAAAAACTTGATAGACCTTTCTAAAAAAGCTCAAGAGTACAATTTGGTTTAGTAACTGATTTTCAAATTTTCACTATTCATTTTTCCTATCTTTCGGGCTGTTTAATTGATGAAAAATCTCTTTTTATCATTATCAGCTAACTATTATGACCAAATACTTCATTTTTTTTGCCTTATTGATTTCCATTCAATGTACCACCAAAGAAACTAAAAATTCAACCCATAATGTTTACGATTACGGCGCGATAGGCGATGGGGTGACCAATGATCAGAGAGCTATTCAAAAGGCCATTGATGCGTGTAAAGGTACGGGAAGCAAGGTCATTTTTCCTGAAGGAACATTCTTGACAGGGCAGTTAATGTTGGGCAGTAACATGACTTTGCAATTAGATTCTACAGCAACTATTTTGGGCATACAATCAGATGCCGAAGATGCATATCCACACCATAAAATAGAGACCCGTTTTCCTAATCGAATGCTAGAAGATTGCCAACGCCGGTTAATTTATGGCAACCATGTAAAAAACGTAACTATTACCGGTAAAGGAAAAATAGATGGGCAGGGCGATTATGACCCATGGATGAATGTTAAAGAGCTCGGTACCGAAAAAGATAGACCATCGATATTAGCCTTCGTCGGTTCAAAGAATATTACCGTCTCTGATATTACTATGGTCGACCCGGCCTGTTGGACCCAAGTTTATATAGAATCTGATAATATCACTATACGTAATATTAAAGTTCATACAGGTAATTTGACCCCCAATCGTGATGGAATCGATATTGTAGATTGTCATAAGGTCTTGATTGAAGATTGTGATATTAAATCTGAAGATGACGGCATCTGTTTCAAGAGTGGAAGTGAATATGGGTGTAAAGATGTGGTAGTGCGTAATTGCACTATTGACAAATTGAATGTAAATGCAGGTAATTGTTTTAAGTTAGGAACCGATGGTTTAGGAAGTTTTATGAATTTCGATGTTTCGAACCTTACTCTGAAAAATGCCTTTCAAAACTCGGCTATTGTTTTAGAATCTATGGACGGTGCGGTAATCGATAACATAAATATTAGTGATTGTGAGATTTCAAATTGCGGACAAGCAGTTTTTATGCTTTTGGCCGATCGTAAACGCACGGTGCCGGGTCGTAAGCCTAGAATTGGCAGCATCTCGAACATCCACCTAAAGAATATTAAGGGTAAGGATTTCACCAAGCAATACCCATCAATTATTACTGGCATAGAAGGGCATAACATTCAAAATGTGGTTCTAGAGAATTTGAATTTACAATTAAAAGGAGGTGTTCAGAAGACCGATCAAACTGTTATGGAGTATGATGGAAAATACCCTGAGGGTAGTAAATTCGGTAATACCAATGCCTATGCTTTTTATGTTAGGCACGCCGACAAGGTCGATTTTATTGACTGTAAAATCAGTGCGATAGAAGAAGATGCCCGTGAATGGTTGATTCAAGAGAACGTGGCGCAGTTAAATATTCAATAAGATCTGATTTAGAAATTTCACCAACGATTATAACCCAATTTATGAACATGAGCGACTATCGATCAAATGCAGCTTTAAAAACAGTTATTCTATTTGTACTGTCATTCTTTAGTACAGGAGCAATATTTTCTCAAGAAATGAACCCCAACTTGGCGAAAAAGTTGGTATTGGTGTCTGAGCACGAAGGCCCGGTCATAGAACCCGACCATCGTGATGTTCTGGGCACCAATAATCAAACAGGTTTTGAAACAGGGCAGGTGGTGAAAATTGAAGATACCTACCATATGTTCGTAAATGAAATGTTTTTCCGTTCTCATCGGGATCTTCGTATTTCGTATTGGACCAGTTCTGATGCCTTAAACTGGAAGCGGCAAAGCACTGTGGTAGAGAGTATACCAGGTCGCTCCCCATTCAATCCGAGATCGGAAGTATGGGTGACCGGTGTAGAGTTTAATACAAAAGAAAACGCTTGGAACATTTTTTATGTAGCCTATAGAGGTGGCGATAAGTCTAAAAGAGAACTACCGGGCAGTGACTATCAAGGGCGAATTTGGCGTGCCAAATCTGTCTTTCAAGGAGTCGAAGGCATCGCAGGCCCTTATGCAGATATGGGTATTGTGCTACAACCCGATGAAGATTCTCAAGAGTGGGAGGGGCAACAAGCGGTGGCAACTTTTAATCCATATAGAGTGGGAGAAAATTGGTATGCCTTCTATGACGGGCATAACTATATTCCTAAAGGCCCTTGGCCGGTGGGCTTGGCCAAAGCGCCCAGCCTAGAGGGACCATGGGAGAGATTACCCGAAGGGGTGAACCCTTTGCCAATTGCCAAAGAATTTATCGAAAACCCACAGGTCACCGAACTAAAAGACGGAGGATATTTGGCTGTATTCGATTCTTTAGGGGATCAAGAAATTGCCTATAGTACTTCTGAAGATGGAGTAAAATGGACACCGGAACAACGGGTGAAAATTCAATCGAAAGGTAAAATGTGGGGTGTAAAAGGGGATCATGCCATGCGCACCCCTTTATGTGCGATAGAAGAAGATAACGGTACTTTTACCGTGATTTATACTTCATTGATGAATTTGAAAGGGAGTAAATTTTATGCAGTAGGAAAATGTTCTTTAGCGTGGGAATAGTTCACTCAGCGGAGTATGGTGGCTATTCATAAAAAATCGAAAATTTTAATAATATATCGTAACTTTTTTATTGCTGCCAAACATAAAGTTATATCTTGTAACTCTTTTTGAACCTTCAATTACTTTTTCATGAGAACACTGGTTTTTATTATTCTTTTCCATTCATTTAATCTTCTTTTTGCGCAATCGATTGCTAAAGACCGAGTTATTGTTTTAACTGATATAGAGGCCGATCCCGATGATACACAATCTTTGGTTCGTCTGTTTCTTTACGCCAATGAAATAGAGATAAAAGGCTTGGTAGCTACTACTTCATGTTGGTTACAATCATCGATACATCCAGAATCCATAGAGAAAATTATCGAAGCATATGGTAAAGTACAACCCAATTTAACGAAACATGCCGAGGGTTTTCCTTCTGAAAAAGACCTTATGGCATTGGTTAAGAGCGGTCTCCCAAAATATGGTATGACCGGAGTTGGTAAGGGAATGGACTCAGAGGGTTCCGATTGGATAATCGCCGAGCTTGAAAAAGAAGATGATAAACCTTTGTGGATTTCTGTTTGGGGAGGAGTGAATACTCTTGCTCAGGCATTGCATACGATAAGGGCAACCAAATCGGCCCGAGAAGTCAAAAAAATGGTTTCTAAACTACGAGTCTATACTATATCTGACCAAGATGATAGTGGAATATGGATCCGTGACAATTTTCCCGATCTTTTCTATATTGTGACCCCTGGTGATGATTATGGGTCTGCCACTTGGACGGGTATAAACACTGTGGTCAAAGGCATAGACAATACCACCATAAGTAACCCTTGGCTTGCGGAACATATACAGCAAGGGCATGGTCCGCTTGGGGCTATCTATCCTGACGTGGCTTGGGGAGTTGAGGGAGATACGCCAGCCTTCCTATCGCTTATACCTAATGGGCTCAATGTTTCTGAGCATCCCGAATGGGGTGGTTGGGGTGGTCGCTATGAGCTGTATAAGCCTGATTTCTCAAAAACAAAAGAAGGTGGCTCGATTGTAGAAATCGCACCGGAAACGCGTCCGATATGGACAAATGCCACCGATAGTCTAGTCCGATATCTACCCAAAATGTACGGTAGAACGGTTCAATACGACAGTATTTCTCATCAAAGTGATAAAGCTAGTTTATGGCGTTGGCGTGATGATATTCAGAATGATTTCGCTGCGCGGATGGATTGGTGTACCCAAACCTATGATGAGGCCAATCATCCACCGGTCGTTGCCCTGACCCATGAGGATAGTATTACGGTCAAAGGGGGAAAAGGTTTTACTTTAGATGCCTTTGAGAGTACAGACCCGGATGGTGACAACCTGAGCTTTTTGTGGTACAATTACCCAGAAGCAGGCACTTACAAAAAACTAATTAAGGTTAACGGTGCTGAAAATGCACATCAGGCTTATTTTACCGCACCTAAAGTAAAGAAGAAACAAACGGCACATTTTATTGTAAAAGTTTCCGATAAAGGCACACCGCAATTGAGCCGATATAAAAGGGTAATTGTCACTGTAACTCCTTAATTTTCTTAAATAAAACCATTGTGCCAGAGCTTTATGATTAGATTCAGAATATGTATTTTATTTGTTTTAGTGGCCCATTTGGGGTGGGGGCAGTTTAAAACCCCAGCATCCGAAGAGCCATTCTTGACTAAAGATCAAGTGGGCGCCCATGCTTTACCCACAGAAATAGCCCCAATTCAGGCTCCTTTTGATATGCCCGACTTAAAAAGGCCGATGTTCGCTGCCTTCAGTATTGATATTAGTGAAGCTGGAGCACGATCTGGTCAAAAAGTGACCAAAATTATTCAAAAAGCTATAGATAAAGTGAGTCGAAAAGGTGGTGGTACCGTTGTAGTGCCTTCTGGTAAATGGCATACTTCTCGTATTGAACTGAAAAGCAATGTGAATTTAGAACTTCAAGAAGGTGCCGAGCTTTTAATCGGGGGGGCTATTGAAGATTATTTGCCTGCGGTATTCACTCGGGTAGAAGGTATCGAAATCATGTCTAGCGGTGGGTTCATTTATGCTCATAAGGCAGAAAATATCGCGATTACGGGAAAAGGTAAGATTATTGGCCCGGGAGAGGATGCTGCCGTGAGGTCGGCCCCAAGCCCCGAGGGAGTGGTCGAAAATGCCATTGACCAAAACGCTCCTGTTAAAGAAAGAATTTATGACGGACATAAGGGAAGGTTTTTCTACAAGCCAAAATCGGTATGCTTGGTCGAGTGCAAAAATGTTTTAATTGAAGGCATTACAATTGAGAACAGTGTTACTTGGAATGTGACTCCGATTTATTGTGACGGTGTTATAATTAGAGGGATCACTGTCAACTCTGTGGGTATTCCAACAGGTGACGGAATAGACATCGAATCATCTAGAAACGTATTAATCGAATATGCTACGCTAAATAATGGAGATGATTGTTTTACTATGAAATCGGGCCGCGATAAAGATGGTATTCGTGTCAACCGGCCTACCGAAAATATAGTAGTTAGATATTGTTTGTCAGAGGCAGGTCATGGTGCAATTACAACGGGAAGTGAAACTGCAGGGTGGATTCGGAACGTATATCTGCACGACTGTATTTTTGATGGTACCGATAGGGGTTTTCGTTTTAAAACCCGTCGCCCTAGAGGTGGTGGGGTAGAGAATATTTACTACGAAAGAGTAAAAATGAATATCAAGCGACATGCTTTGGAGTGGGATTTACTAGGAAGTAGAACTTATGTGGGAGAATTGGCAGATCGCTTACCCAAACGTGAGATTACCGAACTTACACCCAGATATCGAAACTTATTTTTTCGCGATGTGGAGATACATACCGAAGAGAATTTTATAAAAGCTAAAGGTATACCAGAAGTTCCGTTGACCAATGTTATTATGGAAAACCTAGATGTGACCTCAGGGCAAAATATCTATATGAGCGATGTAAAAGACTTTGTAATCAAAAATTCAATAATCCGTAGCAAAGACCAAAACATTGAAATATTAGAAGGCCAAAACGTGAAGTTTGAGAATGTAAATATGATTTATCAAGAATAACTGTCAGACCCTATAGGGTAGAATTGTTTTCTGATTTGTTGGCGGCTTGAGCAAGTTTTTCTGTAGTTGGTCCGTAAATACCTTTGTAAATTTCGTATAAGTCAGGAATTACCGTTCTGGCAATTCTCGAATTGCTGTTCAAAAGTACGCAAATACCCAAGTCTGCTTCTGGGTACATTGCAATTTCATTTCTATAATTATTTACGCTTCCGCCATGGTGCCAAATAGTTTTCTCCAACGGGTTTCCATCTTCGGTGAACTTATGAATTCTCCAACCGAATCCGTAGAACGACTTTTCATGACCTGGCCATTTGTGGTAATATTTATGACTTCCAGGAATTTCGATAAATGGGGTAAAGGCTTCCGATATTGCCTTTTCATCCAATACTTCCGAATTATGTCCTAATAAAAAACGCATCCATTTGCCCATATCGTGGGCGCTGGCATTGATGCCTCCGGCCGCGATAGCATTGTAATAGTTATCACTGAGTTTAAGGGTTTGCCAACCGTTACGTCTCTTAGAATGGGGTAGGGCCACGTTAATGGTCTCGTTCAAGGTTTTATAATCCATTGAAGTACTACACATGCCTAGAGGTTTGAAAAATCGATTGTTCAGTGATGCACTTATTTCACTACCGGTAGCTTTTTGCATAACTTCACTACAGAGTGCAAAAATTGCATTTTGATAACTGTACATGGTGCCAGGTTTGCTGATTGGTACCACCTCTTTAAAACGAGATGCAATAGTTTCCATGGGCAGGCCAGCTTCAACGAGATTGGTAAAACTATGATACGGGGTGCCCGAAGTATGTGAAAGAATATTGGCCAAGGTAATCTCAGAAGTATTTCGTGCGTCACCTAATTGAAACTGCGGCAAATAGTCAATAATGCGATCTTTCCATTCCAAATACCCATCATTTTTCAAATCGGCAGCTAAGATACCCGCGAAACCTTTTGAGAGAGAACCTAATCTAAATACAGTCTCCCCATCCACAGTATAATTGTTACTATAATTTCGTCTTCCGAAACCTTCGGCCAGAACAATACTATCAGATTGAACGATGCTTACACCGGCACCAACGATATCTCCTAAGGCTATTGCTCTTTTAAAATAGGTGGTTAAAGCCGACTTTAGCTTTTGCTTGTCAGACGAGTACTTTTTAGAATCAATTCTGTTTTCCGCGATTTGTTGAGGTGCTTTTAGAGCGACTTTTTCAACGGTAGGTGATGATGGTACCGAATTTTTGGTGCTAGAAGTTGCAATTATTAGGGTTAAGGTCAAAAGCGCAAATACCGCTAGGAATTTAATTGTTCGCATGTGAAAATTCAGAGATTAGCTTTTCGGTTAACAGGTATGAATATAGGATGAAATACTTAAATAACGGATGAATTACATTATTTCTTATACAATTCGGTATTTTTTATTGTTAATTTATGGTACTGCCATTTTTTTATATGATTTCATGCCAACTTCTTAAAGTTAAATGGGATATATTTTAATAATTGAAATCTAATAACAGATCATATGCACGATCGGATATTTTATCATATCTATCCCCTTGGGCTGTTAGGTGCACCGCATATAAACAACTTTGATTCTGAGCCTAAAGAGCTACTCTGTGAATTAGATTATTGGTTGAACCATCTTTCAGAGCTAGGCTGCAACGCGCTTTACCTAGGTCCTGTTTTTGAATCGACCTCACATGGTTATGATACTGCAGACTATTATAGTGTAGACCGGCGTTTGGGCACTAACGAGTCTTTGGTCGATATTATTGAAAAGGCCCATAAACTTGGCGTCAAAGTCGTCTTTGATGCGGTTTTTAATCATGTGGGGCGAGATTTCTGGGCATTTAAAGATTTACAGCGAAATGGTAAAATATCACTCTATAAAAATTGGTTTTCTAATATTGACTTTACCAAGAAGAGCCCCTATGGCGATTCTTTTTCCTATAGTTCTTGGCGGGGGCATTATCAGTTAGTTGAACTGAACCTAGAAAATGATGAGGTAAAAAACCACCTCTTCGGAGCCGTAAGGTTTTGGGTAGAAAAATTTAAAATTGATGGTCTAAGACTTGATACCGCTGATGTTTTAGATTTTAAATTTATGCGTGAATTATCGAAATATTGTAGGCAACTAAAACCGGATTTTTGGCTTATGGGTGAGGTGGTTCAGGGCGACTACCGCAAGTGGATAGGTAGAGATATGCTAGATTCGGTGACCAACTACGAGTGCCACGCACCGCTCTACCAGAGTTTGAATGATGAAGATTTTAATAGTATCAGTACCATATTAAATCGACAATATGGCTTTGCTGGTAACTATAAAAAGCTTCAATTATATTCGTTTGTAGATAATCACGACGTCAATAGGGCGGCTAGTAATCTTTATAAACCAGAACACTTGTACCCTCTATATCTGTTACTATTTACGTTGCCCGGTATTCCTGCCCTATACTATGGTAGCGAGTGGGGTTTTGAAGGCGAAAAGAAAGAGGGTAGCGATACCGAGCTACGCCCACATGTTGTTTATGGCAATAGATTTTCCTGGGCTAAACACCCAGATCTATTTAATTCGTTAAAACGATTTATAGAACTACGGAAAACCATATATGCACTAGCGGAAGGTGATTTCGAAGAGGTTTTAGTCCAAAAAAAGATTTATGCCTTTTTACGATATCAAAAAGATGAAATGGTTTTAGTGATTGTAAATTCTGACAAGTGCTTTAAAACGGTTCACCTGAAAGCCACTCAAATTAGAGTTGGTAATTATAGAGATGTATTGAACGATATCAATTATTTATGCGCAGAAGAGAAAGGCATGAAATTGGTAGTATCATCAAATTGGGGCGCTATACTTCGATATTTAGGTTGAATTTTATGAAGTAAATACCTCCTTTTTTTATTGTACTCTCAATTTTGCGCTCAACTTTTACGATATAATTACTACGTATATATACGTATTTTTATAATTTGCATACGTAAAATAGGTTGCTTCTAACCCCAAGTTTTTGAACATGCAAAAAAATAATGTACATAAAACCATTTGTTCGTATTGCGGAGTGGGTTGTGGTATTGACGTTTCGGTTGATAATAAGGGCACTATTAAAGTCGAAGGTGATCAATCATACCCCGTTAATAAGGGAATGTTATGTTCGAAAGGTAAGAACCTAAACTATGTAGCACAAGATGTTTCTGACCGTATCTTATACCCTGAGATGCGTTGGAGCCGTAACCATCCCAAGCAACGGGTTTCATGGGACACCGCTTTTGAAAGGGCTTCGGCCGTTTTTCAGAGTATTATAGATAGGCATGGCCCAAATAGCGTGGGGTTTTACGTATCGGGTCAGTGTCTCACCGAAGAGTATTATTTGGTTAATAAGTTGGCAAAGGGCTTTATCGGCACGAATAACATTGATACCAATTCTAGGCTCTGTATGAGCTCGGCGGTTGTGGGTTATAAAAAAATGCTTGGTGAAGATTCGGTTCCTATTTCGTATGAAGATATCGAGCTTTCCGACTGTTTTCTAATTGCTGGGGCGAATCCCGCCTGGTGTCATCCGATTCTTTTTCGTAGGATCGAAAAACACAAAGAAGAGAATCCTGATGTTAAAATCATTGTAGTAGATCCTCGAAAAACACAAACTTGTACAATAGCTGACCTTCATCTACAAATTTTACCGGGTACCGATGTGATTCTTTTCAATGCTATGGCCAGATGGTTGATAGAGAAGAAAAAGATCGATAAAAAATTTATAAAGAAATACACCAGTAATTTCGAGGCTTGTAAAGAGAGTGCTTTTCAGCTTACCCTTCAAAAGGCAGCTGATCTTTGCGGTATAACAGTTGAAGAAATTCGTAAAGCCGCGGCCTATATTGGTAATGCCAAAGCATTTCTATCGATGTGGACCATGGGCCTTAACCAAAGCGTTATTGGCGTAAGCAAGAATTTGGCGCTTTTGAATCTTTCATTACTTACTGGCCAAATCGGAAAACCCGGTTCTGGCCCATTTTCGCTTACCGGACAACCAAATGCGATGGGCGGTCGTGAAGTAGGGGGTATGGCAAGTCTTTTAGCGGCACATAAAGACTTAGGTAACCCGAGACATCGTGAAGAAGTTGCTGATTTTTGGGGAGGCAAGGCTATTTCTGGTGAAGCGGGTTACACAGCCACGGAGATGTTCGATGCATTGGAAAGTGGCGAAATGAAGGCTGTTTGGATCATCTGTACCAACCCCATAGTGAGTTTGCCCAATGCAAATAAAGCTGAAAGAGCGCTTAAGAATGCCAGTTTCGTAGTCGTACAAGATATTTCGCATAATTCTGAAACGACCAAGTTCGCCGACTTACTTTTGCCTGCTGCAGGTTGGCTTGAAAAAGAAGGTACAATGACCAATTCTGAGCGTAGAATAAGTTATCTCCCAAAGGTGATCGATGCCCCTGGGGAAGCACTTCCCGATGTTGAAATTTTATGGCGTTTTGCCCAAAAAATGAAATACACCGGCTTCGATTATAAAAATGCAAGTGAAGTTTATGATGAACATTGTTTATTGACCAAAGGGACCAATATCGATATTTCGGGCTTGTCTTACCACCGCCTGCAGACCGAGGGCAGTTTTCAATGGCCTGTACCCAGTGTCGACCACAAGGGTACACCAAGGTTATTTACAGACTTACAGTTTTACACAAATGATGAAAGATCACATTTTAATGCACCTCCGAAGCTATACAATCAATCGGAACAGATCTCTACAGATTATCCTCTGATATTGAATACCGGCCGAGTGCGAGATCAATGGCACACCCGCACCAAGACCGGTAAGGTTAAGCGTTTACTTACACATATTCCTGAACCTTTTTTAGAAATGAATAAGGTCGATGCTTATTTAAGAGGGCTAAAAGAAGGTGATGTGGCCGTAATTAAAAGTAAAAGGGGGCAGGTTCAAGTTAAGGTCAAGGTAAATTTTGATATTCGTGAACGAGTGGTCTTTTTACCGATGCATTGGGGCAAAGTACTTAATAATGATTTCGGTAGGGCGAATAATATTACCAATAATCTTATTGATCCCATATCAAAAGAACCTGATTTTAAATACTGTGCGGTACAGGTAGAAAAATATGTGAAACCGAAACAAAAAGTATTGATTATTGGTGCCGGAGCGGCAGCCTATCGTTTCGTTCAGACCTATCGGGCAAAGAATAAAGTAGATGAACTTCATGTTTTTTCGAGGGAAAGCGACCCATTTTATAATCGTGTTCTTTTACCGGAATACGTTAGCGATGAATTGACTTGGGAAGACTTGGAGAAACTGAAAAAAGGAGAGGTAAAAAAGTTAGGCATCCATTTACATTCGGGTCTAGGTATAACTCAAATTGATAAAGTAAACCAGAAAGTTACCGATGATTCGGGTAATGACCACAAATATGATATTTTGGTAATGGCGACCGGTAGTCGGGCTTTTGTGCCAAGTGATGTTCAGATTAATCTACCCGGCAGGTTTACTATGCGTGAACGGGGTGATGCCGACAAGCTTAGAAAATATTTACAAGAAACAGGTTTGCCAGCTGAAGAACAGCATGTTGTAATTGTGGGGGGCGGACTTTTAGGTTTAGAGCTTGCCGCTGCCCTAAAGCGGAGAAATGTTAACATAAGTATTATACAGCGGGCCCCAAGACTTATGGAAAGGCAACTAGATCGAGTGGCGAGCCGCTTGTTGGCAGAAGATGTATCAGAAAGGGGCATCAAAATCTATTTCGATAATGAAGTGAGCACCGTTTTTGAAGAAAAAGGGCGTAAAAATATCCTATCAGTAACTCTTAAAACCGGTCGCAGCATAAAATGTAATGCTATTGTTTATGCCATTGGTACTCGACCAAATATCGAATTGGCCAAATTCTCAGATATAAGGACCAGTAGGGGAGTAATCGTAAATGAATATTTGCAGACCAGTGAACCCAATATTTTTGCCCTAGGCGAGATTGCTGAATTCAAGAATTCGCTTTTTGGTATTACTTCTGCGGCCGAACAACAAGCAGATATCGCTGCCAAATATATAATGGGTGACTACGCAAGTATGTACAATGGTTCGGTTTTGATGAATATTCTGAAGTTTGAAGATTTGGATCTTTGTAGTTTGGGTATGGTCAATGCCCCGACGAACGATTCTAGTTATGAAGAGATTATTTTTATGGATGTAAGCAAGCGTTACTATAAAAAGTGTATCGTTAAGGATGATACGTTGCTTGGGGCGATTCTAATGGGTGATAAAAATGAATTTGCCGAGTTCAAGAGATTGATTGAAGAACGAATAGAGCTGTCTGAGAAGAGGGAAGAACTGCTACGCGGAAACAGCACGTCGGTACCGTTAAAAGGCAAATTGGTATGCTCTTGCAGCCAAGTGGGAGAGGGCAACATTATAGACGTAATCAATTCGGGATGCAAAGAGTTTTCTAAGCTCTGTGCACAGACCGGTGCTGGTCTCGGGTGCGGTAGTTGCAAACCTGAAGTACAAGAAATATTGAATACACAGTTACAAGCGGCCACGATATAGGCTGCACTAGTCTATGGTCAGAGAAATTATGGTACAAACTATCAAGCGATGAATGACAACTTACATAGAATAATGCTTAAGGGTGGGGTTACCTCCCCAGGGGAGCTCAAAGATTGTATTGCCATGCTTGAAGCTGTTGGCCTCAAAGAAGTGTTTTTCGGCTCAAGACAAGATTTATTGTTTCCCTTGAAAGGTGAAGATGATAGGTTACTCGATAATATTTCTAAGTTCAATGTAGAAATTGAATCGAACAGAAGCTTTCAAAATATAGTTTCATCTTATGTGTCGGCCGACATTTTTGAGATGACCCACTGGTTAAAAGGTTCGACCTATCTCTATATTCTAGAGGGCTTCGATTACAGTCCTAAACTAAAAATTAATATCACCGACCCAAAACAAAGATTGGTGCCTTTGTTTAATGGTAACTTGAATTTTATAGCTTCTGAAAATGAAGATTACTGGTACCTCAACCTAAAATTGCCGCATTGGGAAAATTCGGCCTATTATCCGGTTTTAATTTATAGTTGGGATATTAATACGTTCGCAAAAACTATTGAAGATATTTATGAGGATGTAGCGGATGTCGAAGAATTGGCGTTTATTTTGAATAAAAAGTTAGATGCCAATAGTCGAACGATGGATAAGGAACTTGAAATACCTTACATAAAATTTCCTTATTACGAAGGCATGAACAGAATGGGCCTTGACCAATATTGGTTGGGCCTATATTGGCGAAACAATAACTACGACCTTGAATTTTTGAAAGAGCTCTGTGGTTTTTGTCTTGATAATAGTATTGGCAAGATATGTATCACTCCGTGGAAATCATTTATCATCAAGGGCATAAAAAAGTCTGCCCGCCCCGAGCTTGAGCGTTTTCTCGGGCAGAGAGGTATTAATGTTCGGCATTCTCAGCTAGAAATGAATTGGCACTTACCGGTCGATGATAGCGAAGCTCTTGAGCTTAAGAAGTTCTTGGTTCGAAGTTTTGATCAAAATGATATAAGTACCTATGGTTTAACTTTCGGAATCAGCAACGATGTGGGCAAAAGATCACATTTCGCCTCTGTTTTGATAGAAAAGAACGCACCACCTGCGATTGTTAAAGATTTTGAGGTTAGGCCCACATACAACGTTCTACACTTTGAAAATTTTGACCCTAATATTCAAAGGTATGAAGCCTTTGCCCATGACGTTGATAAAATTGAACTACCAGGTTTATTGATGGAGCTTAGTAAAAAATATTTTAATCAATTGGGTTCTGAAAAAATTGCTTCGGCCTCTAAACCGATAGTCACTAAAGATGAACAGACGGTTCGTGCAATCTATCAATGCTCTTTGTGTCTCACTGTTTATGATGACCAATACGGCGATGCCGCCGCAAACATTTCGGCCGGAACCCCATTCGCCGAACTACCGGAAACATATACCTGCCCCGTGTGTGATGCGGTGAAATCAGAATTCAAAAAAACCGAATTGGTGATAGTGTAAACAAAAAAAACGGTTCCGTATTCGGAACCGCTTTTCATTTATTTTTAAAATTTCTTCTGCCTTACATGGCGGTATTCTCTGCCTGAGAATTGGCTTGAGCAGTCGTATTAGCATTCATTTTGCGAACCCAGAAAAACAATATTGTAAACAATACAATTAGTATAATAGGGAAAATTGTTAATGTTTGCATCGTTTGCTGGCCAGCGACCAATTCCAATTCATCTCCGGTAAGACCTCTGGCGGCAACTTCTTTTAAATCGTTATCGATCCATCTTCCCGTGATGGGTTGAAAAATTGTTTGCGAGAACATTCCGACACCACCCATGATAGATAGCCCCAACGCCCCACTTTTCGGGATTTTGTCTGCTATAAAGCCAAGCATATTAGGCCAGAAATAAGCAACTCCCAATGCAAAAAAGATAGCGGCAACATAGGCCATGGCACCAGTTTGTGTACTAAAAAGATAGATTCCTATCGCAGCTAATACGGCAGATCCCAATAAAACTCCTGTTTGGTCAAATTTGTGTACCATTTCACCACCAAAATAACGGGCAACCGCCATAATTCCGGTAACTAGGGCTAAAATTAGCATTGGTTGGGCCCCGCTTTTTGCTAAGATAATGCTAGACCATTGTTGAGGCACGAATTCTGAAGCGGCAGTAAGTGCCATACAAACTACCATGAACAGGAACAATGGAGAAAGCATAGCCTTGAAATTTCCAGAAAGGGTAGCACCATCTGCCACCTTTGCCTTTGGCCAAGCTTGGCCAAAATATAAATAAGCATAAATTAAGGTAGGAATCATAATAATCCATATTTGAGTTTCCCAACCCATTCCCCAATCGGTCATAAATTTAGAAATTAAACTACCGATTACGATTCCTCCAGGAAACCACATATGAAAACGGTTCATCATTTTGCTCATTCGGGTACCTTGGTAGGCATCTGCAATCATGGGGTTACAAGCGGCTTCGGTACACCCGTTACCTAGTCCGATCAATAAGGTAGATATTAGAAGGCCGGTATAACTTCCGGAATAGATAGTAAGTATAATACCAAGGGCATGTGCAAAAAAAGCAAATTGCATAATGGCTTTACCTCCTACTTTATGATAAATCAATCCACCGATTACCATCGATATGGGAAAGCCCAAAAACCACATTGAGTTAATGAAGCCTAATTGTTCTGCGTTTAAACTTAGTTCCTCTCCTAATTGAGGTAAAATACCAGCCCGTATACTAAAGGAAAAGGCCGTGGTAATCAATGCAAAGCAACTTGCATAAAAGAGTCTGTTGGCATTGGTTGCCGACACATTACTTGATGTTTCCATAAGGTTTTATTTGGTTTATTGTTTTAAGTGTTCTCTTTCCGAATTGCATCCAATAGGCAGGATTTTTTGCGAAAATTGCAACGAAAGATAATTTAAAAATCCGTAATTGATAAAAAAAAAGGCATCTAACCGATAAAATAATTTAACTGAAATGTTAAAGTAATTATATGGAAAGCGGTTAAAATCATTTAAACATCTTCCTAAAATTCTCGTACTTAGATATTAAGCCGTGTTCTTACCAGGCTTAAATAATAGTCTAGCCAAAAACGATTAAAATCACAATAACGAAAACGTTAGAGTAAGATATTATTTATATATTCACAACTTTGCTGAGAATAAACCAAATTCAACTAAATAACAATAAGAAATGAAAAAATCAGAAAAGAAAAGCTCTGAAGCTTTTTCAACGAAAAACTCTAGAAGAGATTTTGTAAGAAACACCGCACTATTTACTGGTGGTTCTATGCTTTTGCCCAATTTGCAAATGAACGGAATGGTAAATGTTCTAGGTGACAAAAAATTGAAGTTAGCCTTGGTAGGCTGTGGTGGTCGCGGAACCGGGGCCGCGGTACAGGCACTTAATGCAGACGAGAACGTAGAACTGGTTGCTATGGCCGATGCATTTGAAGACCGCCTGAAAAGTAGTCTGATGAATATTTCTAAAGCCTTGGGAGAAACCAAAAAGGTGAATGTAAAGGAGAAAAACCAGTTCGTGGGCTTTGATGCCGCTCAAAAAGCAATTGATTTGGCCGATGTGGTTATTCTGGCAACTCCTCCAGGTTTTCGTCCTCAACATTTTGAGTATGCCATAAATAATGATAAGCATGTGTTTATGGAAAAACCTGTGGCCACAGATGTGCCAGGGGTTAGAAAGGTATTGGGCGCAGCAAAAATGGCAAAGGAGAAAAAATTGAATGTGGTGGTCGGTTTGCAGCGTCATTATCAAGATAGTTACTTGGCCGCTATGGATCACCTGAAAAAAGATGCCATTGGCTCTATCGTATCAGGTCAAGTGTATTGGAATAGCGGTGGCGTCTGGGTGCGTGAGCGTCAACCCACCCAAACAGAATTGGAGTATCAAATGCGCAATTGGTACTATTTCAACTGGCTGTGTGGCGACCATATTCTCGAGCAGCATATACACAATATAGATGTTGCCAACTGGTTTATAGGTGAATATCCGATTTCAGCCCAGGGTATGGGTGGTAGACAGGTTCGAACAGGTAAAGACCACGGTGAAATCTATGATCATCATTTTGTGGAGTTTACCTACCCAAGTGGAGCGGTGATTGCAAGTCAGTGCCGTCATCAGCCTGAAACCATGAGTAGGGTATCTGAATTTTTTCAGGGAACAAAGGGAACGGTTTCTACTGAAGGGGATAATGCCACTTTGAAAGATTGGAGCGGACAAACGATTTTTGAACACCGAGGTAAAGACGACCCGAACCCATATCAAGTCGAACATGTGAAACTATTCGAGTCGATTCGCAACGGGGGAGTAATTGCCGATGCAGAAAATGGAGCTAAAAGTACTATGAGTGCTATAATCGGTCGAATGGCCACTTATTCCGGTAAAGTAATCAAATGGGATGAAGCCATGCAATCTAACCTCGCTTTGGCCCCTGAACATCTTACTTGGGATTCTCCTGCACCGGTTCAGCCCAATGCCGAGGGTATGTATGAAATTCCAACCCCTGGTAAAACAACTGTAATATAAAATAACGGTATTTATGTTTTCGATAAAATCAATAACGTCCCTGCTTATGGCGGGGACACTTTTTTGGTCATGTAAAGAATCACCAAAAACTGAAAGTAACGTTCAATCGAACACTAAACCAAATATCATTTACATTCTTGCCGATGATTTGGGATACGCAGAAATCGGCGCCTTTGGACAAGAAAAAATAGAGACCCCGAACATTGATGCTTTGGCCAAATCTGGAATGATGTTTACCCAGCACTATAGTAGCGCCCCGGTTTGCGCTCCGGCGAGATATATGTTGCTAACCGGAAAACATGCGGGTCATGCCTATATTAGAAGTAATTCGGAATGGAAAGAACGAGGTGAGGTATGGAATTATAAGGCCATGGCTAAAGACTCTACTTTAGAAGGTCAAGGCCCAATGCCGAAATCAACAGTTACCATGGCCCACCGTTTAAAAGAAGCAGGCTATACTACAGGAATGGTGGGTAAATGGGGCTTAGGTGCTCCACATACCCATTCTTTACCAACTACCATGGGTTTTGATTTTTTCTATGGATTCAATTGTCAAAGACAGGCTCATACGTATTACCCATTGCATCTTTATAAAAATGAAAATAGGGTGCCTTTGGCCAATGACACGATCGCGCCCAATACCAAGCTGCCTGAAGGGGCAGACCCTGACGATATTGAAAGTTACGCTGATTTTAATTTAACAGATTATGCACCGGACTTAATGTTCGAAGAACTCACAAATTTTGTAGAAAGAAGTAATGAAAAACCCTTCTTTTTATATTGGGCGACACCGATACCGCATGTAGCGCTTCAAGCTCCGCAGCGATGGGTAGATTATTACATCGAGAAATTTGGCGCGGAAGAACCTTATCTAGGTGATAAAGGATATTTTCCTCATAAAAATCCACATGCGGCCTATGCCGCCATGGTATCTTATTTTGATGAAAACATAGGTAAATTGGTTGAGCAGTTGAAAGACGAAGGTCTTTATGAGAACACGTTGATTGTATTTACTTCAGACAATGGCCCAAGCTACGCAGGGGTGCAGACCCTGAATTTTTTGAGAGTGCCAAACCTTTTGAAGGCACCCATGGTAGGGGCAAGGGGTATTTATATGAAGGGGGTATTCGTGTGCCGATGATCGCTTCATGGCCAAAGCATATTCAGGCCGGTACCGAAAGTGATCTACCATCTGCTCATTACGACATGCTTGCAACTTTTTCTGATGTAGCCGGTTACGAAATACCTGATGATACCGATGGCATAAGTATGCTGCCTACCATGATATCTGAGGGAGAGCAAGTTAAACATGATTTTATGTATTGGGAGTTTCCCAGTTATGGAGGTCAAATAGCGATTCGTTTAGGTGATTGGAAAGTGGTTCGGCAAAACCTAACCAATAACAAACCGGCAACGCTAGAATTGTATGATTTGAAAAAGGACCCGACAGAACAGAACAATGTTGCTGGGCAACATCCTGAAATTATTGAGAAGGCAATTGAAATTTTTAAAAAGGAAAGAGAAACGCCAGAATTAGAACATTTTAAAATGCCGGCTATAGAAGGTGGGTTAATTGCCAATAATAAGTAAATTTACCATTCCGAATTTTTAAAAATTTACATGCATACTTACACTCGAATTCTTCTGGTCTACGGTATTGTTTCACTAACGATTTCCTGCAAAGATCAAAAAAAGAGCACCGTCAATACTGAGAGCCAATCTGAGGTTGTTGGTAAGAAAGAAGAAATAGTCATTGATACAACTGTAATTAAAAATATGCCCGACAGTTTAACAGCTCCAGATGGTATGGTCTGGGTGCCCGGGGCGGTATTTGAAAAGGGTGCGGTAGCTCAAGATAAGCAGGCTATGGGCCATGAGAAACCAGCCCATAGAGTAGCGGTAGATGGTTTTTTTATCGATGCAACAGAAGTCACCAATGCAGAGTTCGAAAAGTTTGTCGAAGATTCAGGTTATATAACGGTTGCAGAAAGGGAAATCGATTGGGAAGAGATGAAAAAACAACTCCCGGGCGGTACCCCAAAGCCTCATGATTCAATTTTGCAACCCGGTTCTTTAACTTTTAAAAAAACGGAGAGTACCGTGCAAAATCTTTACGATTTTTCGCAATGGTGGAAATGGACTATTGGTGCGAATTGGAAGGAGCCGAATGGTCCTGGAAGTAGTATAAAGGGTAAAGATAACTACCCAGTAGTTCATATTGCTTATGAAGATGCGCTTGCCTATTGCGAATGGGCAAATCGACGTTTGCCAACAGAGGCGGAATGGGAGTTGGCCGCAAGGGGTGAAAATACGAACGCTACTTATTTTTGGGGTGACGATGGTAGTGAATTAGAAAAAAAAGCCAATACTTGGGAAGGCGAGTTTCCTGTAACCAATACCAAAGAAGATGGTTACGAAGACCGGGCTCCCGTAAAATCATATCCTCCGAATAGTTTAGGACTTTATGATATGGCAGGAAATGTTTGGGAATGGACCTCAGATTGGTACGATACCAAATACTATAATGAAGTGAGTGCAGGTAATAATATATTGAAAAACCCACAAGGGGCAGGTTCGCCATATAATGAGCGAGACCCCTATGCTAGAGAAAAAGTAATGAAAGGCGGCTCTTTTTTGTGTAATGCTTCCTATTGTGCCAGTTATAGAGTTTCGGCCCGTATGGCCACCAGTTTAGACTCTTCTCTAGAGCATTTAGGTTTTAGAACAGTAGCGACGGT
Source organism: Flavobacteriaceae bacterium MAR_2009_75 (assembly GCA_002813285.1). Lineage (NCBI taxonomy): Bacteria > Pseudomonadati > Bacteroidota > Flavobacteriia > Flavobacteriales > Flavobacteriaceae > Flavobacteriaceae bacterium MAR_2009_75. The sequence goes on from PHTZ01000001.1 coordinate 4,245,135, forward strand.
TGATATGATCAAGGAAACCCCCAATTAAGTAGTTGTTATGCAGTTTATTAAGGATTTTACATCCGAATTAAAAGTCGTTTCCCCAGGTAGAATTAACCTTATAGGTGAGCATACCGATTACAATATGGGCTACGTGTTGCCCACGGCAATCGAAAAAAACATCACCTTCGAATTGCAAAAGAATGGTTCAAAAGATACTTGCAACGTATACAGTAAAACATTTGACACTGGGTTTGAGCTAAATTTAAATAGAATTGCAAGAAGTAATGTTGAATGGCAGAATTATATATTAGGAGTTCTAAACGAGATTTTGAAGCGAAGTGATAAGCTTAAGGGTTTTGACTGCATATTAGAAAGTAATTTGCCCACAGGTTCTGGTTTAAGTTCTTCTGCTGCTTTAGAATGTGGCTTGGCATATGGATTGAACGAATTGTTTGATTTGGGCTTATCTAAATTGGATATTGTACAACTGTCTCAAACTGCAGAACATACCTATGCCGGCACCCAATGCGGAATCATGGACCAATATGCTTCGGTAATGAGCCGTGCTGATCATGTAATTTTGTTGGATTGCTTAAGTTTGGAAAGTAATTACATTCCTATAGACCTAAATCCATATAAAATAATTTTGTTAAATACCAAGGTGTCGCATAATTTGGCGACCAGTGAGTATAATGTACGTAAACAGGAATGTGAACAAGGGGTGTCTATAATCAAAAATAAATATCCGAAAGTTGATTCTTTGAGAGAGGTTACTCAAGAAATGCTTGCCAATTGCAAGAACGAACTTTCACAAAAGGTCTATAATAGGTGTTCCTTTATAATTTCGGAAAACCAAAGGGTGCTTCAAATGGCAGATGCACTTAGGCTAAAAGAACATAAAAAAGTCGGAGACTTACTCTACGATGCACATGAAGGTATAAGTAAATTGTATGAAGTAAGTTGCCCCGAATCTGATTTTCTAGTGAATTTTTCCAGACCCTTCGACACCGTTCTAGGAGCTCGCCAAACAGGAGGAGGTTTTGGTGGCTGCACACTGAATATAGTTCATGCCGATGCTGTTTACGATTTTGTCGAAAGCGCGGCCAAGGCCTATAAAGAAAAATTTAATATTGATTTAGAATCTTTTCAAGTAGAACCTAGCGGAGGAACGACGGCCATATCATTAATTAGCTCAAACTAACTTTAATTTACCGAAGCATTGAGCAAGGCTTCTTCAAGTGCAGCTTTTTTATGTCTACTTAAAGGTATTTGATTGCCACATAACTCTACATGCTGACTATTATATCTTTCTACTCTATTTAAGTTTATGATATAAGATTTATGAATACGTAAAAATTCATCTTCAGGTAATTGATTCATAAAACTTTTCATGGTACTTAATACGAGAAGAGTTTCGTTATCGGTGATAATTTTTAAATAATCTCCCAACCCTTCTATCCACTGAATATCTTTAGTAAAGACCTTTACCTTCTTCAATTTACTATTTACATAGATGTGGTCTTCCTCTTCATGAGTTATTCCCCTGCTTCTTAATAAAGCTTTCAATACCGATTTATTAAAGCGTTCAGAAGTTATGGGCTTCATGAGGTAGTCGGTAACATCGTAGTCAAAAGCCTGCATCGCATACTCAGGTTTAGAAGTAATAAGAATAACCTGAGGTCTATCTTCAAGAGATTCCATAAATTGAAAGCCATTGATAACCGGCATTTCTATATCAAGAAATAATATATCTACTTGCTGGTTCAAAAGACCTTTTTGAGCCTTGATTCCATTTTCATAATCCGCCATTAAAGAAAGATCTTTATGGTCTTTTATGAGTTTAGACACAGCTGTTCGCTGCATTTTAGAATCGTCTATAACTACACATTTCAAAGTCGAGTGACTCATGTTAAATATTTATTTGGGGGAGTAAATGTCAAATTTTTCTATCTTGAAAGATAGAATGCGAAAAAATAGTTTTAAGTCGACCATTTCAACTTTATGTTCGCTATTCGAATAACAAATATAAAGGTTTAAAAACTTTTAAAATAATCTCCACGAATTACAACCGCGAATAAAATCTTCTGAATTTAGTATTAAATCATTTAATGATTATTAAGATCTATAATCTGCATTCAATACACAAACGACTTGGTTAAAGGCCTAGGGCATTCATTAAGTTCGTCTTTCTATTTCGGCTTATAGGCATACTCTTTCCATCTACTTCAACAATCGAATGGTTAAGTTTTTCTACTCTATTTAGATTAATAATATATGATTTATGAATTCTCACAAATTGTTCGGTAGGTAATTGTTTTTCAAAAGCTTTCATTGAACTCAATACGACATGGTTAGATTTTTTGGTTACTAGCCTAATATAGTCACCAAGGGCCTCTATCCATTTTATATCGCAATAATTGATTTTCACTTTTCTAAAATTACTTTTTACAAAGAAATGATCATGAGCCTTTGATTCTACTTGTAATTTTATATTATTCAACGACTTTTGTACCGCTATTTCAAAACGTCTCTTTTCGAGGGGTTTTAAAAGGTAATCGGTAACGTTATATTCGAAAGCTTTAAGAGCATAATCGGGTTTATCACTTAAAAGCACAACTTCCGGTCTTTCTTCAAAAGATTCTAAGAAATCGAATCCAGTAATCAACGGCATCTCAACATCTAAAAAAATAAGATTTGATTTTAATTCGACCTTCTCTTTCTTGGCCTGAATGGCATTTCGGTAACAACCAGCTAAAAGTAAATTAGAATTATTTTCTACCAAGTTGACAAGATTGCGCCTATGTCTATCAGAGGCATCGATAATCGACGTTCGTACTTTTTCAGTGTTCATATTTTAGTGTAATTGGTGGTTCATTAAGTACTTACGCAAACATGTATTAAGGGTTTTGTTTTAACATTTTTTTATGACTTTTCGATGCTTATTAGGCTACCTGTGAGTTGCATAAATTTAGCTGAAATGGTATTTTAAATGTTGTAAGTAAATGGTTTATATGTCGACAAAAGCCTATAACTTTTTATGATTTTTGACTGATGCTTTTTTCAAAAAAGTTACATTTGTTTTTTAATTATTTTAAATGAGAATTCGATTATGGCAGAGAAGATAGAAAGAGTTAAAACGTTGATTGTAGGGTCAGGACCTGCAGGCTACACAGCGGCAATTTATGCTTCACGAGCAGACTTGAAACCCTTGCTTTATACCGGAATGGAACCAGGGGGGCAGTTGACGACTACCACCGAGGTAGATAATTTTCCAGGTTATCCTGAGGGTATTGATGGGCCGACCATGATGGTTCAACTTCAGCAACAAGCTGAGCGTTTTGGCACAGAAGTGAGAATTGGTATGGTAACCTCTGCAGAACTTAGCGATGAGATTGGGGGTATTCATAAACTAACAATTGATGACAGTAAAGTTATTGAGGCGGAAACAGTAATTATTTCTACCGGGGCTTCGGCAAAATATTTGAATATACCAAGCGAGCAACGTTTAAGGGGGGGTGGAGTTTCGGCATGTGCGGTCTGTGACGGTTTCTTTTATAAAGGTCAAGATGTGGCTATAGTCGGAGCGGGAGATACCGCCGCCGAAGAAGCTTCGTACTTAGCTAATATTTGTAATAAAGTTACGATGCTGGTTCGTAAAGATTATATGAGGGCCTCTAAGGCTATGCAACATCGAGTGAACAGTTTAGATAATATTGAAATTAAATACAATACAGAGGTAGATGAGGTTTTAGGTAATCAAGTGGTCGAAGGGCTTCGTATGGTGAATAATCAAACAGGTGAAAAAGAGGATATTGCTATCACCGGCCTTTTTATCGCCATTGGCCATAAACCGAATACCGACATTTTTAAGGGTCAATTAGATATGGATGAGACCGGTTATATTATAACCAAGGGAAAATCTACCAAGACCAACAAACCAGGAGTTTTTGCTAGTGGAGATGCGCAAGACAAAGAGTACCGTCAAGCAGTGACCGCTGCCGGTACCGGCTGTATGGCAGCTTTAGATGCTGAGAGATATTTAGCTACCGTTGAAACCGAAAAGGCGGTAGTGTAATTAAGTTACATTTGAAATTTAGAAAATCCGGTGATACTTGTATCACCGGATTTTTTATTTGCCTTTAGTCTATACGCTTGTAATTTTCTGAAAAAGTTCTATTGCCATCTTGGTCTACCGAGATTTGGCTATAGGTATTTTTGTCAAGCTGCAACTCGAACCTAAATACTTCAATGGTGTCTTGAATGCTCATCATAACCTTGGAGCCGTATTCTAAGCGCTCTTCTAAATGGTCGTCATCGGTAGTAGTATAAGAGCCATAGCCGAACCATTCGTTAGAATCGTCAGGGGAATACCGGGTCCACATGACCTTACCCTTACTATAAATTTTCACTTGTTGATATCCGTTGGTGTTGGGTATGGTATCAGAGACATTGCCGTCTTCCCAATTGTAACGGTTCATAAGTTCCCAAGTGCCCTCAAGTGAAGCAGCCTTTTGAGGTTTTGAAGATGTATATATCGTGGCAGAGACCAAGAATAACATCAAGAAAACCAATCCGAATAGTTTTTTCATAATCAAGTGTTTTAGAGGATTGATAATCAATTTACTTTAATAAGATACGATTATTTTTACAAATTTGTGAATATTTTCATGCATTAATTGTGATTTTATCTTTTCGAAAGAATACCTTGCTATTCATGATTTTTCAATTTGATTTTTCTGATTGTCATCATAATATAATTTGATGTATTCTATTTTGGGAATTCGCTATTTCTACAGATGAGGATATACCGTGTGTAAGTATTTGTTATTTTTATGTTAAACTAATTAACTTAAATAATATGAAGAAAATAACTTTCGTGTTACTAGTCTTATGCACTACGGTGTCATTCGGCCAGGCCATTTCAGGAAAAGTCTCAGATAACACCGGCGAGCCCTTACCCGGGGCATCGATTGTCGTTTCCGGAACCAGTAGAGGCACAACGACTAACTTTGATGGCGATTATTCGATAGAAGCGAGTTCAGGTGATGTTTTGATATTTTCCTATTTAGGAATGTTATCACAGCAAATAACGGTAGGTAGTAGCAGTACCATCGATGTTCGTTTAGAAGAGGATTCGGCACAATTAGATGAGGTAATCGTAACGGCCTTTGGCATATCGCAAGAGAAAAAAGCGCTGGGTTATGCTGCTCAAAGTATTGACGCCGATGCTATTGCGAAAACTAAACAAACTAACTTGGTCAATGCTCTTCAAGGCCAAGTTGCCGGGGTACAGATTACAAATTCAGGAGGGGCACCGGGCCAAAGCGCGAGAATCATAATTAGGGGTATTAATTCATTAGACCCAAGCGCCGATAACCAACCCCTTTTTGTGGTCGATGGCGTACCCATAGATAACTCTACTGTTGAAGCCGGAATTAACCAAAACGGGAATACACCTAGAGGACTTTCAAACAGGGCATCAGATATAAACCCCAATGATGTCGAATCGATGTCGGTATTAAAAGGAGCAGCCGCAACAGCTCTGTATGGCGTACGTGCGGCGAATGGCGCTGTAATTATTACTACGAAAAAGGGGACTAAGGGGAAAATACAAATCAACCTAAACACCTCAGTTGGTTTTGAAGAGCTCAATAGACTACCTGAACTGCAAGACGAATATGGTCAGGGCTTCAGTGGAGAGTATGACTCTTCGAGTTTCTGGCCCTCATGGGGTGCCCCAATCGCCGAAATTGCTCAAACTGTACCAGGGCATAAATATCAAGATAATTGGAACAGGGCTTTTGATACAGGCGTACAGACCGATCATAGTATCAGTATTTCAGGGGGTGGTGAAAATGCAACTTTTTATGGTTCGTTCGGTCGGTTTGACCAAGATGGTATAATCCCTTTTAGTGATTGGTCAAGAACATCTGCGAAACTATCGGGCTCGGTAAAAATTAATGACAAATTTGATTTTTCAGGATCGGTAAACTATACGAACTCGGGCGGAAATAGGGTGCCCCACGACCGATTTATGGAACGTATGATGTATTGGGCAGAAACTCAAGATGTAAGAGATTATATCAACCCAGATGGTACGATGAAAACCTATGGCAATACCAACCCAATTTATGATGCCCGCTTCAGTACCTATGAAGACAATGTGAATCGGGTAATTGGTAATCTCAATTTAAACTATAGCCCTTTTGAATGGTTGACTCTGTCATACCGAATAGGTACTGATTTTTATAGTGACATGAGAACAGAAATTACATCAGGGCCGAAAGGCATTGATGAAGAAGTGCCTTTAAGCTCTACAGGCTTTATTGAGGAGACTCGAATCAACAGTAAAGATATTACTTCAAATTTTTATATCACTCTTAAAAAACAGTGGAACGACGACTTGAATACTACCCTCCGATTAGGTAATGATATTTTTCAAAGAAGATTCGATAGGGTTTTTCTTAGAGGAGAAGATTTCGTAATACCTGAGTTTTACAACGTAAACAATACCAGGCAGGTATTTGCAGGTCAAGCGAAAAGTATAAGAAGGCTGGTGGGCTTCTACGGTGATTTAATGATCAATTATCAAGATTTTCTATATCTTAATGTAACGGGACGAAATGATATTTCTTCTACTCTTCCAAAAGATAATAATTCATTTTTCTATCCTTCCGTTAACCTCGGCTACGTTTTCAGCGAGAATTTTGATTTACCGAATTGGTTCACCTTTGGTAAGTTGAGAGGGTCTTGGGCACAAGTGGGTAAAGATACCAATCCACATATTTTAGGTGCTACATTTGTCTCTCCAGATATATTCCCATTAGATGGTCAAGTTGGGTTCAGTCGCAACAGTACTTTCGGTGATCCAGCTCTTAAACCTGAACTTACCACCTCTGTTGAGTTCGGCGCACAACTTTCTTTTTTTGAAAGCAGATTAGATTTCGATGTAACTTACTATAAATCGAATTCCGAAGATCAAATAATTCCCGTTCCTATTTCTGACGGCACAGGTTTTTCATCTTACATAACCAATGCCGGTGAAATCGAGAACAGCGGTTTCGAGTTTGTTCTGGGAGGTGATATCGTAAAAAACAAAGATTTTCAGTGGACGGCCACTGCAAACCTTTCTATAAATAATAACGAAATTAAATCGATAAGAGAGGGTATAGATGAAATTGTTGTTGGTAGTCAATTTGGTTACGCCGGTAGTACGGTGACCATGAAATTGATTGAAGGAGAAGCATTTGGTAATTTATACGGAACGAGCTACCAACGTTCTGGGGCTGATGAGGAAAATATCTTTTTGCAAAGAAATCTTCCGATGGTTATAGATGATGACGGATTTCCTGCTAGAAATGCCGAACAACTTATTCTTGGGAATGCTGTACCCAAATGGTTCGGTGGTTTAAGAAATGTTTTTAATTACAAAAATTTTGAACTGAATTTCTTAGTAGATTTTAGGGCAGATGTAGAGCAGTATAACCAGTTTGATAATTTTCTATCTGCTTTTGGTAAGAATGAATATACTTCGGCTAGAAACGATTTTAGAGTTTTTGATGGAGTATTGGCCGATGGTTCAACAAATACTCAACAAGTGTGGTTGGGCCAAGGTGTAGGCCCTGATGGCAATGATTATGGTGCAGGCTTTTGGAGAAATGATTATCGAAGCGTTTCAGAAAACTTTGTTCAAGATGCCAGTTATATAAAGCTTAGAAACATTTCCGTAGCTTATAATCTTGGCGAGAGAATTTTGGACAGAATTCCATTTAGTTCTTTAAGGGTATCTCTAGCGGCTAATAATATTATTCTCTATTCACCTTGGGATGGTTTCGATCCAGAATCTTTTTCCGCAGGAGCGGGAGGTAATGCAATTGGGTTTACCGGTCTTGGTTTTCCGGGAACACAAAGTTATTTTTTGACATTCAATTTCGGCATCTAACAATAGCAATGGGTGTGTATTAAAACTTCACTCTCAAGCTCAAATAAATATAAACTATGAAAATTATAAATATAACCAAAAGAGCAATTGCCGTAGGCCTTGTGTTGATTTTGGCCGCATGCGATTCTTATTTAGACGTTAATGAAAACCCCAATAACCCTGAAGATGCACCTATCTCAGGTTTGCTGATCAATAGTACGTATGAATCGGCTTATAATGTCTATAGGGTAGGAGATATTACTTCAAATTACGTTCAGTATTTGGCATCGCCGAACCCAGCAAGTGCATCCGATACTATGGATCCAATTAGCAATAATGTTACTTGGTTCAGACTTTACAATGTAATGACCGATTTAGTTGTTTTAATCGATAAGGCAGAAGAACAGGGTGCAGCGCACTATCAAGGTGCGGCTCAAATTCTAATGGCTTTAAATTTAGGAATGGGAGTTGACATATTTGGTGATATGCCGTTTTCAGAAAGCTTTAATTTTGAGACGGTGACGCCGGCTTATGATTCTGACCAAGAACTTTACGGTATAGTTATGAATTACTTAGATGAGGGGCTTGCCAATTTACAGTCAGCCACAACGGCCAGTATAGGAGATGATGATTTTATTTACAAGGGTGATATAGAAAAATGGACAGCATTTGCGCACACCCTACGAGCTAGGTATATGATTCATTTAAAAGATTTGGATAGTTACAATGCAAATGAGCTATTGACTGCTGTTGATTCAGGTTTTGGTTCTAATGAAGCGAATGCTCAACTCAGCTTTTTTGAACAATCGATAAACCCTTGGGCCGATGTTGCACGCGATAATGCTGATCTGCTTTTAGGAGGGTGGATTTCGGAGCAATTTGTTGAAGCATTGGACGGAACTTCATATGACGTCGTTGACCCAAGGTTGGCCCTCATGATCGGGGCTACAGATGATGGTGAGTATATAGGCACTGAAAATGGTGCGGGTAGGGGCAATGCCCCTGAACAAGGTGCAAGGTCAACATTAATTGAAGATCAGTATTATACGGGTATCACATCTCCCATTCTTATAGCCACCTTTAGCGAACTAAAATTTATTGAGGCCGAGGCAGCATTAGAGATAGATAGAAGTAGGGCCTACCAAGCATATTTAGACGGTATAATTGCACATATGCAAATGCTAGATGTGCCTCAAGCAGAGATTGATACTTATCTTTCAGCACCTAGTGTCGGCGTCGGGGAAGGAGCATTGACAATTGACAATATTCTAAAAGAGAAATGGGTTGCTTTGTTTCTTCATCCAGAAACTTGGAACGATGCCCGTAGATATGATTATCAATATAAAAACATGACGCTGCCCGCAAACTTGAATCCTGATTTGGGCGGTCAGTTTATTAGAAGATTACCTTACCCAGATAGCGAGACAAGTAGAAATGGAAGTAATGTGCCTTCGGTGACCCTGCTTGACCGAGTTTTTTGGGATGTAGAATAAATTATAATTTAAATCTTAGGAAGGATATTGATACACTTTAACAGGTAGTCGATATCCTTTTTTTTATGCCCGGCACTCAAGATAATCCGGCTCATTATCTGCGCATCTTCATCGGGGTATGGAAAATTGGTTACAATAATTCTATTAGCTTCCAAGTATTCACTCAATTGCACATCTGAAAAGGTGAAAGCCGGGTGCGCTTCCATAAAATGGAACTTTTTTTTAAGCTCTAGCTTATCGGTAAAATGTTGAATATACTCATTAAGTAGAGCTCTTCTTTCTTTGTATAACGCTCTTGCATCAAGCAGAGTAGCCATTGCCGCTGGTGCAGCAGGGCTGGCGCCACCGAAAAACGCGGTATCCTTCAGTCGTTCTATTCTTTTATTGGTTCCGAAGATGGCCCCTGCCTGAATGGCAAAGCCTTTACCCAATGAGCAACAGACTAAAAGTTCTTTTATATTAAATTGGGCGAGACTCTTATAGACTCCACCACCGTCTTCACCCACAATACCAATACCATGTGAATCATCGACGACCAGAATAATTTCGTCGAGCGGTAAGGTACGCAATGCATCAAAATGCGGATAGTTGCATCCGGAAAAATCAATGGCATCAACGAAAACGACCGGTGCTTTACTTTTCTCGTTCGAATTGAGGTGCTCTCTCACTGCTATGTTTAGGGCGGTAAAGGTGGTATAGGGTCTTATTTTCGCCTGATAAAGTGCTGCATGGGTATTCGGCGCATAGAACAGTTGATGGTGTTTGTCATGAAAAGATTGAGAGACAAATTGACCTGCTAAATAACCAGATGAAAGGGTCAAGGTCGATTCGCAGCCTACCATGTCGGTTAGATAATGTTCCGTTTCTTCAAATACAGCAATTTGAAGATTCGATTTTCTACTGGCTCCATAATTGGTGCCGTAGCGTTTAATATTATTTATGAATATACCTTGAAATTCATCATCGGTCTGTAGGCCCAAGTACGACGTGCCCCCAAAGTAGAGATGGGGCTCTCCTTTTACATTAACTTTTCTTCCCGGAAACGAATCAATTGTATAGGCCATTACCTCAAAGTTACACCAGATCCTCCTATTTCAGGGAAAATAAGCATACCATTCTTTAAAATTTGAACCCCTTTTGCTATATCTTCTTTAAGCAGTAGGGGGCCATCCATATCAACATAATCCAATTGTGGCAATAGCTGGGCTATGGCAGAAATACCAACGGTAGATTCGGTCATACAGCCGACCATAACCTTCATTCCCATGCTTTTTCCCTTTTTAATCATACGTAGGGCAGGGGTCAAGCCCCCACATTTGGTCAGTTTAACATTGATGCCATTAAAATGAAGTCCGCATTTTTCCACATCCGCTTCAACAATACAACTTTCATCGGCCACTACGGGTAAGACACTAGCATGCATTACTTTCTCCATACCCTCCCAATCTTCAGCATGTAAGGGTTGTTCAAGAAATTCAACACCCAAATCTTTAAGTAAGGGGGCATTAAGTATGGTTTCTTCCGCCGACCAAGCGCAATTGGCATCGATGCGAAAAATGGCATCGGTGTGCCTTCTCAATTCTTTTACTATTGCAACATCGTCTTCAGTGCCCAATTTTATTTTATAAATGGGCCATGGCATCTCTTGCATCTTAGCGACCATTTTATCGACCGGTGCAATACCAATGGTATAATTTGTAATCGGATAATTTTCTTTGGATGTTCCCCAAAGGTCATAGAGAGGCTTACCTTTTAATTTTCCATACAAATCCCAAGCGGCAAGGTCTAAAGCGCATATGGCGAAATTGGATAAATTCTTTTCGACCAAAAATTTATGAAACTCCTCAGGCCTGTCAAAATCGAACGACTCGATGTCAGCACGAATAGCATTGATTTCTGCCATCATGCTTTCAATGGAAATTTTGTAATAAGGGTTCGAGGTGCTTTCTCCGTAACCGGTACTATCACCTAAAGAAAGGCCTACGATAAGGGTGTTTTGATAATCGTGCGATTCGCGTGAAATACTAAAGGTGTGTTTTAGCGCAAGCACATATTTTTTAAGGGTCAATCGCATACTGAAGTTTAGTTTGTACGAAGATATAAAGACCGTTGCGACCGTGAGAATCTGAAATCAGCTTTTTTTTAAATATAAAGACCTGCTAAAGTTAGCAGGTCAAATGATTTTAATGTGGGTTCGCATTAATATTGATGAACACTTCCGGAAACTGATTTTTTCTTAGAAACATTGGGTTCACCAGAATATGAAATATTGCCACCGCTACTTGCATCTGCCGTTAACGATTCTGAAACTTTAACTTTTACGTTGCCACCACTACTGGCATCGGCATCACAAGTTTTAGTTTGCAATTCTTTTGCATTGATGTTTCCACCCGAACTTACATCGATATCAGCGTGAACCGTTTGACCTGAAATATTTAGGTTAGCGCCGCTACTGGCGTCTATTTCTACCGATTTTGATTTCAAATCTACGTAAAGTTGCGCACCACTGCTTCCATCAATATCTAACGCATTACTTTTGATCTCGTTTTCGGTTTTAAGCTGTGAGCCGCTAGAACCTTTCAGCCTTGTGATTTCAGGAAGGGATACGTAGATATTTTTAGTTGCTCTACCGATATTCTCTTCAGCGTGAATACGAAGTTTACCATCTTTAATATCGGTTGCGATAAGGTCTATAATGTTCTCATCACCTTCAACTTCTATCTTATAGTTGTCATCCTGCGTTACAAATACGGCCAAGCCCTCAGATGCTGAGACTTCAGTAAAATCACCGGATACTTTTCGGCTTTCTTTTACAACGGTACCATTACCGGGTTTACCGGTGCCAAAATCTCCGATGTTAATATCAAAGCCGCATGAGGAAAGAAAAATTGCTACTATAAAAGCTATTGCTACTCTAACTAGTGTTGTCATGATTGTTCGTTTTTTGATTGATGATTGTTTTTGTTGATGCTGTTGTTTTGAATTACAATGTAAAAGTGTTCTATAACGACGAATTACTTTAATTTTTGTTACCGACCTGTACGATTTTATACCTGAATCGTAATTTTAGTCTTGAGTTATTGTTTTGGTCATTGTCTTGTCACCATCCTTCGCTTTTATTTTGACCGTGTTACTACTGCCATCGATATTAATATCAACGTTATCTTCTTCGTCATTGGCTTTGATACGAACTTGGTCATTGCCAATTTTCATTTCAAAAGACTCTCCGTTGTCATCTTTGATATTAATATCTATTCCATCTTCATTAATTCGAATCCTGTTTTCGTCGTCATCATCTTCTTCAACCTCCTCCGGACAGTTTTGACATTTCAACTCCCCATCTAAACCCATTTTCCAGATGTAATTTTCAGGCTCATCGATATCTATATCTTTTTCAGAGCGTATCAACCAGTTACGTCGATTTGAAGGGTCGTATTTCAAAATTTTTCCTGCAGGTAAATAGATGTTTGCCCTGACCTCTTGATCATGAAATTTATTGCTATCGGAGGTCGTAAGGTAATTATTTAACATTAAGGTGTTACCTCTTAAACTGTATTCGTAACTTATAATTTCAGCTGTATTTCGGGCTTCTTTAAAAGAGGGGCCGTTGGCTTCTTTGCGAATCGAGATACGGGCGATGGTGTCATTAGATTTCTTAATGTTAAAACGTACGTCTTCAGATTGCATTATAGGGTCTCCATTGTCATCATATAACATAATCATGTCGTTCATTCGAACATGTTCTCCATCATCGTAAAATTCAGAAGAAACCAATTGAATATTAAGTGTGTCTTGACTGTTTTCAAAGTAAATAGGGTTTTCTTCAGTAACACTTCCTGTAAAGGCGTGCGAGGCCGCCTCCCTAATGCCGAGCACGATTAGTGCTATCAAGGAGATTAACCACAGCCCTAGTAACGAGAACTTAGCTATGTTACCGATAGATTTAAGATTGTTCACCAATATCTTTAGCCCCAAATAGAGCAAAAAGAAGAAGGGAATACCTATGACAAAGAAAAATAGCATAGAGAGTAGCCAAACCGGTGCACCGGTTATACTATGAATTACCCCGTCTACTCCTGGTAAATTAATCCAATCTAAAGTACCAACGGTGAGCATGCCGATAAACATGCCGATGATAGTGGCGGCGCCTATAATCACGAGTATGATACCGATAAACTTTCCGAAAACCTTAAAGAGAAACATGATAATTTCACCAATAGTGTCGAAAAACGATTTACCACCATTTTTTACTTTATTGGTTACACCTTCATAATCGACGTTCTTTATTTTTTGGGCAACATCATCAAAGCCTTCCTTGACCTTACGTTCTATATTGCTGATGTTGACATCCTCCCCCCGCATATCCAATTTTTGTGAGGTTGTTTTAGCTTCGGGAATCAATAACCACAGCAAGCCGTAAATTATGATGAAGGCACCGGTCGAACCAATAGTCAAAATAATCCAGAGTAAACGAATCCACAACGGGTCAATATTGAAGTAATGACCAAGTCCTGAAGAAACACCGGCTACATACTTTTGTTCAGTATCGCGGTAGAATTTCTTAGCCTTTTTGGTTTGAGAATGTCCGCTGCCGGTGCTTGGCTCATCTTCAAAAATATCTTCATCGACCATATAGTCTTCTGGTTGCCCCATAATAGAGATAACCTCATCTACTTCTTTTATGGTAATGACCTGACGTTCGTTTTCAAGTTTTTCGTGAAAGAGTTCGGCAACTCGAGCTTCTATATCGGCCAAAATCTCTTCACTGCCAGGAGTGTTGGCAAATGAACGCTTTACCGACTCTAGATAGCGCTGCATTTTGTTAAATGCCTCTTCATCGATATGAAAAAGCATATTGGCTAGATTAATATTTACAGTTTTGTTCATTGTCTTATTTTTTAATCCTGAGCATCTAAGGTGGTTAGTAATTACAGGGGTGTTCTTTAGGTTTATTTATTATTGGTAACAAGATTTGTTGCTGTTCTTAACTCATCCCAAGTGGCATTCAGTTCTTTTAGAAAAAGTTTACCGGTTTCCGTTAGGGCATAGTATTTTCTCGGTGGGCCAGAAGTTGATTCTTCCCAGCGGTAGCTTAAAAGACCCGCATTTTTTAGTCGTGTCAGAAGCGGGTAAATAGTACCTTCTACCACGAGCATCTTAGCGTCTTTTAAGGTCTCTAGAATCTCAGAGGCATACTTGTCCTTTCCGTTTAATATAGAGAGGATGCAGTATTCTAGAACACCTTTGCGCATTTGTGCTTTTGTATTTTCTACATTCATAATTTCTTTTTGCTTTTTATGCAGTTCCTTCTCGTGGGGGGAACGTGATTGTTTTAAAAATGTCGTCTGCATGGGGTGACTGTTCGTTTTTAGATCGATGAATAAACATTCTGATGAGATTGATTGATGAATAAACTCCTATGATTTCAGGTGTGATTAAGACCTGTTAATTTTACTTAATAAACTTTATGGTCAAAGGGTACTCAAAATACTGACCCTCGTTGGTTTTTATAGTTGCTAAAATGGTGTAAACCACGTTTACAATAAACAAAGCTGCTTTTATCAAACCCGCTAGGCTTAACGGGATCAGCCAAGTACCGAACTTGAAATTATCAGGGTCTATATTGATTGAAAAGTTGTTGTAATTAGATAGCTGGTCAAACCCGAAGAAACCCAAATCGAATATGTCAGGAAAAAAACCTATTAAAAAAGGAATACTGATGGCTCCTAAAACTACGGAATAGAGTAGTAGGCTAATTTGAAAATTTAACGCCTGTTTGCCATTATAGTCTACATAGCTGTATTCATTTTTATTGGCTGTCCATAAAACCAGGGGAATAATAAAATTACCGAACGGTATTACAAACTTCGAAAAGGTAGAAGCGTGTATCAAGGCCGATATATTTCTTTCGTGTTTGGTGAGTGTACTTTCCATGACTTAGTAATTTCTTATGCAAATATATGGTTGAAAAAAGGTACTATGCAAAACAAAGTACTAAAATTTAAGAATTAATTAACATTATACACTTCGTTAATTTTATCTACTTTTACGCAAAACGATAGTATAATGGCCGTTTTCGCAAGTAAATTCAATAAGTTCACTTTTTTCAAATTACCGGCTGCTTGGTGGACAGGTGTACGGGTAAAATCGATTTCTGACCAAAAATGTGTGGTAACCGTAAAGCACGGATGGCGAAATCAGAACCCTTTTAAATCTATGTTTTGGGCGGTACAAGGTATGGCCGCCGAGTTAAGTACTGGAGCCATGGTAATAAATCAAATCCGACAAAGTGGAAAAAAAATAAGTATGTTGGTAGCCAATAACAACGCCAACTTTTCTAAGAAAGCAACGGGCAGAATTACGTTTACCTGTGAAGATGGGCATTTGATAAAGGAGGCTATCGAAAAAACAATAGCAACAGATGAGGGGCAAGCTTTTTGGATGAAGTCTGTTGGGGTCAACGAAGACGGGGTAGTGGTTTCTACGTTCAATTTTGAGTGGACGGTTCGAGTGAAAAAATAAATATATGTGTAACAAATTCGACTCCGTAGACAACTAATGAGCATCAACAAAAAATAAATAGATATGAACGCACACGAAATAGACTATCAGATTTACGGGGAAGAAATGCAGTATGTAGAAATTGAGCTGGATCCTCAAGAAGCTGTGGTGGCCGAAGCTGGGAGTTTTATGATGATGGATTCCGACATTAAAATGGATACTATCTTTGGTGATGGCAGCAATCAAGACACAGGGGTTTTAGGTAAGATTTTTTCCGCTGGAAAACGCATTCTAACCGGTGAGAGTCTTTTTATGACCGCTTTTTTGAATGTGGGCCAAGGTAAAAAGCAAGTAAGTTTTGCCTCACCATACCCAGGTAAAATATTGCCTATCGACCTATCGGAGAAGCAAGGGAAGTTCATTTGCCAAAAAGATGCTTTTCTCTGTGCTGCCAAAGGGGTTTCCGTCGGTATTGAATTTTCTAAAAAGCTCGGTCGAGGTCTTTTTGGTGGAGAAGGTTTTATCATGCAGAAATTGGAAGGTGACGGAATGGCCTTCGTACATGCCGGAGGCACATTGGCAAAAAAAGTTTTGGCAGCCGGTGAAGTTCTAAAAGTTGATACCGGTTGTATCGTCGGTTTTTCGCAAACCGTAGATTATGATATAGAATTTGTGGGGGGCATTAAAAACACCGTTTTCGGTGGCGAGGGACTCTTTTTTGCCACACTTCGTGGCCCCGGAACAGTGTATATTCAGTCATTGCCATTTAGTCGTTTGGCGGGTCGGGTTCTGGCTTCAATACCTCGTGGAGGAAAAGACAAAGGAGAAGGTAGTATTTTGGGTACACTAGGTGACATAGTAGGTGGCGATAATAGGTTTTAACAGGGATAGAGGCAATTTAATAACAAAAAAAGTTTGGATTGTAATATGCTAATGGGCTAGATTTGACCAGATTATACTTTTGATTTAGCACCCTAATTTGCCTGCATGAAATCCGTAATGAATTCACAATTGGTCGTCTGGGTCATAGACGACGATTTTGTTTCCCTTTTTGCAACACGATATGGTATTGAGCAATGGAATAAAAATTGCAAGGTAGTTGATTTTGATAGTGCTGAAACTGCCCTTAAAATTTTCTCCGATACGCTTGACAAAAGTGGCGAAAAGCCAGATATCATTCTTTTAGATTTGATAATGCCTATAATGGACGGATGGACTTTTCTATCTAAGTTCGAAAAAATGTACGGGAGCAAAACAAATACCGATATCTACATTCTTTCGGCCTTCACCAATTCTAAAGATAGAAAAAGAGCAAAAGAGCATCCTTCGGTCAAAGGTCATTTTGATAAACCACTTTCTAAAAATCTTTTAGAGGAGGTTTTTACAACTAACTATTCATAATTTATAATACGTTGGCGGACCTCTGAGCTCGAGCACGATTAGTAAATTGTAATAACTCCGATACGAAAATTTCTAGGGTCAATTTGATTACGTGTCTATACGCTCTTGTTAGTAGAAAATAATGAATTTCATGCTATGAATTAATTTCAAGTAGCCTACCTGAAAGGTTTTTGCCAAAATCTTATTTTTTTGTGGTCCGAGTGAATAATTCCTATCTTCGAGCGATAACAATTATAGTATTTATGGCCAATTACAATATCGACGCAAAAAAAGAAACCACCTATGATGCCATTGTTATTGGCTCCGGCATAAGTGGGGGTTGGGCCGCAAAGGAACTGTGTGAAAAAGGACTCAAAACTTTGGTGCTTGAGCGAGGTAAGATAGTAGAGCATGTGGTAGATTACCCTACGATGAATTTGGATCCGTGGGATATGGATTATCGTGGTGGATTGACACCGGAACAAAAAAAGAAACACTACAAAAATATAAGGTCGGGCTGGGTCGGTCAAGACACCGAACATTTTTGGGCAGACGATGAAGCCAACCCTTATACAGAAGAGAAACCATTTCTTTGGCTTCGCGGTCATCAAATGGGTGGCAAGTCTTTATTATGGGGCAAACAAACCTACCGTTGGAGCGACCTAGATTTTGAGGCCAATGCTAAAGATGGTCATGGGGTTGATTGGCCAATTCGGTATAAAGATATTGAGCCATGGTACACGTACGTAGAAAAATTTGCAGGTATTAGTGGAGAACCTTTGGGCTTGCCACAGCTTCCTGATAGTCACTTTTTACCTCCGATGGAGCTTAACTGCGTAGAGAAACATGTAAAAAGTAGAATCGAAAAGGACTTTCCGGGTAGAAATATGATTATTGGCCGTGTAGCCCATCTAACGCAACCACACAATGGGCGAGGTCAGTGCCAGCATAGAAATAGATGTAGCCGCGGTTGCCCTTACGGAGCATATTTTAGTAGTAATGCGGTGACCTTACCGGCGGCTAATGCTACGGGTAATCTTACGATTAGACCTCATTCTATTGTACAGTCTGTAATATATGATGATAAAAAAGGAAAGGCCACGGGAGTACGTATCATCGATGCGGAAACGAATGAAGATATCGAGTATTCAGCAAAAATTATTTTCGTAAACGCCTCTACACTTAGCACCACTCAAATATTGATGAATTCGGTATCTGACCGATTTGAAAATGGGTTAGGTAACGATAGTGGTGAATTGGGTCATAATCTTATGGACCATACGTATCGCGTGGGTGCTACGGGTAAAGTAGATGGTTTTGATGATAAATATTATAAAGGAAGAAGACCTAACGGAATATACATTCCCCGATATGTAAATATCGACGAAAAGAGTAAATCGGATAAGTTCTTGAGAGGATTTGGTTATCAAGGAGGAGGCTATCGTGGCGGCAATGCTGCGAATATAGAATCTTTCGGTGCCGAGTATAAAGACAATATTCTTAAGCCCGGCCCATGGGAATTTTTCATAACCGGTTTTGCCGAATGTTTACCATACCACGATAACAAAATCTCATTGAACAAAGATGTTTTAGATAAATGGGGTCAGCCTACTTTATCGATCGATGCCGAATTCAAGGAAAACGAAAAGGCTTTGAACAAACAGATACAAGAAGATGCGGTACAAATGCTTGAAAAAGCCGGTCTAAAAGATATTCTTGGTTTCGACAACGAGCATCCCCCAGGTTATGGCGTTCACGAAATGGGTACAGCAAGAATGGGCCATGACCCAAAGACCTCGGTACTGAATAAATTTAATCAGGTACACGGCGCAGAAAATGTATTTGTGACCGATGGCGCTTCTATGACTTCGTCTTCATGTGTGAACCCTTCATTGACCTATATGGCGCTAACCGCTAGAGCAGTTGATCATGCAGTCTCAGAATCTAAGAAAAGAAACATTTAAGTTATGAACAGGAGAAAAGCATTAAAGCGCGCAGGATTGTTGGCTGGGGCTACAGTATTGACTCCATCTATATTTTCGTTATTACAATCATGTAAAAACGAACCAAGACTTGATTGGCAGCCCCAATTTTTTACCGAAAAAGAGGCCACGACCGTTGCCGATCTGTTAGATATGATTCTGCCCAGAACAGAGACGCCAGGTGCACTAGACGTAAAAGCAGATATGTTCATAGATAAGGTTGTTGCCCATACCTACGATGAAAATGGGCAAGAGAACATTCGCAATCAAATCGCTGAATTCAATTCGAATTGCGTAGAAAATTTTGGAGGTGATTTTAGCAATCTTTCCGAAGAAAAAAAGATAGAGGTCTTAAAAGCGGCCGAAACCAGTTCAGGCAAATTTGGTCGAGGTGTTTGGGGCACCGGAGTGGGCCCGCAAGAACCAATCGGTTTTTATAGGTCTTTCAAATCGATGGCCATATGGGCCTATACCACATCTGAAGAAATTGGGGAAAAAGTATTGAGTTATGATCCTGTACCCGGCGGATACGAACCTTGTAAACCCGTTTCTGAAGTCGGAAACAAATGGAGCTTAGGCTGATAGGAACTATTTTTTTTTTGTATAAACAACCTCACCATTAAAAATGGTCATGGCTATTTCAGTTTTTAAAAATTCATCTTCTGGAATAGTCATAATATCTTGATTGTATATGGTGAAGTCAGCAAGTTTCCCTGGGGTTATAGAACCCTTTATATGTTCTTCAAAAGCACCATAAGCTGCATCTATAGTGTATGACCGTAAGGCTTGTTCTCTGGTCATTTTTTGTGCTGGTTCGAAACCACCTTCAGGATAGCCCTTTAAAGTTTTTCGACTTATACTAGCGTACAAATTCGCTATGGGATTTAAAGGTTCTACCGGAACATCGGTACCGTTTACAATCGGAACACCACTTTTTAATAATGCTTGCCACATATAGGCTCCTTCTTTAATTCGTTTTTCTCCCAAACGGTCTATCGCCCAAGGTCGGTCTGAAGACATATGTATGGCTTGCATTGCAGGTATTACACCCAGTTCTGCAAAGCGTGGAATATCATCCGGATGTAAATGTTGCGCATGTTCTATACGGAAACGATGATCTTGAGATACTTCAGGTAGATCTTTAAATGCTGCTTCGTAACGATCAAGTATTTCGCGATTAGCGCGATCTCCAATAGCATGTGAACAAACTTGAAAACCATTTTTCAATGCTTTTAATGCAGTTTTTTTTACCTCTGTCATAGGTAGTGTTTCATGACCAAAATGACCGTGTTGGTCAGAATATTCTTCTAATAGCCATGCACCTCGTGAACCCAAGGCCCCATCGCAATTTAATTTTATGGAACGTATTGTTAATAGATTGTCTGGATCTATCAAAGGACCTTTGTCACCCCATTCATCTACAAGACCCATGTCTCTACCGGTTAACATAGCGTACATTCGAACATTCATTTTACCCTCAGATTTCATCTTTTCGTAAAAGGCAATGTTTTCTCTTCCGATACCTGCATCATGAAAACCAACGATTCCATTTTTATGGCATGCCGCTATGGCAAGCTCAAAAGCTTCAGTTATTTTTTCAGGGGTATACATGTCGTCGGGAATGTGCTTCCAAATTAAATCTGTAGCTGTCTCATTAAAAATGCCTGTAGGCCTTCCTAATTTATCTCGTATAATTTCACCGCCTTCTACTGCAGATTTGTCAATACCTTCTTTAGGTAAAACTTTGATATCGGCTATATCCATAGCCGCCTCGTTTGCAAAACCGGCATGGCCACTTACGTGACTTAAAAAGACGGGATTATCAGGTGAAACTGCACTTAATAAATCATGCGTTGGAAAACCTTTAACCATAATCTCTGGTTTTTCTGTCCATTTGCTTTGATGCCAACCGGCACCAATTATCCATTCTCCAGGTTTAACAGTTTTGACTTTTTCAGCTACAGCATCAATAATTTCTTGATAGCTGTTGGTATTCGTTAAATCGAGTTCTAGAGCACTAAAGCCTAATCCCATAAAGTGGCCATGACCTTCAATTAAACCAGGCGTCATGGTCTTGCCTTTTAAATCTAATACTTGTGTTTCTTCGTTTTTATACTTTTCGGCTTCTTGAAGACTGCCCGCAAACAGTATTGTACTGTCTTTTACAACTACGGCTTCTACTTTTGTTTGGGTTGAATCTACGGTATATATAGGGCCTCCGTGAATAAGAAGTGTTCCATTTTCTTGAGCTGAAGTAGAGCAAGAAATCAATGTAAATAAGATAAATAATAAACTTCTAAGAATAGCTTTTGGTTGGTTCATTTGGCTGGTTTTAAGCGCTATAAGTTACACTATTTACTTTGTAATTGTGCGTGTTAAATTTTAATAAATAATTTAATATAAATACGTGACAATTACTTATTGAATTCTATAGATGCAGTTTGTACCTTGGCTATATGAAGAATAATAGAATACGAAATATAAAAAAGAAGTTACTTTCTGACAATTGGTATACACTTCATAAATTTTCGTTTGAATACCAAAAAGATGATGGCTCATGGGAAGAACAGCATCGAGAGGCATATGATCGTGGGAATGGAGCTGCAATATTACTCTACAATAAGAAAAAGGGAACGGTGGTTCTTACCAAGCAATTTCGTATGCCAACCTATGTAAATGGCAACGATAACGGAATGATGATCGAGGTATGCGCAGGGCTCTTAGATGGCTTGAACCCTGAAGAGTGCATTAAAAAAGAGGTGGAGGAAGAAACTGGTTATCAAATAGATAAGGTGCGAAAGGTTTTTGAGAGTTATATGTCGCCTGGTTCGGTAACTGAAATTCTCCATTTTTTCGTGGGAGAGTATGAGGAAAAAATGAAAGTGAACGATGGCGGAGGTGCAGAGGATGAAACCGAAAACATTGAGGTTTTGGAACTAGATTTTCATACCGCTTTTGATATGATTCATACGGGTCAAATAAAAGATGCCAAATCAATTATGTTGTTGCAGCATGCCAAAGTAAATCGTCTCTTGGGTTGAACATAGTTACACCTTAACTAATACGTATCACGTACATTCTCTAAAATTTGTTGCATTCTTCTTTTTACTTCGGAAGAAGAATCTCGAAAATGGTTGTTCATAAAGCTGAAAATCAGTGTTTTTCCAGATTTTGTGATTAGGTAACCACTCAGGCAATGGTTGTTGCTTAGACTGCCAGTTTTTGCATAAATATAGGGTTCCGGGTCTCCCGGGTACCATTTTTTCAGGGTACCGCTTACTCCACCCGCAGGGAAGAAGCTGAGCAATCGTTCGCGGGAGATTTCGGTATACAGTTTGTCTAATACATGAACCAATCCTTCAGGAGTAATCAGATTATATCTAGAAAGACCTGATCCGTCTACCCACCTAGGCGTTTGTTTTAACTCCTTTAAATAATTGTCTAAAATATGTTTTCGGGCTTTTTGACTGTTCAAGGTATCTGAGAGGGTTGAAGAGGCTAAAATCAGTAATTGCTCAGCTAAAAAATTATCACTTTTATGCATCATTCTTCTGAACACCGTATCGCTATTAATTCCATAGAAAGTATTTAACCTTCCCGAAGGCATTTTATCGGTCAAAGCCATTTCCTTTTTTAATTCCTCTTCCAAAATATATTTTACGAGCTTTCGGCTGGTTCTAAAAGGTACCTCGAGCGTATCTTTTCGTGAAGTATCAAAATAGAAAATATTTTTTTCAGGCTCTCTGTTCTTTGAGGCATTGATGGGCACCACACTATCATTAAATATATGGGGAAGTATTTTTGTAGAGGGAGTTCTCTGTAAAGTTACTACGTTTCCGAAAATGGGCATCGCACTTCTTTCCGCTTGGTAATAGTACTGATAGTCGCCCCAAGACCAGCCAGGGCCTAATCTATCATCATCAAAATTGTTCAGGTACAATGTTATATTCGATTGAGCTTTGAGAAAATTCAAAGTCTTGGTATTATCGAACTGGGTGTGAAAAAGTGTGGGGTCTCCAGTACCTTGAATAAAGGTTTGATCACCTTGAAAAAGGTAGCGAAAAGCCGGAATACTGTCAGGTAGCATTTTGAGTGCTGTATATAGTGTAAGAATCTTGGTATTACTTGCGGGAGTGAAGTATTTGGAACTGTTGTGCGTGTATAAAGTGTCTTTAGTTGTCGGGTCATAGAGAAAAAATCCTGTAAACTGGTTTTCGTAAAACTCTGATTTCAAGACAGAATCAGTAGATTTGATTAAAATTTTACTACTACTGGCACACCCAAATATAACAGAGGCCAACACTGCTAACAAGTAAATTTTTCTCATTTTTTCGACGGATTACGCCCCTAAAATAGGGTATTTAACAGGAATTTAGCTAACTTTTAACAACGAACTAGCAATATAAAGAACGCAATCAGGTTAACTTTATGCTGAGTGAATAACGCTCATAGAACAATTAACTAAATATTGAAATATGGCAAAAGCTATGCTTGAGTACACTAAAACTGTACTAAAAAAAGTTAGTTTCGATTCTAGACTGTTTTTGAAAGAACTTAAAAAAGCAGTGAACAATTTACTCCCCGATGAAATCGAAGAACTTAAACTCTGGTTACAACAATTTATAACAGATAAACCAGAGCTAAAACAAAGTTTGATTTATTTAAAGGCATAAAAAAAAGCCCTCTCCGGAGGGCTTTTTCTTGCATAGGTTTTTGATTTTATTTGTTTAACGGACTCACTATATTAACGTCTTGAAAAGCAATAGCTCCTCTTACGATACCCAAAATAACGTCTCTTAAAGCTTCTGTTATTTGAATCTTCAGTTCACTTTTATGATAGATAAGACTTACTTCTCGAGCTGGTGATGGACTTTCGAAAAATTTAAGTTTTTTCTTTTTTGTTTCATCAAGTTCTAGAGTGTTCAAATAGGGTAACAATGTCATACCCAAATCTTCGTCAGCTAGATTGATCAAAGTTTCAAAACTTCCACTCTGTAGACTAAAATGCTCATCTTCAAAATTACGTGAAGCCTTGCAAAGATTGATAACACCATCACGAAAGCAGTGACCGTCTTGAAGAAGCAGCACATCAGTAATACTCAAATCTTCTGGCTTTAGCTTTTCTTGACTATCAAGCCTATGACTCTTGGGCACATATCCAACGAAGGGTTCGTAATAAAGCGGCCTTTCTTTAATGTATTCGATTTCTAAGGGGGTGGCGGCAATACCGGCATCAAGGTGACCATCTTGAAGGTTTCTAATCAGGTGTTCTGTGCTTTGCTCCTTTATAATAAGATTGACCTTGGGGTAACGTTTTATAAAAGTCTTTAGAAACATGGGTAGCAGTGTGGGCATCACGGTGGGTATAATTCCCAGTACATAATCTCCGCCAATAAAACCTTTCTCTTGATCTACTATATCTTGAATACGATTGGCCTCATTGACTATATTCTTTGCCTGTTCGACTATTTTCTTACCGACTTCAGTTATGGTAATCGGCTTTTTACTGCGGTCAAAAATTAAAATATCGAGCTCGTCTTCCAATTTTTGAACTTGCATGCTCAAAGTAGGTTGGGTCACAAAGCTTTTTTGTGCGGCCAAGGTAAAATTTTGATGTTCTGCGACCGCCAAAACATATTGTAATTGCGTTATTGTCATCTCAAATAAATTAAAACGATAAAATTATAAAAACTATCAATAAACCTTATCGTTTTTTGAAATAATATTTTATAATTTTATAGTTCAAAACTTAAAACAGAACATTTATGAAACTAAATAGCATAGGGTTAAGTGAAAAAGATTCTAAATCTTTAAGCGAAGATTTAAACCAGCTTTTAGCCAATTTTCAACGGTATTACCAAAATTTAAGAGGTATTCACTGGAATATCAAGGGAAAGCGATTTTTTGACCTTCACCCCAAGTTTGAAGAACTTTACGACGACGCCAACTTGAAAGTAGATGAAGTGGCAGAACGTATACTTACTTTGGGCGGAGTGCCACTACATACTTTCGAAGACTATATTGAAACCTCAAAAGTGCCTGTAGGTAAAAATGTATCTAAAGATGAGGATGCAATTCGTTTGATAGTTGATTCATTGACCGAGTTGTTGATAATCGAAAGACGTATTTTAGATGCTTCCGATAAATCGGGTGATGAAGGTACTAATGCCATGATGAGCGATTTTATTACCGAACAAGAGAAAACTGTTTGGATGATGAAAGCCTGGTTGGCCGAAGAAATTTAAAATTTAAGTTTAGAAAATGAAAGCCCCGCCAATCTGGCGGGGCTTTCTCGTTTTTAAAATCTTATATTAAATTCTTGGTCTTCGCCGGTCATCTCAAATTTTGAATCGGCAAACACTGGCGGCCCATAAAGATTGATATCCCCTGTCTGCCCATAGCTCTCTGTAGGCATGCCCGAAGCATCAAAATCCATTTGCTTATTATCATTACGATCGTGAATAACTAAAATCGCATAAGTGCCGGGGTCTACATTCTCAAATTCTAAAGTTACAGTCCCTTCTTCAGCAGTAGCTTCCGTTGAAGCAACTCCAGGTGTCTTTAGAAAGGTGTCTTCGGTATGCAATGAAGCCAAAATCGTACCCTCTCCTGACGATACGTTTTCAATGGTTATCTTTAAAGTTGCGGTTTTATCCTCTTGGGCATTGATTACATTCAAAGTAAAGAGAAATGCCAAAATAAATAGATGTGTTTTCATTCTTGATGTTTTAAGGTTATGAAGTAAAACTAATTTAGAATGAAGAAGTTACCCAATTGATGATACCCAATTGTATAAAAAAGGGGGCGAACTGTAGTTTTAAACATAAAATCAATATTTGTCTTTAATAATTAACTTTACCATACACTGTATTCTACTTCTATGAAAAATTTTGAGCTTGGTCAAATAGAAAATATGTTAGAAAAACAGGGCTATATAGGTAGTGGCTCTATAGCGATGTCCATTTTTTTGGTCATGCAGCTTGAAAAACCTCTGTTGATCGAGGGGCCGGCCGGTGTCGGAAAAACGGAGATTGCCAAGGTTATGGCAAAAGCCTTGGAAACCAATTTGATCAGACTTCAATGTTATGAAGGGCTTGATAGTACTCATGCGCTGTACGAATGGAACTACCAGCACCAATTGCTTTTTCTTAAAATGCAAGAGTCTAGGGGGGAGGACGTGAAAAAATTAGAGGAAACTATTTTCTCAGATCGGTTTCTGTTAAAAAGACCTGTGCTTCAGGCCATTTCTCAAGAAAAGAGACCAGTCTTGTTAATCGATGAAATAGATCGGGCAGATGAAGAGTTTGAGAGTTTCTTACTCGAGGTTTTATCTGATTGGCAAGTAACTATTCCAGAGGTGGGAACGATAAAGGCGAGCCAAAAGCCACAGATAATACTTACTGGAAATCGAACTAGAGAGTTATCTGAAGCACTTCGTAGACGTTGTCTTTATCTATGGATAGATTATCCTGATTTTGAAAAAGAGTTAGCCATCGTAAAAACGAAGGTACCCGAAATAGATGCTAATTTGGGAGAGCATATTTGCAGGTTTATGACCGAATTACGTCAATTGAAACTAGAAAAAACCCCAGGAATATCTGAAACAATTGACTGGGCAAGGGCCTTGGCAACTATGCACTTGACCCACTTAGATAAAAAAGTGGTAGAAGATACCCTTGGGGTGGTGCTTAAAGATTGGCAAGATATGCGACATACCCAAGATGCACTTTCAGAACTTTTAGAGAAAACCGGAGTAACCTCTCGCATTGGTTAAAACTTACTAGAAAATGGACTCTCCATTGATACGACATCAAACTGAGATATCAGCTCACGTGGTCTTGCTTTGCCGTTATTTGAGAAATAAAGGCTACACCGTAAGCGCGAGCGAAGAGGCTGAAGCATTACAGGCTATTGACAAGCTTCCTATTGACAGAGAGCGCAATTTTATACTGTCGCTCAAGGCGATTTTGGCCAAAAACAGGTATCAATATTTGAATTTCATTGAACATTATGAAGAGTTTAGGTTTCACCTAGCCCAGGCCGCCGATTCTAAAATAAAAAATGAGCCCCAAAAAGAGAAAAAGAAATCAAAGGCAGAAGAAGAACAGGCACGGTTCGATGCCTTGAAAAGTTGGCTAAATCTGACTCCATCCGTAGAAGAAAAAAATATTGCCGCTTTTAGCGATATAGAGGTGCTGGGTAAAAAACATTTTTCAAATCTAAGTGAAGATGAGATTAAATTGATGATGCGCCTACTTCAAAAGTTGGCTAAAAAAGTAGCTCATCGAAAAAGTCGCCTGCGTAAAGTTTCGAAAAGTGCTCGTAAAATCGACTTAAAACATACCATTCGTAATAGTATGCGTAATGGGGGTAATGTACAAAAATTGATTTATAGTAAACCAAAAAATAAGAAGCTTAAACTGATTCTACTCTGCGATGTAAGTAAATCAATGGACCTTTACAGTAGGTTTTTTGTGCATTTGATTTATGCCTTTCAAAATGCCTATGATAAAATAGAGACCTTTGTTTTTAGTACTGCCTTACACAGGGTGAGTTCAATTTTGGACAATAATGATTTCGCAAAAGCATTTGATATTGTTTCCGATAGAGTGCCCGATTGGTCTGGTGGAACCAGTATTGGTAGCTCTTTACAAGATTTTGTGAACGATTATGGCTATGGTATGCTCGATAAAAAAACCATAGTGTTTATTCTGAGTGATGGATGGGATACGGGCGAACCTGAAATTATTCAAACTGCTATGAAATCTATTTACAAAAAGTCTAGAAAAGTTATTTGGCTTAATCCCTTAGCGGGCAGTCCCGACTTTTCTCCGGAGGCCATAGGTATGAAGGCCGCCTTACCTTATATCGATGCTTTAGTTTCCGCACATAATCTAGAAAGTTTAAAATTCGTATTGAACCATCTAAGATATCGTAGAAACCTGACAAAAACTACGTAATCGCTCCGTATTTTAATTATATGTTATCAGTGTGTAATTTTTAATGAGGATATGTTAAAATAATTCCTAAAAAATTCACGATTTCAAACTTGATTTTTTATATTCATAGACTCAAGAAGGATATATGAAAATCAACGGAAATTATACACTTAATGTTACGCCTAAAAATTTTTGGCAAATGGTCATGGATCCTGAAGTTCTTGAAAAAGTGACTCCAGGTATTAAAGAATTAAAAGAACAGTCTCCCGATAATTACGAAGCAATTTCAGAGGTGAAAGTGGGCCCTGTCAGGGGTAATTTCAAAGGCAACCTTTCCATAAAGGATAAGGTTGAAGAAGAGCGTTGCACCTTAGTGGTAGATCAGAAGAGCAAGATGGGCAATGTGGTGGCAGAAATTGTTATGACCCTAGCCCCCACAGGCGATTCACAGACCGAAGTAAAGTATACCGGTGAAGCTAAAATGTCAGGTACTTTGGCGAGCATGGGGCAGCGGATTATGAGCGGCGTGGTTAGCACCCTATCAAAACAGTTCTTTAAATCTATGGAAGCTGAAATTGCTGAGCGACAAGCATAAATTATAACCTAAATACACTATTATGAATGTAACCATTACGGTCAATGGGAAGGCGCACACCCATGACATAGAGCCGCGTACGAGCCTTGTTCAATATTTGCGGGAAACTTTAGATTTAACCGGTACTCATATAGGTTGTGATACCAGCGGATGTGGTGCTTGTACCGTAACCTTGAACGGTGAGGCCATAAAATCGTGTACCATGCTTGCCGTGCAGGCAGATGGCAGTGAAGTTACCACAATTGAAGGTATGGCCCAAAATGGAGAAATGCATCCTATTCAAGCAGCTTTTAAAGAAAAACATGGCCTTCAATGTGGTTTTTGTACCCCGGGCATGGTAATGGTCGCTGCTGATATTTTAAAAAAACTATCCAAAACCATCTGAAGATGATATTAGACACGGTCTCAAAGGTAATTTCTGCAGATGTACCGGGTATCACAATATCGTAAAATCCATTCAGCTTGCCGCTGAAACCATAAACGAATAGAACATGGGAAATTTTATAGGAAAAGCAGTTAAAAGACGTGAAGACGCAAGATTTCTAAAAGGAGCCGGTAAGTATACCGATGATATTAAACTTCCTAAAATGACCCAGTCGGCATTTGTGCGAAGCCCGTATGCTCATGCAAAAGTTCTTAGTGTTGATATTTCCGAAGCGGAAAAAGCAGATGGCGTTGTAGCCATTTTTACAGGTAGTGATGGTTGTGGTGAATATGGTGTTCCGTGCGGATGGCAAGTCGATTTTAAGAATGGGGAAACTATGAGAGAGCCAAAACATCCGCTTTTGGTAAAAGATAAAATTAAACACGTAGGCGAGGCTGTTGCATTTGTAATTGCCGAAACATTGGAGCAAGCTCGTGATGCCGCCGAATTGGTAGAGGTCGACTACGAAGAGTTACCGGCCGTGACCGATCCCCAAAAGGCTATGGATAAAGATGCGCCTTTGGTTCATGGTGAGTGGAAGGATAATGCGGCTTTTGATTGGTGTATTGGTAACGATAGGGCAGATGTAGAGGCGGCACTTGAAAAGGCCCATCATGTGACCGAAATGGAATATCGCAATCAGCGGTTGGCTCCGAACGCTATGGAACCCAGAAGCTATATAGCCGATTACGATGTAAATGCTGATAAGTACACTTTATATACAAGTACCCAGAATCCGCATTTGATTCGTCTGTTGATGTGTGCTTTCGTTTTGGGTATTCCCGAGCATAAAGTGCGTATCGTTTCGAAAGATGTAGGTGGTGGTTTCGGTAGTAAAATTTATCACTATACTGAAGAAGCACTATTGACATGGGCTTCAAAACAAATTGGAAGACCAGTAAAATGGACAAGCGATCGCAGTGAGGCGTTTTTAACAGATGCCCATGGCCGTGATCATGTGGTGAAATCAAAAATGGGTTTTGATAAAGAGGGCAAAATTGTTGCCCATCTTACCGATGAATATTGTGCGATGGGGGCCTATCTTTCGACTTTTGCCCCGGCGGTACCAACCTATTTACATGGCACTTTGTTTCAAGGGGTATATACTACGCCTTTGATTCACTTAAATGTAGTAGGCCCGTTCACACACACCGTTCCCGTAGATGCCTATAGAGGGGCCGGAAGACCGGAAGCTACCTATCTGTTGGAGCGTATTATTTCAAAAGGAGCCCAAGAAATGGGTATGGATGCGGCAGAAATTCGAATGAAAAACTTTATACCACCCTTTGATGGTGTTAAAGAGGAAGGGTATCAGACCCAAGTGGCGTTACAATATGATAGTGGCAATTACCAACAGGCACTCAAAAAGGGATTGGAGAAATTGGGCTATGAGAATTTTAGAAAAGAACAGGAAGAAGCGCGTAAAAACGGAAAACTCTTGGGGGTGGGCCTATCTACCTACATTGAGGGTTGCGGTATAGCACCTTCAGCGGTCGTTGGTGCCTTGGGCGCTAGGGCCGGTCTCTACGAAGTTGGGCAAGTAAGGGTACAGCCCACAGGTAAGGTATCTGTATTTACAGGGGCACATTCCCACGGTCAGGGCCATGAAACTGTTTTTGCGCAATTCGTAGCCGATAAGTTGGGTATAGATATGGCCGATGTCGAAATCGAACATGGTGACACCGACCAAGTGGCCTTCGGAATGGGAACCTATGGTTCGAGAAGTTTGGCCGTTGGTGGTAGCGCTATTATAAAAAGTATTGAAAAAATTCTTGATAAAGGTGCAAAAATCGCCGCCCATAAACTGGAGGCTGCTGAAGGAGATTTAGAATACGCCAGCGGAAAATGGACCGTAAAGGGTACCGATAAATCAGTATCGTTCGGTGATGTCGCCTTAACGGCTTATGTGCCACACGACTATCCTGAAGGTTTAGAACCTGGCCTCGATTTCTCAAGTTTCTATGATCCGAGTAATTTCACGTATCCCTTTGGTACGCATATCGCAGTGGTCGAGGTAGATAAAGATACCGGTGCGGTCGACTTACAAAGATTTATAGCCGTTGACGATGTGGGTAATATTATGAACCCAATGATAGTAGATGGACAGATTCACGGGGGTGTTGCCCAAGGGGTCGGACAAGCGTTACTGGAAGAGGTGGTATACGATGAGAGCGGTCAGATGATTACCGGTTCTTATATGGATTATGCCATGCCAAGGGCCGATGACCTACCGATGATTGAAACCGATAATACGGTTACACCATGCCCACACAACCCCTTGGGAGTTAAGGGTGCTGGTGAAGCGGGGGCCATAGGGTCAACTCCGGCAGTGGTCAATGCTGTGGTAGATGCATTGGCACATTTGGGAGTAACGGATATTCAAATGCCTTTAAAACCTCAAACGGTTTGGAAAGCGATGCAGAATTAATAAATACCTGAACAAGATGATACCAGCAAAATTTGATTATATAAAAGCGTCTTCAGTAAGTGAGGCCGTCAATTTACTAGACAAGCACGGTTTTGATGCCAAAATTCTTTCAGGTGGGCAAAGTCTGCTGCCTGCAATGAAGTTAAGATTGAACAGGCCTGAGGTGGTTATTGATATTAATGGCATAGCCGGTATGAATACTATTGAAGAAACCGGTGATGGGGTTATTATAGGTGCCAACTGTACGCATACACAAATATTGAACTCTGAAGTGGTGTATAAGAACCTGAATATTTTACATCAGACCGTACAGACCCTTGGAGATGTTCAGGTAAGAAACCGAGGAACTATTGGCGGGAGTTTGGCGCACGCCGACCCTTCGGCAGATTACCCTGCCGTGGTTCTTGCCTGTGAAGCCAATATTGAAGTAGAAGGTAAAAACGGAAAACGAACGATTGCGGCAACAGATTTTTTTGAGGGCATTTTCACAACCGCCTTGGCCGATGATGAGATTATTATTGCAGTCCATTTTCCGAAAGTTGCACATGGCAATTATCAAAAATTTTATCAATCAGCCTCTAGGTTCGCTATTGTAGGGGTTGCCGTTGTTCATGATGGTAATGCCGTTAGAGTAGGTATTACCGGAGTTTCAGATACCCCGTATAGGGCTACCGAAGTAGAAAAGGTCTATAGCGGTAATGGTGATGCTGCCGAACACGCTGTCGATGGGGTAGAGGTAATGAGTGACCATTTCGCCGATACTGAATACCGTTCTCATCTGGCAAAAGTCATGGTGAAAAGAGCGTTGGAAGCTTAGTAGTTGACATTTTATTATTTATAACCCCAACTTCATAGGTTGGGGTTTTTGTATTTATCCTCATTAATTAAAAATTTCGAGTATAACGGTGCAAAAATCATTCTGATTGCACTAAATCCTCATCAAGGTTATTTCTAGTTTTGCGGCAAATTAAATTTGAATATGAAAGAAGTGAAAGCATATGCAGCGTCCTCCAAAGAGGCAGATTTAGAACCTTTTGATATTGAGAGAAGAAAACCTACTGCTGACGATGTAAAAATAGAGATTCATTATTGCGGTGTTTGCCATAGCGATTTACATCAAGTACGAAACGATTGGAAAAATTCAGTTTATCCTGTAGTTCCCGGTCACGAAATTATCGGTGAGGTCACAGAGATTGGTGATAACGTAAAAAATTTCAAGGTAGGTGATATGGTCGGTGTGGGCTGTTTGGTCGATTCTTGTCAAGAATGTAGTGCCTGTAAAGACGATTTGGAACAATTTTGTGAGAACGGAGCAACTTTTACTTACAATGGTGAAGACAAACATTTAGGGGGTCATACTTTCGGTGGATATTCTGAAAGCATTGTTGTCGATAAAGAATTCGTGTTGAAAGTGCCAAGTAATCTTGATGCCAAAGCAGCAGCACCATTATTGTGTGCAGGTATCACCACCTGGTCTCCTTTGTCACATTGGGGAGTTAAAAAAGGAGATAAAGTCGGAGTTATCGGTCTTGGCGGCTTGGGGCACATGGGTGTAAAATTTGCACACGCTATGGGCGCTCATACCGTTATGATCACAACTTCACCGAACAAAAGTGAAGATGCCAAAGACTTAGGTGCCGATGAGGTTTTGATTTCTAAGGATGAAGAGCAAATGAAGAAGCATGCCAATTCATTCGATTTTCTTTTGAATACTATTCCCGTAGGTCACGATATGAACCCTTATGTGGGGTTGTTAAAGAGAGATTCGACTATGGTATTGGTAGGTGCTGTTGAACCTTTGGATTCCCTTCACGGTGGAGGTATTATAACAGGCAGAAAGCGTATCGCAGGCTCGTTGATCGGAGGTATTAAAGAAACTCAAGAAATGCTTGATTTTTGTGGGGAACATAATGTGGTTTCCGATATTGAAATGATTAATATTCAAGACATCAACGACGCGTATGATAGGTTACAAAAATCGGATGTTAAATACCGTTTTGTAATTGATATGAAGTCTTTGAAAGAAAGTTAATATAGAAATATAAACTGTTGAAGAACCATCCGTTTTTACCGGATGGTTTTTTTATGCATTTATTTTTTCTTTTTCTTACTGCGTGTGGCTTGAGGGTTGTAATCGAGGCATAACTGAATCCAATACGCTATATCCGTATCAGTGTCAAAGCCTTCTGCATCTACAAAAACAAAACCATTCATTGTTCGCCCGGTAAAGTTCATTTTTGAACAGTGAGGTCTGGATAAGGCCTTTTCATAGTTTTGTGGTCCAACACGACACATTAACTTTCCATCACCCGTCAACTTATCTGATAGTAGGCCAAAACACATTTTATCATCCACCATAAAACAAAGTCCGCCCATCATCTTTTTCTCTTCGAAGTAGACCGATTTTTGTTTTAAGACCTGTCTTGACCTATCGGCCAAATATTCATCGTAAGCCATACATGATAGTTAAATGATTAGCGCGATTTCTTCATTTCCTTTGCAATTGCCCTGCTTCCTTTGTCATCAAGCTCTTCTAGCTCGCTAATAATCTTGGTGTGATCTTGTTCTCTGTTCTGAGAAAGTTTGTACCGAGCCTGAATATCGGTTATTTCAATTTGAAAACCTACAACACCCTTAACTTGCTTCAAGGTTCGTTCCGACATGTTTTTTAATGATACAGGCTGTTTTGATGATACTTCATAAGTGTCTACCAATCTATGCAAAGAAGCTATTACTTCCTCTTCGCTCAATATAGAAAGTTTTCCATAGACATGAACGGCTATATAGTTCCATGTAGGTACTTCTTCCTCCTTGTACCATGATGAAGAAATATAGGCGTTGGCACGATTAAATATACAAAGCACTTCCTCTTCTGAAGCGAACTGTTTCCACTGAGTGTTCGCTTTGGCAATATGACCCGTAAGCACATGCAGACCTTGCATATTCTGCTCTAATTCGAGCGGAATATGGGTAGCGTGCGACCGGCCTTTAGAATGGGTGACTAAAACTCAGAAACTATGTTCTTTTAAGAATTGTTTGATTTCTTCAAAGTTCTCGTTTCTCTGATAAATGGGTACGTACATAGAAGATTGAAAATGAATACTATTAAAAATAGGTTAAAACATTTTTACCGCCAACAATCTTTCGCTTTGCATTAAACATAACTATACTTCAGAAGTATTTTTAACAAAACAAAAAAATAGAAATATGCCATTTATAACAAATAAAAAAGGAAAAGAACCCGTAGATATATTTTATGAAGACTATGGAAGCGGACAGCCGGTAATCTTAATTCACGGTTGGCCCTTAAGCCGAAAGTCATGGGAGCAACAAGTTTGGAAAATTGTTGAGGAAGGCTACAGATGCATTTCATATGACCGTCGTGGCTTCGGTATTTCTTCTGCACCTTGGGGTGAATATGATTATTCAGCGCTTACCAGTGATTTAAATACTCTTATTGAAGACTTAGATTTGAAAGATGCTGTACTTGTAGGTTTTTCAATGGGCGGTGGTGAAGTAGTTCGTTATTTTACCGATTTTGGTTCTGATAGAATAGCAAAGGCCGCACTTATCAGTTCTATTATTCCATTGGTAAAGAAAAAAGAGGACAACCCTGATGGAGTGCCGGAGAGTGCCTTGGACGATATAAAAGATGCATTACAAAAAGATCGTGTAGGATTTTTGAAAAACTTTCATAAAGGGTTTTATAACTACGACAAGAACAAAGATAAGGTCAGCGAAGCCCAGTTAGATTATGATTTTATTATTGCTTCACACGCATCGCCAAGAGCGACCATTCAAACAGCTTTGGCTTGGATGCATACCGACTTTAGGCCTGAACTGAAGAATGTTACCGTGCCTACCTTAATCGTACATGGTGACGCCGATGAAACGGTGCCACTGGCGACTTCAGCTGAACAAGCGGCTAAGGGAATTGCAGAGAACACTTTTGAGGTGATTGAAGGAGCACCACACGGGTTGAATGTAACTCATGCCGATCAATTAAATAAAATTCTGATAGATTTTCTCAAAAAGTAGTCTCTATCGATGATAATAAAAGCCGGGCCCGTTTTGGTCTGGCTTTTGTTGTTTTAATGAGTAATGAACGAGTGAAAATTTTTTTTAACATAGTTCGAGTGCTAGCTATCTTCGTGTTGCTGATTACCTGTAAGCAAGTGAGAAAAGCTACGGATCTTATAACGAAACCCTCTGCACGGGAATTGTATGCTAGAAATCATGAAAATGACTCAGTTCGCTTTCCATTGTGGAAAAAATCATTTGAGTCTAGCTTGAAGGATAGTTTATCGATTGACCTGCCGTATTCAGAAACCGGTACATATTTCGATGAACTCTACCGAACGTATAGTTATAACATAGAGCTCCATAAAGGCCGTACTTTTTTTGTTGAAATTCAAACGGATACTGTTGGAAAAAAGGTCTTTATCGATTTATATAAAATATCTAAGGATTCTTTGGGTACCTTAGAACTACTTGAATCTAATAACGAAAATAGAAAATCTATAGAGTACCAGGTAGAAGATAGCGGAATATATAAGTTGACCATACAGCCGGAAATTGAAAAGACCAGTTCATTTTCAATGCGCTTATATACCCGTCCGGTTTTTCGCTTTCCTGTAGCAGGAAAAGATAATCAGGCCATTCAAAGTTTTTGGGGCGCTGCCAGAGATAGGGGCCGAAGAACTCATGAGGGTCTCGATATTTTCGCTGATCGGGGTACCCCGATTATCGCGGCTACTGATGGGCGTGTCAGTTCAACAGGTAATCGTGGTCTTGGTGGAAAACAAGTGTGGCAGCGAACCGGTATTTTTGGCTATTCGTTATATTATGCCCATCTAGACAGTATTCTGGTAAATTCAGGAGAAAAGGTAGAAACTGGTGATACCTTGGGGCTTGTCGGCAATACCGGAAATGCGAGAACGACCAAACCTCACCTTCATTTTGGTATCTATCAAGGGTACCGTGGGGCGATAGACCCCTTGCCCTTCGTTCGGATCTCAGAAGTGCCACAATTTGAACCCTATAAGGATAGAATTGAAACACCCGTAATTAGCATCTCGGGTTCCAGAGCGAACCTTCGCAATAGGCCGAGTCTTGGCGGTGCTAAAATAGGGGAAGCCATTAAAAACGATACCCTTGCTCTTTTAGGGTTGACCGATAAATGGGCTCATGTTCAAAATCAAGAAGGCATGAAAGCGTTCGTGCATCTAAGTCTTGTTGATATTACGAATGCCAAAATTCAATAAGCTATTTTGAAAGTGCAGCGACCACGGGTAAATGGTCTGAAATATGTTTGCCATTTTTTAGGCGCTTATCGATATGCGAATATGATTTTACGTTAAAACCTGAAGTGAAGATATAATCGATTCTACGGCTAATGGGTTCTTCAAGATTAAAGCCGTTGAAGGTGCCTATGGGTCCTTCGTTCGATTTTTCAGTAACCTTCAAGCCATCATCCATTTTGCGAGATAAAATTTGGATAGGCTTTTGTTCCGGTTGAAGATTCAAGTCGCCCATGAGAACTACTGGCAGATGATTTCCGTTAATCTCTTTTATTTTTTTGAGAATTAATTTGACCGATTTCTTCCTTGCCTTTTCACCTCGATGGTCAAAATGCGTGTTGAAGACCCAAAACTTTCCATTGGTATTTTTCTTCTCAAGAAGGGCGTAGGTACAGATGCGCTCTAAGGCGGCATCCCAACCTATTGAAATTTTTTCCGGTGTATTCGAAAGCCAAAATGTTCCGGATTCGGAAAGGGTGAACTCATCTTTATTATAAAAAATGGGGGAGAACTCGCCTTTTTCTTTACCGTCTTCCCTGCCTACCCCCACATAGGAATAAGCGGGCAGTGATTTATCAAAATATTGCAACTGGGACGATAGAACTTCTTGCATTCCCACCACGGCAGGTTGAAGTTTTTCGAGAAGCTGAACCATAGGTTGCTTTCTGTCGTTCCAATTATTGACCGTATCGTTTTTGTTGTCGTATTTGATATTATAGGTTATAACCTTTAGGTCTTGCCCAAAACCGGTGACCAGACTAAGAAAGAAAACTATTGAAAGTATGAATTTTAATTTCATTTTTATATCGTGTTGAATTGACCAAATTAGACATTTTCATGCCAATATGTTTAAAGTTTGTACAGATTATTATTGAAAGACACCCTTTCTTAAACAGGAGAAATATTTTTCGGATGCAGTCAAAAAACGGTGCGTAAAGGCTATGGTTCTGAAAGTTTTAAACATATTTTCGGGCATAGAAACCACAGCCTAATCCCTATATCATTTATGAAGTCAATACATCCCAATGTTATTCGACAAATATTCGTATTGCTCCTGATTTTATTGATGGGAGGTCTTATTTTTTGGGAAATAGTTCCGTATCTCTCGGGAATCCTTGGTGCAATAACCATTCATGTGCTTTTTAGAAAATGGATGGCTAAGTTGGTTAAAAAGGGTTGGAATCCGAATTTAGCGGCCACCTTGATTATGTTTATATCCTTTGTTGGTATACTCGTACCGGTTTCAGGACTCATAGCCATGTTAGGAAGTAAAATAAGCAGTGCGGTCGAGAAATCGGAAAGTGTTATAGAAGCTTTTAAAAACCAGCTGTATGTGGTTGAAAAGGCGGTAGACTACGATTTGACTTCTCAAATAGACCCTTCCGGAGCTTCATCTTGGCTGACCCAGCACGTCTCGACCTTTGCTGGCAGCACGTTTACCATGTTCATTGCAATTGCTATCATGTACTTTCTATTGTACTATATGCTGACCAATAGAAAACAGTTGAAAGAATCTTTGTTCGAATACCTTCCCATAAGTAAAAAGAACCTTCGACTTATAGGAGATGAAGTTCAAGCCATGGTGCGTTCCAACGCTCTCGGTATTCCAATGGTAGCCGTAGCGCAGGGTATAGTGGCTCTTATAGGTTTTTTTATCTTTGGCATCGAAAACCCGTTCTTTTGGTTTGTTATAGTGGCTATTGGATCGATGATTCCCTTTATAGGTACCTTGATCGGTATTCTGCCGGTGTTTATATTGACCCTGACCAACGGTAACGATTTTCAAGCTTGGGGCATACTATTATATGGTCTCATAGTAGTAGGTTCTACCGACAACGTAATTCGGCTTTACGTACTTAGAAAATTAGACAATGTACACCCGTTGATTACCCTGATAGGGGTAATCGTAGGAGTGCCCCTTTTCGGTTTTATTGGATTGATTTTTGGGCCCTTGCTTATCAGCCTTTTCTTGATAGTTGTCAAGATTTACAAAAAAGAATATGGCGAAAAAATAGAAGGCCAAGAAGAACGCCTATAAGTAGATTAGAACTTAGTTCTAGTCCTCGCTTCTGCGTCTATTACTGTTCTGGCCGCTATTACGATTTTTATTATTTCTACCCCGGTAACTTGAATTTCTTCGTTTGTTCCGATTTCTATTTCGATTTTGAGTAGAATTCTGGTTTCTACCTTGATTCGAATTTTGATTTTCTTCTTCCGCTGAATCTTCATCATCAACAAATTGATGTTCGGGCATGCGGGGCACTTCTTGCTTAATCAACTTTTCGATATCTCTCAAATATGGTCTTTCCTCCTTATCACAAAAAGATAAGGCGATTCCGCTGGCATTGGCACGACCGGTTCTACCGATTCGATGCACATATGTTTCAGGTACATTGGGCAAATCATAATTGATGACCAACGAAAGGTCTTCAACATCTATTCCACGGGCAGCGATATCGGTAGCAATCAATATGCGTAATTTACCATCTTTAAAGTTACCCAAAGCCTTTTGTCTGGCAGTTTGACTCTTGTTTCCGTGTATTGCCGCAGAATTAATATTCGCCTGAGACAATTTTTTAACAATTTTGTTCGCGCCATGCTTCGTTCTTGAAAAGACCAAAACAGTATCACTAGGGTTTTCGTTCAATATATGCACTAGCAATTTGGGTTTGTTTTTCTTGCTAACAAAATAAACACCTTGCTCAACTTTCTCGGCAGTGGCCTGTTGGGGTTTTATAGTAACCCGTTGGAAATCGCCCAACATTTTTTGTGATAGTTGTACAATAGCTTGGGGCATAGTGGCCGAGAAAAACAACGATTGCCGTTTTGCAGGCAATTGTGCGATAATTTTTTTAATGTCGTGTACAAAGCCCATATCGAGCATTTGGTCCGCTTCATCAAGTACCACAAATTCAAGGTCACGAAAGGTAATAAAACCTTGCCCCATTAAATCGAGTAGTCGACCGGGTGTAGCAACAAGAATGTCGATACCGTTTCTGAGCGCGTTTACTTGTTTGCCTTGTTTTACGCCTCCAAAGATTACGGTGTTTCTAAGCCCCGTATGTTTACCGTATGCGGTAAGACTATCACCGATTTGCAGGGCCAGTTCCCGCGTTGGCGTTACGATTAAAGCCTTTATTTTTCGTTTACCTTTCTGTCCGTTCTGTGATTGGTACAGATGGTGGAGTATTGGTATACCGAAGGCGGCTGTTTTACCTGTTCCGGTTTGTGCGACTCCTAAAAGGTCTTTGCCCTTCAGCAGTATAGGTATAGCTTGTTGTTGTATTGGGGTGGGAGAAGTATAACCTTCGGCTTCTACTGCCTTGAGTATAGGTTCGGCCAGGCCGAGTTCTTTAAATGTCATATGTTGTAAATGTGCCGCGAAGGTACGTTTATTTAAGGTAGTAATTAAATAACCCTTCGTTTATAGTCCAAGTACGGCAGCCTCGGCACACCGTTCCCCGTCCATTGCTGCAGAAACGATTCCTCCTGCATAACCACCACCTTCACCACAAGGAAATAAGCCTTTTATATACGGATGCTCTAGTTTTTCGTTCCTAGGGATGGTTACCGGTGATGAGGTTCTTGATTCGACACCAACTATATTAGCTTCCGAAGTGTAATACCCTTTCATCTTTTTACCGAACTCTTCAAACCCCTTTCTCAAACGACTGCCTATGAGTTTGGGCAATAGGGAGTGTAGTGGGGCAGATTCCAATCCCGGCTGGTACGATGTGGGGTTAAGATTAGCCGAAATACGTCCTTCAACAAAATCGGTTAAACGTTGTGAAGGAGCTTTTTGAGACCTTCCACCTGAAGTAAAAGCTAAACGTTCTAAATCTTTCTGAAATTCAAGACCTTTCAAATTTCCAAATTGCTCATATTTACGAATATCGCGCTCTACATCTATTTCTACTACTATTCCAGAATTAGCAAAAAGGTTATTTCTTTTTGAGGGAGACATGCCGTTCACGACCACTTCACCCGGTGCAGTGGCAGCAGGTACTATAAAGCCACCAGGGCACATGCAGAACGAATATACGCCTCGACCCTTGACTTGATGTACCAGACTATAGGCTGCTGCCGGTAAAAGTTCATTACGGTCCACACCGCAATGGTATTGTATAGAATCGATAATATGTTGAGGGTGTTCTACCCGCACGCCCATCGCAAAAGATTTTGCTTGAAGTGCTATTTTCTTTTTATCCAGAAGATAGAAAACATCCCTAGCGGAATGACCGGTCGCCAGAATTAATCGTTCGGTTTGAACTTCTTCCGAATTATTTAAAATAATGGACTTTAATTTTTTACCATCCGTTATTAAATCCGTTAGTTTAACATTGAAATGTACTTCTCCTCCCTGTTTAATAATCGTTTCCCGAATATTTTTTACGATTTTCGGCAGCTTGTTCGTGCCAATGTGCGGGTGAGCATCAATCAGTATTTCTTCAGTAGCCCCATGATGTACCAAGCTCTGAAAAATACGTTTTACATCACCTCGCTTTAAGCTACGTGTGTAGAGTTTTCCGTCAGAATAGGTACCAGCTCCGCCTTCACCAAAACAATAGTTAGAATCTTCGTTTACGATATGTTCTTGATTAATGGCTTTTAAGTCACGCCTGCGTTCGCGAACATCTTTACCCCGCTCATAAACAACGGGCTTAAAGCCGAGCTCTAAGCAACGAAGGGCGGCCCACATGCCCGCAGGGCCGAAACCGATAATATGAACGGGTTTTGCTTTAGTTACGTCTTTATAATCAAAATTGTAATCTTGGCCAGGCAAGTCTTCACCAACAAAAGCGGCCAACTTATAGTTGAAAACGATCTTGGGCTTGCGAGCATCTATTGATTTTCTAAGAACTTTTAGCTTGAACTCTTCTTGGTCAAGGCCTAAGTATTTAGCAGCTCTGTGCTTCAGTTGCCCTTCTTGGGCTTCTTCTTCAAGTGATAATCGAATCTGTAGGGTTTTGACCATGCTGCAAAATTAGACGATTTTAGTTTATCTAGTGACTTGGTCAACTGTCATTAAGAAATATCTAAAGTTCATATTCCTTTTTATAGACTAAGGGCGTTCTATTCGTAATCGCCTTAAATTGGCGATTGAAGTTGGATAGGGTTTGAAAACCACTCTCGTAACAGGCTGTAGAAACATTTTTCTTCTGTTCTATCAATAATTTGCAGGCATGGCCGATTCGTATTTCACTGACGAACTGGGTAAACGATTTATTTGCGTGTAATTTGAAATACCGACTGAACGAAGTGGGCGTCATGTTGGTCATTTCCGCTAGGTCGGCTATAGCCAATTTATTTTTGAAATTTTTCATCACATAAGAATATACGGTATACATTCTTTCAGTGTCAGCTTCCCTTAGGGTATTCGTGTAGCCGGCACTTGCCAATAAATGAAACTCTTTGGTCTGGCTTATACATTTTAATATTTTAAGCAAGTGAAGAATTCCATCAAGGCCCTCAAGGGTAACCAACTTGAGAATCATTCTTCTCAGTTTTTTAGCAGTGTCGCCCGCAAATTCCAATCCACGTAGGCTTTTGTGAAAAACCTTTCGCAAACGAATGGCTTCCTGGGTGTTGAGAAAGTTGTCCCCTAGAAAATCCTCTCTGAAATAGATTACGACGCCTTGAGACCAAGCAATGTTCTTAGCTTGTTCAATTTCTTGATCGCTTCTCCACAAATGGGGCAAGTTCGAACCGGTGAACGTGATATCGCCCGATTTAAAGGGTTTTACACTATCGCCAATAAAACGGGTGCCATTTCCTTTTAGCACCAAGAAAATTTGATATTCGGAATGAAAGTGCCAATGCGGGTCAAAAACGGGCTCGTCCAATAGTTTGGCCACGTAGGCTCGAGATTCAGGTATTGGAGATTTTTGCAGAGCAGTTTTCAAATTTTTGAGTCTAATGTAAACTAAGGGAGTGCTTAAATTGAGTACTTATTTATCAAATATACCGATATTAAAATCAAAGTATGATATAAAACAGTCAGTATGTGATAACTTAGAGTGATTTTTTGACTTAAATAATTAGTAACATTGATACTGTAAATCAACAACCTTATGAAACTCAACTTATCAGCGTTCGGCGTACTGTTATTTCTATTTGTATTAATAGGATGCGGTTCAGGAGAAAAACAACATGCTCAGCATTCAGACGATGAGCCCCGGCGTATAGAAATTCTTTTTTTAGGTCACTCTCTGGAGCACCATAATTCGGGTGCTTATTTCCCGGTTCTTGCTTCGGCATTGGCAAAGGACGGTATCAATACCAGCTATACCGAGAACACAGCCGATTTAAATGAAAAGAACCTGTCAAAATATGATGGACTGATGGTGTACGCCAATCATGAGGAAATTTCGAGTAAAGAAGAGAAAGCTCTTTTAAACTATGTGGAAGAAGGTCATGCTTTTATACCCATTCACTCCGCCAGTTTTTGTTTTAAAAACTCACCAGCATATATAAATTTGGTAGGGGCCCAGTTTATGACCCATAAAACAGGCACTTTTACAGCTAACATTGTAGCTAAGGATCACCCTGCTATGCAAAATGTGAATGAATTTTCGACTTGGGATGAAACTTATGTACACGACAAGATTGCAGAAGATATTACTGTGTTGATGGAGCGGGTCGAAGGGGAGCACCGTGAACCTTGGACGTGGGTCAAGAACCATGGCGAGGGCAAGGTGTTTTATACCGCTTATGGCCATGACGAAAGAACGTGGAACAACCCAGGTTTTCATAACCTGATCAAACAAGGGGTGTTGTGGGCCGTTTCAGATAATGTCAAAGAAAACTGGGAGGCATTTTCAAAGGATATTCCTCAATTGGCCTATAAAGAGGTACCGAATATACCGAACTATGAGAAGCGAGATCTTGCGCCTAAATACCAACTGCCATTGAGTCCTGAAGAATCGGCTAAGTTGATTCAGGTGCCGGCAGGCTTCGAATTAGAGCTCTTTGCTTCTGAACCGGACATTATCAACCCGATTGCCATGAATTGGGATGAGAAGGGGCGTTTGTGGGTAATTGAAACGGTAGACTACCCTAATACGGTGCGAAATGATCAAGGGGTCGGTGATGATAAAGTGAAAATTTTAGAGGATACCGATGGAGACGGAAAAGCGGACAAGGTGACCGTTTTTGCTGAAAACTTAAATATACCAACGAGTTTTACTTTTGCCAATGGGGGTATCATCGTTTCACAAGCACCTGTATTCTTATTTTTGAAAGATACCGATGGAGATGATAAGGCTGATGTGAGAGAAGCAATTATCGACGGATGGGGTACTTTCGACACCCATGCAGGGCCTTCTAACCTGCAATATTCTATAGATAACCATATTTATGGAGTGCTCGGCTACTCTGGTTTTAAGGGTAATATTTTTGGTAAAGACTTTCAGTTTCGTCAAGGTGTTTACCGATTCGATACCAGTTATCAGCACTTTGAATTTTTAACA
The DNA here is from genome assembly GCA_002813285.1 of Flavobacteriaceae bacterium MAR_2009_75. NCBI lineage: Bacteria > Pseudomonadati > Bacteroidota > Flavobacteriia > Flavobacteriales > Flavobacteriaceae > Flavobacteriaceae bacterium MAR_2009_75. The sequence continues at coordinate 4,289,549 of PHTZ01000001.1, forward strand.
AATACGAGTAATAATACGTGGGGGTTAGGTGTTACCGAAGATAATTCGGTCTTTGCTTCTACGGCGAATAACACCCATAGTGTATTCTTGGGTATACCTAATGATAATTTTGCAGATGTTGAGGGAGTGAATATTCTGGGCAGTAAAAAAATCGACGGGCATTATGATATGCAGCCCATTACTCTCAATTATAGACAAGTGGATGTTTTTGGTGGTTTTACGGCTGCTGCCGGTCATCATTTTTACACCGCGCGTGATTACCCCAGTTCGTATTGGAATAAAACTGCGTTTATCTGTGAGCCTACTGGTGGGGTGGTACATATCGCTAGAATCGAAAAAGAAGGAGCGGGCTATCTCGAAAAAGATGGTGGCAACCTTTTTGCCGGGGCCGATGAGTGGGTCTCTCCGGTAGAAGCGAAAGTAGGGCCCGATGGCTCTGTTTGGGTAGCTGACTGGTATAATTTTATTGTGCAGCACAATCCGACGCCAAATGAAGAGCGCGGCGGTTTTAATGCGGAAAACGGATCAGGTAATGCTTATGTCAATCCTCTACGAGATAAGGCTCATGGCCGCATTTGGCGCGTAGTGCCCAAAGATGATTCTGAGGCAAACGAGTTCTCTTTGGATAAAAATAATCCGGAGGATCTGGTCAATGCCTTGGGCAGCGATAATATGTTCTGGCGAATGACCGCTCAGCGTTTGTTGGTAGAGCGGGGTAATAGCGATGTTTTGAGTCAATTATATAAGTTGGTCAACAATAACGCCGTAAATAGTATGGGGCAGAACCCTGCTGCCTTACATGCACTGTGGACGATTGATGGTTTAGGGGCGGTTGCCCAGCAAAAAGAGGCCGCTTCTGTGGTAAGGGGTGCCTTGTTCCACGCTTCGGCGGCCGTTCGTAAAGCTGCGATACAAATTCTTCCTAAAAATAAAGAGGTCGATAAAGCGATAATGCTTTCAGGGGCATTTAATGATAAAGATCCTTCGGTTCAACTCGCCGCTCTATTGTATTTTTCTGAAAGAACGCCTTCCCCAGAAATAGGTGAAATGCTCTACGAGCTAAGTCAAGATAAAAATGTTCAAAACGACGAGTGGTTGTCGCAAGCCGTCTATGTGGCAGCATCGAAACATATTGATGGTTTTATCGGAGCATTTAAAAAGAAACACTCCGCTTTTAAACCTGACCTTGCAATGGCCGAGAATGAGAAAGAACCTCTTCAGGGAGATTTACTCGCCGAGACTTTTGCTGCCAATTATATGGATAAGGTAGGAGCGGTAGCTATGGATGCCTTTCAAGAAGATGTTGCGGGAAAGGTGATAAATATCGGTACGGTTACGAACGAGATGAAATTTGATGTTTCGGAATTTGTGGTAGAGGCGGGGGAAAAGGTTAGTATCCGATTTGCGAACACTGATTTTATGCAGCATAATTTGGTCGTGGTGCAAAAGGGTGAAAAAGAAAAGGTCGGTGCTGCAGCGGATAAGATGGCAGTTGACCCCAAGGGTCCTGAATTGAACTATGTTCCTGAAATGCCAGAGGTTCTTTTTGCTACCGCCCTGGTCAATCCTGAGGAGAGTGTTACCTTAAGTTTTACAGCTCCGACCGAGCCGGGCGAATATCCTTTCATCTGTACCTTTCCGGGGCACTGGCGTATCATGCAAGGGGTGATGAAAGTGGTTGCCAGTAATTAATACTAATAATTAAAATAAAATTCAACGTGTCAAATTCTATAAAATTCGGGGTGAGTACCTGGTTATGGCAGTCCCCATTTACTACTGAATCGGTTTCCCTCTTTCCTAAGATAAAAGAGTTGGGTTATGATTCCGTAGAAATACCGGTCGAAGACCCAAGCTTGATTGATGGCAAAGTAGTGATGGAAGAGTTGTCAAAGCACGGACTTTCTTCAACCGTTTGTGGAGTGTTCGGACCTACTAAAGACCTGACAAGTGATGATGTGCAATTGCATAAAAATTGCTTCGATTACGTAGAAAAGTGTTTTGAACTTTGTACAACGCTTGGGGTAGATTTTTTGGCCGGCCCCATGTATTCAGCAGTGGGAAAAGCTAGAATGGTTTCCAGCGAACAGCGAAAGGCGGAATGGGAATTGGCGGTCAAGAACTTGCGAAAGGTTTGCGACATAGCGAAAGGTTTTGGGCAATCTATTGCACTTGAGCCATTGAACCGATTTGAGTCCGATTTGGTAAACACCGCCGAAGACGTAGTTCGCTTAACGAATGATATTAATGAGTCGAATGCTAAAGTGTTACTTGATGGTTTTCATATGACCATTGAGGAGAAAAATATACGTGAGGCCATACGAACCGTAGGTGAAAAACTGATTCACGTACAGGTGTCTGAAAACCATCGAGGAATACCGGGAACGGGCCTAACTCCTTGGGATGATTTTCAACAGGGATTAAGAGATATCAATTATGAAGGAGGGATAGTTATCGAAAGTTTTACCCCGGAAATAAAGGAGCTCGCCGGTGCGGTCTGTATATGGAAGAATTTGGCCGATAGTCAAGACGAGTTTGCCTCCGAAGGAATTAAATTTTTAAAGGAAACATTCAAAAGTTAATACAAATGGATAATAAGAAAATAAATATTGCCATCGTCGGATTGGGATTTGGTGCAGAGTTTATACCAATTTATCAAAAACACCCTAATGCCAATTTAGTTGCGATTTCTCAGCGTAACGAGAAAAAACTTAATGAGTTGGCCGATGCCTTTGCCATTGAAAAAAGGTATACAGATTATGATGAGCTTCTCAAAGACCCTGATATCGATGCGGTGCACATAAACACTCCGATTCCGGATCACGGAATTCAATCTATTAAGGCTTTAAAAGCGGGCAAACATGTAGCATGCACGGTACCTATGGCTACAACGGTCGAAGAGTGTGAAGAAATTGTCCGCTTGACTGAAGAGACCGGTCTGACGTATATGATGATGGAAACAGTCGTCTATGCACGTGAGTTTTTGTACATGAAAGAATTGTATGATAATGGTGAATTGGGTAAGGTTCAGTTCTTAAAGGCCAGTCATCAGCAAGATATGGACGGTTGGCCTAATTATTGGCCAGGGTTGCCCCCAATGCACTATGCGACCCATTGTGTTGGTCCGGTTTTGGCATTAACTAGAGGACAGGCAGAGTATGTTTCGTGTTTTGGTTCAGGAACCATTCGTGAAGAGTTGATTGGGCATTACAATTCTCCTTTTGCGGTTGAAACGACACACATTAAATTTAAAGATTCAGATTTGAGCGCCCAGGTTTACCGTTCATTGTTCGATGTAGCCCGCCAGTATCGCGAGAGTTTTGAAGTGTACGGATCTAAAAAATCGGTAGAATGGCCCTTAATAGAAGGGAAGCCTTTGGTGGTTCATACCGCTAAGAAGCCTGAGCCTGAAATACCTGAGGAAGTTGAAAGTCCTGATTTTGCAAAATTGCTTCCCAAAGAGATTCAGCCTTTTACGACTCAAGGTGTTTATGATACCGATGACAACCAGCATTTATCGTTCACCCAAGGCGCGGGGCACGGTGGTTCACATCCGCACCTAGTGCATATTTTCGTTGATGCATTGGTGCAGAAAGAATCTCCTTATCCGAATGCAAAACAATCAGCGAACATTACCTGTGTAGGTATTCTGGCGCATGAGTCTGCCTTAAAGGGAGGGGAAATCATCAAATTGCCAGAGTTCACTTTATCATAAAATATCTAAAGGCCCAATATCTTTTGTAAATCGCCTTCTGAAACGGTCAACAGACCTGATTTTGGAAGGCGTTTTGTTAGGGTTTTCCAGTTGGTGTCTTTAGAAAAGACTGTCTTAAAAATGGGTAGGGCATCCTTCAATTTTCCACTATTCGCCAGGGCGATGGCAGTCCAGTATTTCATTTCGAGATTTTCCGGAAACATTTTTTGGGCGGCTCCGTATTCTTTTAGGGCAGCTTCCATATCATTGGCTTCGATAGCCAAATCGCCTTTGTTCATGTGGTCGTAAGCTCTATGAACTTTTAGTAAACGTTCGAGTTCTTCAAGTGGGGCAACGCTGTCGTCAACTCTTAAATCTACTTTTTTGTCTTGCCATATATTTTCGACAGGTTGCGCATTCACGACCAATAAGGCCGCTGATTGCTTGCCACGAATATCGCCACCGGCATTTTGGGCGGCTAACAGAACTTCAACTACGCGTTCGGCCAGCGGTAGCTCTGAATTGGCCTCAAAAGCTTTTTTCATGGCGGGCACGACTTGGTCATTGAGCATCATATTCGCCTGTACTGCAAAATTATCACCTACATAATGACTTGCCGATTGAACGCAATTTTGCCCTGTGAAGGAAGAGGCATTTCCCGTAACATCTAAAAAACCTAATTGTCTAAAATCTCTTCCCTCATCTTTAGCGGTCAGTATATTGAGTGCTTCCTTGGCCGTTTTACCATCGCTCATCAACTGTAGGCCTTCTGGACCATATGCGGGGTTTACAAAAGATTGAGTGGCTACAACCCCAACTCCCGACTTTCCCCAAGCAACAATAGTTCCAACAGAAAACCAATGGCTTTGAACGCCGACGGCCATTTCTCCAGTAGTTTTGTCTCGGGCTACTATCGAAAATGTATGTGCGAATTGGTCTTTGTAGGCACTTTGAGCAACAGTCTTTTGGCAAAAACTGATGGTCGAAAGCAGAAGGATGATTTTGATAGTTAGAGTTTTCATATGTTTTTAGAAAACTGCTAATATAGCTAAAATGATAAAAGGTGCTTTTAAATGGAGGCTGTAGTAACGATTGGGGTGTCGATTACTACGATTCAGAGTATTTTTTTAGGATAATGCCGTACAATGGGAAATCTTTGCTGAGCATGTCAAATAATGAATTCGAGAAAATGAAAATTGATATGAACAGTTCAACTTTTGTTAACTTTAGAAAGTTGAGATTGTTATAAAAACCTAGGGTAGCTAGGTTGGTCCAAAACACAATAAGTGAATATGCAAAATTTCATCAAAGATATTGGTAGGGCAGTTATAATAGGCACGCTTATCTATTTTGTCATTCTTGTCAGTTTCTATTTTACGGGCTGGTTCGAAGAAGGTGTAACCCTTCAATGGGCGTGGCAAGAGTATTATGAAAACATGTTGTTTTCAATCATTCTTTATCTAGTCAATGTCTATACATGGCGTTTTCTCAATATGCGGTTGGGGAATAATTTTGGGTCTTTGAAAAGATTGGTTACAGGGCTGGCCTGCAGTTTTATAGTTTCTGTATTTGGTATATTTCTGGCACGATTCATTTTATTGGTCGGTATGTACCGAGTGTCTTTCGTTGACTTTTTACAAAATGAAACTGTTGGCGACTATTACTATTCGCTACTTATTTCCGCAGTCGTCCTCTTTGTATTTTATGGTTTCTATTATTACAAGTTTCGCCAAGAAACCAAGGTCAAAGAGCAAAAGATAATAGCAGGTACGGCTTCTGCACAATTTGATGCGCTGAAAAACCAACTAGACCCTCATTTTCTTTTTAATAGTTTAAATGTGTTAACGAGTTTAATAGAAGAGGACCCTTTGCAAGCGCAAAAGTTTACCACTTCACTTTCAAAGGTTTATCGGTATGTACTTGAACAAAAAAATAAAGATTTAATTTCGGTAGATGAAGAGTTGAAATTTGCTAAAACCTACGTGCAACTTTTGAAGATGAGGTTTGAAGATAGCATCGTTTTTGATATACCGGATGAAAGCGCTATCAAGGAGGCTAAAATTGTTCCGCTATCTCTGCAGTTATTGCTTGAAAATGCGGTCAAACACAATGTGGTTACCGCCGAAAGGCCACTGAAGATACAAGTTTATGAAGAGCAAGGCATGCTGGTCGTTGTAAATAATCTTCAAGAAAAAAAAGTGTTGAAGAAAAGTACCGGTGTGGGTCTGCAGAATATAAGGCAGCGCTATGCGGTACTAACGGATAAAACTTTAAATATTGAGCGGTCAGAAACCGACTTTTTGGTGCGTTTGCCCATGTTGACCAAGCGGATTTCGGTTGTAGAAACGCAACGAGAGTATATTGATGATAAGCGGTATGAAAAGGCCAAAGAGCGTGTTGAGGGCATAAAAGCATTCTATGGTAATCTGTTAGCCTACTTAATTGTGATTCCGTTTTTGATTTTTCTCAATTATAAGACAACCTCGTTTCCTTGGGCTTTATTTCCTGTATTCGGCTGGGGTTTTGGGCTTACTATGCATGCCATGGCAGCTTTTGGTTATAATCCCTTGTGGGGAAAGAGTTGGGAAGAAAAAAAGATGAGAGAATATATGAAGGATGACCAATTTTGAATGAATAGGATAAACCAATGGGAATACAATTCATCCTTAGAAAATGACAACTGAGAAACAAAGATTTAGTGAAGCCTTTAGATTATTAGATATTTGGGTAACAACATAAATTAATCGACCATGAGAAACGTAGAAAAAGAAAACAAGTATTTAAGGGCAAAGGAACGTGTTGAAGAAGTGAAGAAATTTTACATGAGCCTATTGTCATATATTGTAGTTATCGGTTTTTTGGCCGGCTTGAATTACTATACAGACCGATGGAATTACCCATGGTTTCTTTGGGCCGCTATGGGCTGGGGGATAGGGCTGATTTTTCAGGGAATAAAAGCCTTTGGAAAAAACCCCTTTTTCGGTAGAAATTGGGAAGAGCGAAAAATAAAGGAGTTCATGCAAGAAGATGAACGTTTAAGTCGATGGGAATAAAAAATATTACTATGGAAGCTAATAAAAGAGATAAAAAGTTGAGAGCCAGAAAAAAAGTGAATGAGTTAAAGGGCTTTTATACCCACCTAACCGTTTACGTGTTGGTTAATCTATTTATAATTATTGTAAGTGTCGTAATAAGAATGAATCAAGGGGAGTCGTTCGCTGATTCGATTTTTAATTTTGGCTCACTTATGACCCCTTTCTTTTGGGGGCTGGGTTTGGCTTTTCATGCAGCAAAGGTATTCTCGTTTAATCCTATATTCAATAAAGAGTGGGAAGAGCGGCAAATTCAGAAATTTATGGATGAAGATAGGGAGGATGTTAAAAAATATTGAATCAAAACTAAAGGCTAAGTCAACCATAACCATATGAAAACACAAAAAAGGTCTAGATTCAAGAAAGCCCAAAAAAGGGTTCGAAGCATAAAGGGGTTCTATGATCACTTGAAAGTTTATGTAATCACGAATACCATACTTTTTTTATTAAAAGAAAGGGGTTATGAATTTCTTGTAAGTAAAGGTGTCGATGACCCTGCTTTTTTTGAATGGTTGAGCTGGAATATGATTTTAACCCCCGTCTTATGGGGAGTCGGTCTCGTTATTCACGGAGTTGTAGTTTTCAAATTAAAAGGCAAAACTTGGAGTGAATTAAAACCAAAATTCATAAAAGATTGGGAGCAAAAGCAACTACAGAAGTTTATGAAAGAGGATGGGGAGTAGCCTTTAAATGAAATTCAGAACCTTCGGTATAAAGTAAAACCAACCTAAAACCGACCAAATTAAATGAAAACTATAATTATAGAAGACGAAAAGCCTTCAGCGCGCAGATTATCGAGATTACTAGAACGATTTGATGTCGAAGTTACAACGCTATTGCACTCCGTCAAAGAGTCTATCGAATGGTTCAAGAGTCATGAGCACCCCGATTTGATATTTTTGGACATTCAACTTTCAGACGGACTTTCATTTGAGATTTTTGAACAGATTGAAGTGCGAAGCGCTATTATTTTCACTACCGCTTATGATGAATATGCGCTACAGGCCTTTAAGTTGAACAGTGTTGATTACTTATTAAAGCCAATTGACGAAGAAGAACTTCAAGCTGCCGTAAAAAAATATCGGTTACTCAAGCCAAAAGTTCAAAATATGGCTCTTGATTTCGAAGACATTAAAAGGCTTTTGGTGAACCCTATCGAGCGAGAATATAAAAAGAGGTTTACAGCTAAAGTAGGGCAGCACCTAAAAATTATAAATGCTGAGGATATTGAATGTTTTTATAGTGAAAATAAGGGTACTTATGCCGCTACTACAGAAGGGAGAAATTATCTTTTAGATACGACCCTTGAAAATTTACAGAACGAGCTTCAGCCTCAATTTTTCTTTCGCACGAACCGTAAATTTTATGTTAACATCAATCATATAAAAGATATTATTTCATACACCAATTCGCGCTTACAAATTAAGCTAAATCACTTTTCTGATCAAGAAATCATCGTAAGTCGAGAGCGTGTAAGAGACTTTAAGCTTTGGTTGGAATAGTGTATTATAATTATTTGATATTTAATCATATAAATCAAATAATAGATTTTTCTTATAATGGCAATTTGATTAAAATTGCACTATTTTTCTATTCTATTTTCATCAAATGATGAAGGCAAAAGTTTGGGAATCAATTTAATGAAAATAGGCAATAAAACTGCTCCCCCGGGTAGTATAAAAATGGCTAGAGAAGGAATACTTTTAAAAATGTCTATCAATTGATTTTGAACTTTTTTCTTCTCTTCTGGGGTAAGATCCTTAACTGTCGATTTTGAAATGAGAAATACCAATTCTTTACTTTCTGCCAATTCTTTTTGCAGGCGTTTACTATTTCTCAAAATCAATTTATTCACCACTTTCGACATACTATCATATAATTGCAGAGCCAAGTTTGTATCCTTTAAAAATGGTACCGATTCCATATTCACCTTAAAGAAATTTTGAATTTCTTGGACTGATCTTTTGATATGGTCATCTGAAAACCCTAAATCTTTTCCGAGGCCAAAAATAAATTCCGACTCTTGATATTCTAATGATTTATCTTCCCAAACAGTGAGGCAAGCCATATCGAGAAAATAGTGATTTTCATAGATTGACTTATTTTGTAGTAACTGTTCACGGTATGTTCCATCAAAGTTTTCAGCTTCACTATCAATAAAGGTTAATGATGATGCAAAAAGCTGTGCCAGTCTTTCATCACTTTTATTTTGCTCTTTTGAATTTAAGGCGTGGTAGGTAACATTTATAGTCAGGTATTCTAGGCGCTCGGCGTGTGCCCTAATATCTTTCGGCTGATGCATGTATTGCTTGAAGAGCAGTACATCAATAAATAATAAAGAGTTGGTAATAAGGCTGCTAAATGTTTTGGATAGTAGGTTATCTTCTAAATAAACTCGAGAATCGATTAACTTCTCTAACTGTGAAGAGGTCTTCTTGCCTATCAGTATTTTATGTAAGAGCGAACTGTTACCGACTTTTAAATCTTGATAAAATTTAAAAATGAGCTCAAGAAACAATGAAAAATCATTGTTTTCAAGTTCTATGGTAAACGTGCCGTATAGGGCAGTTAGTAAATTAATCTTGGCCTTCTCATCTTCAGAAAGTTTTAAATCAGAAGTTACAAATTCTGAAATGTCGGTATTAATGCCATATACAAACCCCATTTGCTTTAAACCGGAATATAGCGATTGGTAGTCTGCATAGAGACTCTGATTATTTTCCACAAGAGAACCGAACTTATCGATCCAACCAGCAGCAGAAGGATTCATGATTTACTTTTTTTAAAGAGCCAAAGTACTACAAAATGAGTTATATGTTAAATGTCAAACTATATAGTTAAGAAAACTCATCTTAATATAATTGGTCAACAAATTAATGGAACTACTGATTTTCAAGTAATTGTACAATGTGTCGTGCATTATTATGCGAAATTGTTAGAATAATGCCTTTAGAATTTAAAATATAAAATATTCTTTAACATTACTTTAACAACTCAAACCAAACCTCTGCACAAATCTGCCGTAAGTAGGGGTGAAATAATTAATCATAATCTTTAAAAAATCTTAAAATGAAAAAGACAAAACTTTTATTCGGTCTGGGAATCTTGGCCGTAATCGGTATTGTTCTGGTGGCTGCGGATCACATTGATGCGCCTAGCACAACAGGAAATACTGCTGATATTGCTGACTTTTACGGGTTTGAATCACCTTCAAATGCCGACAACACTGTATTTATTGTAGATCTTCAAACCAATGTTCTGCCAGATTTGGCTTACGGTACATTTGATGAAGATGTATTGACCGAAATCAATATTGATACCGATAACGATTTAATGGAAGACTTGGTTATTCAAGCTCTGCCAAGAGGCGATACGATGTATTTCTTCGGCCCTGTTACACCGGCTATGAAAGGTAAGTCTAGTGAAGTATTGGTAGACTCTCCATTAGGAAGTGTTGCGATTTCAGATGCAAACCCTATAACTACTACTACAGAAGCTGGCGTTTCTTTATTTGCAGGACCACGTCAAGATGCGTTTTTCTTTGACTTTACCCAGTTCAACAAGGTAATCGGTGGTGAAGCACCAGAAGGTTTCTTACCAGAAGGTGAAGCTGTTGATACTTTTGATGGTGCGAATACTATGGCTTTGGTTATAGAGATTCCGAACAGTATGTTGGGTGAAACTACAAGTACCAATGTTTTAGGTCTACCGGTTTACAAGACTTGGGTAACTACGAACAGAAAACAATAAATAACAAATCTAAAAATTAGAATAAAATGAGACTTAATACATTAAAATATATGTTTTTGTCGCTTTGTGCAGTCACAATGTTTGTAGCCTGTAGTGAAGATGACGACAATTCAATTGTTCAAGCTACTTGTAGCGACGGAATTATGAACGGAACTGAAACTGCAGTTGACTGTGGGGGTTCTTCTTGCCAACCTTGTGGTGATATGATGCCAGAACCAGAGCCGGATCCAGAACCAATGGAGCCAGGTGAGGCACCTGATTTTTCAGGAACTTACGCTCAAGTAGATTTTATGGGTAGACCAGGTATCAATACCGTTTTGAGCATCTCTGATTTCAAAGATCCTTATAACCAAGCTGAGCCGCATACGATTGCTGAATTCTATCAGCAAGATTTTGAAAACCGTTTAGAAGGTCTTCACGATGTTTATGCACAACTTTTAGGTCTTAATGAAGAAGATGTGAATTATCAACCTAATATTTTAGGTGATATTCTTAATGGTCCTGATAAAGATGGTTTTACCGACAACCCGGTAACTGCAGAGGTTTTGACTACAGTGTTGGCGAACGATGTTCTTGAAGTGGCTCCAGATTTACCAACGACCTATTTCAATCCAGGTTCTGGTGCACCGAACTACGAAGGGGCTATCGGTCTTACCGGTAGAACTTTGCAAGATGACGTAATCGATGTGTCTTTGATTCTTCTTTTCGGAGGAGGCGATGGAGCACGTTTCAACGGTCAAGAAGTTGAAGGTGTAGGTACCTTCCCAAGATTGGTTTCTGACGGAGTTTCTTTCACTGCAGAGCCAACAACAACATTCCCATATTTGGGTGCTCCTGAATAAGACATTAGTCTATGAAAAAGAAGGAGTGGGGAGGATGGTTGCCCATCCTCCCTTTTTTTTCTAGTTGAAATCAATTATATAATTCTTACAAAGAATCACATAAAATTTATATAGAACAGAACCAATCTAAAAATAAGAAGATGAAATATTTAACACTTGGTTTATTGGTCTTGATTTTATCCTCTTGCCAAACAGAAAATAAAGAAGTTACTGCAAAAGAAGACTACGATAAATACTTGATAAATAATCCGGTTAAAACTACCTCAAAATATTTTGAGCTTTGGGACTCGAAAATAAAATCGGATAGTTCTCAATTGATGAGCTTCGGTATTGTTGGCGGTGAATACAACCGCTACTTTCAAAATACAGGAGATATAAAATATCTAAAAAAAGCGGAGAAAGTGCTTGAAAAAGCTGTAAATATTGCAGCAATTGGCAAAGCGGGATATTACCGCTCATTAGCCAGAAATTACATTTCTCAACATAGATTTATGGAAGCTTTACAGATGGCCGACTCGGCCAGAGCGACCAATAATGGTGTCGAGCAGAGCCGTAATTTACTTTTTGATGTACATATGGAGCTTGGTAACTACGAAACCGCACAAAAATATTTAGACAGCACCAAGAATATGTCAGAATTCGGATACCTTATCCGATTAGCCAAATGGAACGATTATAAAGGAGACTTAAACACCACCATTCGTTTTATGGAAAAGGCAATGAAAAAAGCTGAAGACTCAAAAAATACTTCACTTAAATTATGGTCTTATACCAATCTCGCCGATTACTACGGTCATGCAGGTAAGATAAAAGATTCTTATGAGTATTATTTAAAAGCATTGGCCATAGACCCAAATAATGCTTATGCAAAAAAGGGAATAGCTTGGATTGTTTTCTCTTACGAAAAGAAACCGTTGGAAGCGATGCGTATTTTAGATTCTGTAACCCAGAATTATAAGGCACCCGATTATTATTTATTGAAGGCGGAGATAGCCGAACATATGGGTGATGATTTGAAAAGCCTGTCAAATCTTGACAAATATTTTAAATTGGTCAGTAACCCTGAATATGGTGATATGTACAATGCCTATAATGTATCTCTTTATTTGAACGAAACTGAAGAGTATGATAAGGCACTGCGCATGTCTCGTAAAGAGGTGGCCAACCGGCCGACCCCTGAATCATATAGTCTATTAGCCTACAGTTACTTCAAAAAAGGCGAAAGTGAAAAAGCTTTAGAAATTGTTGAGCAGCATATTATCGGAAAAACATTTGAACCAGGTATATTATTGTATGCAGCAGAAATATATAAGGCTGCTGGAAACAAAACGAAGGTAAAAGAATTGAAAAGCGAACTCACGGAGGCAGTTTACGAGTTGGGGCCTTCGACTGAAGATAGTATCGCTCAATTGTAAAATATTAATAGTATAAAATCTTTAGAGATTTTAGGTTGTGTTGGTTTTTCTTAAGTGTCCTGACAAATGTTAGGGCACTTTTTTTTTATTTTATTCCTTTTGTGAAAAATTTAACTTTTGTGTAGGAAAGTTCATTTGCCTTTAGTATGTTTATATTACCTAATCCTATTTATTTTAATTTAAAGTATAGATTTTACAGAAACTTTAACCTAACAGTTCCCTAAATTAGTAGTATTATGGAGTATGTTCTTTTTGTAGTGTGGCTGACTTTCATGTGCTTGTTGTGTTTGAAGGTGCTGAATGCCAGAAAAGATCTTAGAAAACTTCTTAAAACAAAGAAGTAGAATTACATTTCATATAACAGTTGTAGACCTATTGATAAATTGGTCTGTTTCTTCTTCGCTTATTGGTCGAACGGCCTTATTATTGGTCAAACGGTAAAACTTTCGTGAGATATTCTCGTAAGTAAATGTGAAAAGAATAGTGAGATTCTATTCACTTAAATACGGGTTCTATGGAATATTTCTTTTTTACTTTATGGATTTCAGTTATGCTAATCGGTTTTATTATCGTTATTAGATCCTATTATTTGCTACAGAAGCATTTAAAATCATTGCGTGTTTCTCATTAGGTTCTCTCAGCTTATAGAAAGCGTCGTATGAGAACGGGTAGTAATAATAAATCGAGTATAAGGGCAGCCAATAGCGTAACGCTTACCAATAGGCCAATGGTTACGCTTGGTGAATGTTCTGAAAACAGTAAGATCATAAAACCGAAGAACAAGGTTACGGTTGTGATAATAAGTGCGCGACCAGTCTCTTGAAAAGTTACTTCCAAGGCTTCTTCTTTGCTAAGACCCTTTGCGGTACCGACCCGGTATCTTCCTAAGAAATGAATAGTGTCGTCTACTGCTATACCAAAAACAATGGCAAAGACTACTGAAATAGTCGCTTCTAAAGCAATTCCGAAATAGCCGAGTAGGGCGGCAGCAAACAATAAGGGCAGTAGATTAGGTAGCATCGATATCACTAGAATTTTAAGGTTTCTGAAGATGAGTGCCATAATGAGGGCTACCAGTATAAGACCCATAACTAAACCTTGTATCAAGCTGTCTCGCACGTAATAAGAATTTTTATCGAGTAATACCCCTGAACCTGTTAATTTGTATTTGACCAGCGTTGAATCAATCTTGTTTTTCGTAAACGATTTGAAATTAGTATAGACCACATTTAGACTGTCGGTGCCCACGTCTAACACTCGAGCATTTATTCTTGCCTTGTCTTCTTTGGCGTTAACAAATTTATTTTTTTGTTTTCTCGCCAGTTTATCGACATCCTTCTGGTACGTCTTAAAAACATTTTCATCCGTAGGTAAAACAAAATAATCTGATTTATTTAGATTATGGGCCTTGTGAAGGGCCTTGTAGAGTGTGTTTACAGATTGAACATTGCGTATTGCCGATTGCCTCTTTAGATATTGTTCGACTTTCTCGCTTTCTTGCACCACATCAAAATCGGTCACCTTGTTTTGATTTTGGGCAAGCACGGCAACTTCTAGTGGTCTGAAACCACTATAATTTTTCTGAAAAAAGACAAAATCATTGGCAATGGAACTATTTTTAGGAAGACTTTCTTTGATTTCATAATTCGTGTCTATTCTTCCTATTCCCACTAAACAAATAACTGTAAATACTAAACTTGTAATAAGAATGCTACGGTTATGACCTTTGGTAATCTTATTCACTTTAGATAAAATAGGGTTCCATAAATGTCTGTCGGGTTTGGCTCTTAAAAGGCTTTTCTTTTTAAATAGCAATAGCAACGAACAGGTGAAAAACAATACGGTAATAAAAGCGGTAAGCACCCCTATGGCAGAATTGATGCCGAAGCTACTAATGCTACTTGACTTAGAGGTAAGTAGCGACGCAAATCCTATAGCTGTGGTAATCGAAGTTAGGAGCGTGGAGACACCGACTTCTCGTAATGATTGGATCAGTGCAGTTTCCTTTTCAAGCCCTGATCTCAGTTTTGCTAGATAATCATCCATTATGTGAATAACATCTGATGTTCCCACGATGAGCATTAGAATAGGATAAAATGCCGCCATGGCACTCAATTGAATACCTAGAACACTAAGCAGTCCGAAAAATAAAAGTAGTGATAACGTTATTGATATCAAGCAAATGAATACAATGATAAATCTGCGGTAAATCAAGTAGAGAATTAAGAAAACAAGTAAAAATGAAGCTAGGCTCGTTTTAATCACTTCACTCTTTTGCATGGCTACAATCGCTTCGTAAAAATAGGCCCTGCCCAAGAGATGAAAGTCGTTGAATTTATTTTCGTTTAGCAATTGGCGAACCTCGGTCAGTAGAGTGACCGATTGCTCATAGTCTAGTTCATCTTTCGTTTCCAGGGCAAGTACAAGAGAACTTGCATTTTCGTCTATCAACGTATTTATAAATAGCCCATCTTCTTTGATTTTTGCCCAATCGGCTTCATATTTATCTGGTTCGTTCAAATGAACGATGGGCAATTTTGTATAGCCAAAAGAAGTTTTTAAAGGGTAGGAAAGCGTGGTAAGAGACTGACTGACTTCTACGAAAGATAATTTTTTCGCTTCTTTTGACACTTGATGAAACCGGGTCAAATAATCTTTTTCGAAAATTGAACCATTGTTTGGTATTGCTACTAGTAAAAAATTGTCATCGGTGCCGAACTCTTTTTTGAACTCTTCATAAAAAACAAGATCTTCATCGCCTTCCGGAAAAAATTGGCTAAAATCGAAAGAGAACTTTAAATTGGGTATAACAGCCACAGATACTGCGGCCAATAGTGTAAAAAGAGAAATTATAACTTTTTTTAAAGCAAGAATTTTATGCATATGGGGTGTTAGTTGCACTTAAATACGGTTAATTTAACCGATATATAGTTAATAACGGTATTTAAAAACTGAAAAATCCTTTTTACGGTATATGCACAAAACAACCCATGTAGTTTATCTATTCATAATATGCTTATCCACACATTTTTTGCAATCCCAAGATGCACAAAAAGCAGCAAATGATTCTGTTCAGAAAAATTTAAAAATCTCTGCATTTCCTGTAGCATTTTATACTCCTGAAACAGCTTTTGGCTTTGGGGGTCTAGGTATTGCTACGTTTTGGTTGAATAATGAAAGTCAAGAAACAAGGCCGTCATCGGTGCAGTTGGGTGTAAGCTATACAACAAAAAATCAGATGCTGGTTTATGCTCCCTTTGAATTTTACCGAGATAATGAGAGGTGGCGGCTATTAGGTGAAGTGGGTTTTTACAAGTATTTCTACAATTTCTTCGGGGTCGGTATAGATTCGAAAGAGGAGGATGAAGAAACTTACGAGGTGACTTTTCCAAGAGTAAGATTGTCTTTATTGCGAGAAGTGCTACCTAATCTCTCGGTTGGTTTTGGGTATGAGTACGATGGCTTTAGTAACCTTAAAGTAGAAGAAGGGGGTATTCTTGACGCTTCAGATGTACCCGGAAAAAGGGATGGAACGGTTTCAAACATTGGTATTCAAGCTTTTTATGATACAAGGGATAATATTTTCTTTCCAACGAAGGGGTTTTATATTCAGGGAAATTACTTTACCTCTTCAAAATTGCTAGGGTCTTCCTTTAATTATACCAAATTTGAGTTAGACAATAGATACTATCGGAAAGTGGGTAAAAAGCAAGTGGTCGCTGCTAATTTATTTTTAGCCAATAGTAGCAAAAACACTCCTTTTTATGATTTGTATTACTTGGGTTCAAAGCGGTCAAGAGGTATTAATAATAGGCGATTTCAAGACAATGCAGAATTAAGCTTTGCTTTAGAATATCGCTTTCCGATAGCAGGCAGATTTGGCGCCGCCGTCTTTGGTTCGACAGGTACAGTGGCACCAGATTTGGCAGAAACTTTTTCTTCGTCTTACAAGCCGGCAGGTGGTGCGGGTATTAGATACATTATTAATAAGCGCGATGGGGTACGCATTCGTGTAGACTATGGTATGTCTAGCGAAGGCGGAAACTTCTATTTCACTATTAAAGAAGCATTTTAATCTTTTTCGAAGTTACAGCTCGGTCCAATTATCGAGGTCTAAGGTCCAATCGTAATTTTTATAAACAAGGTCGATACCTTTTGTTGTAGGTATAATGCCTTGTTCTTTCAATATATCCTTTATTCCACCTTTGCATCCGAAATCACCTCTAAACCAGTTAAATAGAGATGTAATGGATACCTCTTTGGTTTCAGGGTTATACTCAGAGGTTTTACTTAAATGGTTTGCCGTACCAATCTTTAACTGCTCATTTAGCCGATCGGGCGTATAGATGGCCACTGGAGGGCAGTCTTTTGCACCGCAGTTCAGTGCAAAGTGTATGCGATAGTCGCGTTCGTCTACACGTAGTTTTCTCTCAAACTTATTCGGAAACCATTTTCGAATCATTCCCAGTCCGAGTTCCCATTGAGATTTTCGGATTATACCATGTTCGATTTTAGCAAAAGCGATAAGTCTGCCAGCTATAGGTATTTGTTCGTTTTTAAAAAATTCACCCCTATCGTCATATTTTTCAGGGTTTTCAGATAAAATTACTTGAATGTAGGCATTGTAGATATTGATCCAAAAGGCTAGTTTTTCATCATCAGTCTTTAACTCCTTTTCTATGTCCTCTAGAGTTAAATTATAAAGTTGTGCCCGAATTTCATTGGTACTTTGATTATTTTTGATATTACTCAGAAAATCTTCGGAAAGCTCGTTCAAATCTATTTTCGAGGTGCCATTTGATTGAGCGCCTAAAGAAAATATTGTGGCAAGAGCTATTAAGGTAAGCAGTCTAAATTTAAATTTAATAAGGATCATTCTTATAGTTTTAGAATTGTAATATTGCTACGTACGAATTTTACGACCTTAAGGTTTGGTCGAATCGTTTTAGTAAACCTTTCCAGTAAATCTACGTATATGAGAAGGGTGCCTTTAACTAAATCAAAATAATTTTAACTCGGTAAGCAAAACTGTCGAAATAACTTTATGGTCAGCATTATTATTCCCGCTCACAATGAACGAGAAAATTTAGAGAACTTATTGCCGAAATTGCTTTTTGATGCAAAAAATCGTCAAATAGAAGTAATTGTAGTGCTTTCAAACACTAATTCCGATTTATCTGAGCATATCGATTTTGGTGACAGGGTAAGAATAATTAAGTCTTCGGTAAAAGGTCGGGCGGCGCAGATGAATTTTGGAGAATGTTATGCAAACAGCAATACTTTGGCTTTTTTGCATGCCGATGTACTACCACCCGATGAATTCATAGCTGACATTGAAAAGACCTTAATGGATAATTACGATGCTGGTTTTTTTTCATATCGTTTTGATACAGAAAATTGGTTGCTAAAAGTCAATGCTTCATTTACGGCCAAAGATGGAATATTTACAGGAGGCGGTGATCAATGTCTATTTATTAAAAAGAATGTTTTTAACGACTTGGGCAGGTTTGACGAGAAGCAAGTGTTGATGGAGGATTTCGAGTTTTTTGAACGGATGAAAAAAGAACGAATTCCTTATAAAATAATCAATAATGATTTAATTGTCTCTGCTAGAAAATATAATCATAACTCTTACCTTAGGGTCAACCTTTCGAATTTGCTACTGGTAATCTTATTCAAATTTGGCTATCCACCCGAAAAATTAAAAATTCTGCACAATAAGCTGTTGAAAACCCCATGCCAAAAGACACTTAATTAACTTCTGAATGAATTATATAATTAACGGAATTCAGCAAATTGGTATAGGCGTGACCAATGCTAAAGAAGTGTTTAACTGGTACCGAACGTATTTAGGCTTCGATATACTTGTTTTTAATGATGTGGCTCGGGCCAGTCTAATGACACAATACACAAATCAGAAAGAAGAAGAAAGGCACGCCTTATTGGCCATGAACTTGCAAGGTGGTGGTGGCCTAGAGATTTGGCAGTTTACGAATCGCCTACCGGCAGCTGCATCTCAGAATATAAGGTTAGGAGATTTGGGCATCAATGTTATGAAACTTCGAACGAGTGATATAAAGACCACGCATGAAAGACTAAGTAAATTAGGAACTCTACAAGTTTCCGATATATTTGATAATACTCACTTCTTTTTTCAAGATCCTTGGGCAAATTGGGTACAAATTGTTGAGAACGACTATATTTTTACAAATACCAAGAGCACTTCCTCCGGTGTATTGGGTGCAATTATCGGAGTATCTGATATAGTAAGGTCATCCAACTTTTTTCAGAACTTATTAGGATACGATATAGTAATCGATAAACCTGCTGATATGTATTTTGATGTACCTCTATTGGCGGGTAACCATACCTATAAAAGAATGTTGTTGAGACATAATAAACGTGAAGCTGGTGGTTTTAGCGAATTGTACGGGCCTTCTGAAATTGAATTGATTCAGGTTTTAGAAAGAGAACCGAACAGAATATTTGAAAATCGATTGTGGGGCGATTTAGGTTATATTCATTTGTGTTTTGATGTTTATGGAATGGATGACATGAAACAAAAGGCAAAGAACTGTAACCAAAATTTTACCGTAGATAGCTCAGAGAGTTTTGATATGGGTGAAGCTGCTGGTAGGTTTGCTTACGTTGAAGACCCAGATGGTACTTTAATCGAATTGGTCGAAACACATAAGGTTCCGATATCTAAAAAATTAGGAATCCATATTGATTTGAAAAAGCGAAACCCCCAGAAACCTATACCAGCTTGGCTGGTGAAAACCATGCGCATACATCGAAAGACGAAAAATATTTAGAAAGTGCCGGCCGAAACCAATACAATTCAAATTTTCAAAATGATACTATCCGTTATTGCCTCCATAATTGGCGTGCTGATTCTTATTGCTATTTTGTTCATCAATTTGTCTCCTGAATTTGGGGGCAAAATTAAAGGAGAGTTTAAAGAGCGGTTATTTAAATCTTCCAATTATTCCGATGGTAAGTTTAAAAACCTGAGCAAAACGGAAGTGATGAAAAAAACCGATTGGGGCCGTAGTTCTGAATATTTTATTAATGGAGATAAAGTGCCTGATTTTTCACTTCCCGTAATTAAAAAGAACAATAATTTTTTAGTCCAGAACACCGAAAACAAAACAAGACTAACTTGGTTCGGTCATTCTGCGGTTCTGCTTGAAATTGATGGAAATAAGATTTTTCTAGACCCGATGTTAGGTGATGTACCTGCACCGCACCCCTTCTTAGGTTCAAAAAGATTTAATGACACACTTCCGATAGCAATCAATAACCTACCGGAACTAGATGCCGTTTTAATTTCTCACGACCATTACGATCATTTAGATTATGGGTCTATTAAAGGCTTGAAAGACAAGGTCAAAAAATTTTATGTGCCCTTAGGAGTAGGGGCACACCTACGCTCATGGGGTGTATCACCCGATAAAATCATTGAGTTGGATTGGTGGGAAGAGGTGAATTTTAATAATTTGACTTTTGTAGCCACCCCATCACGCCATTTTTCTGGTCGAGGCCTGTTCGACCGTTATAGTACGCTTTGGTGTTCTTGGGTTATAAAGGGGCCTCAAGATAATTTATTCTTTGGCGGTGATTCAGGTTACGATGAAAGTTTCAAAGAAATTGGTGAAAAATATGGTCCTTTCGATATTGCTATGCTTGAGTGCGGGCAATATGATACACAATGGCCTGAAATACATATGATGCCCGAAGAAACGGTTCAAGCCAATATCGATTTGAACAGTAAGGTGCTCTTGCCCATTCATTGGGGAGCATTTAAATTGGGGCTACATAATTGGAAAGAACCTATCGAGCGAGCGGAAAAGAAGGCAGAGGTCTTAAATGTAAGATTAACATCTCCTAAAATAGGGGAAACCATCATACTATCGGAAAATTTATTCCCTAGTACCAAATGGTGGAAAGGGAAATAGTTTTAAAATAAAACCCCGAGATGTATTAACATCTCGGGGTTTCCACATTTATAATTTTCACTTTTATGATGACACTGCACCTAAGGCATATAACTGCTCTAAGTTCGGTGATTCACTACCACCGGCTGGTTCAAGTGTAATACCAAAAGCTTCCGATTCATTAGGATTGTTCAGAACGAATACTTTGTTGTCATCAGATATAAAATCTTCTAAAAGTCCCATACTGGTAGGGGTCAAAGGATCCATTTTAAGTGACCACACCTGATAGACCATACCATCTGGTGGCTCTGGTAGACCTTGGGCATCTATAAAGACTTTGTTCTCTCTTTTGTTCCAATAGGCCTTCGCATAAGAGTCGGGAGAAACTTCTTGTCCGCCTAAGGCAATAACTGAAATATCTTGATCTCTTAGGTCATTCAATAATTCTTCGGTACTGGTCAGTGAACCTCTCGCTTCGAATATTTGTTCTTCCAATACCCTGTTTTGCTCTTCTACCATCTGTATGTCAGATTGCAATTCAGAATTTTGAGTGTAGAACCAAAGAAGACCTGCACCAAATAAAACAGCTGCTGCCCAACCTGTGTAAGCCGCCCAGTTGCTCTTCTCTTCTTTCGGAAGTTGAACGACTTTAGTTTCTTTTCTATGGCCAATTCGTACCATTATATCTTCGAAACCTTTTCTATTGGCCAAGTTAGGGAAGACCGCCTTGGTCAACTCTAAAATAGCTTTTTCAATTGCCAAAATCTCTTTCTGAATTTCAGGGTATTTCTGCGCATTCTGATATACCTCCAAATTCTCTTCTTCCGTGAGCGCACCTGCTACGTAAAGTTCTAAAATTCCTGATTCGATATATTTTTCTACTTCCATTAAACCGTAATATTTTCCCTCAATTTAGAAATACAGCTTCTATTTCTAGTTTTGACGGTTCCTAAAGGAATATCTAATTGTTGAGATGTTTCTTTTTGGGTATAACCCTTAAAATAAAGCATTTCAATAATTTCTAAGCATTTCTCTTTAAGATTTAACACCAATTTTTTAAGAGCGGGTATATCTATAGGACTCTCGTCCGTTTCATGTTGATTGTCCGCCTTGTTCAAAATACCTACGAAGTAGTCTGCAGATAGGTTCTTTTTTTGATCTTTAAAGGATTTTGAGCGCACTTTATCGATAGCGGCATTTCTGGCGATATTCAATACCCATGTAAAAAATCTGCCTTTTGAGGGATTGTAAGATTCGGAATTACTCCAAACTTTGGTGAAGACATCTTGGCAAATCTCTTCGGCCAAGAATTTATCTTTAACTATGGTATTAATGGCACCACAGATATTTTCCCAGTACATACCATAAAGTTTTTCAAAAGCTATGACATCTTTTTTCTGGAAACGTAATACTAATTCGTCTAATTCCATTGAGTTATATTGGTGAATAAAGATAGGTAAAATCGCCATTCCGGCGATTTTACCTTTAAAGCATTATTTGGTTATAGGGGTGCAAGCTACTCGAGCACCTGCTGCACCACTCGGTTGAGAGGTGAAATCATCTTTACCTTTGTGTACGATTACGGCTCTGCCGACAATATTTTTATTGTCATCATCACAGTCTATACACCATTCTGTCGTAGCGAATTCAACAGTGGCATTGCCATCTGCATCAGCTACAAAATTACCGATATCACCTTTGTGATAACCAGCTTCATCGCCCCATTTGCCGTGTGGTTCATCTGTAGGGTTCCAGTGCCCGCCAGCAGATTTACCATCATGTGCAGAACAATCGGCAGTTTCGTGAAGGTGAATTGCATGATCACCTTCGGTCAATCCGCTAAATTCGGCCTTCATCATTACCTCACCATTTTCTTCTTTAAATGTAACTTCACCCTTTACATCGCTATCGCTTTTTGAAGTTACAGATAAAGCCAATGTTTTGTCTTCTTGCATTTCTTCCGGCTCGGCCATGTTTTCCATTTCGGTCTCCATGGTATCGCCCGCTTTGTCAGCATTCTTTTTGGTTTCCTTACAATTCACCAATGTAATCAGGCAAGCAGAAAGAAACGTTAGTTTTATGTAATTCATATCTTTTAGGGTTTTTAGGATTAGGTCGAAAAATAAGAAGAATTAGCAGTGTAATCAATTTTATGCGTTTTATACGGCATCATATTTATCGTTAGCGTTAAAATTTAGATATTAAAAAAAATCGTCAGTTTCCGGAAAGAAACAGACGATTTCTTATTGTAGCCAGAGGTCTTAGCCAGTGGCGATTAGTTTTTTTCTAAAAGTACTTCGGCATGCACGGCAACTTCGCTCCACGTTTTACTTACACCGTCTTCGCCGGTATGTAAAGCTTCACATGCTTTGTTGATAGATTCTACGGCACCTAAGGCGCTCCATGATTCAAGATTCATGACACCATCAAAAGATATTCCGGTTTCTGATATTATTTTATGTGTGAGTGGAATGTTGGCTGTTTCTCCGTTCAAGGTAACATCAATTGAACATTGTTCAGCTTCACCAACTTTGAAGACTCCTGAAATCAATTCTGTATTTTTCATTACGCCAAAAAAGAATTCAAGAATTTTCGGGTCTCTGGTACCTGTCGCGTCGTTAGTAAAGAGACTGCTAACGGGTATGCTAAACTCTACTCCATCAAGTGTCTCAAGAGGAGTTTTACCTTTGGCATCCCCAGATATTTCTATTGTTTTAAATTGGCCTCCAACCGGTAATTTTCCGGTAGTCTTATAGGCTGTGAAACTAACTTTAGTAGAGTCTTTTATCAGTGAAAATTGTTCCTTTGCTTCAGATGTTTCCCTAGCATTTTCAGATTGACTTTTTTTGGTCTCTTTACAACTGGAAAATCCAATAAATAGAATGCCAAGGGCTAATAATTTAATTTGTTTCATTTTGTTCTTAATATTTAGGTGGTTGTTGAATTATAAGATAAAGGTACTTATTGAACTATAATGAAATGGACATTTTATAAAAACAAATGGGAGATACTACTCTTCTTTATCTTTGAACAGTGATCTTAGATCTGGATTATAAAAAACACCTATTTGTAGACGGTCGAAATTCGCCGATGGAAAATGATTTTTAAGATAGCCCACTTGCGCACTTAAATTGTGTGTTACATTAATGCCCAGAGCACCATAAAGCCTATTTTGCCCGAACACTTCGTCTTGCAGATTCAAAAACACCTCGTCATAAAAATTTAAAAAGAATATATCGGTTAGGGGTAGAGTCAACTGAATTCTATATCTAGCTCTATGTTGGGTATCGTTACGATCACCAAAATCAATAAAACGTTGCTCAAGCCTATACCGATGCTCAAAATTGAACTCCCAAACTTTATTTTTTAAAATAAACTGTTCGAAAATACGATGCTCTATTGAATTGGTCTCATCGGGAAATTCTTCGAAAGTACCATCTGTGGTGATATGCCCATAACCTAGAGTTGCAATGGCATTAGGATTTATATGATAGTTAAGCCCTGTACGCAATAACAGCTGATTGAAATTTTTTCCATTTTCGTAGTATCTTAATTGCGCTTCGGTGTGTATACTCAGTTTATCTGAGATTTTATTGGTTCCGAAATACATATGCCAAGAGCCAAGTTTGTTTTCACCGGTTTCTTGCGCAAACAATTGAACGGACAAAAAAAGGAATAAGAGAACAGGTATTTTTTTAGTCATTTTAGGGGTATAATTTGTTCGACCTCAAAAATAGGAAATTCTACATCTAGGCTAGTAGCACAACTGTTAAGGCAAACCTAAATTTTAAGTAATCTTTAAATACCTAACGAGAGTTAGGAGTTCGAGATTTAATATTGAGACCACACAAACGCACAATCTCATTTATTCTTTTGTTTCGGGTAACTTCTCTTTTAGCTTGGTTGAGCCAGTAGAGATAAGACTTTCTTTGGCCCGGAGTGAAATTTTTAAAGTTTTTTAAGGCGTCTATGTTCTGGTCGAAGCACTTCTTTAAATCTTCCGGAATTACACCTTTTTCAACTGCGTCCAAGGCCGCCCACGACCCATTTTTCTTTGCCACTTCTATAGCCTTTAATCCACTACTGTGCATTAGTCCTAAGGCCTTAAGTTCTTTGATATGGGTTTTGTTCAGTTTACTCCAGACGCTTTTTGGCTTTCTGAGACAGAAATATTGACGTCTTTTACCGTCGCCTAAACTTTTGACGGTACTATCTATCCAGCCAAAACACAGGGCGACCCTAACGGCTTCCTCCCATCGCATACTTTCATTATCGTGGTTGATTTTATAAAAGATAAGGTATATGCCCTGCGTCCGGGTGTGGTTTGTTTCAAGCCATGAACGCCATTCTTGGGTATTTTTGAAATAATATTCTTCCTTTTCTTTCATAGCTTATGAAATTCTCAATTATTCCAATAAAAATACCATTTTACATAAAAAACTTGGGGCGATAGGTCGTGAATTCTTATTTTTAGCGATTCTATTAAACTATTCAGACAAATCAACTCTTACATGAAAAAAATTACGATTGCCGTACTGGTAATTCTAGGTTTGGTTTTTACCAACTGTGGAAACCAACGAGATGGAGAACCTAAAGTTTTGGTATTTTCTAAAACCATGGGGTTCAAACATTCCTCTATTCCCGATGGAATTAAAGCCATTCAGAAGTTAGGAGCAGAAAACGGATTTGTAGTAGATACTACGAAAAACTCCGAACTGTTCAATGAAGAAAATCTAAAACAGTACTCAGCCATTGTTTTTCTAAGTACAACAATGAACGTTCTTGACCACAAACAAGAAGCCGCATTTGAAAGATACATTCAGGCAGGTGGCGGTTACGTGGGCATACATGCCGCAACAGATACCGAATACGACTGGGGGTGGTATACAAAATTGGTCGGCGCCCAATTTCTCAATCACCCTGCAGGTACGCCAGAGGCCGATTTTATTATTACAGATAAGAGTTTCGTAGCCACCAAACATTTTACCGACTCTGTTTGGCACAGAAGTGATGAAATCTATAACTACACAAAATTGAATTCTGATGTCAATGTTGTTATGACAGTAGATGAGTCGACCTACGAAGGCGGTAAGAATGGCGAAAACCATCCATTTGCATGGTATCACGAATATGATGGCGGTAGGGCATTTTATACGGGAGCTGGCCATACATCGGAAAGTTATTCCGAAGAACTGTTTCTAAAGCATATTTTAGGTGGTATACTATATGCCATAGGCGAAAATGAGGTTCTTGATTATAATAAGGTTACCACACAATTACCGCCTGATAGCAATCGCTTTTCTAAGGTACAATTAGTAGGCGGTGAGTTTTTTGAGCCTACAGAAATGACGGTTTTACCTAATCATAATATACTTGTCGGGCAACGTAGAGGTGAGATTATGCATTACAATGCTGAGACCGAAGAAATGACGCAAGTGGCTAAACTAGATGTATATCACAAAACACTGAACACTCCTGGGGTTAATGCCGAAGAAGGATTGATGGGACTTCAAAAGGACCCGGATTTTGCTACTAATAATTGGGTTTACGTGTACTATGCCCCTACTGGCGACGAATCAATAAATAGGCTATCTCGTTTCAAATTTAAAAATGGCGATTTTGATATGTCTTCAGAGCAAGTGATTCTCGATGTTGATTCTCAACGTGAGATATGCTGTCATACCGGTGGTTCAATTGCTTTCGGTGGTGATGGACTTTTGTATCTATCAACAGGAGATAATTCGACCCCTTTCAACGAAAAAGAAGTCAAATATGTAAATAGTGGTTTTGCCCCCCTCAACGATCTACCCGGTCATGAACAATACGATGCAAGACGTTCTTCAGGCAACACCAATGATCTTAGGGGTAAAATTCTAAGAATAAAAGTTAATGAAGATGGCAGTTATGATATTCCAGAAGGAAACCTCTTTCCTGAGGGAATGGATAAAACACGAGCTGAAATTTATACGATGGGTCACCGAAACCCATATCGAATTTCTGTAGATCCCAAGAAAGGCCATTTATTTTGGGGTGAGGTCGGTCCAGATGCAGCCAACGATTCTTTAGCAACTCGAGGACCAAAGGGTTACGATGAAATGAACTTGGCGCTAGAAGCCGGTAATTATGGCTGGCCGTTGTTTATCGGTGATAATTATGCCTATAGAGAATATGATTACAAGACCGGTGAATCGGGTGAATTATTTGACCCCGAGCATCCTATAAACGATTCTAAGAACAATACAGGTTTACGCGAACTTCCACCTGCGAAACCAGCGTATATCTATTACCCTTACGGGGAGACTTCTAAATTTCCACAAGTGGGGAGTGGTGGTCGAAATGCAATGGCAGGGCCGACTTATTATTCCGATATGTTCACCGATGGGGGCGGACTACCGGATTATTATGACGGAAAAACTATTATTTATGAATGGATGCGGGGTTGGATGATGGCAGTTTCTCTTTTCGAAGATGGAACTTTCAACAAAATGGAGCCTTTTGCGCCTGATATCGATTTGCGTAATTTAATTGATATGGAATTGGGACCTGATGGTAAAATCTACTTGCTGGAATATGGTAGTGGATGGTTTTCCCAAAATGATGATTCCGGTTTGAGCTATATTGAATATAATGGAGGCAATAGACCTCCTATGATCGATAATATGATAGTCGATAAACATACCGGTGTCCTTCCGCTAACGGTCACGGCAAATGTCTCAGCTGAAGATTTAGAAGGTGATGCCGTTTCTTATCTATGGCATTTAGGTAATGGTGAAACCAAAGAAACCAACGAACCTAAAATGACCTACACTTACACAAGTGGGGGTGAATATAAAATATTGGTAGAGGTCAAAGATGCTAAAGATGCTGTGACAATAAGCGAAGCAACAACAGTGGTCGCAGGAAATGCCAGACCTGAAATTAATATTGATCTTAAAGGGGGCAATTCAACCTTCTTTATAGCGGGAACACCGGTCAGTTATGAAGTGATAGTTACAGACCCTGATGGAGGAGAAGAAATCGACGCAGCGAACGTCTTCGTATCTGTAGATTATATGGAAGGTTTAGATCAAGTGAACCAATCTCAGGGCCACCAACAAGTATCGGCATCGGTTACAGGCAAAGCGCTAACACAGGGGATGGATTGTAAAGCATGTCACAAAGAAGCAGAAAAGTCTATCGGACCAAGTTACAGAGACATTGCAGATAAGTATAAGAACGAACGTGGGGCTAATCGATATATTCAAAAGAAAATAGTATCAGGTGGTTCAGGAGTTTGGGGAGAAGCAGCAATGGCGGCGCACCCTAATATTACTGAAGATGAGACCAGGCAGATCGCGGCCTATATTTTGTCTTTGGCGGATAGCGGTGCAAAAGAGAAATCGTTGCCCTTGAAGGGTACTATAGTACCTAAACCGTCACCAAGCGATAATGCTATGATATTGACAGCGAGTTATACCGATAAAGGTGTTGCGGGAGTTAAACCACTTACAGGAGTAAAATCAATTGCTCTACAAGGTAGTACTGTTGGTTTTTCTGAGTCTACGACGACCGAAGGCTTCTCCTATGCTTCATTTGGAGGAATGAAACTATTAATTTTGCCTGAAAATGGAGGTTGGTTTGCTCTCGAAAACATTGACTTGAAAGGAGTTGAAAGTGCGACAGTTATGGCAGGTTGGCAAGAAGCTCCAAATAGCGGAATTGATTTAGAGCTTCGTCTTAACTCACCTGATGGAGATTTATTAGGTAAAGGTAGTATGCCGACACCTTCTAAGGATCAGAAAGGGGGCGCAATTAAAATCGACCTGAGTGAGTCAACAGATGTGAAAGCGGATAAACTTTATGTGGTCTATAAACCCAATGATGGTGAGTCTCCCGGTCAAATGGCGGTTACGTCAGTGAAATTTTCAGGAAAATAATAGACATACTCAATTCAATTATAACTACCGAGGCCGATATAATCATCGGCCTCTTTTTTGCTTGGCATTTCAGGAATGTACTTAACTCTTTGTGTTACAATTTATGTACGTTCACATAGTAGTTTCTGTTCACCCTCAATGTTCCCGTTATCGAATCTTTAATTTGCTTCGTTTTCCATTCTTGAGATGGGGTAAGAATAAATTCATTATCACCGATAGAAATAGATAATGGCATTTTAAAGCCATCAACAATATCAACATACCTGTATTTTAAATTGCCGTTCGATAGTTTATATTCAAAGACAGGTATTTGAGATGTGCGAAGGTACTGGTCAATGATTTTAGATAGGTCAATATTCGATTGCTTTGAAATGTAGTTCTCTATCTGTTTCGTAGTTACCGTTTGGTGATAGAAGGTTTTGTTTAGACCACGCAATATTTCTCTCCATTTCTGGTCATCATCTATCAACTGCCGAATCGTATGAAGCAGGTTGGCACCTTTGTAATACATATCTTTTGAACCCTGAGCGTTTACGTTATATGTGCCGATTATGGGCTCATCGTTTAAAATATTATTTCTGGTACCGATTACATAATCTGCAGCGGCTTCTTTACCATAGTAGTAATCAAGAAAAAGATTTTCTGAGTAGGCAGTAAAGCTTTCATGAATCCACATATCGGCCATGTCTTTGTATGTTATGTTGTTGGCAAACCATTCATGGCCGGCTTCATGAATAATAATGAAGTCAAATTTTAGCCCCCATCCGGTCCCTGATAAATCCTTACCCAAATAACCTTTCATGTATTTGTTTCCATAGGTGACCGAACTCTGATGCTCCATGCCCAAATAGGGTACTTCAACCAATTTAAAACCGTCTTCGTAGAAAGGGTAGGGGCCAAACCAATGTTCAAAAGCTTCCATCATTTTAGCAGCATCTTTAAAATGTTGTTTTGCCTTTTCCAAGTTGTAAGAGAGAACGTAGTAATCCATATCCAAAGTGCCTTTTTCGCCTGCATATTTTTCTCTGAAATGGGCATAGTCGCCGATGTTTATATTTACTCCATAGTTATTGATAGGGTTGGCTACAAACCAGTGATAGGTATTGGTTTCTTCATCGGTCTTTATGAGTTTTCCGTTAGACACATCCATAAGACCAGGTGGCGTCTTAATACGTATAGACATACTGTCAACTTCATCGTACATATGGTCTTTATTGGGCCACCAGACGCTGGCACCTAGGCCTTGGTTTGATGTTGCGATAAAGTTTTTGCCGTTTGCATCTTTTTTCCACGAAAATCCACCGTCCCAAGGCGCGCGAACCGCCTCTTTCGGGTGGCCGGAAAATTGAACGGTCAACTGATTATACTGCCCTCTTTTTTGAGGTTTTTTTAATTGGATAAAATGTGCATTGCCATTATGCTCAACATCGAGAGTTTTTCCTTCTTGGGTAACCTTGTCGATAGTCATAGGAGGCTGTAAGTCCATTTGAAGAACTTGAAGGGGTTTTAAAACCTCATAGCGAATGGTATTACTACCTGAGATGAATTTGTCGTCAGCATTTACATCTACATATAAATCGTAGTAATTCAAATTCCACCATTCTCGTTCGGGAGTGATACTACCGCGTAAGGTATCTTGTTCTGTGAATTCTTGTGAGTAAGAATATAGGCTTAGTGTTGCAATTATAAATGTTGCTATCTTGCTGTTCATAGTTAGAATTTTTTTTGAAACACACTGAACTAGTGTTGGTGTCTACTGATTTAAGGTCGTTTCAAAACTTTTATTTAGCGAATGATGTCATTTGGAAAAACCACAGGGCTTTCAAAACCATTTTTTCCCACTGCAGACACTCCGAAAAAAAAGTTATCGAGCACAATTCCCTTTAAGGTATGTTCGGTTACATCACCTACAAAGCGACTATAGTCCCAAGTAGGGGAAGTGGTATCCCTCCAATAAATTTTGTAACCACTAGCACCTGTCACCGGGCTCCACTCAAATTTAGCGGATGCTTCTACGATTCCCCCTATCTTCACCTCGCTTGGAGCAGGGGGTGACCAAGCCAATGATGCTAAATTTATAGCATTCACCGCCGTTAATTTTCTAGCATATTCAAAGTTGACAAATTTAATTTTATCGCCATATTCGATTCCATTTTCGGTTCTGATATCTTGGTGCTGTTGTGTGTAGTTTTCGTGGGCCTCCATAATTCGAATGCCTGCAAAACCGGCATCATTGAACGGGCGATGGTGTCCGCCACGACCAAAACGGTCAAGGCGATAGATAAGCATCGGATTCATTTCGGGCATAAAGGTATTCGTTGTTCTATGTACATAGCGTGCCAGTTGTCGAGAAATGCCATCTACTTCACCACCATAGTATCGTCTTGCCGTACGCTCATCTTCCGTTTCTGTAACTGGTACAGGTTCAGAAAATATTCTGAAATCAGTATTGCTGATGATACCGTCTACACCCTTGATGTTGCCGATCATGTCATTATTAAAGATGCCGATAATTTCCCACCCTATTTCTTTGACATGGGCGGCAAACCCCTTACCACCATAGAGTCCTTGTTCTTCTCCTGAAAGACCAACAAAAATAATACTGTTTTCAAAATCGTATTTAGAAAGCACTCTTGCGGCTTCTAAGGTACCGGCCATACCACTTGCGTTGTCATTCGCTCCAGGCGCATCAGCAGTAAAATTATTCGGGTCACTGACCCTAGAATCAATATCACCACTCATAATAATATAGCGATTCGGGTATTTAGTTCCTTTCTTTACAGCAGCAACATTAACGACGTATACATCTTTAGTAATTCGGTTGTTATCACCTTTTTTCACCAAATTTTTTTGATTGAAGACTTTCAAGCAATTATTACAATCACTTGAGATTTTTTCAAATTCTGTTTTTATCCATCGTCGAGCAGCGCCAATCCCCCTAGTATCAGAAATAGTATCACTTAAGGTATGCCGAGTTCCAAAATTTGCGAGAGTTGTAATATCCGCCTGTATACGATCGGCCGATATGTCATCGATAATTTTATAAATGTCTTTATCAGACTGTGAAAAGATTGATATCAAGCAGAGAAAAAATAGATGAAATAAAACTAATTTTTTTGTCATTTCTCATAATTTATTTGTGATTGCGAAGATGTATCAAGCCGAATATGGGGCCTATAGCTAAAATAACAAATGCATACTCGGCACGGAAAGTTTTCGAGAGCAGCGATATCAATTCGATACTTAAAATACTTATAATGTAACCTAAACAATTGACCAAAGTTAGCGCGGTGCCTCTTAAGTCCACAGGAACTGCCGATGCTACCATACTTGAAAATTGTGGAGAATCAGCTGCCACCATAAAGCCCCACAAAGCGAAAAGTGTCAAGTAAAGATAGGCGGGAAGATGGTAAAAAATGGGAGAGAACATACAGCACAACCCCGAGACGAGAAGGGTTAAAAATGCCACCTGTTTGCTACCATGTGTTATTGAAAAATAACCCCCTATAATACAACCCAGGCCTCCTGCTGCAATCAAAAGTGAAGTGTAAAACGGTACATAGAGTGCTTCACCAGAAATACTATTAAAAGTCGAAATGGCAAAAGGCAAGAACCCCCAAAAGGCATACAGCTCCCACATATGGCCAAAATAGCCGAAAGCAGCTTTTCTGAAATTGATAATTTTAAAAAGTTCGGGCCCCGCTTTTAATCTTAACTTTTTACCTTTTTTTCTAAATGGTCCATCAGGTACGGACAACCATAGTAGAACCCCACCCAATATTGTAAAAATTGACGTAGCTTGAACTACCGACTCATAATTGCCCCATTGTAGACTCTTTATAAAGTATGGAAGAGATTTTCCGAAAACTAGGGCACCTACTAAATATCCCATAGCTAAACCTAGACCTTTTTCATAATAGTCCGCCGCTATTTTCATTCCTATAGGATAAATACCGGCCAAGAAAAATCCCGTACCAAAACGTGCTCCTAGAAGTCCTATTTTTGAAATATCTCCCACGAGTAGTAGTATGTTACTCCCAGCGGCAAGAATAGCGCAGACCAAAAATACTTTTGATGGTGAGAAACGATCGGCAATCGTCAAAAGCGCAAAGGTCAGCGTGCCTAAAATGAAACCGAATTGTACAGAAGAAAGAATATACCCGACTAGTTCACT
Organism: Flavobacteriaceae bacterium MAR_2009_75; assembly: GCA_002813285.1. Taxonomy (NCBI): domain Bacteria; kingdom Pseudomonadati; phylum Bacteroidota; class Flavobacteriia; order Flavobacteriales; family Flavobacteriaceae; species Flavobacteriaceae bacterium MAR_2009_75. The sequence continues at coordinate 4,322,366 of PHTZ01000001.1, forward strand.
ACCGAAACCTGTAACTTGGGCTAATTCATTTACAATCGAGTTGCCGGCAAACCATACCGATGTACAAGCAAATTGGGCAATAATAATTATGGGTAGTATATGCTTTTTGGGCTTCAATCGGGTTGGTTCAGAATGGATTTCTACTGCAATTTTAACACTTATTCAACTATGGGCGGCAACTATCATAGGTTTACTTTTTTACTTTGTCGTCAATTATGTTAGCCATTACAGTACTTTACTTGATTTAATGTGCCGATTTAAAATGGAAAGAAGCGTATCATATATTATAAATAAAAAAACGAGGACCGATAAAAGTGGCCCTCGTTAATTAAAATTGTTCTTCCTGTGAAAACTTCCGTTTTAGGGTTTACTTCATTCAATATATAAAACGGTTAAGTAAAGCTCTTACATTTTTCACACTTTCCACATAATACCTAGCATTGGTCTTTTGTCTCCCGACCTTGACGGTAATCGAGTCTTTAGGCAACTCCATAAACATAAATTCATCCGTCCAATCATCACCAATGGCAAATACAAAGTCGTAGTTCTGTTCGGCATACATACGCATGGCAGCACGGCCCTTGTTTACATTACTACTCTTTATTTCCATTACTTTATTACCATTAAGAACGCTTAAATCGTCAGTACCGATTAAACTGGTCAACACGGTATTTAGCTCAGTAGCTCTTTTTTGTCCGAAATCGGGATCTGTATTTCTATAATGCCAAGCTAGTGAATAATTCTTTTCTTCTATGAAACTTCCGGGTGTTCTATCTACAAACGATTCAAGTACTGGAAGTATTTTTTCCATCCAGTCTTTTTTAACTTTCTCCAACATTTTAAATTCTTCACCTCCCCTTGAAATCCAAACTCCATGTTCAACGATCATATTATATTTTTTGGGCAAAAACCATTTGGTAAAGGTTTCTTTATCGCGACCGCTGATCAAGAACATTTCGGTGTTTTCTTGTGATGAGATACTGTCTAAAAGCTTATACAGTTCTTCATCGGGCGAGGCCTTTTGGGGGTCTTTGTGAAAACCTGCCAGCGTACCGTCATAGTCAATGAACAATAGACGCTTGTTCGATACCTTGTAGTCATCAACTATGGTGTTCATCAAATCTACAGATAACTTTCTAGCCACATGGCTAAAGTCTTTTCCTTTTTGATTGAGTAATGAATCCATAAAATCATTGGCCCATTTTTCAACATTATAACGTGCCAATCGCTTCTGTAAAACGGTGTTTCTTTCTTGTTGTTCTTCTTTGGGCATTGTTATCGCCTCTCGAAGGGCGTCGGCCGTTTGTTCGAAATTATTTGGGTTAATTAAAAGTGCCTCGTTCATTTCATTGGCCGAACCTGCCATCTCACTTAAGATTAAGACACCGGTCTGGTCTGTTCGTGTGGCGATATATTCTTTTGCAACCAAGTTCATACCATCTCGTATGGGGGTAAGCCATGCTATATCACAGGTGGTATAGAGATCGATGAGATTCTCAAAGGGCATCGATCGATAAAAATACCAAATCGGCGTCCAGCTTACGGTAGAGAACTCACCATTTATGCGACCTACCAATTCGTCTATTTCCCGTTTTAGCAATTGATATTGGGGTACATTTGATCTTGACGGTACAGCTAAAATTATCAGTCTGACCTTTTCTTTATATTCGGGGTACTTATTTAAAAAGTATTCAAATGCATTGAGTCTTTTGGCAATGCCCTTAGTATAATCAAGCCTATCGATAGAAAGAAAAAATTTCGCTTCTGGATCTGCACTTTTATGTTTATAAAGTCTCTGTTGTAGTTCTGATTGATTATCGGACGTGGTGCTCTCGTTCTTTTTAGCGGCTTCATTAAATTTTTTATAATCAATACCCATCGGAAAAGAATCTACCTTGATAACCCTGTCGTCGAGATGAATATCATTAAAGCTCACCTCAAGGCCCAACAATCTTCTCGCCGAACTTAAAAAGTGTCTTTCATAATCATAGGTGTGAAACCCGATGAGATCGGCACCGAGCAAGCCTTCAAGAATTTGTTCTCGCCAAGGCAAGGTTCTGAATATTTCAAATGAGGGAAAAGGTATATGTAAGAAGAAGCCGATTGAAATATCAGGCTTCTTTTCCCGAACCATTTGCGGAACCAGCATCAACTGATAGTCATGAACCCAAATGGTGTCATCATCATCGGCCGCCTCTAATATGGCATCTGCGAATTTTTGGTTTACCTGTTTATAAATATCCCAATTATTGAGTTCAAATTCTGAATACTCTAAAAAGTAATGGAACAACGGCCAAACTGTGCGGTTGCTAAAACCGTAATAAAATCCATCGATTTCTTTCGAAGTTAAATTTACTTTCGAAGAACCATGTTCGCTAAGGGCTTCATCGATTTTAGGTGAAAGTTCTTCTGGTATTTCTTCATCTGTAAGCCCGCTCCAACCTATCCAAAGACTATCACCCCCTGAATGAACCGATTTCATACCGGTGGCTAATCCGCCAACACTTGGTATTGCAGTAATGTTTCCATTGCTAATTTGTAATTGAACGGGGAGTCTATTTGAGATTATTATAGTTTTGCCCATAAATTGGAATTTTTGTGTTGATTTGAACATTATTTCTCTAAATTTCGGGAAAAAGAAGGGCAATAACAATTCAGTGCCCGTATGAATCAATAATTTTATTGAATGGATAATTTAGACTATGGAATTATAGGGAATTGTAGAAGTGCAGCTCTCATCTCAAAAACTGGTAGTATAGACTGGTGCTGTTTGCCCGAATTCGATTCTTCATCGGTTTTCGCAAAATTGCTTGACGAAGAAATTGGAGGCAGCTTTAGCTTCACCGTTAACGAAAGTTATGAAGTAAAACAGCAATATATAGAACATACCGCATTATTACTGACTTCCTTTTCTGATGGGGAGAATGCTTTTGAGGTTTATGACTTCATGCCTCGCTATCACAATGTTGAAGGGGGCTATCATGCCCCACCTGAAATCGTCAGATATATAAAATTGATATCGGGCAGACCAAAATTTGTGGTAGACTATAACCCCAAATTAGAGTATGCCTTAGGTGAGACTAAAACATATGTGAAACATAATTTTGTTGCAAGTCTTACCCATGCCGAAAAATTTGATACGGTATTTTTATATACCTCGTTCAATAAGAATGCAGTAGTAGAAGGTCGAGAGATAGAGATTTGTGAAGACGGTTATTTTCTTATGGGTTATAATGAGAAAATATTTCAACCAAATACCGAGAAAATGTATTTGGAGATGGAACGTACAAAAGTGTATTGGTTGAATTGGAGCAACAATACACCGACCTATAGAAAGTATAATGCAGAGATTAGCAGAAGTGCTATTACCTTGAAACTTTTGAGTTACGATAAGTCGGGGGCTGTTTTGGCTGCGGCGACCACCTCTCTACCGGAGACTATAGGTGAAGTAAGAAATTGGGACTATCGTTTCTGTTGGATTCGTGACGCCTCGATGGTGGTAAAAGTTGTTTCTGAATTGGGCCATAAAAATATAGCCCGGCGTTATTTGCAGTTTATCATTGATTTGATTCCTGATAAGGATGAGAAGCTGCAGATCATGTACGGCATTAACAAAGAAAAAAACCTGACGGAAGAAACCTTAGACCATTTAAGTGGCTATAAAGGTTCAAAACCCGTTCGTGTTGGTAATGCGGCATACGTACAGCGTCAAAACGATATCTACGGAATTCTGATGGATGTAATTTATGAACAATTGGATAAATTCAGCACAGATATTGAGAACGGGGAGGAAATCTGGACGATTACCAAAGGTATTGTTTGGATTGTTGAAAAGCATTGGAAGGAAGCTGATAAGGGTATTTGGGAGTTTCGTTCTGAAGACAAACACTTTACTTTTTCAAAAGTATTATGTTGGACGGCCATAGACCGTGCAATTAAGGTGGCCAAAATCTTCAATAAACACCATAAAATTGATAAGTGGAAGCCCCTCCGTGATGAAATATGGGCAGATATTTATGAAAATGCTTGGAACGACGAGGTTCAGGCTTTCACACAATCATATGGTTCAAAACACTTAGATGCTTCGGTATTACTGATGGAATCTTATGGCTGTATCGATGCAAAGCACGAAAAGTTCATAAGTACAGTTGAGGCGATTGAAAAAGAGCTTAGTAATGACGGCCTTTTATACCGTTATAAAAACGAAGATGATTTTGGATTGCCCTCTTCTTCTTTCACCGTTTGCACCTTCTGGTTTGTAAATAGCCTGTTTAAGATTGGGCAGGAGGAAAAAGCTATGGAATATTTCGATAGATTGTTGAGTTATAGCAATCATCTAGGCTTATTCAGTGAAGATATCGATTTTGAAAGTAAAAGGCTATTAGGAAACTTTCCACAAGCATATTCTCACTTGGCCTTAATAGAATGTGCCATTAATTTTTCTAAGAAACATAGCGAAGAGAAAATATTGGAGTCTATGCGAGAGTAGAGCTTTATTTTGTTAAAAGTGATACATAAAAAAACCGCCCAATGGGCGGTTTTTTTATGCCTAAGCACAAGAAACACATATTTGAATTAGTCGAACGAATAGGTGTTGTCAGATGAAACCTTATCTGCTATCTGGGTTCGTAGGGCAACCACATTGGGGTTGTTTGTATATTTAGTGAACCTTTTAAGCCCCATAAGCATCATTCTTTGCTCGTCTCCTTCAGCAAAAGAGATAATTGCCTCTTTTCCTTTTCTGATAACGGTTTCGGTAGCATTGTATAAATAGAGTTTGGCCATGGCGATTTGAGTCGCTTGTGCCTCTTCGCCAAAACGTTTTGCATTTTTTTCCGTTCTTAAAATGGTGCTTTCTGCCATATACACTTCAATAAGAATATCGGATGCGGCCAACATCAACTGTTGATGGTTCTCCAATTCGGGACCGAATTTTTGAACAGCGCTTCCGGCTACCATAAGAAAGACCTTTTTTAATCTGGAAAGCAAATCTTTTTCCTCTGAAAAAAGTTCAGAAAAATCCGGAGTATCGAAAGAAGGTATACCCATAAGTTCATCGGCGACGGCAGTTGCCGGGCCCAATAGGTCTACATGACCTTTCATAGCCTTCTTGACCAACATTCCTACTGCTAGCATTCTGTTGATTTCATTGGTTCCTTCATAGATTCGGGCGATACGCGCGTCACGCCAAGCCTTTTCCATTGGTGCATCGGCACTGAAGCCCATACCTCCATAAATTTGAACACCTTCATCGGTGGTTTGCTGTACATCTTCAGAAACCGCTACTTTCAAAATAGAACATTCGATAGCGTACTCTTCAACTCCTTTTAATTCAGCTTCTTGATGTGAGTTTCCTTCCGACTGACGAATCTCGATTCTATCCTCTATATTTTTCGCAGCTCGGTAACAAGCCGATTCACCAGCGTAAGCATTCACGGCCATATCCGCGATTTTAGCTTTAATTGCACCAAAATTTATAATCGGGGTTTTGAATTGAACTCTTTCATTGGCATACTTGACACCTTCGGTTACAACGCGTCGCTGTGCTTCTAGACAGGCAGCTGCCAACTTAATTCTACCCACATTAAGAGCGTTCATGGCGATTTTAAAACCATTGCCTCTTTCAGAAAGCATATTCTCAACTGGCACTTTGGTCTCGTTAAAGAAAACTTGGCGAGTAGAGGAGGAGTGTATACCTAATTTCTTTTCTTCTTCTCCTAAGCTTATTCCATTTTTAGGATCGTTTTCGACGATGAACCCTGTAATATTCTTATCATCTTCTATTCGAGCGAATACAATAAACAGGTTACAAAATCCGGCATTCGAAATCCACATTTTCTGCCCGGTAATGCTATAGTGCTTACCATCTTCGGATAAAACAGCTTTAGTTTTCCCAGAGTTCGCATCAGATCCCGCCCCGGGTTCTGTTAAGCAATAGGCACCGAACCATTCACCGGAAGCCAGTTTTGGCACATATTTGAGCTTTTGCTCTTCCGTACCGTACAGGGTAATTGGCATCGTTCCGATACCGGTGTGTGCCCCAAAGGCGGTACTGAACGAACCAGTAGCCCCAGAAATATAATCACAGACCAACATGGTAGAAACAAAACCCATTCCCATACCACCGTAAGCTTCTGGTACGGCGACGCTTAAAAGGCCCAACTCACCGGCTTTACGCATACACTCTTCGGTATAGGCATAATCTTTTTTCTCAAAACGTTCCCAATGGGCCCAAAGTTCACGATCAACAAATTCTTTGGTGCTCTCACGCATCATGCGTTGTTCTTCATTGAGGTCTTCTAAGGTGAAAATGTCTTCGCATTTAGTCTCCTTGACCAAGAATTGCCCTCCTCTCAAAAGGTTATCTTTTTGAATTGTTTCAGTACTCATGTTGTTGTTGTTAGTTTAAGTATTAAGAAAATCTGTAGGTAGCCTAGCTCCTATACGATCATTCAATTTTTGATAGTAAACAAGACTATTTCAAAAACTCGAAAATTCCAGCGGCACCTTGCCCGGTACCCACGCACATAGTAACAAGTCCATGCTTGCCTTGCATGTTGCGTTTTCGCATTTCATCGAACAGTTGAACAGAGAGCTTACCCCCTGTACAGCCGAGTGGATGGCCCAAAGCGATTGCACCGCCGTTTACGTTAACAATATCACCATTCAAGCCAAGTTCACGAATGACGGCTATTGATTGTGAAGCGAATGCTTCGTTCAATTCAATAAGTTCAACGTCGCTCTGCTTGAGACCGGCCTGATTCAATGCCTTTGGAACTGCCTTAACGGGGCCTATACCCATTATACGAGGCTCGACACCGGCAGCGGCATAACTGACCAATCTCGCTTCTGGTTCTAAGTTCAGTTCTTTGACCATTTCTTCACTCATCACCATAACAAATGCGGCACCATCACTTGTCTGCGATGAATTTCCTGCCGTTACACTTCCATTTGCCGCAAAAACGGGTCTTAATTTACCAAGCACTTCAAGGGAAGTATCGGCACGTGGCCCTTCATCTTTGGTGACCGTATATTTTTTTGTTTCTTTCTTACCTTCATTTACATAAGTCTGCTCAACTTCAATAGGTACAATTTGATCTTGAAACCTATCTTCCGCTTGTGCTTTCAAAGCTTTTTGATGTGAGTTGAACGCAAACTCATCTTGATCTGTTCGTGAAACTTTAAATTCTTGGGCTACAGCTTCAGCAGTGTTTCCCATTCCCCAATAATAATCTTCGTGACCCGATTTGACGAGGTCATAGTTCAATTCGGTCTTAAAACCTGTCATGGGAACGGAGCTCATACTTTCAACGCCTCCAGCGATAATACAATCGGCCATTCCTGATTGTATTTTGGCGGTAGCGATACCTATCGTCTCTAGTCCCGACGAACAAAAACGGTTTACGGTAACACCGGGAACATCCACAATATCTAGGCCCATAAGAGAAATTAACCTTCCCATATTAAGACCTTGTGATCCTTCGGGCATGGCATTACCTACAATAACATCATCAATTCTCTTTTTGTCAAAATCAGGTAATTTACCCATCAAATATTGAATGGTTTCTGCTGCAAGTTCATCTGCTCTCTTAAAGCGAAATCCTCCTTTACCCGATTTTCCAACTGCAGTTCTATATCCTTTTACTATATATGCTGTTCTCATTTTTTTAGTTTCTAAGTGGTTTTCCTGTTTTCAACATATGTTGTATCCTTTCCAACGTCTTTCTTTCTGTACATAGAGATAAAAATGCTTCTCGTTCTAAATCAAGAAGGTATTGTTCATCGACCATAGTCGGCTCTGACAAGTCACCACCTGCCATTACATAGGCAAGTTTATTGGCGATTTTCTTATCATGTTCGCTAATATAGTGGCTTGCCTCCATCGAGTCGGTACCGACTAAAAACATACCCAATGCTTGCTTGCCGAGCACTTTAATATCTTTTCGCTTCACTGGTTGGGTATAACCCGATTCTGCCATCAATTTAGCGTGTGCTTTCGCTGTGGCGATTTGCCGGTCTTTGTTTACTACCACAATATCTTTGCCTTTTTGAAGAATGCCCAAATCGTATGCTTCGTAGGCGGAAGTAGATACTTTTGCCATACCGATGGTCAAGAAATATTCTTGCAAAACGTTTAACTCAACATCGTTTTTCTTGAATGTATCTTGGGCACGAACTGCAAACTCTTTTGAGCCTCCACCACCAGGAATCACTCCTACACCAAATTCGACCAAGCCGATATAGGTCTCGGCAGCTGCCACAACTTTATCGGCATGTAAGGAAAGTTCACAGCCTCCACCTAGCGTCATCCCATGAGGAGCTGACACCGTCGGAATAGAAGAGTAGCGCATACGCATCATCGTATCTTGAAACATTTTGATAGCCATGTTCAATTCATCGTACTCTTGTTCAACGGCCATCATAAATATCATTCCGATATTCGCACCTACTGAAAAGTTGGCTGCCTGATTACCTACCACTAAGCCTTGGTAATCTTTTTCTGCCATGTCTAGGGCTTTGTTCAAGCCCGACAATACATCACCACCAATGGTGTTCATTTTAGACTGAAATTCAACATTTAAAATGCCGTCACCTAAATCTTCTACAACAACACCATTGTTTTTGAAAACCTCTTTCGATTCTCTAATATTGTCAAGAATAATGAATGCATCCTGACCAGGTACTTTTTGCATGGCCTTCTTCGAAATGTCGTAGAAATAAGTAGCACCATCTTTTACGGAATAAAATGAGTCGATGCCCGCTGCTTTCATTTCTTCGACCCACGCTGCAGCCGTTTGGTTTTCATTCTTTATAAATTCTAAGCCCTTATCGAGCCCAACGGCATCCCAAATTTGAAATGGGCCGTGTTCCCAGCCGAAACCGGCCTTCATGGCATCATCTATTTTGTAGAGTTCATCTGAAATTTCAGGAATTCTATGCGAGACATAAGCAAAAAGTTGACCAAAGCTCTTTCTGTAAAACTCTCCTGCCTTGTCTTTGCCACCTGTCAAAACGCTAAAACGGTCGATTACCTTATCTATCGTTTTAGTCAGCTCTAAAGTTGCAAACTTGGCACTTTTCTTTGACCGATAGTCCATAGTATTTAAATCCAAGGTCAGAATCTCGGTCTTTCCATCTTTACCTTTGGTTTTTTTGTAAAAGCCTTGGCCTGTTTTACTTCCCAACCATTTGTTTTCCATCATGGTATCGATAAAGTTGGGTAGTTTGAAAATTTCGTGGCGCTCGTCACTTTTACAATTTTCGTAAATTCCATTGGCTACATGCACCAAAGTGTCTAAACCAACAACATCTACGGTTCTAAAAGTGGCAGATTTTGGTCTGCCGATAACCGGCCCAGTTAGTTTGTCGACCTCTTCTACCGTCATGCCCATATCTTTTACCATATGAAAAAGACTCTGAATGCTGAAAATGCCAATTCGGTTTCCGATAAAAGCGGGAGTATCTTTGGCAACAACCGATGTCTTGCCTAAAAATTTCTCACCGTAACTATTTAAGAAGTCAAGAACCTCGGGAGATGTTTTAGGACCTGGAATAATCTCAAAGAGTTTTAAGTATCTCGCAGGGTTAAAGAAGTGTGTGCCACAGAAATGTTTCTGAAAATCATCACTTCGACCTTCAGACATAAACTTTATGGGTATACCTGACGTGTTAGATGTTATCAGTGTACCCGGAGTACGATGTTTTTCAAGGTTTTCAAAAACCTTCTTTTTAATATCTAATCGTTCGACTACTACTTCGATGATCCAGTCTACCTTTGATACCTTAGCGATATCATCTTCAAGATTGCCGGTTGTAATTCTCGACGCGAATTTTTGATGATAGATAGGCGAAGGCTTAGATTTCAGGGCCGCTGTTAAAGATTCGTTTACTAAGCGATTGCGAACCACTTTATCATCTAGGGTCAACCCTTTCTTCTTTTCTTTTTCGTTCAATTCTCTCGGAACGATATCTAGGAGAAGAACTTCGACTCCTATATTGGCAAAATGGCAGGCGATACCGCTTCCCATAATTCCGGATCCTATAACCGCTACTTTATTAATGTGCTTGTTCACTGTTCAATATTATTTATAGGTTAAGTGGTCAATTTGTTTTCTGACCGTTGATCGCATTATCACTGGTTTGAATGTTCTTTTCTGAAATCATTTCGTTTATCGAGCTCATTACAATAAAGAAACCCTCTAAATTTTCTTCGGAAACCTTTGAACGTATCGTCTCGTTAAAACGCAGTACCACATTCTTTGAATCTGTTCGTTTTTCAAGGCCGAAATCCGTCAGGTGAATTAAAACTCCGCGACCGTCATTTGGGTTGGGTCTTCTCTCGATTAAACCCTGCTCTTCCATTCTTTTCAAAATACGGGAGAGACTAGTGGCTTCCATACCCATTTTCGGGCCCAACGATGTTGAGGGTGTACCTGTTTTTGGGTCAATACTCAACAAGGTAAAACCGACCGCCATGGTAGAACCGAACTTTTTAGCCTCTTCGTTGTACATTCTAGCAACGGCCTGCCATGTAGCACGTAGTGCATAGTCAATCGTAATCTCTTTCATCGGTTGGAGTTAGGTATTCCAAATATAAGAAAAATTTATTATGCATGCATAATAAATAATCAAAAAAATGATTAGTTCATAGCACTGGTTTAATCTCTTTAGGCATTGAGAAGGTTAGTGTTAAAATCTGGTATGCAAATGGTTGGGCTCAATAGCTGTTATAATTTTTTATCTAGTAACCGTAGATATCGTTGTAAAGCTCGATATATTTTTCTTTCACAATCTTTCTTCTCAATTTCATGGTAGGGGTAAGGTGCCCGTCACTGATGCTCCAAATATCAGGAGTAAGTCTGAACTGTTTTACTTTTTCCCACTTGGCAAATTTTTCATTGGCCTCATCAACTTCTATTTGATATTGCTGCAATACTTTTTCGTTAAGTACGATATCAGAATTTTCAGGTATGGTAATATTCTGTTGTTTAGCCCATTCGTTCAAGTATTCAAAATCGGGCTGAATGATGGCAGCGGGCATTTTCTCACCTTCACCGACCACCATAATCTGCTCAATAAAGCGAGATTGTTTAAAACGGTTTTCCAATAGTTGGGGAGCAACATATTTACCACCCGAGGTTTTGAACATTTCCTTTTTACGATCTGTTATCTTCAGAAAACCATCTTGATCAATTTCGCCGATGTCGCCTGTATGAAAATAACCATCGATAAGAACTTCAGCAGTTTTTTCGGGGTCGTTATAGTAGCCCATCATTACTTGAGGACCTTTGATACAAATTTCTCCGTCTTCAGCAATTTTCACCTCAGTTCTATCTATCGGAATACCGACAGTACCGATTCTAAAACCTCCGTCACGCATATCGTTTACCGAAATCACCGGTGAGGTTTCGGTAAGTCCGTAGCCCTCCATAAGACCAAATTCCGCAGCATTAAAAATACGGGCCAATCGTGGTTGCAAGGCTGCACTGCCAGAAGCGATAAGGCTCAAGTTTCCGCCAAGACCTTCTTTCCATTTACTAAAAATAAGCTTACGGGCCAGGGCAAGCTTTTGCTCGTACCACCATCCGTTTTTTCCATAAGGTTCATACGCAAGACCTATGTCGATGGCCCAAAAGAACAGTTTCTTCTTTATACCGGAAAGCTCGCTACCTTTCGCTAAAATTTTGTCATATACTTTTTCAAGCAAGCGTGGAACAGCGGTCATCACATGTGGGCCGGTTTCCTTAAGGTTTTCACTGATTTTATCTAGAGATTCTGCATAGTAAATGGTCACCCCCCGAAATTGATATAGGTATATAAGCATGCGTTCATACACATGACATAAAGGAAGAAAACTAAGTGATTTTGTTTTTCCATCGAGAATAGGAAAGCGTTTAGAGCTCTCTAAAGCGTTGCTTACCAAATTTTCATGAGAAAGCATAACCCCTTTTGGTCTTCCGGTAGTACCTGAAGTATAGATTAAAGTGGCCAAATCAGATGCCTTGACATTATTTTTCAATGTCTCGACTTCTTTTTGATTTGATATGTCGGCCCCAAGGTCTAAAACTTCGCTCCAATTCTTGCATGAGGAAAGTTTGTCAAAAGAATAGACCTCTTTCAGATGTGGAACTTGATCTCTAATCGACATAACCTTATGGTAAACCTCTTCACATGAGACAAAACAATACTGCGCCCCAGAATGGTTGAGTACGTAAGCATAATCTTCTTCTGAAATTGTCGGGTATATAGGCACATTTTGCGCACCTAGTTGTAAGATTCCGATATCCATAACGTTCCATTCTGTTCGATTGGTCATCGAAATAACCGCGATTTTATCATTGGTTTTGACCCCCATTCGAAGTAAAGCACGGCTGATAGCGTTTGCTTTGTCTACATATTCTTGCGTTGAGGTGGCGACCCAGTTTCCATTAACCTTTGTAACCAAAGATTTCTCTAAATTAAATTTGGTCAACTGATAATATGGAAAGTCGAAAAGTCTAGTAATTTCTGTCATAGTAGGATTTTAGTAACCCGATGCAAAATATGAAAAGCAAGCGGTATTTTAAAATGAGATTGATAAAATATAATCATAAACATTGCAAATTTCTTAATCGCAGCGGTTAGGTCATGCACTTTAATTTTTCACTACTCGACTACAATAAATTGCTATTGAACGTGTTATGTATTTAGTTAAGTTGTTTGTAAGAAAATTCATATGGTTTAAGTTGTATTTTTACTATGTGATTTTTATCCCAAATCGCAGAAATTATGGAAAAAAAATACCCTTTTAAATATTCACTAAAGTTTCTTACTGCCTTAATGCTATTATTATTGGTGAAAACATCGCTTATTGCTCAGTCAGAACCTTTTGATTGTGATTTCAATGCATATCTGTTTCAATATAATGATATTTATGCGTTAGACTTGGCTTCCGGAAGCTCTTACTTGGTTTCAGAAAACGTAGCTCCGGGTAATATAAATGCTGCTGCCTACAATTCATCTGATGGATATATTTGGGGTTATTTGTCAAGTCCATCCAAGTCAATCATCAGAATTGGCAAAGATTACTCTACAGACATTTACAATATACCTGAACTGCCAGATGGCGGTAATAAATATGTTGGTGATATTTCCATAGATGGTATGTACTATATAAGATCTGGATCATCGACTTATTATAGTATTGATTTGAACCCAGAATCGAACAATTACCTAAAGTATGTAGGTTCTCAAAAATTGAGCCAGAACATTAGTATACATGATTGGGCATTTAATGCTCAAGATAATAAGCTCTACACTGTTGAAAGAAGTACTAATATTCTGTATCGAATAGATGCCGTATCAGGTCAGGTCGCGGTTTTAGGCGTTGTACCTATTTTATCGGGACTTAATTATACCTTCGGTGCGGTGTATTTTGATGTAGATGGAAACTTTTATGTTTCTGCCAACCAAACTGGATCCGTTTATAAGATTAAAAATGTTCACGAGATAACTATAGGTGGTTTGATCGATTCGAATATTTTTGCGTTCGGCCCGGCTTCATCTCTTAATGACGGAGCTCGATGCCCAACTGCACCTGTACCACAGGAAGATTGCTTGAATGGTATCGATGACGATGGTGATGGACTGGTAGATTGTGATGACCCCGCCTGTTCAGGGGTTGCCGCTTGTCCAGAAATTACATTGACTTCTGGTGCCAATAGTGGTGGACTTGAGAGTAATGACCGTTTGTCATCTTTGATTAGCAAAAGAAATTACGATAGGGCAAAAGCCAATTATACCTTCGATAAGAGCGCTGCTAAGAAGTTAAAGAAAGGACTTAACTATGGCAAGAGTGGCAAGTATTCCGCAGCTTCAATTCCGTTAGCTGATTTAGTACCTTTAGGTATTGTCGGTGAAACGAGTACAATTGAATCATCACCTGCTGACCTATTAGATTTGACCAATGCTTCAGATATTTACTCTGTTGATTATCTAAAGGGTTCTGATAATATAGGAGCGCTAATGGTCATCAAAACGGAAGAAAAGGTATATGAGCACAGTAAATTTATTTGCGACCGGTTCCTAGGTGCGCAGCTTCTATCGGTCAGCAATATTCAATTGCGTGAAAAAGACTTTATCAAGTCAATCATAAAGCAGCCCGATGGCAATACCGAATTCGCACTAACATTTTCTGCTCGATTAAATGCCAATAACAATTTTGTAATAGAATCACATTGGAATATTGATGCTTACGCTGATAACACTGCCTATTACAACTTTCAAATTTGGTCGAATACTGTAGATGATTTATTGGCTTTGGCAGATGAAATATTGAACCTTTTAGAGGCAAACACTTCGATAGCAGATTATATGGGTTCAACGCCGCCACCTGTTTTTGTTAAATCGGCAAAATACGCAAAAGGTAAAGTAACCTTGAATTTGGTAAACAATAATCGGTCTGATCAACTGAATCTTGACGGTGGCATCAAGAAAACGGAAACTATGGATACCGAAAGCATGTCTTTCGTAGCGCCAATCGATGGTTATCTTGATTCGGTATCACTTGAGACCGGTAGTATTTTTGACTTCGGATTTAGAGTAAATAACTCTAAGGGAGGTACGCCAGATGACCTTTTCGTTGCTGATGCTCCATGGGGTCTTGACAGTTCTACGGCGGGAACCAGTGTTGATATCTACGAGGTTACCGAAACGGCACAACCCTATATGGAAGAAGGTTACCCCGTCGAGAGAAATATAAAGTTAAAAGGAAATACTTCCAATTATATAGGAGTATATAGAGCACTAAGCCCTCGATTCACGCCAGTAGACCTTTCAGATTATTCAAAACTAGCATTTGATGCCGCAGGTAGCGGTTTATTGGAAGTGAAGCTTACGAAAGGTGATGGGGCTATTTTCACTGCCCAAGTAAATCTCGCGGCCAATAGTGAAACCTTTGTACTGTCCGATACCGATTTTGAAGGCCCTAGTGGATTGGCTGATTTCTCAAGTCTAAAGGTAATTAATTTCAACCTAGTCTCTGAGAATGGAACCGAAGAGGAAAAGGAATTAGTACTATCAAACGTAAATTTCAATAACAAAGAGAAAGAACAGCTATTTGTTCTCGAAGACACCAATAAATCTTTACTTTACCCTAACCCTGTTGAAGCAGAGGCTGATATATATTTCTTTGAAGAGGCGGAGGGCTCTTATACATTCGAACTATTCGACCTTTCTGGAAAGAAAATAATGTCGCACGAAATGCAGGGTGATACAAAAAAGGGTCAGAACAAAATTACTGTTAAAAAGCATAGCCTTTCCCCTGGACTGTACCTTTATAAGTTAACAAGTTCTAACGATAAAATTTGGAGCAGTAAACTTATGATTCAATAGAGAGGGGCCACTATCAAGTTTTATTAACGAGGGAAGAAACTGCACGGGGTGCTAAAAGTGTAGTTTCATTCCTTCGTGACTAGCTATAAACCCCAATTGTTTATAGAATTCAATCGCCTCAGGCCTTTTTTTGTCCGTTGTCAATTGAATTAAGTGGCTCCCTTTATTTTTTGCAAACTCGATTGCCCAATCGAAAATTTTTTTGCCTAAGCCCTTGCCCCGATAATTCTTATGAACACGCACTGCTTCAACCTGCGCGCGTATGCCGCCTTGATAGGTCAAGTATTGTATAAAACTTAGTTGAAGTGTGGCCACAACCTTTTTCTTATCATTTTCCATGACCATCAAAAACTGATTGGGGTCATTATCAATATTTTCAAATGCTTGATAATATTTATGAGGAAGTGGCTCTTGGAAATCTTCTCGTAAGCTACCCAGCTGATCATTCGCTATCATCGCTATAATAGCGTGAATATCTTCTTGGGTCGCTTGCCGTATTTTCATATTTCTATAGTTAGTTTTACTTATGATTCTCTACCCATTCCTTAGCATTGGTAAACGCCTCTATCCAAGGGGAAACCTTATCGTTTCTATCTTTTGGATAATGGGCCCAGTTCCAAGGAAATATAGAGCGTTCGATATGGGGCATGGTCACTAAATGGCGTCCAGATTTATCACATAGCATCGCTGTATTGAAGTCACTGCCGTTCGGATTGGAGGGATAACCCTCATAACCATATTTTGCAACGATATCATAGTTTTCCTCAGTAAGTGGTAGGCTAAATTTACCTTCCCCATGGGAAATCCAAACGCCAAGGGTAGTACCTGCCAAGCTCGAAAGCATGATTGAATTGTTCTCTTGTATTTTTACCGATGTAAAATTACTCTCATGTTTGTTTGATTCATTATAGGTCATTCGACCGTGGCTCTCATGCTCCGGGTTGATAAGGTCAAGTTCCATGAACAATTGGCATCCGTTACAGATACCTACGGAAAGAGTGTCCGGCCGTGCAAAAAAGTTCTTGATTGCGGTGTTCGCTTTCTCATTATATTTAATGGCGCCTGCCCAACCTTTGGCACTTCCAAGTACATCTGAATTTGAGAATCCGCCAACGGCACCGATAAATTGAATATCCTCTAGCGTTTCTCTACCGGATATAAGATCGGTCATATGAACATCCTTTACATCAAAACCGGCAAGGTACATGGCATTGGCCATTTCCCGCTCAGAATTACTACCTTTCTCTCTAAGAATAGCGGCCTTGGGTCGAGAGGTGGTATTGACTTTAAAGTTCTTTAAATCAATTTTTGGCTTTGCCGGAAAACTATAAGATAAGGCTTGAGCCTTGTAATTATCGAATCTTTCTTTAGCTAAATCGTTAGCAGTTTGTTTATGGTCTAATAAATAAGAAGTTTTGTACCAAGTGTCTCGCAGAGACTCGATATTGAGCCCTATCTCCATGCCGTTATTCTTTATGGTCAGCGTACTATTGGAAACCACTTCGCCTATTTTTTTGAAATCGATATTTTGTTCTGATAAATGGTTTTCTATACTGTTGTCTTTTGCCTGAAAAACAATACCGGCATTTTCTGAAAAGAGCAATTTGATGGTGTCTTGTTCATTCAATTCAGATAAGTTCAAGTTCGCTCCCAAATCGGTATCGGCAAAGCAGAGCTCCAATAATGTGGTAATCAATCCGCCAGAAGCTACATCATGACCCGCAACTATTTTATCTTCTCGTATCAATTGTTGAATCGAGTTAAACACTTTTTTAAAGTATGGAGCATCTACAATGGTCGGGGCTTCGTTACCGATAGTATTTCTTACTTGCGCGAAAGAAGAGCCCCCTAGTTTATAATTATCTTTTGATAAATTGATGTAATAGATTGACCCACCATCCTTTTCAAGAACAGGTTCAACAACTTTGGTTATATCGTTACAGTTGCCTGCCGCTGAGATAATTACGGTACCCGGTGAAATAACATCACCATCTTTATACTTCTGTTTCATCGATAGGGAATCCTTTCCTGTCGGTACATTGATGCCCAACTCAATCGAGAAATCGGAGACTGCTTGAACCGCCTCATAAAGTCTGGCATCTTCACCTTCGTTCTTGCAGGGCCACATCCAATTTGCGGAAAGAGATATGGATTTCAGGCCCTCTTTTAAAGGAGCCCAAACGATATTGGTCAGGGCTTCGGCGATACTGTTTTTACTTCCGGCGGCGGGATCGATCAATCCTGAAATAGGGGAGTGGCCAATACTGGTGGCGATTCCTTCCTTCCCTTTAAAATCCAAGGCCATAACCGCACAGTTGTTCAACGGCAATTGTAAAGGGCCGGCACATTGTTGTTTTGCTACACGCCCGCCTACACAGCGATCGACTTTGTTCGTTAGCCAATCTTTACAGGCTACAGCTTCTAATTGTAGTACTTGATCTAAATAGTCTTGAAAGAACTCCAAAGAATATTCGGGTGCTTGATAGCTACGTTTAACACTATTGTCGGCCATTGTGGTTTTTGGCGAACTTCCGAAGATATCAGAAAGGTTCACATCCATAGGCTTTTCACCAGTGGTCTTTGATTCGAAAGTAAAACGGTCATCACCGGTAACATCGCCCACTTCGTACATTGGCGAACGCTCACGGTCTGCGATACGCTGAAGTAAGTCGATGTTCTTTTCACCGATTACGAGCCCCATACGTTCTTGAGA
Organism: Flavobacteriaceae bacterium MAR_2009_75; assembly: GCA_002813285.1. NCBI lineage: Bacteria > Pseudomonadati > Bacteroidota > Flavobacteriia > Flavobacteriales > Flavobacteriaceae > Flavobacteriaceae bacterium MAR_2009_75. The sequence continues at coordinate 4,340,451 of PHTZ01000001.1, forward strand.
TTCATTACCGATAATTTCTTTGGCGGATAAGGTGGGGTCACCAACGGGTAGTTGATCTAAATCTATTTTTCCACCGGTATCCTCTACCAGTTCAGAAAGACAATTCAAGTGGCCGCCTGCACCGTGGTCGTGAATCGAAACAATTGGGTTTTCTTCACTTTCGACCATACCTCTCACGGCATTGGCCGCTCTCTTTTGCATTTCAGGGTTTGAACGTTGAATGGCATTCAATTCTATCGAAGAACTGAACTCACCGGTATCTGCACTCGAAACCGCTGCACCGCCCATGCCGATTCGGTAGTTATCACCACCAAGTATTACTATTTTATCACCTTCTTCTGGAGTATCTTTTAATGCTTGCCCCGCCTTACCATAACCAATACCGCCAGCTTGCATGATAACTTTGTCGTACCCAAGTCTTCTGGCTTTATGGCCTGACGCCTCATTCTTCTCGTCATGCTCAAAAGTTAACACAGAGCCTGCAATAAGAGGTTGCCCGAACTTGTTTCCGAAATCGGAAGCACCGTTCGAAGCTTTGATTAAAATGTCGATAGGGGTTTGATACAACCATTCACGTTCTGGCATGGCCTGCTCCCAAGGGCGGTCTTGTTCTAGGCGGGAATAGGAAGTCATATATACCGCTGTACCGGCCAAAGGTAAAGAACCTTTTCCACCTGCAAGTCGGTCTCGTATTTCTCCGCCCGATCCGGTTGCTGCACCATTAAAAGGTTCTACAGTAGTAGGAAAATTGTGGGTTTCAGCTTTTAATGAAATGACTGATTCAAATTCTTTTTCTTCGTAAAAATCGGGTTTATCGGCAGTTTTTGGGGCAAATTGTATAGCTTTAGGCCCCTTGACAAAAGCCACATTATCTTTATAGGCCGAAACAATGTCGTTAGGGTTTTTCTCTGATGTCTTTTTGATTAACTTGAAAAGTGAGCTCGGCATTTCTTGGCCGTCGATTACGAACGTACCATTAAAAATTTTATGGCGGCAATGTTCTGAATTTACCTGACTGAAACCGAATACTTCAGAATCGGTAAGCCTACGGCCCATTTTTTCCGATAGATCATTCAGATAGTTAACTTCTTCATCACTCAAGGCAAGGCCTTCCTCTTCATTGTAAGCCCTAATATTTTCGATTTCTAAAATGGGTTCGGGGGTAACGTCGATATCGAATATAATTTGACCAAGGCCGTTGAATTTTTGAGATAGCATGGGGTCAAAATCAGTAAAATCTTCTGAAACCGTTTGAAATTCTTCAATTCGAAGAATACCCGAAACACCCATATTTTGGGTTATTTCTGTAGCATTCGTACTCCAAGGAGTAATCATGGCAGCTCTCGGGCCAACAAAAAAGGCGTCAAGAGACGCCGTATTTAGTTGAGGTTGGTTGCCGAACAACCATATAAGTTTATTTGTATCTTCTTGAGAAATTTCGCCTGTGGTTTGAACAGCAAAAACTTTGGTACTGGCATCACCGAAAAAAAAGATCATTGATTATCTGAATTGATGGGTTTAAGAAAGCACAAATTTACAGCTTTTCACCCAATCAATTTTCAATAAAAGTTAACAGATTTCAATAGTAATTGTTGATTACTTCTTCTGCAATAATGCCATGTAAAACCCATCAAATCCGCTTTTGGAAGAAAAAATATTTTTTTCTTTGACCAAAGAAAAATCTTTACCTTCTTCCGAAGCTAAAAATGATTTCACTTGATTACCGTTTTCCTGTGGCAATATGGAGCAAGTCGCATAAACCATTTTACCTGTCGGTTTAACAATTTTGCTATAGCTGCGCAGTATTTCTTGTTGGGTTTTGGTGATTTTCTCCAGAAAATCAGGTTGTAGTTTCCATTTGGTATCGGGGTTTCGTCTGATTACCCCGAGCCCGGTACAAGGTGCATCAATGAGCACTCTGTCGGCTGTTCCGTATAATTTCTTAAACACTTTTGTTGAGTCAATTTCGCGCGTCTCAATATTGTGGGCCCCATTTCTGCGCGCCCTTCGCTTCAGTTCTTTCAATTTACTGATGTAAATATCCATACTGATCAATTGCCCCTTGTTTTCCATTAGCGATGCCAAGTGCAACGATTTGCCACCGGCACCGGCACAGGTGTCAACTACACGTTGACCGGGTTTTACATCCAGTAGTTCAGAAACCATTTGAGAAGAAGCGTCCTGAACTTCAAAAAGTCCTTTTTTAAATGCGTCGGTCACAAAAACATTTGCGCGTTCAGGCAAGCGTAGCGCTAAGGGGTATCCTTTTATCGGCTCGGTTACAATACCTTCATCCAATAATATTTTCCGTAGTTTTTCTTTAGTAGTCTGTAACGTGTTGGTTCTTAAGATAACTTCAGCCTGCTGATTCAAAGCAGCTAGTTCTTCCGTCCATAGTTTTTCACCCAAGGCTTTCGCACATAGCTCATCTATCCAATCGGGAACCGCTTCTCGATATTTTCTAATTTTTGAAAGTTCATCGAATTTACCTTTGATTCGACGTTCGGGCGTCGGTTCAATCTGTTTCCAATCCGGTAGCTTTATTCCTTTTAAAACTGCCCAAACTGCCCACATACGAAAGAGGTCTGGCCTGCTAAAAGGTTCTTTTACCTCGGCAATCTCTGCATATAATCTTTTATATCGCACCATTTCATAGGTGGTCTCGGCAATAAAACCTCGGTCACGTGCCCCCCATCGCTTATCGAACTTAAGTACTTTTTGAACTACCTTATCGGCATATTCTCTTTCATTGAAGATGAGATTAAGGGCGTCTATAACGGCAAAGACAAGGTTTCGATGTAGTTTCATAAAATAAGGCTTCTAAAAAAAAGATGGGTGCAAAGGTATTGTATTCGGTTCGAATCCCTCTATTTTTGAGAAACTTTATACCCATGCGCCATCTTCTCGTTCTTCTTTACCTTATTTTATCATTTTCTTGTACGGAAAATCAACAAAGACAGCCGTTTGTCGACGTTGAAATTGAGACTGTTTATGAAGATTCACTAAGTATAAGGGCTATTGAAATCATGGGAGGCAGTCTTGCCTTTGCAGCCGATAAAGGCACATTCGGCAGTATTGACCTGACCTCAGGTAAAGTGAGAACCAATATCAAGAAACATGATTCGCTAACGCCCCATTTCAGGGCTGTGGCACATACATCAACTGATTTTTTTATGCTCTCTATTGCCAACCCTGCCCTTTTATTTAAAACCGGTAGCAGTTCACAAATGGAGCTGGTCTATGAGGAGGAAGATGAGTCTGTATTTTACGATGCCATGACATTTTGGAACGACAAAGAAGGAATCGCGGTTGGTGATAGTATGAACGGATGCTTAAGCATAATAATTACTAGGGACGGCGGATTAACATGGCAAAAGTTACCTTGTTCAAATTTGCCTGCAGCCATAGAGGGAGAAGGAGCTTTTGCAGCCAGTAATACGAATATAGAAGTCAAAGGAAATAAAACGTGGGTAGCCACTACAGCGGGGCGTATTTATTTTTCTTCGGATAAAGGAAAGTCTTGGGATATACAAACTACGCCGATAGTTAGCAAAGAACCGACACAAGGTATTTATTCCATTGATTTTTATGATGAAGGAGTAGGTGTCGCCTTTGGCGGAGATTATACCGCACCCGAAGATAATACCGGCAATAAGGCCATTACAAAAGACGGGGGTAGTACCTGGCACTTGATTGCAGATGGTCAAGACCCAAATTATAAAAGTTGTGTGCAATTTGTGCCCAATTCCGAAGGAAAGGAGCTATTGGCCTTAGGATTCACTGGGATATCGTATTCTTCAGATCAAGGTAACACTTGGACAGAACTTTCTAAAGAACCCTTTTATACGATTCGATTCAAGAATGACTCCGTGGCCTACGCTGCGGGAAAAAACAGAATTTCCAAATTAGTTTTTAAATAAAACTTAGACCATGTTCAGTTTTGAATATACCACCTCGCCCCAGTGGTAGGGGGTAGCTTATTTAAGAGCTGCTATACCTGAGCAATTTAAACCAAACAAAAAAGAGGCTGCAAAGCCTCTTTTTTTGGTTATCAAAAAAATATTTTATCTATTACCACGCCTTTCGCGGTATTGCTTGATCAATTGTTTTTTGAACTCATCTTCAGACCTAAGCAACAATAATGTCTTTTTTGCACTAATTACCTTGGCTACTGCTTTTAGATAATCGCGCTCGATTTCTTCTTCTTCTTCCTCAAAACTAAGGTATTTGTTCAATACGGCATTTGCCTCTCTTTCCGAAAGACTGCTCACATCTTTTATTTTAGAACGAACTTCAGAATGTTCTTTATTACGTAGTGCGTCTCTATCTTCTTCATATTTATTATATAAAGGCCAGAACGCCTGTGCATCTTTACTTGAAAGGTCTAATCGCTCTGTAATAAAAGCCACTTTTAAAGCTTTGATTTTATCTTTTTTATGTTTTTCTTGTCCATAGAATATGGCGGTGACCATTAAAAAAAGGGTCAGTATATAATTTTTAAGATTATTCATCGTAATCAAGGTTTAATGCGTCAAAATCTTCAATATTCTCATTCAAATAATCAACCATTTGCTCTTCAACAAAACGGTTTTCCATAATGTCGTAAACTTCTAACTGGTCTAGGGGTAGCACTTCAGCAATTTCATAGGTGCTTAAATCGATATCATTATTTTCAAAGTAGTTGTCTATATCTGAGTCGGCCAAACTCTCGAAAGTAGGTTCGGCAGATGATGTCATGTTCAATGCTAAAGCCACTATGAAGATAGCCGCAACGGAAGCTGCCCAATAATAGTATTTTTTATAGGGATTTAGTTGAATGACATTGCTATCTTGGGAATCTAGCCTTTTTAAAACAGCATCATGAACAGTATCGAAATACCCGTCAGGAACTTCAAACCCTTCTTCTTTGGGAATGGAGGATATTCCTTGAGAAAGTTTCTCTTTGAGCCTACTGTCAAAACTCTCGAAATAATTATCAGGAGTTTTAAATGGATTTTTATTGTTTTGTTTGTTCATAGCTATTGTTTGACGTTCAAACGATTTAAAGGTTTAGTCTTCCTTTAAAAATGCTTCTATTTTTTTTACTGCCAAATGGTAGGACGCCTTTAGCCCACCCACAGTGGTTTCTAGTATTTCGGAAATTTCTTCATATTTCATTTCCTGAAAATACTTCATGTTAAAAACCAGCTTTTGCTTTTCTGGAAGCGTGGCGATTGCCTCTTGAAGTCTAAGTTGAATTTCGTCTCCTTCAAAATACACATCGGCCTGTAAATTTTGCACCAAACGTTCCTGTGTTTCGCCGTCGCTGAGACTGTTTTGTCTTGCTTTTCTTTTTAAAAAAGTTAAGGCCTCATTGGTAGCAATTCGGTACAACCAAGTGTATAACTTACTATCGCCTTTAAAACTCTTTATGTTTTTGTAAACCTTTATAAAGGTGTTCTGCAATACATCATCGGTATCGTCATGGTTTAATACAATTCTACGAATATGCCAATAAAGAGGCTCTTTGTAGGTCGATACGAGTACCTCAAAAGCGCTAGCTTGGCTATCGTTTTGTTTTAATTGCTGCACTAAGTTTTCCTCTGCAACCAATATTCAGGCTTTAGGTTTAATTATAAGACCTTTAAAATAGGGAAAGGTTTAATATAGATATGATTTTTTTTGAGACTTAGCGAATGTTATCCAAGAGATTGCATGGCAACTAACTTCTTATAGACTCCATTTTTGGTCAGTAATTCGTCATGGGTACCTTGCTCTACAATTTCTCCTTTTTGAAGAACTACTATTTTATGGGCATTTTGAATCGTAGAAAGGCGGTGGGCAATAACGATAGAGGTACGATTTCTCATCATTTTTTCAAGTGCGTCTTGTACCAATCGTTCACTTTCGGTATCTAAGGCCGAAGTGGCTTCATCAAGCACCATTATTGGAGGGTTCTTTAGCACAGCCCTGGCTATAGAAAGTCGTTGCTTTTGTCCGCCACTTAATTTATTCCCACTATCTCCGATATTGGTTTGATAACCATTTGGCAATTGTGAAATGAATTCATGGGCGTTAGCTATTTTAGCAGCTTCCACAATTTCTTCTTCGGTAGCATTTTCTTTACCCAAGGTTATATTTTTGGCCACTGTATCATTGAATAAGATGGAATCTTGTGTTACTAAGCCCAGCAGGCCGCGTAATGAATTCTTGGTAATATCTTTTATGTCTATTCCATCGATTTTGATAGCGCCTTCATTGACATCGTAAAATCGGGTGACAAGGTTGGCTATTGTACTTTTACCACTACCTGACTGCCCGACCAAGGCGACCGTCTCTCCTTTAGGTACTGTTAAATTGAAGTCTTTGAGTACATATTCATCTTCGTACTTAAATGAAATGTTCTCCATTACAATGCCATTGTCAAAACTTGATTTTACTGTTGCACCGGCTTTATCGACAATTGGGTTTTCTGTCTCCAATATTTCTAAGACACGTTCTGCAGCAGCATTTCCCTTTTTAACACCATAAGATGCTTTGCTGATTGCTTTAGCAGGCGTCAGAATATTATAGGCCAGACCCATGTACGCGATAAAAGACGAAGGGTCAAGGGTTTTGTCAACCAAAACCATTTTTCCGCCAAACCACAAAAGCACTCCGATTACCAATATGCCCAAGAACTCACCAGTAGGTGAGGCTAAATTTTGTCTGTTCAACAATGAATTTGAGAAACGGAAAAATCGGTTGGTAGATTTTTCAAAGAGTCTTGAAAAATAAGATTCTGAATTAAATGCCTTTATGACTCTTAGGCCGCCAAGGGTTTCCTCTACGATAGACAAAAACTCGCCTTGTTCTTTCTGTACACGATCAGATTTTTTCTTTAATGACTTTCCTATTGTAGAAATGATCGTTCCAGCGATTGGTATAAATACAAAAACAAAAATGGTAAGTTTTGTACTGATACCGAACATTATGATTATAGTAAATAATATCGTAAGGGGTTCACGTACAATTAGTTCTAGTATCGATAGGAAAGAATGTTGAATTTCTAATACATCAGAAGTAATTCGAGCAATTACATCACCTTTTCTTTTCTCGGAATAAAATGAAATAGGAAGCTCTACAATTTTCTGGTACATTTTATTACGAATATCCTTTAAAACCCCATTTCGTAAGAAGGTGATAAAGTACATTGCTAAATAATTGAAAAAATTTTTCAATAAAAAAAGAACAAGCACCAATCCAATTACCAGTATCAGGCCTTTCATTTCATCATCACCTGAATATTCGGTCACTCTAAAATTAATATAAGCCTGTAAATAATCTTTTAAATCACCAAAGCCAGTATACACCGGCTCTTGTAAGACCCTGTTTTCGGGCTTGAACAATACATCTAACATGGGAATCAGCGCAGCAAATGATAGCGCACTGAAAAGGGCGTAGAGTATATTAAAAAAAATGTTTAAGTAACCGTATTTACTATAGGGCCTGGCAAATTGAAGAATCTTTTTAAAATACTCCATTAACCGAGGTTAAGTTCGCTCAGAATCATCTGGATTTTTTCATCGAGTTCAGCGGATACCTTTTTGAAGTCTTCTGCTTTCTCCAATTTCGTGTTTGTACTGATGTAAAACTTTACCTTAGGCTCCGTTCCACTTGGTCTTGCGGCTATTCTAGTGCCGTCTTCAGTTTCATAGATCAAGACGTTCGATTTGGGTATATCGATGACTTTTTCTTCACCAGTCAGTACATTTTTTGCTGTTGAAGTGTTATAATCTTCAATCCATTTAACTTTTGAACCTGCAACTGATGTTACAGGGTTTTCTTTAAAGTCTTTTAGCATCTGTTTGATTTCTTCCGCTCCGCTCATTCCCTTCTTGGTAAGGGAAATCAATTTCTCTTTATAGAAACCATAATCAACATAACATTGAATCAAATCTTTGTAGAAAGAACTGCCATTGGCCTTTGCCTGAGAAGCGATTTCGCAGGCGAGTAGGGTAGAGGTTACCGCATCTTTATCGCGTACGAAGTCACCGACCATATAGCCGAAACTTTCTTCACCACCGCCTACAAATTCAGATTCAGGAAAGTCTTTGATCATCTTGCCGATCCACTTGAAACCGGTCAGCGCGGTTTTAAATTCAACACCATAGGCCTTGGCCATAGCCTCCATCATTGGGGTCGAAACAATAGTGGTTGCAACAAACTCATTTCCTTTAAAACCTTTATTTTTTTGTTGTTCCAATAAAAATTTGGTCATCAATATCATAGCCTGATTGCCATTTACGATTTCCATTTCTCCGTCAAGATTACGTACGGCAATGCCCAAACGGTCACTGTCAGGGTCTGTACCCACAACCATATCGGCACCAATTTCTTCCGCTTTTTTAACGGCCATAGAGAGAGCTTCCGACTCTTCTGGGTTTGGCGATTTCACCGTCGGAAAGTTTCCGTCTGGTTCAGCCTGCTCTTCAATTATGGTTACATTTTCATAGCCTGCGCGTTTTAATACCTCCGGTATTGCGGTTATAGAGGTGCCATGAAGAGATGTAAAAACAATTTTAAAGGCATCTTTACCATCTGCATTAAAATTTCCGTTGGCCACCGAAGCTTCAAAGAAAGCTTCGTCCACTTCTTTGTCTATAAGCTCTATTAACCCTTCGTTCGCCTTGAAATTGATATCCTCGTACGAAAGTGAATTGATTTCAGAGATTATCTCACCATCCTGAGGAGGAACGATTTGTCCGCCATCCGTCCAGTATACCTTATAACCATTATATTCGGGCGGATTGTGCGACGCCGTAAGCACGATGCCCGCATGACAGTTCAAATGTCTAACGGCAAACGAAAGTTCAGGGGTAGTTCTTAAACTTGAGAACAGATAAACATTGATGCCATTAGCAGATAAAACTTCTGCAACGGTTCTAGCGAGGGTATCACTATTATGGCGACAATCATAAGCTATAACCACTTTTATATCTTCACCATCGTACACCTTTTTTAGGTAATTACCGAGTCCCTGGGTGCTTTTTCCAAGGGTATATTTATTGATTCTATTGGTGCCTACACCCATAACACCTCTCATACCACCGGTACCGAACTCCATATTCTTATAGAAACGATCTTTTAGCTCGTCGGTATCGTTAGCGATCAGATCTTGAATTTCTTTTTTTACTGCGGGATCAAAAAAATCGGTCAACCAAGTTTTGGCGGTGTTCAGAATAGCATCCATAGTTATAGGGTAGTAATTTTTAGTCTTTAAATTTAAGAAGAATATTGCTTTTGGGAAGCCTCTATATTGATTTCTTCGGAAACGGTATAACGAGCTTCATTTTTTCGAGATCTTATCAAAATTTCACCCAAAAACCCTGCTAAAAACAATTGGGTACCTATAATCATTGCGGTTAATGAGATGAAAAACTGAGGTCTATCGGTAATAAGTCGCCCATACGGGTTGATAAATAGCTTATCGATACCCAAATAGAGTGCGAAGCCAAAACCAATAATGAACATGAGAACCCCCAAAGCGCCGAAAAGGTGCATCGGCTGGCGCCCGAATTTTGAAACGAACCAAATGGTGAGCAAATCGAGAAAACCATTTATAAATCTTTCCATACCGAATTTGGTGTGACCATATTTACGGGCTTGGTGCTGCACTACCTTTTCACCTATATTACCATACCCTGCATTTTTGGCCAGAACGGGTATGTAACGATGCATTTCACCCGATACCTCGATGCTTTTGATAACCTTTTTGTCAAAAGCCTTGAGGCCGCAATTAAAGTCGTGCAGTTTTACCCCTGAGGTTCTTCGGGCCGCCCAGTTAAATAATTTAGAGGGCATATTTTTAGATATAACCGAATCGTATCTTTTCTTTTTCCAACCCGAAATCAAATCGAATTTATCTTTCTTGATCAAACGATATAGTTCAGGGATTTCTTCAGGGTTATCTTGCAAATCGGCATCCATGGTAATGACCACTTCTCCGCCCGCTGCTTTGAATCCGGCATGAAGCGCCTGCGATTTCCCGAAATTCTTTACAAAGCGAATCCCTTTTACTAGACTGTTCTGAGTAGACAAGCGTTCGATAATATTCCAAGAATTGTCGGTGCTACCGTCATCTATGAAAATTATTTCATAAGAATAACTGTTGGAGTTCATTACTTCAACAATCCAATCATGTAATTCAATCAGAGATTCTTCTTCGTTGAGAAGGGGTATTATTATGGACAGATCCATTCACTAGTTCTATAGGTCTGCCCAAAAATACAATTTTGCAATCAATACGCAGGTTTTTGTTTTTTTAAGATCAAACCGGTTATAAGGCCGACCACAAGACCGATTATGATATTAAAAATTAAAATGATCGGATAATTTATCCATGCAAAAGATTTTTGCATCTCGATACCTTGGTCTATTTGCTCTTCTGTTAGTTTAGGGTTCTTTTCCATCGCCTCTTGCTTACCCAATTCATACATATTATCCATGTAATCAGGTTCGACATAATTAGAAAAAATAAAGAAATATAATAAGCCTAAAAGACCAGCGATCAATGCTATGCCTGCACCAACTTTGAGCGCTTCTGAAATCGTAAGAAATGTATGGTTGGCTTTTTTGTATTGAAAGATGCCTAATACTATGACGGTTGCCAATATGGCTATGTTAATCGCTTGTACGGCAAAGCCACGCTCATACTGCATATCCATCGTAAATAGCATTATACCAAATATAATGCCCACTCCGCCACCTAATAGTCCATAGGTGAAAGCGAATTTCCCCGTGTTGGGTTGATTTTCCTCCATTTTAGTGTGATTTAAGTTGTTAAGAGATTAGTGGTCGATATTTATAATTTGTTACATTTAAAGATATGTATTTTTAGGATTCTTTTTTTAGAATTAAAATTGCGTTTTACGGAAAATTAACTAAATTTGCAGCCTTAAAATGAGTGCCTGTCGGAATGGGTGCGTAAAATTTTAGAAGAATGAAAAAAGATATACACCCAGAAAATTATAGGTTGGTTGCCTTTAAAGATATGTCAAATGACGAGGTGTTTTTGACTAAATCAACCGCTAATACAAAGGAAACTCTAGAAGTTGATGGAGTGGAATACCCATTGGTAAAATTGGAAATTTCAAGAACTTCACATCCTTTTTATACAGGAAAATCTAAATTATTGGATACTGCAGGTCGTATCGATAAGTTTAAGAACAAGTACGATAAATTTAAAAAGAAGCCTGCTGCTAAGGCAGATGCCGATAAGGAAGCTGATACGAAATAATCAATTTTTATAATATTCAAACGCCTTCGAAAACTCGAAGGCGTTTTTTTTTGGAAAATTTTAATTCGTTCGATGGTTATCGTCTTTCACATTACTTTTTTAAAAAACATACAATAATTATAAATAGTTCTCGTCTATAGATTATGTAATTTTACTTCAAATAGACTGACCAATGAACTATATACTTTTTGACGGTACGGCAAGAGAGAATCTTTTGCCTTTTACTTTCACACGCCCTGTGGCAGATATACGAATAGGTATTTTGACTATTCGTGAAAAATGGGAAAAGTATTTAGGTACTACCACGACCACAATTACCGAAGACTATCTTTCAGAGAAATTTCCCATGGTCGAAATGGAGGAAAATGTTCTAATCAATTCTTCATTTCTACCAAATTATAAACTCGTTGAATTGGTTTCTGAACTAAAAGCGAATGAGGCCATATTTCAAGGGGAAGAAGTTATAGCTTTTCATACCAAAGAAACTCAAGAAGAAATAGATTTTTCGACCTATAAGCAAATTGAATTCGAAGACGACGTGCTTCGAATAGTCAATACTTGGGATATTTTCTCGAAAAATGCGGAAGCACTGCAGGCTGATTTTGATTTTCTTACCGAAGATAGAGAGAGCGCTTCTATATCAAAAACTAACACACTAATACACCCTGAGAATATATTTGCTGAAGAGGGTGCTATAGTTGAACATAGTATTCTAAACGCTTCTAAAGGGCCAATTTATTTGGGTAAAGATTCCCAAATCTGGGAAGGCAATCTAATACGAGGGGCTTTTGCCCTTTGCGATAATGCCGTAGTTAAAATGGGTGCCAAAATTTACGGAGCGACAACCGTTGGGCCTTATAGTAAAGTATGTGGCGAAATAAGCAATTCGGTAATTTTTGGTTATTCAAGTAAGGGCCATGAGGGGTATCTGGGTAATGCCGTATTAGGGGAGTGGTGCAATATTGGTGCCGATTCGAATAATTCTAACCTAAAGAACAACTATGCCAAAGTGCGATTGTGGAATTATGCTACGGAAAGTTTTGAGCAGACCGGATTACAATTTTGCGGACTCATGATGGGCGATCATAGCAAAACAGCCATCAATACCATGTTCAATACAGGTACCGTCATCGGTGTCAATTGTAATATTTACGTTCCGGGCTTTCCCAGAAATTTTGTACCTAGTTTTAGTTGGGGCGGGGCTTCAGGCTTCACAACGTATTCAACTTCAAAGGCCTTCGATGCGGCCAAAGTTATGATGGCCAGAAGAAAAGTCGAATTTGGCGAAGAAGATGCCAAAATCTTAGAACATGTTTTCGAGCTGACAAAAAAATGGCGTAATTATTAAATAAAGTTGAGATAAACTATTTTTACTGGAGGTCAATCAATTGATTCTGCGAGCCTTTTAAAAATCAACACTATATTTTTGGCATTCTCAATGGTGGGAGTCTCAATCTCAATATGGTTTACATAGTTTTGAACTTCTCCATCTTCATAGACTTTGACTACTTTTTCTGCTGATTTCGTTCCGATTTCGGCCCATGCCCTTTTTCCAGAAACTTCAACTTCTAAAAGTTGCTCGTTCAAGTCTTTAATGCTGAATTCATAAACAACTTCAGTGATTTTCTTTGAATTGGATTCAATTTTAGTAAACTTGAAACTACTTTCCTCACTTTCCAATAGTTCTATATGTTGTTCGATTTGATGGTCAGTTCCAGTGATTTGATTTATCTCTTTTTTAAGTAGAGACAAAGCACCGTTCAAGTCTATTGCCGAAAGGTTCTCATTCTTCGATTCATTATCTTCGAAATTGTCTATTAAAGCTTGAAGGGCTATTTTACCTCTTAGGGCATCTTCATACGAATCAAAGTAAATCAGCAACTCTTTTTCAAAGTTTTCGATTTCACCGTTTAGTCTATGGCTTATAAAAGCTTTGCTTTTGTTGGTGTTCAATACAAGAAACAATCGTGTTCTTTTTTCTTTGATTGAAATTCCGTTTTTATTTATATCGGTTAGATTGAATAGATATTCGTGCTCTTCATTTTTATCGCCTTCGTTTTCTTTAGAAATCAAAGTGGCCATATGGTCTGTTAAAACTAAGTTTTGAGCGGTGGTCATGCCATCTGATTCTACATGCCCTGTTTTAGAATTGATATAGTCGAGTGCTAACGAAATTTTTGAAAAATTGGGTTCGGTTTCATCGAATTTACTTTCAGCTAAGGGCACTACACCCCTTAGTACTCGATGCAAACTTTTTCCATTGGCCAGAGAGCTTGCATAAAATAATACTTGGTCGGTATACCCTTGCAGTTCATCATTTTCAAAATATTTAATGCCTGCCACCCCTTTTTTTGTGCCGACTTCGATCAAAAATTCCTCACCAGATATTTTATAGTTGACAGAATTGGGGTTGAGAACCGAAAGATTAAATTCAAAACGCTTCTTTTTTGACCCTAAGATCTGTTCCAATACAATGAAATCAGGTCTTTCGGGTTGTGTATTTATTTCTTGGCCTACTTCTTCTTTAGGAAGATTAACATTGCCTACATTATCTTTTAACCAATTGAGATGGTCTTCAAAACCAGTAAGTGAAAGCCTATCTTTTTCTAAAACTTCGGCATCAGGTATGGCATCTTCAAGAGCATTTTCAAGATCACGCCCGTTATCCGCATTAAGTCCGTACATAACAAAGGTAGGCTGGTATGAAATTTTGCTTCCACCATCTGTAGTTTTCTTAATCAACTTTTGTTTCCCGGAGACCGTAAGTTCGATTAATATCACGTCTTTTTTAGTATAAGACCTGACACCATTCTTATTGATGTCTGACAAAGCAAAGGAATAAATAGTTTCTTCTTCTTGCCCTTTACCGTTCACCTCTACGACACTGTAGTCATAATAACCGGGCGATATAGTTTTAAGGTCTTGATTGAACGTTAATTTATTGGCCTCTACAGAGGTTAAAAGCTCTTGAACAATCGTAATTTTCTTTTGTAAACTGGCCTCTTGTGAATGGGTCTGATTCGAGGTTATAAGAGCGGTCAAAAAAATAATAAGAATACGGTAATTCAAGGCACTCCCTAATCTGTACATCACGATACTAACTATATGGTTAATAATTAAAGTCTATCTCTGGGGGGAAGAATTTTAATTTCGGGGAGAGATGGTCAAATATAAAATATTTGAAGAATATTAAACACTAGGTTTAGTTTTTAATTCGTTAATAATTTGAGACCCATAATGTTTGCCCTTAACTATTTCTAAGTTTGTATATTTGCACCCCGAAAATGTAGAAGGTGAATATGAAGAAAAAAGTTGCTTTTCACACGTTAGGTTGTAAACTTAACTTCTCTGAAACTTCTACGATAGCGAGAGGTTTTCAAGAGGAAGGTTTTGAGCGTGTCGATTTCTCCGAGTCTGCCGATATGTATGTGATCAATACCTGTTCTGTTACTGAAAATGCAGATAAAAGATTTAAAACCATTGTAAAGCAGGCTCAAAAAATAAATCCTGAAGCTTTTATTGCTGCAATTGGTTGTTACGCTCAGCTCAAACCTGAAGAACTGGCTGCGGTCAATGGTGTCGACTTGGTACTTGGGGCAACTGAAAAATTTAAGATTACCGACTATATCAACGACCTTTCGAAGAACGATTTTGGTGAGGTTCACTCCTGTGAAATAGAAGATGCCGATTTTTATGTAGGTAGTTACGCTATAGGTGATCGCACCAGGGCTTTCTTAAAAGTTCAAGATGGGTGTGATTATAAATGTACCTACTGCACTATACCTTTAGCCCGTGGAATTTCGAGAAGCGATACTTTACAGAACGTACTTGACAATGCTGCGGAAATCTCGTCGCAAGGCATAAAGGAAATTGTACTTACCGGAGTGAATATTGGAGATTACGGAAAAGGAGAGTTCGGAAATAAAAAGCATGAGCATACATTTTTAGACTTGGTCAGGGCCTTAGACGATGTAGATGGTATTCATCGTTTACGTATCTCATCTATAGAGCCCAATTTACTTAAGAATGAAACTATCAATTTTGTTGCTAAAAGTGATTCTTTCGTGCCTCATTTTCATATTCCCCTACAAAGTGGTAGTGATGCAGTGTTGAAAAAAATGAGACGTAGGTATATGAGCGATCTTTATATAGATAGGGTTCGTCAAATAAAAGAAGTGATGCCCCATGCTTGTATTGGGGTAGATGTAATTGTTGGATTTCCTGGTGAGACTGATGAACATTTTTTAGAGACCTATCATTTTCTTAACGATTTGGATATTTCTTATTTGCATGTATTCACCTATTCAGAAAGAGAAAACACTCCTGCGGCTACTATGAGCGGCGTAGTACCAAAAAATGTGAGAAGTAAGAGAAGTAAAATGCTTAGGGGCTTGTCTGTTAAAAAACGTCGAGCTTTCTATGAAAGTCAATTAGGTAGTACCCGCACGGTTCTCTTCGAGGGCGAGAATAAAGAGGGGTATATACATGGTTTTACCGAAAACTATGTGAAGGTAATGGCCCCGTGGAACCCAAAATTGGTAAATACATTACATCAAGTGAAACTTACCGAAATCGATGAGAGTGGTATGGTGCGTTTTAATTTTGAAAAAGCACTTTTGACCGCTTAAAATAATACTTAGGTTAAGTCTTTTATAAATATGAAACAAAAAAAATCCCACTTTACGAGTGGGATTTAGTTTTCAAACTAATACTTGAAAATACTTTTAGATTCTAATACCTACTGGCAACATCTCTTTATATTGCCTGTTTTTACGTAAGAATCCGGCGATTTGTGGGCTTGTAGGAACAACTCTTTGGTTTTGCTCCTGAATGTGATGAAGAACGGATTTAATAAAATCTTCTTTAAATCCTTCTGTAGTAACACCCTCTGGAATTACCAGTTTTGTTAAAAACACTTTTCTTTCTTGCGAAGAGTACTCAATTTTAGCCAATTTACCTTCAACTTGGGTTTCAAATTGACGCAAGAAACTGTTGTCCTTAATTTCTACTTCATTCATATAGTTTGATTTTTTGTAGTTGCATAAGACAAAAAAATCACGATGTTCCCCAATCGTAATTTTCTATACTTTTGCTCTTGTTAAGTAAACGATGGAAATCCCCCAAAGTCAGCAACAAAAGTAGTGAAAAATTTGTTAAATTCCTAATAATCCCTTGGTTAATACCTATGCTCGATAATAAAGTACATGTTTATTTTATGCCAGGTATGGCAGCCAATCCCTCTATTTTTAAAAATATTGTTTTGCCCGAAGATATTTTTGAAACCCATCTTCTAGATTGGTTTACACCCGAGAAAAATATGAGCTTTGAAGATTATGCAAAAAAAATGAACAGTAGAATAAAGCATTCAAACCCTATTTTGCTGGGTGTTTCGTTTGGGGGCATGCTAATACAAGAGATGGCCAAACATAAGCCTGTGCGAAAACTTATCGTGGTCTCTAGTGTAAAGAATGAGAAGGAGATGCCACGGCGAATGCTCTTTGCAAAACGTACTAAAGTTCATAGGTTGTTGCCCACAGGTCTAGTCAATAACATTGAAATTTTGGCTAAATATGCCTTTGGGGAGTCCATTAACAAAAGACTCTCTTTATACGAGGAATATCTATCAATAAGAGATAAGAATTATATCGACTGGTCGATTGATCAAATTGTAAATTGGCGGTCAGGCAAGTGCCCGGCAGAAATAGTTCATATTCATGGCGAAAGAGATTCCGTTTTCCCAATAGAAAATATAAAAGATTGCATTACCGTAAAAAATGGCACACATACCATGATTATTCATAGGGCGAAATGGTTTAATGAGAACTTGCCCACAATTATTTTGCGATAAGCGAGTTGTAATAGTAACTTTGATAAACAATCAATATAAAGAGATGAAGATTTTAAAGAATATTTTGATGCTACTGGGGGTGTTTTTTGTTGTTAGCACCTTAATATTTGCTGTACAGAGGAATACTGATAACGAGAAGAACAACGATAATCAAGATGTGGTAGAGAATGACGTTGATAAGAATGTTGCCGACGGTTACCGAATTTCTGCAATTGAAATTCCTAAAGATCTCAATTTTGCAGGAGAAGTAGTGCCTCAAGATGATCCGGAAATTATGGAACGTATCGACCGTGAATTTTTGGTAAATACATATTGGCAGTCGAATGCTGTTCTTTTGATTAAGAGAGCTAATAAATATTTTCCGATAATCGAACCAATTTTAGCTAAAAATGGGGTGCCCGATGATTTCAAATACCTGGCCGTTGCTGAAAGCGGATTGCAGAACGTAGTGTCGCATGCGGGTGCTACCGGTTTCTGGCAAATTATGAAGGCTACGGGGCGTGAATATGGGCTTGAGATCAATAACAACGTTGATGAACGATATCATTTAGAGAAAGCTACAGAGGTAGCCTGTGCCTATCTCAATAAGTACAAAAAAAAATATGGTAACTGGACTCTGACAGCTGCATCTTATAATGCTGGGGCCGGGGCTATAAGCAAATATTTGGGAATTCAACAGGTCGATGATTATTATGATTTATTATTAGGTCAAGAAACCGGTAGATATGTTTTTAGAATAATGGCCATCAAAGAAATTTTAAGCCATCCTGAGAAATACGGTTTTGACATTGAAGAAGAAGACATGTATAAAGCTGTGCCTACCTTTAAGGTCGATTTAGAAGAACCCGTATTAAGTTTTGCCGATTTCGCACAGCAATATGAGATTAACTACAAAATTTTAAAGCGTCATAATCCTTGGCTAAGAGAAGCACATTTGAATAATAGTTCTCGCAAGAAGTATACGGTCGAAATACCTTATAAAGGGTATTACAAGGGCGCAAAATAAACTTACTTTATTTGTTAGGGCTTTAAAAATTCGTTTAGAGTATTATTTGACCTAAAATTTACGCATCTTTATAACCAAAGGTCACATTAGCTGATTATTTTCGGTTACTTAAGATGGATTCATTTGTAAATTTCTTTAGAGATAATGTTTGGCTCATCATTTTAGGGGTCAATTACATTTTGGTACTCGCCCTTTGCGTTTTTATTCTTCTCAAGAATAAGAACCCCGTCAAAACGCTTTCTTTTCTTTTTGCTTTAGCGGTTTTACCAGTTCTTGGTTTAGTCGTCTATTATTTTTTTGGGCAGGATTATCGAAAATCTAAAATTTTCGAAAAAAAATACCTTTTAGATAATGACAGAATTAAAGCATGGCGCAAAGATTTTAAACTAGATCAAGAAGAACGGGAAGATTTCGAAGAAACTTTTGGCAACGGTATTTTCAAGATATACAAATTGCTGAAGAACAATGAGAAAGCTGTACTCACTTTCGATAATGATGTTGAGATATTAATAAACGGTGAGAACAAGTTCGAAAAACTTCGAAAAGATTTAAGAGGCGCAAAGAAACATATTCATATAGAGTATTTTGTGCTTTTCGATGATAAGCTAGGAGCAGAACTTATCGATATTCTATGTGAAAAGGCAAGGGATGGTGTAAGTGTTAGATTGATCTATGATGATGTAGGCAGTGATATCTCAAGAAAATACAAAAGAAAAATGAATGCTGCAGGGGTAGAGCATTACCCTTTTATGCCCGTGTTATTCTCTAATTCGACCAGTAAGCTTAATTATAGAGATCACCGTAAAATTGTAGTAATTGATGGATGCATCGGCTATGTTGGCGGAATCAACCTTGATCAGAAATATGATAACTCATATAAAAACGAACGGTATTGGAGAGATACACACCTGAAGCTGAAAGGTGGTTCAGTAGGTGCCTTGCAATCTTCGTTTTTGTTAAGTTGGAATTTTGCTTCTAAAAACGAATTGCAAATTGATGAACATTTATTTCCTAAAGCAAAGCCTGAATCACAAGATCCAGTAGCAATTCAAATAGCAGCTAGTGGACCTGATACAGATTGGGCGAACATTATGGAAGCTATATTTTGCGCCATGTCTTCTGCACATAATCGTATTTATCTTACTACGCCATATTTTATGCCTAATGATGCTATTCTCACGGCTCTGACGACAGCAGCACGAAGTGGAATTGATGTGCGGGTAATACTTCCCTACGAATCTGATTCTTGGGCTGCCCAGTACGCTTCTGATTCTTACATCGAGCAGTGTTTGGAATCTGGAATTAAATTATACAGGTATTGCAAGGGTTTTATACATGCGAAAACCATGATTGTAGATAACATGTTTTCATCGGTAGGTACAGCCAATCTTGACTATCGAAGTTTCGCTTTGAATTTTGAAATCAATGCCATGATTTACAACAAGAGAATAAATCAAGAGATGGCCGACATCTTCATCGCTGATTTAGAAGATTGCGAAGAGGTCGAGCTAGAACGGTGGAAAGATAGAGGCATCCGCAGAAAGCTTAAAGAGTCGTTCAGTAGACTTTGGGCTCCGTTACTTTAAGTAAATTACTATTGGGGCAAAATCCACATTGTTTTTCCCATTGCTATTTCTGTGAAGGCTTACGGCTCAAGATGATAATTGTAACATTTTCTGCTTTTATTCGTCATATAGTTGTACATCTTAAAACAATCAAAAAATGGAAATCATCAATCAAAACAAAACATTAGAAACAAATAATCAATTATTGGTCTTGACGCACCTTTCGCAATTGCTAACTTATGTTACGGGCTTCGGTGGTCTTTTGGCTCCATTGGTTATATGGTTGACTTCAAAAGATTCTGTGGCAGGTATGGATGAGCATGGAAAAGCAATTGTCAATTTTCAATTGAGTATGTTGCTTTTCACGATATTGAGCATACCGGCAATTCTTTTGCTAGGCTTGGGTATTCTTAGCCTAATCTGTATTGGAATAATTGCTTTTATATTACCTATCGTAAACGCCGTAAAAGCGAGTAATGGAGAATCGCCCAGTTACTTTATGACGATTCGTTTTTTATCGTAGCGATCATTTATAGAACATAAAAAAGCCTTGATATTTAAGTTTATCAAGGCTTTTTTGATTTGATATGTGTATTTTCAGATTAGCTATTCAGCATAACGGGCATAACCAACATGGTCACATTTTCACCTTCATCCAATCCATCTATTGGGGTCAAGATACCTGCTCTATTGGGCAGGCTCATTTCAAGTGATACATCATCAGAATTCAAATTGTTCAACATCTCTGTCAAGAAACGGCTATTAAATCCTATTTGCATATCATCACCTTGATAAGAACAAGTTAATCGTTCTTCCGCTTTGTTGCTATAGTCAATATCCTCGGCTGAAATATTGAGTTCTGCACCCGCAATTTTCAACCGTATTTGGTGGGTGGTCTTATTTGAGAATATGGCCACACGCTTAACTGAACTCAAAAATTGGGTTCTAGAGATGGAAAGCTGATTGGGGTTTTCTTTAGGAATAACAGCTTCGTAATTAGGGTATTTTCCATCTATGAGGCGGCAAATCAATTCTGTATTCTCAAAACTGAATTTTGCGTTACTGTCGTTATATTCTATAAGCACATCAGATTCACTCCCAGCTAAAATACCCTTCAGTAAAGTCAAAGGTTTCTTGGGCATGATAAACTCTGCAACCTGAGATGCCGTTACATCGCTGCGCTGATATTTTACCAACTTATGTGCATCAGTCGCTACGAAGGTTAAACTTTCCGTAGAAAACTGAAAGAATACTCCGCTCATTACTGGTCTAAGATCATCATTACCGGCGGCAAAAATAGTTTTGTCGATTGCCGTTGCCAAGATATCGCCCATCAGGGTAGTTGAACTTGGGCTTGCCAGTTCAACAGCTTTTGGAAACTCGGCCCCATCAGCATATGCCAAGGCATATTTACCGTGGTTCGAGCTAATTTCGACGGTGTTGTTGTCTTCAACCACAAAAGTCAGGGGTTGCTCTGGAAAAGTCTTTAGAGTTTCCAGTAGTAACTTGGCAGGCACTGCTATGGTACCTTCATTATCGGAATCAACATTGAGTACAGAGCTCATTGTAGTTTCTAGGTCAGAAGCGGAAACCGTAAGTTTGTCTTGCTTCAGGTCGAACAAGAAGTTATCTAAAATAGGCAGGGTGTTACTATTGTTGATGACACCGCCCAAGACCTGCAGCTGCTTTAAGAGATAGGTGCTCGATACTATGAATTTCATAGGAAGACTGTTATTTCAATTTTGTGGGATATATTGTTCTCTTTTGTCTCTAAAAGTATATGAAATACCTCAAATTACAAGACAAACAAAGATATTTGAATTGTGCTTTTTACCGAAACAAACTTATTAACATCTATTGGCCGTATTTTCGCTTTCTATAGTAGTTGAACACAAACCCAAAAAGTAGGGTCAATGCCACTGGAAGCCCAATATTCAGTAGTTGCCACTTGGTTTTTTGTTCTGTAATCTTCTTAGAATCCAAGATAGGAATAGTTACTTTTTTGTTTCGAATGTTTATAAGTCCGTTATCATCGAGCAAGTAATTGATGCTATTCAATAAAAATTCTTTGTTGCCGTAGTAATTATTCGTCCATTTATCATAACCCAGTTCTAAAGGGCGACCATTTTTAATCTGATTTTTGATCAGGTCGCCATCGGAAATAACGAGCATATGGTTTTCTTCACCTATCTCTTTGGTACCTATTAATTTTAAAGGCTTTAAACGATTTTTAAATGCAGAACTGAACTTGCCTGATATAAGTACGGCAAGTGGTTTGTTACCATTGTTATATTCTTCCTTTACGGGCGGTGTATTAATAATGTTAAGGTCAATCTGTTTGGGGGTGCCCTCTATACGAGATAGAGGAGAGCTGCTCAATAGAATTTCTTTTTCGTAAGGATTTGCCAAGGTGTCTATCGAATTGGCAAATTGAAAACGGACTGCCTCTAAATTATTTACTATCGGATGGTCATTTTTGGAGAAAACCATTGGATGGTAATACCAAGGTACAGGATTGTATTGTGAGTCGTTGCCTTCACCGGAAGCAAGTACAATTTGGGTAAAATACATGTCGTTTACCAGATCAGCGTTCAATCTAACGCCATACCGGAAGAAAAAGTCTGTCAAATTTAAATTTGAGGGTAGCGCAATAGCATTGCCTTGTTTGTTTAAGAGGCTATCCAACTCCATGTTCACCTGATCGATAAGCCAGACCGATTTTCCACCGTTAACAATGTATTGATCCATTACATATTTTTCCTCATCGGTAAAGGCTTCGGTCGGTTTCGCGATTATCGCGAGATCATAACCTTTCAATTGATCCAATGTTTTCTGCGGGTTTGTCACGACGGAATCCAATGTTATTGCCCCAATATTGTAATATTCACGAATACTGGTCAAAAAATCGGCTAGATAGATATCATCTAGCTCACCGTTACCTTTGATTACTGCTATTTGTTTTTTTTCTTTGATATTGATTTTGGCTAAAGCATCCGTAAAGGCATACTCTAACTGTTGTACCGAATTATTGACCCGTTCTTCTGAAGTAGCGCCCAGCTTATTTTTTAACAAGGGTACCTTAACCGTTTTATTATCATGGTTTACCAAGGCCCATGGAAAAACGATTTCTCGTGACATCTTACCATTTTCTTCAACGGTTATTTGCGCGGGGCGCAAACCTAGGCCTTGCAATTCAGCCATTACGCTTTCCGTTTGTGATGCATCTTCAAGAGGATTGACAAAATTGAATTTAATATTGTTGTTTTCTGAGGCGAACTCTTCGAGAAGTTGATCGGTTTCCTTTTTGAGTTTGGCAAATTCAGGAGGTAGATTTCCATCAAGTAGCACATCGATGATAACAGGTTTTTCAAATTCGGCAGCTATGGTTTTAGCCTGGTTTGAAAGGGTGAACCTTCTATTTTCCGTAAGGTCGAAACGGGCATAGACGAGGTCGGCGAGAATATTTATGGCGAGCAAAACAGCTAGGGCGATACCTATGGAAACAAAGAATTTCTTCATCAACGGTTCATGTTTTTTAACTGCAAAAGCGTTAGAAAGAGAAAAAATGCCGTAACTGAGATAAAGTATAATAAATCTCTCGTATCTAGAACACCTAAAGAAATACTTTCGAAATGCTGTTTCATGCCCAGACTTTTGATGATTAAGGAAGTTTGACCATCAGTCAATAGGGTCGATATACCTTCAAAACCATAGAATAGGATAAAGCAGAGTATCACACCGGCAATAAAGGCAACAATCTGATTGTCTGATAATGTGGATGCAAAAATACCTATTGAGGTATAACAAGACATTAATAAAACGGTACCGAAATAAGAGCCCATTACCGGACCCGAATCGAGATTGCCCTCGGTAGTGCCAAGTTGAGAAACTGCATAAACATAGATAATAGTTGGTAGCAGGGCGATTATACCTAAAGTCAAGGTGCCCAAGAATTTACCCAATACGGTTTCTGAAACTGATATCGGTTTTATGAACAAGAGCTCTAAGGTGCCCAGCTTACTTTCTTCTGAAAAGCTTTTCATAGTAATAGCTGGTATCAAAAAGAGAAACACCCAAGGGGCCAATAAAAAGAAATTGCTCAAATCGGCAAAACCATAATCAAAGATATTGAACTTACCTTTAAAGACCCATAAAAAAAGACCGTTCAATGTTAAGAACAGACCTATTACCAAATAAGCAATAGGTGAGGTGAAAAAAGATTGTATTTCGCGTTTAAATATGGCGAGCATGGCAGGTTTCTTAATTCTGTAATCTACAATACAAAAATCAATGTTTCAGCAAAAATATAGATGATTTCTGTATTGGTGGTTTTAAACATAAACCACCAAATTTAATAACATTTTATAATCTGCAATCAGAATCTCGAAACTTACATAAAATTGATGGTTACCGTATCGCGGTAATCAAGCCCAAGAAGGGTAGAGGCACCACCGACGGTATTCAGATCACTTTTATATATAGCCAGTTCTATATACTTTGCAGAATTATACAAGGCCAAAAGATCTCCGGCACCTTTTCTTTGACCTTTTTCAAGGTCAAAATTTATAATATCACTGTATTTATTGTGAATTTTTTTCACCTTGGTGTTTCTAGCGGTGAGTTCAAAATCGCGGCCTTTTCGATAAGCTTCAAAGAAATTCTTGTGAATATTGGTCACCACATTACCATAGTTGTCAATGTAGATAACATTACCAATAATTTTGTTGCCATTATCACTTACAGTGGGTGTAAACTCACGCAGGTCTTTGAGCGTATCGAAAGGCTTCCCAACTACCTCTAGAGTGCCGCCACGGGCAATATGGCAGGCTACCTGAACGAATACATCCATAACGGGAAAAGAGCCATGTAGCGGATTTGGAATATTTACCTGTACTATTTTTTCTGGTTTTTTCTCTGATATAATCAAACCGATAACCCCATTATTGGCACTTATAAAATAATGACCGTCTACATGAACGATTACATGTTGGTTTTCGGGGGTCGGTTCAGAGTCAACACCCACAATATGTATAGTGCCTTCGGGAAAACTTTTATAGGAATTCTCTAAGATGTAAGCACATTCTTGAATGTTAAACGGACTTACGTTATGTGAAATATCAACAATTTTTACATCGGGAAGTTCTTTGTAAATCGTTCCCTTTAAGGTGCCGACAAAGTGATCTTTAAGTCCAAAATCTGTAGTTAGTGTAATTATTGCCATGCAGCAATGTTGATATGTTTTTAGTTAGGCAAACTGAATTTTCGTTAAGTTTGTTAAACAAAATTAGGACAAAAAAACAGCCAAGCGAAATAAATATAGCGAGGCTTTAATTTTAACACCTTTCTTCTTGAACGAACTCATACTAGAACTCACCGAGATAAGCCCAAGAGAGTTTTTTGGCCAGGGAAACCAAAATATAGACCTCCTAAAGAAATATTATCCGAAACTGAAGATTGTCGCAAGGGGCAATAAGATAAAAGTATATGGAGATGAAGAACTTTTAGAAGAGTTTGATCGACGTTTTGATATGCTTACCACTCATTTCGCTAAATACAATAAGCTTGATGAAAATGTTATTGAGCGGGTATTGACCAGCGAAACATCATCAGACTACGAATCTCCGGCCAATAGTGGAGAAGTACTTGTACACGGTGTAAGCGGGCGTCTCATTAAGCCACAAACGGTGAACCAACGCAAGTTGGTTGATGCCGCCAAGAAAAATGATATGGTTTTTGCCATCGGTCCTGCAGGAACGGGTAAAACCTATACTGGCGTTGCTCTGGCCGTAAAGGCCTTGAAAGAGAAGCAAGTCAAAAGAATAATTCTTACTCGACCCGCGGTAGAGGCCGGGGAAAATCTTGGTTTTTTACCTGGTGACCTTAAAGAAAAACTAGATCCCTACATGCAACCCTTGTATGATGGTCTTCGTGATATGATTCCCGCTGAAAAATTGGCTCATTTGATAGAGAACGGTACCATTCAGATTGCTCCATTGGCTTTTATGCGAGGGCGTACATTAGACAATGCCTTTGTTATTTTAGATGAAGCCCAGAACACTACCCATGCACAAATGAAAATGTTCTTGACACGTATGGGCAAAAATGCAAAATTCTTGGTTACGGGTGATCCCGGTCAAATCGATTTGCCTCGACGAACCATTTCGGGGCTCAAGGAAGCTCTGTTGATATTGAAAAATACCGATGGTATTTCTATTGTTTATTTAGATGACAAAGATGTTATTCGTCATAAACTGGTCAAAAAAGTTATCGACGCTTATAAAACAATCGAGCATCAAAATTAATTTCAGTCTACATTTTTATAAATATTTAAGATTAGGTAATGAGCAGAACCATAATCGACACCAATTTTAATTTTCCTGGTCAGGAGAGCGTTTACAAAGGTAAGGTGCGTGAGGTGTACACTTTGGCGAACGATATTCTATTGATGATAGCAACCGATCGTCTTTCTGCATTCGATGTGGTTATGCCCAAGGGAATACCCTATAAAGGTCAGATACTGAACCAAATCGCTACCAAAATGATGGCGGCGACGGAAGATATTGTGCCCAATTGGTTGATTGCCACACCTGACCCCAATGTGGCCCTCGGTCATGCGTGTGAACCATTTAAAGTAGAAATGGTGATAAGAGGTTATATGTCTGGTCATGCCGCTAGGGAGTACAAAGCGGGAAAACGAATGTTATGTGGCGTGCCGATGCCCGAAGGAATCAAGGAAAACGACAAATTTCCTGAGCCGATTATTACCCCTGCCACTAAAGCAGAAATGGGTGATCACGATGAGGATATTTCTAGGGCGGATATTTTAAAGAGGGGAATAGTTTCGGAAGAAGATTATATAATTCTTGAAAAATATACCAGAGATCTTTTTCAAAGAGGTACCGAAATTGCTGCTGAAAGAAAGTTGATTTTGGTAGATACTAAATACGAATTTGGAAAGACCCGTGAGGGTAAGATTGTGCTCATCGATGAAATTCATACGCCCGATTCTTCCCGTTATTTTTATGCAGATGGTTATCAAGAACGTCAAGATAGGGGAGAAGCACAGAAACAACTTTCTAAAGAATTTGTTCGTCAGTGGTTGATACAAAACGATTTTCAAGGTCTAGAAGGGCAGACCTTACCTGAAATGACCGATGACTATATTGAATCGGTATCTGAAAGGTATATTGAACTTTTCGATAACATTACCGGAACTTCTTTTGAAAAAGCTGATATTTCGAATATTCAAGAACGTATAGAAACAAATGTGCTTAACTATCTAAAGGAGCAGGAATTAGCGCCATAGTTTTTTAATCGAAAAATTTTTAGTGGATTTTAATTTTTCCACAATTTTTATAAATGCGATAGCGGTTATGTACGCGTCGCCCAAAGCGGTGTGGCGATCTTTTGTTGAGATGTCAAATTTTTCTGCGAGTTGATCAAGGGTATATTGTTCTTGAGGTATAAGCAAAGGAGACTTTATTAAGGTTCGCTTATACAATATAGAGGTGTCCAGTACTTTGTTCTTTAGATTGGGCATACCATGGCGCTTGAGCGCTTCGTTGATCATCTTGATGTCAAATCCCGCGTGGTGGGCTACCAATATTGAATCTTCTATAAATTCTAGAAAAAACATCAAAGCCTCAATTTCGGTTATTCTTTCCTTATTTTCCTCTTGCATTATACCATGTATTTCGATGTTCTTGGCATGATAGAAATGTTGGTCAAGGAAAACTTCAAAACTTTGATTTATGGCAATGGTGTTATTCTGTAAATTCAGTGCCCCAATCGATAATATGCGGTCGTTATCATAATCAAATCCTGTGGTTTCAGTGTCAAGCACCACGAATCTCACCTTCTGAAGTTCGGTAGGCAGTTTTGTTTCAAATTTTGAAGCGTATTGAACCCAGAAGTCAGGAAAATTTTTTTTCCGTTTTTTGAAAAAGCTTATCATCCCACCAAATTTGTCACTTTAAACCTAATTTTAAGTAGTTCTTGAAGTTCCTTAATAGTTTTGAAGGTTCGTTTAAGTTTTATTTTTTCTTCTTTACTTAAAGTATCCAAAGAAATAAACCTTCCAGAATCATTATGCAATAAACCCTGTTTGGTTCTAAATTTTAACAGCGCCTTGGTCGCATAAGAACAGGCTAGAAAAAGTTCTTGATTGTTCGGTTCAATTTCAGCCAGTTTCTCGAATCTTTCTGCAGTGTTATTTATCGATTTCACTTGGTTTGACAGTACCAAGACACGCGCCCCTTCGACCAAAGGCATTAACGCCCTTCGCTTTAAGTCGAAAAAGTCTTTGTGGGCTCCATCCTCCTCAACAAGAAATGACCTGAAAAATCCGCTTGGTGAGGGGTTTTGTAGAGCTCCACTGGCCAGATGTACGAAGAATATCGGATATTTTTGTGTGGTAGATAAAATATGGGCGGTTAATTGCTGAACCAAATCTTGATTACCATAAGTATGATTGTAATCGAAGAAAATAGATGATAAGAGCACTTCATCTTTACCTGGGTTGGTGATCCAATGCAAGGTTCGTTCTTTCCATTCGGTTAGGCTAAGACACCATTCTGGGTTCGATGCCATCATTTCAGCGGGACAGTATTCGTACCCGATTTCATGAAGACCTTTAGTGACTCTTTTTGATAGTTCTATAAAATACTTTTTGGTATCCGCTAGCTCATCTTCCGGTACATCTTCAAAGATAAGTGCATTATCTTGGTCGGTATGTAATAACTGTTCGCTTCTACCTTGGCTACCTAAGGCGAGCCAAGCAAACTTGACGGGCGGCGTGGTATCAATCTTATTTAAAGAAATGTTTATTACCCTTTTTATGCAGGCATCATTAAGTTCAGTAATGATTTTTGAAATAAGGGTAAGAGGTATATTTTGTGCTAAGTAGCCTTTTAAAAGGCTCATGATACTGTGCCTTATACGCTTAATTTTTTTAAACTTACGGGCCCTGTTAATGGCCTTCATCAATACAGCAGGGTTATTGCCCAGTTCTAGCATAATATCGTGCTTAGAGATGATACCAATGGCCTCGGTATTTGGGGTGCCGTCTTGAGTAAGGCATAAGTGGCTGATACCACTTTTCATCATGGCCATTTGGGCTTGGGCCAAAGTCATTTTAGTAGGGTAGGTAATGACCGGTGAGCTCATAATATCTTTTGCCCGTGCCGTAATCGGAAATTCTCCCGTAGCAATTTTGTTTCTCAAATCTTTATCGGTAATTATACCACTAGGAAGTTTATCTTTTAAGACCAGCATAGCACCAACCTTCTTTTTGGTCATATTGGTAGCTACAGCCTTAATAGTAGCATCGGGCGGACAAGAAACTAGTTTCTTTGAATAATTGACGGACTGTAGGTCTAAAAGGTCATTTGTGGGCGGGGTTACCGATATTTCAGGGGATTCTTGAAAAAGTTTTCCTTTTCTGCCTACCGAATATGGGTTTCGGGTATTCGAGGCGAAACTCTCCATTAAAAAATTGGAAACTCCTTCGCGACTCTTTGTGAAAACTTTGAAATTAGAGATGGGTATGGCATATAATATACTCTCTTCATATGCTTTAGCCCCGATTTTATAGTCTTCATTGGCCATTAAGGGTCGTAACCCAAAAATATCGCCTTCATCACATAAATCAACAATCTCATTATCTGCATTTCTAGATAGAGCTACTGCACCTTTATGAACCATATAAAAATACTCGTGTGCTTTCTCATCTTCATCAAAAATAACAGCATCCTTTACCTTATAGACGATTTTAATTTCTTGTGAGAGCTCTTCTAAATCTTTTAGTTTGATTTCATTGAAAGGAGGGTAGTTCTTTATAAAATCGGCAACCCTAAAAGATATTGTATTTTTCATACCCACAGTTTAAAATCAAAGTTAATCGTTACTCTGATTAATGTAAAGAAAAAGACCAGACTAATCGAAGGTCAGCCTGTAGAAGATAGAACAGGTCAACTTAGTACTTTAATTAAATGTAGATGTACAATAGCGCTAACTTAAAAATATAGCTATAAAAAAACCGGATTGTTTACCACAATACCGGTTTTTAGCATAAAATTTATCATAGTAGCGAGAGAGGGACTTGAACCCTCGGCCTCCGGGTTATGAATCCGACGCTCTAACCAGCTGAGCTACCTCGCCAGGTCGTTTTTTCAAACGGGTGCAAATATAAGAGTAAATTTCGTGTCCATCAACATAACTTAACCAAAAATATTCTTTAGGTTTTATTTTTTTATCATAAGGAAATCTATATATTGCTCGCAAGAAAAAAGTTAAGAATGGACGATAAAATAAAATATGAACTTGAATTTGTAATACAGTCTTCTCCGCAACTACTGTATCAGTATATATCTACGCCTTCAGGTCTTTCTGAATGGTTTGCAGATAACGTTAACTCTCGTGGAGAAATGTTCACTTTTATTTGGGACGGAGCCGAGGAGGAAGCGAAGTTGTTAAAGAGAAAAAGCGATGAGTTTGTAAAATTTGCATGGGTAGAGAATGAGGATGATTCATTTTTTGAAATGAAAATTATAGTTGACGAGATAACCAAAGATGTCTCACTCTTCATTAGCGATTTTGCCGAAGAAGACGAAGTCGAAGAAGCTAAAATGCTTTGGGGAAACCAGGTTTCAGATTTAAAGCAAGTTCTAGGGTCAAAGTAGTCTCTTAAACACATTAACCTTATATTTGAGCCTTAATTTTTTTAAGGCTTTTTTTATGGTCAATTTTAATGGTCGATTGCTTGATGAAGAAACAGATTTTTTAGACCACAACAACAGGGGGTTGCGCTACGGTGACGCTCTTTTTGAGTCAATGCGTGTGGTGAACGGAAAACTGTTTTTTTGGGAAGATCACTATCTCCGCTTAATGGCGTCTATGCGTATTCTAAGAATGGAAATACCTATGGATTTTACCATGGAGTTTCTTGAGGATAAAATTTTAGAAACGGTAGAAGATAGTCAATTGAAAGAGGCGTCGGCTCGAGTGCGCTTATCTGTTTTTCGTAACAATGGCGGACTTTATAGACCTGAGACCAATAATGTCTCTTATATTATAGAAGTAGCTCAATTGAGAAATCCGTTCTACGTCATCGATGATGGCGATTATGAAGTAGAGCTCTACAAAGACTTCTATATAAATAAAGATATGCTCTCGAACCTGAAGACCAACAACAAAATTATTAATGTTATAGGAAGCATTTTTGCAAAAGAGAACGATTATCAAAACTGCCTGCTCTTGAACGGAGACAAGCAAGTTGTAGAAGCACTTAACGGAAACATTTTTTTGGTAAAGGGCAACCATATCAAAACCCCACCATTAGACCATGGTTGTTTAAACGGTGTTTTACGTAAAAAACTAATTGAGATTCTTAAGAAATTAGAAGATTATTCTTTTGAGGAAGCTGCCATTTCACCTTTCGAACTTCAAAAAGCCGATGAGCTGTTCATTACGAATAGTATAATAGGTGTTCAACCGATAGGAAAATACAGAAAGAAAGAATATGCTAATAATGTGGCAAAGAATCTGATAGGTAAATTAAATGCCGCCGCCCGTTTGGGTTAATTTAAACTTGGGTTTTCCGGCGAATTTGACCATAAAAGGTAATTACCGCCAAGCTCTAACATTTTTTCTTTCCAGAAAGCATCGGCAGATTTGTTGATAATATCACTTTCGTAGTCATTTTTAACTACAATCCACGATTTAGAAGAAAGCTCTTGATCCAATTGTAATGAAGACCAGCCAGAATAACCTAGAAAAAAGCGAATATCATTTTCACAAATGGTTTTCTGATTGATAAGATCTATTATTTTTTCGAAGTCACCACCCCAATATATACCATCTGATATTTCAATGCTATTAGCAATTAAATCGGGTACTCTATGAATAAAATAGAGATTATCTTGCTCTACGGGGCCTCCATTATAAACTTGAAACGGAATGGAAATTTCGTTGATCAAGTCATTGATAGAGTATTCTAAAGGCTTGTTAAGTATAAAGCCTACAGAACCCTCATCGTTATGTTCGGCCAATAGTACAACAGATCTATTGAAAGAAACATCGCCTGTCAAGGCCGGTTCTGCAATCAAAAGCTTGCCTTTTTTTGGTTTAACGTCGGTCATTGCTATAATGAAATGGCTATTTAACTCTAAAATAAGATAATTCTTATAAAAATCAAGGTGAGTATCATAAAAAAAGCGCTCCATTGTAGGAAACAAAGGAGCGCTTTAGTAATATTTCTGATTAGTAAACTACTAGTTTACTGAATTTGCCAAATCTGATCCAGCTTTGAACTTTACCACGTTCTTAGCTGCGATTTTGATAGTTTTTCCAGTTGAAGGATTTCTTCCTTCTCTTGCGTTTCTTCTAGAAACAGACCAAGATCCGAAACCAACTAGTGATACACGATCACCTTTCTTCAAAGATCCTTCAACGTTACCCAAGAAAGATTCCAATGCTTTTTTCGCTGCCGCTTTTGTGATGCCGGCATCTGCTGCCATAGCATCGATCAATTCTGTTTTGTTCATAATGTAATTAAATTAATTGTTGTTATAATAATTTAAATCGTCTAACAAATTTATACGGATTTGCGTTCAACGCAAGTAAAATAGGGGTAAATCAGGTTTTTTGTTGATAACTAAGGTGGTTTGTTAATAAAGTAGGGCTTTTTTTACTTCTCTCGCAGCCCAATGATAACGGGGCTTTACAACATACGTGCAGAATTATCGATTTCTAGGCCATTAAGAACGTCTTGAGTTTTCATTTTTTTCTTACCCGGAAGTTGTAGTTCGAGCAATTTTATATAACCATTTTTTGTGGCAACTTTAATTTCTTTTTTCGTGTGTAGTACATGGCCAATAGCAAAGTTATGGTCATCTTTCTCAGTTGTAGATTTGTATATTTTTAATGACATCTCATCCTTCCCATTTATGAAATTAGTCCAAGCGGCCGGGTAGGGGCTAAGACCTCTTATATGGTTATGAATGGTTTCTAAAGATTGGGTCCAATCTATCTTACAGGTGTCTTTATGAATTTTGAAGGCTTCTTTTA
This sequence comes from Flavobacteriaceae bacterium MAR_2009_75, assembly GCA_002813285.1. NCBI lineage: Bacteria > Pseudomonadati > Bacteroidota > Flavobacteriia > Flavobacteriales > Flavobacteriaceae > Flavobacteriaceae bacterium MAR_2009_75. Next base: position 4,373,192 of record PHTZ01000001.1, read on the forward strand.
CAGGCTCGGAAGTAACCTGTTTTTGTGTTTCTATATTGCCAGAAGCAATTTGCTTTACCGTTTTTAACACCAGTTCAGCACCCAGATGCATTAACTTGTCATGTAATATACCAGCATTATCTTCAGAATCAATAGTTGTTCTTTCTTGAAGGATTATTTCACCCGTATCGATTTTCTCATCTATGAAGAAGGTAGTGACGCCAGTCTCTGTTTCCCCGTTAATAATTGCCCAATTTATTGGCGCGGCACCACGATAATCAGGGAGTAAGGAGGCATGAAGGTTAAAGGTGCCATAATCGGGCATTGCCCAAACTACTTTAGGTAACATTCGAAAAGCAACCACTATCTGTAGATTTGCCTCTAGACTTTTTAATTCAGCAAGAAATTCTTCACTTTTGAGGTTTGTCGGCTGTAAAACTCTCAGCCCTTGATCAGAGGCATATTTCTTAACATCTGATTCTTGTAATTTTCTTCCTCGGCCGGCTGGTCGATCTGGGGCGGTTATTACCCCAGCGATAGTATAATTTTCTTCTACCAGTCTTTTTAATATAGTTGTCGCAAATTCTGGGGTACCCATGAAAATTATGCGTAAATCTTTCATTTAATTTAGTATTAAGTTATGCTGCTAACCTTCAGCGGCACTCATATTCGTTTTTAGAATTAATTCTAATTAATTCATTTTCGAGAAGAATTCTTAGTGTTCTTAGAATATGTTCCTCTTTATAATCTAAATGGGCTATTAACGCTCTTGAACTTAAAGGCTTTTTTCGTAAAGCATTAATAACTTCTAGTTCAATAGTTTCTGTATTAAAAATCCCTTGGTTCTCACGAAGGCAAATATCACAAATACCACAGTTCTGAGCTCTGTTTTCGCCAAAATATTTTAATAGCTGTTTACTTCTGCATATATCTGTCGTATTAATATATTTGAGTATACTTTCTATTTTTTCCACTTTTGTTCGGTTAAGTTCACCCACCTGTTTGGCAAATACATTGATGGTAAGGTCATCTTCTCGAGGTACCAAAAAAGTTAATTCTAAATCATTATGTTGCGATGTATAGGAGATGATTTCATCTTTTGCAAGCTGTTCAAGTACCTGAAGTACCCTTGCTTCAGTGGTATTCGACTTTTTGGCGATTAATACCGTGTTTATTTTGGTTTCAAAATCGAAAATGCCGCCGTATGTTCTAAGAAGGGTTTGTACAATTGTGTTCGTGGTTTTGTAAGACTCTAGATAATCGAATATTTGCTCCTTATTGCATACAAACTGTATGGTGGTCAATTTAGAAAATGATTCCGAGAGGGCAATTACCGAATGCTGGTCTAAAATACGTAGTGCATTATAACTTAAAAAAGAGCTTAGACCGTAAGCGGATACAAAAGCATTAAAATTCAGTTGAAACTTTTGACCGGCACCTTCTCCGTAAGCTATTTGAAAATAATTATTTAGTTTGTTATATAATTTTCTTAGAAACGGAATATCAGGTAGGGAGCCCAGAAATTGGTTTTTTAAGAGCTCTTCATCCATTTTATTGGTCAATAATACTGCCTGTGCCCCTTCACCGTTTCTGCCCGCGCGACCAGCTTCTTGAAAATAGTTCTCTATACAATCGGGAATTTGATAATGTACGACCAGTGAAACGTCGGGTTTGTCGACACCCATTCCGAAGGCATTGGTGGCCACCATAACCTGTACCTTGTTGTTCAGCCAGGCTTCAAGTTTTGCCTGTTTTTCTTTCTGGGTGATGCCACCATGAAAGAAGTCGGCACTGCATCTATTATAGTTTAAGTATTGGGCAAGTTCTTGTGTAATTCTTCTGGTGCGCACATAAACGATAATGCTCTGTTGCGTTTTTTGGCAAAGTTCCCTTAGTTTATATTTTTTATCCTCTACTTGAATAACGTTAAAAACTATATTATCCCTAGAAAATGAATCTTTTACTATGAATGGTTCGTAAAGCTCTAGGTTGTCAACGATATCGGATGCTACTTTATCGGTAGCGGTAGCTGTCAAAGCGATTATCGGAGTTTCCGGAAGGTAATTACGCAATTGTGCACAATTCAAGTAGGCGGGTCTAAAATCGTGGCCCCATTGTGATATGCAATGGGCCTCATCTATGGCAATAAGGTTGACATTCATCTGCCTAATCCGCTCTAAAACCAGTTCTTGCTGTAAGCGTTCGGGAGATAGGTAAAGAAATTTATAATTTCCGTACAAGCAGTTGTCTAGCAGATTGTTGAGCTCGGTAAAAGATATTCCGCCGGTCAGGGCTATAGCCTTGATACCTTTACTTCTTAAGCTGTTTACTTGGTCGTGAATGAGGGCTATAAGGGGAGATACTACGATACAAATTCCATCTTGTGCCATAGCCGGAACTTGAAAACAGACCGATTTTCCGCCTCCCGTAGGCAAAAGTGCCAGTACATCTTGCTTTTTAAGTACGGCCTCGATAATATTTTCTTGAGACCCCTTAAAACTTGAAAAGCCCCAGTACTGCCGTAAAATGCTGATGGGGTCGTTCGACATTAGTCTAACTTTATATGGTCCAAAATAAATTTAGCACGTTCCTCGACATTTCCCTTGGGCACCAAATTCACTGTATAACCGAAATGGGTATAGGCTTTTTCTAAGCTTTCAAATATCTTGACAGATTCTTCATAAGTTTCGAATCGTTCATTATCCACAGCATATATTTCTTTCCAAGGCGGCATTAAAAGAATGTGGTCATATCGGTAATCATAACAGGGCTGTGCAAACCCGCTATCGTAGCTTTGACCGAAACAATTCATATAGGCATGCACATCGGGTATACCACGATCAAAAAAAATGACCTCGGCCCCTGAATTCGGTTGGGTATGAAATTGTTCAATACGCCCATCTAAGAGCATTTGATTGAACATTTTTGGGTCTTTTACCGAAACAATGGGGTTGGTCTTGAATGTATTGGCTTTTTCTTCGTTTTTTTCTGCGGATGTCATACTACGAATAAGCTCATGAACGCAAAAGTGTCCTTGCTTTTCAAGAAATTCGATTACAGATGTTTTGCCCGTACTTGGGCCGCCGGTTACAACTACTTTTTTTACACTCAAATGATAGAGATTATAGGTGCAAAAGTAATCATTATGTGATGATTTTAAAATCGGGTATTTAAGAAGTACCTTTGTACAAAACTACTTTATGGACCAGAAAAATTCAGAGGAATTTTATACCCGTTTGCGTGAACAATTGGCAGAAAGTACTAAATGGCCATCAAACTATCTTTACAAATTTATTGTGCTGAGCGAGCCTGAAAAGATTGCGCAAATTCATAAAATATTCGATAACACAGGAGCTGTCATTGAATCGAAACAATCAAAAAAAGGAAAATACACCAGTGTTTCGGTAACCGTTAACCTAAAGAGCCCAGAAGAAGTTATAGCTAAGTATAAGGAAGTTGGGCAAGTTGAGGGAGTAATATCTTTGTAAATAGTTTTTCAGCCATAATTTTCTTAATTTGCAGGCGTTATAAGATTACTTCCTTTTATTTTTAAAGTAAAATTTCTCAATTTGAATTTAGTAGAAAACCTAGAATATAATACTGAGCGGTCAAAGCTCATTATACCTGAATACGGTCGTCATTTTCAAAAAATGGTCGATTATGCCATCTCGATAGAGGATGATGAAGAAAGAAATAAGGTTGCTCAAGCCATTATAAGCGTGATGGGTAACATTCAGCCACACTTACGAGATGTACCTGATTTTCAGCACAAATTATGGGATCAGTTATTTATTATGTCCGACTTTAAGTTAGACGTAAAATCTCCCTTTCCTATTACGAGCAAAGAAGTGCTTCAACAGCGTCCTGATCCGCTAGAATATCCACAAAACTTTCCGAAGTATAGATTTTACGGCAATAATATCAAAAGAATGATCGATGTTGCCGTTAAATGGGAAAAAGGCGATATGCGCGACGGGCTTGAATACACGATTGCCAATCATATGAAAAAGTGTTACCTGAACTGGAATAAAGACACGGTAGATGATAAGGCGATATTTGCGCACTTATATGAATTAAGTGATGGTCAAATTGATCTTTCAGGAGAAAACCTTACCGATAGCGGCCAATTCTTGAAAAACAGGGTGGCGAAGTCGCCACGTAATAATTCAGGCAAGAAAAATCAAAGAAATAACAATAATCGCGGTAAAAAGCGATACTAATACCCTGCATCTTACATGGGCACCTTTAAAATTGAGGGCGGTCACCAACTTTCAGGTGAGATAACGCCTCAAGGCGCTAAAAACGAAGCCTTGCAAATTCTTTGTGCAGTACTACTCACTGGCGAAGAGGTTACAATAAACAATATACCTGATATCGTAGATGTCAATAAACTGATTGCTCTTCTTGAAGACTTGGGTGTAAAAATTCAGAAGAAGAAAAAAGGTTCTTATACCTTCAAGGCAGATGATGTTAATTTAGATTATTTGCAATCGGAGCAATTCAAACAAGATGGCAGAGGCCTGAGAGGTTCGATTATGCTTGTTGGCCCTTTATTGGCAAGGTTCGGTAAAGGTTATATACCTAAGCCCGGAGGCGATAAAATTGGTCGTAGAAGACTTGATACCCACTTCGAAGGCTTCATTAAATTGGGTGCAAAATTTCGTTACAATAGAGAAGAATATTTCTATGGGGTAGAGGCGAAAAAATTAAAGGGCACTTATATGTTGCTCGATGAGGCTTCAGTTACCGGAACAGCCAATATTCTAATGGCCGCTGTTCTTGCTGAAGGTAAGACCACGATTTACAATGCAGCTTGTGAGCCGTACTTACAACAACTTTGTAAGATGCTCAACCGTATGGGAGCTAAAATTTCCGGTGTCGGTTCAAACTTGCTTGAAATCGAGGGTGTTGATGAATTGGGTGGTACCGAACATACAATGCTGCCCGATATGATTGAGATTGGCAGTTGGATCGGACTTGCAGCTATGACCAAAAGTGAATTGACTATTAAGAATGTCAGTTGGGACGACTTAGGTCAAATTCCTACAGTTTTTAGAAAATTGGGTATTCAGTTGGAGCGTAAAGGTGATGACATCTTTATACCAAAGCACAAAGATGGGTACGAAATACAGAATTACATCGACGGTTCTATTTTAACTATTGCCGATGCCCCTTGGCCAGGACTCACCCCTGACCTCTTGAGTATAATTTTAGTAGTTGCGACCCAAGCTAAAGGCGAAGTACTTATACACCAAAAGATGTTTGAAAGCCGTTTATTCTTTGTAGATAAGCTTTTAGATATGGGGGCTAAGGTAATATTGTGCGACCCTCATAGAGCTACAGTAATCGGTCATGATTTCAAGTCGACCTTGAAAGCGACAACTATGACTTCACCCGATATTAGGGCGGGGGTTTCTCTTTTAATTGCTGCACTTTCGGCAAAAGGTACTTCTACCATTCACAATATTGAACAAATAGATCGAGGGTATGAAGATATCGATACGCGCCTAAGAGCAATAGGTGCGAGAATTACTCGTGTTTAATCACTGACCTCTTTTTTTGTATTATGACGGGAGAAGGCCCGATTCTTTCATTGATCCCCATAAGAATATTATAGTATAAACCACAGTGCGGATCCAATTAGTCTTGACCAATTGGTTTAGATTTTCTTCGGAATACTTATCAGAACTTATTTTCTGATGCATCGGAGCAAAAAAACTTAGGGTAATAATCCATTGAACGAGTACAAGTAAAAGTACCCCAACAGAATAGCTTGATATTTGTTTGAATACTTGTAAGCTCATAAGTGCAACTTGCCCAAGCATTAGGGGTACGACGATAATTCCCATCCGTTTCACATAACGTTGATGCCAATTTAATAGGTCATGCCTAGGAATATACTTGAAACTTGGATAAATAATTAGTTGCACCAACCAAATAAGTACGACGAGGGCGAAATCGAAAGTTAGCTGCCACAACTCAAGCTTCATCTTTATTTTTCTACCAATTTACCATCAGGATATTTCGCAAAGCGACCTTTTTCTTTATCATGTACATTGTCAGGATAAGGCCATGGCCATCCACCGAACTGCGTCAATCTATACTCGTTCATCGCTTTTTGAATCTCATCATCGCTATTCATGACAAAAGGACCATATTTTGCAATGGGTTCATCTATAGGCTTGCCTTGTAGAATCAGTAAATGCGCTGCTTTTCCTTCGGCCATGATTTCTAAAACTTGGTTGGCATCTACATCGATTCCATAATTGGTGTTTATACTACTTTCTTCAATTTTTATAATTTCTCCCTCATAGAAATAAACAGTTCTGTTGGTCTCGGCCTGTACGGCATTCAAAGAGAAAGTTGCTCCTTCCTCAATACGAATGTTCAATATTGAAACTTCATTTTCACCTTCAGAGGCCCATGAATTCGGGGCCGGTTCAGGTGAAGACGTATCATCATACCTGCCGGCAACGACTTTTACCTTTGCCCCATTTCTGCTAATAACGGGAATATCCTCATGCCATAACATTCTAAAATGAGGGTCAACGAACTTACTTTTTTTCGGAAGGTTCAGCCAAATTTGAAAAAGTTCTAAAGTGTTTTCTTTATCCGTGTGTAACAAGGGAAACATTTCGGAATGCTGAACTCCGCGTCCAGCGGTCATCCATTGTACATCACCTTCTCCGAATCTGCCTGCGGCACCCAAAGAATCTGAATGATCGCAGAAACCCTTGTTGACAATGGTTATGGTTTCAAAACCACGATGAGGGTGCGAAGGAAAACCAGGTACGGTCTGCCCATGGTACATATTCCAGCCATCTTTACCGACAAAATCCTTTCCTAGGTTTCGACCTATTAATGGCGCGTCGGGAGACATATCTTCTTTACCTTTCGGATATTGGTCATGGTGATAGACGCAAAATAGAAAGGGATCTTGGGTTTGCCAAGGGAAACCTAATTCGTAAATCTGCTTGATAACCGAGTCCATTTTTTCTAAATTAGGTTTTAGTGTTCAGCGGTGTTGATTTCTATCCAATACCCATCAGGATCTTGTAAATATATCTGTCGAACACCATCGGACCGAAGGGTTACAGCGTTCTTTTTTCCCGGCCAGTCTGAGTAAGCAATATCATTATTTTCTAAATGCGAAATCATGCCATCTAAATCTTGGGTCGATAAACATAGGTGCATTGATTTGTTCTCTTCGAAGGGTGCAAATTCTTTTTCGATCAAGTGTATTTGCGAGCTGCCACTCACGATAAACCAACGAAATCCCGGGGCTTTGTCAGGGTGTGGAGTCTCTTCTAACCTTAAAATGTTGGCATAAAAATCTGCGCTAACTTCAGAATCATCAACGACTAATGCAAAATGATCAATTGTAAAATCAAATGATTGAGATGAGACAGTTTGAGAAACGACAGTGATGAATAATAGTAGAACATATGCTTTTTTCATAGTAGATATTTGTGGTGAAGATAACCAAAACCCACCAAACCGAAAGTGTATGGGTGGTTCTAATATAGCTCCGAAAGGCAATATTTATAGGTGTTTAAGAGTTATACATCAACCACTTCTAACGAGGTGTATTAAAAACCATACAAACTTAGACCATGAAGAATATTGTTCGCTTATTATATACTTTCAGTTTAATTTTAGTGGCGGCCAGTTGTAGTTCGACTAGTACACTTACTATGGGTGTATTGCAGCCAGCTCGTATTACAGTACCATCATCTGCCAAAAATGTCGGACTCATAAATAGAAGCATACCCTCTGAAAGCAATAAGAATTTTGATAAAATCGAAAAGTTCTTATCTCTTGAAGGCCTTCATCTAGATAGAGAAGGAGCGGAATCCGCCGTTACGGGACTGTATGATGAGCTGTCGAGACTTGATAGATTCGAAAAGGTAGCCATAATCGATAGTATAATGGTTCAACGAAAGGGCCTAGGGGTATTGCCAGCTGCGCTTAGTTGGAACGCCGTACAAGAAATATGTGATGAGTTCAATGTTGACGTGCTATTATCTCTAGAATTTTATGATACCGATACCAAGGTTGCCTATGAAAGCAAAATGGTTACCATACCAAATAATTTGGGTATCAAGGCTTCGGTTCCCGGCCATAAAGTTACTTTGAATACCGCTATTAAAAACGGATGGAGAATATATGATCCCCAATTCAAACTAATACGCGATGAATATGTTGAAAACAATCAAATTGTGACCGTAGGGGAGGGAATTAATCCGATGAAAGCGGTTGAAGCGGTAATTGGTCGTAAAGAAGCGGTAATACAAACAAGTAACAACTTGGGTAGTTATTATGGACAAAATTTGATTCCATTGCGTAAAAGAGTTACTAGACTATATTTTGTAAAAGGAACCGATAATTTTAAAGTGGCCCAGCGTCGGGCACAAACCGGAGATTGGGAAGGGGCCGCAAAACTTTGGGAACAAGAAGTTAACCACCCAGATATGAAAATTGCCGGTAGAGCTTGTTATAACATGGCTATCATCAACGAAATAAATGGTGATTTGAATAAGGCTATGGAGTGGGCATCAAAATCATATTCTGACTATGATATTAGCGATGCCTTACGCTACGTTAATATTTTAAAATACCGTTTGGCAGAACAGAACAGATTGGATCAGCAATTAGCTAGATAAGCTTTCGTAACAGAAATTAACTTACTGCTTGTTTATATGTTTTAAGACAGCGCTCACGGGCTTCTTTATGGTCGACCATTTTATCGAAATAGTCATCGGTATCATGTTCTGGAATCCACTCAGAAATGTATTTTCTATTCTTATCAAATTTATCAACTTGGGTCATAGGGTTAAAAATACGAAAGTAAGGTGCGGCGTCTACACCACTTCCGGCAGCCCATTGCCAATTACCAACATTACTACTCATCTCATAGTCTAAAAGTTTTTCGGCAAAATAAGCTTCGCCCCATCGCCAATCGATTAAAAGATGCTTGCATAGAAAGCTGGCCACTAGCATCCGTACTCTATTGTGCATATACCCTGTTTCGTTCAATTGGCGCATACCGGCATCCACTAATTTAAATCCCGTTTCACCTTTCTTCCATTTTTCAAATTCGGCTTCGTTATTTCTCCACTCTATACGGTCGTACTTTTTCTTGAAAGCCTCGTTGACCGTTTTGGGATAGTGATAAAGTATCTGCATAAAAAATTCACGCCATATCAGTTCACTCCAGAAAACTTCGTTCTTTTCGGCAATCGCCTTTTTGACCATTTTTCTAACGGATACCGTTCCGAACCTTAAATGTGGTCCTAAGCGGGAGGTGCCACTCTCTATTGCCGGAAAATTTCTGGTATCTTCATAATTGTTGATTAGGGTAGGGGTAACATCATAATCAGTTATTTTAATAGACGATTTTTTAAAACCGATATCGCTCAAACTTAAGTTTGGTAGTCGGGTATTTTTTACTAAATGACCTAAATATTGACTGGTATAATGAATGTTCAAATGTTCGTCAGCATTAAAATGCTCTTTCCACTTATTTTTGTATGGTGTATAAACAATATAAGGGTCGCCATCATCTTTGACTACTTCATCTTTTTCAAAGATTACTTGATCCTTAAAAGTCTTGAATTCGATGTCATTCTCACCTAGAAAATCGAATATTTCTTGGTCTCTCTTCTTAGCGTAAGGTTCATAATCGTGATTGGTATAAACGAACTGTATCTCATAATCTGATACTAAATTTTCAAAAACACTTTTAGGGTTACCCACATATAGGGCTATGGAACTATCATGTTTGTTTTGAAGTTCTTTACGCATTTCTTGGAGGCTATCGTGTATGAAAGTTATACGTGCATCCCTCTCAGAGAGGTTCTCGAGAATCTCAGTATCAAAAATGAAAATGGGCATTACCGGATTATCACCTTTGAGAGAAGCTAGAAAACCAACATTATCATCAAGTCTTAGGTCACGTCGAAACCAAAAAATAGAAATTTTATCTTTCATTATTGAAAAGTAATAAGATTTAGAATGAAATCTTGATTTGTTTAATTGATATTCAGGGTCGAAAGCCCTCCATCGACTCCAATTACCTGTCCCGTAATCCATTTGCTCTCGTCATCTAATAGAAATTTGGCCATGGCGGCTATATCGTTTGGGCTGCCAATTTTCTTCAAGGGGTGGCGTTCTGCCATTTGCGCTCTCTTCTTGTCACTACTCAAAAAACGACTTGATAGTGGAGTATCTACCAAAGATGGAGCAATTATATTCGCCCTAATTTTTGGTGCATGTTCGGCAGCAAATGATTTTACGAAACCTTCAAGTGCCCCTTTGGCTGCAGCAATACTGGTATGATATGGCATGCCGCTAGCAACGGCTACTGTACTAAAGAAAACCAAACTAGATCCGTTAGATAATTTAGAAACAATGCCTTTCAGCACCTTGACCATTGCGAAGAAATTAATACGCATATCTTTTTCAAACGTATCATGTGACATCATCTTGAAAGGCTTGAGATTGATGCTGCCTGGGCAGTAAACAAAACCATCTAAACTTTCGGGTAACAGATTAGTTTCTAAATCGTCATTTAACACGTCAAATTGTATATGGGTGATATCACCGGTAGAAAGTTGCCCTACAGTTCTTGAAAAAACGAAGAGATTGTAATCATTCTTAAGCAAATTGATTAGAGAAAACCCAATGCCTTGTGAACCTCCAATAACTAGAATATTCTTTTTCATAATTTCATGGTTGCTTTTTCTTCTATGTAGAGCTCATTTTAAACTCTTTCACACGATTAGGCATAGTACCGAATAATTGAGTCAGCTTTTGTTCACGATAAAAGAATATTTGTTTCAATTGATTCTTAACGAATATAGGATGAGCTATTTGACCTAGAATGCCGAACGGCAATTTGTAGTCAATTATATCTTCCATCTCTACACCACCATTAATCTCTTTGATAAAGTGTTTATGGTGCCAAAGGGAGTAAGGACCAAAACGTTGCTCATCGACAAAATATTCGCCTTCTTTAACGTGGGTAATTTCAGTTACCCATTTGGTAGAATATAGAGGGAAGGGTGAAACTTTGTATTGAATTATTTGGCCGGGAAACATAGGTCTATCGCCACCGGAAAGAATATTAAAACCCATGTGGTCTGGTGTGATGACCTTCAGGTTATTGGGGTTCGATAAAAATTCCCAGGCTTCTTTTTTTGAAATGGGAAGCGATTGTTTAGAATACAAACGATATAACTTCATACCTACTTTTTACAAATATAAAATCATTTTTGTTTAACGATATATAATTTTTCTTAAACAATTAAGATTTTTATCTTTTGGTTCAATTTAAATTCCTATCCGATTTAACCTCTATATAATTCAAGATTTGAATTCATCATGAGATAAATATCTGATTATAAGTGATTAGACTAATTTTATAATTATTTTATTTAAGGATTTATTAACAAATCTGATTTTACTTTCTGAGTAGTTTTGAGGAAACTATAAAAGCAATTCAAATGAAAAAATTATCTCTTTTAATCATGGCTTTAGTGCTATCAACGGCAGTCGAAGCACAAATAAATACGCCGGTACCTAGCCCTTTTTCTAAAGTTGAGCAAAAAGTCGGACTGACAGATGTAACTGTTGAATATTCAAGACCCTCAATGCGAGGTAGAACCATTTTTGGTGGTCTTGAAGAATATGATGAATTGTGGCGTACCGGTGCAAATGCGAGAACAAAAATCACTTTTGGTGATGATGTGAAAATTGATGGTCAAGAGCTTAAAGCAGGTTCATATGCACTATATACAAAACCGGGAAAACAGTCTTGGGAAGTATTTTTCTATACGGAGGCCGATGGTGGAGGTACTCCACAAAAATGGGACGAAAGTAAAGTTGCGGCCAAAACGACGGTTGAAGCCTATCAATTACCGGTAGATATCGAAACTTTTACTATCACTTTCGATGATTTGACCAATAGTAGCGCGAATTTAGGGTTGATGTGGGAGAGAGCTTATGTGGCAATTCCTATCACCTTTCCTACAGATGTCAAGGTATCGGAAAATATTAATACCGTTATGGCCGGGAGCCCAACTGCCAATGATTACTACGCAGCTGCAGTTTATTATAGCAGTGAGGACAAAGATATAGCCCAAGCCGATGAGTGGATGGACAAAGCTATAGAGATGACCGAAGAGCCTGCCTTTTGGCAATTGCGTCAACAGGCGTTGATCAAGTCTAAATCGGGTGACAAAAAAGGTGCTGTAAAAGCAGCGAAAAAATCACTCGCTAAGGCGAAAGAGGCGGGTAATGATGACTATATCAAAATGAACACCGAATCTCTAAAAGAATGGGGAGCTAAATAAGCTAGCATTTACAAAATTTAAAAGGCCCCAATTTGGGGCCTTTCTTATTGTCTTACCGCCCATTGTGCCACTTCTATCATATCATGAGTTATTTTACTAACCGCCTTCACTTCTTCCATCTTTTTTTTATTTTGCTCAAATAGGGCTAAAGCCAAATTAGTTTCTTTAGATTGCCCTTCAGAACTTGTTTTCAACTCTTGCAGAAGTTGATTTAACTTTTCTGTTTCCCCCAATTTTTTATAAGCTAGAAGCCCGTAAAGATGATTTAGGGTATTTCTCTCGGAATGTAATTCGGTATAATCGATTATTTCCTTCAATGCGGAAAGATTTTTTTCAGTCTCCCCTATATAATCTGATGCTAAGGCCAATAAGTAGTTCTGTGCTCTCTCATCAGGATCGTATGGTTTACCAACTCCTATATTTTCGGGCCATTCTTTTGATTTGTGAAGTATGGCAATAGCCTCTTTGTAATGTTTTTTTTCTAACTTCTCTTTTGCTAGGGCCAAATGAGCTCGTTCATAAATTTTACGACTTTCGCTAGCATGTTCATAAGGTAAAACATTAATGGTGAGCAGTATATCAATAACCTCTTGATACTTCTTCACGTTTAACAGCGCTTTTGAATGGGCAAGACCAATATTGTAGTTGTTCGGGTATCTTTTGAATGCTTTTTTAGATAGCCTATACGCCTGCTCGAATTTTTTGGATTCTAGATAGAAAAGGATATTTTCTTCCCATACTTTCCAATCGTTTGCATTCAGTTCTAATGCCCTTTTATAATCGGCTTCAACCGCCTCAACAGATCGATTACCTAACATTTTGGCACGAAATAAATAGAAAATCGCTGAGTCTGCGTTGAAACCTATTTCTTTTAAAATAGTTTCGCCCTTGGCAATATGGCCAACAGCTATATAATTCTGCGCCAAATAATATTTAAACTTCCAACTTTCATTCTGCTCTACCACCCATTTTAATATAGGTAATGTTTCTCTTCTATAAGGAAAAACAAGTTCGATAGAATTCTTGGCAATCTTTTTTAAGGTGGCAGCGACATTTAATTCTGTTGACGCTCTTTGCAAGTAGGTACTCCACAGTGCATTCTTGGTGTTTTCGGCTTGTAAGCTTAAAATTTGTAAAGCTTCATCTGCTAAGCCAAGATTTTTGTATTCCAAAGCTAGGGTTAAATTGGTTTCAGCCGGAAATTCATTGTGTACATTGAAATTAGGGTTTTTAGACGTTTTGAATTGCTCTTCAAAGTTTGCAAAATGGGAGAGGGGGGCAATTTTTCGAAGTTTCTCTAATTCAATTTCAAAAAGCTCAGAATTTCCTTTTTTTCTAGCGGTAGCCAGTTTCACTTTTCTAGCATTCAGGTTGTAAGTGTTGAAGTCAAGGGCTTTTTTAGCATAGTTATCAGCTCGCAAATAATTTTTTGATGCCAGATAGAGTTCGGCCATTTGTGCATACGCCACCGAGCGATATTTCATATCTCGTGCGGCCCACCCTAAGGATTCAAGAGCATTGATGGTATCATTTTGGGCGCGATAACTTATTCCTGCTATATAATTTGCGCCAGAGTTGTAGGTGTCTAATTTCAATACCGTGTTGGCATGGGCCAATGCTCTATCGTAGTTGGTTTTTCGATACTCAAGTTCTGCTAATTTGACCAAACCTGATTGATGGTAAGGGTCATGGCTTACAAGTTCCTTCAAGAGTTCTTCCGCTTTTTTAAACTCTCTAAATTCCATAGCTTCGGTACCGTCAAATAGAAGTTGTTCCGTTTTTGAAATTTTCACTTCGGTATCGGGCTCGAAAGGCCTTTTAAGTCTATTGATTTCCAAATTTGAAGAGTACGACAATTCTGTGCCTTCAATCACGACTTCTACTTTGTCCGTTGATTTCGCCTCCAATACTCGAGAATATATCTCCATGGTATTTAAGCTCAAAACTTCATCAACTACCCTTTTTCCATTGATATCGATTTTAAGGGTATTATTTAGTTTTTGCAAGGGATTGATACCTATTTTTAATTTTCCGTCATCATGTTCGACATTTAAAACCCCATGAGGAGAAGCATCTACCATGCCACCTATCTGTTTGTACGGAAACCAGATTTCGCTCCATCTATCACTTGCGTATGCTTGAAAACCCACTTGACTGATAGGGTTGACCTCTCCTGGAAAATATTGGTCAAACAGGCGCCCAGCCTGAAATTCGATGTATTGACCATCGGAATCGGTCAATAAATCTTCCCAGATACCGCCAGAACGAGACAATGACCAAATCCATAATTTTTGACCTGGCATTTCTTCATACGGAGCCCATTGCCCGAAGCCGAAATTGCTATCATGATAATAACCTCCGAAGAAATCATTATAGTCACCAACAATATGGTATGATTTTGCCGGACCGAAATTGTTGTTTTTGTAGTACGATAGATTTCTATTTTCACTATCAATAGGCCATGAGCGTGCATCGCCATTGTGCTCTACAAAGGCATTACCTGGAATAAAAAATTCTAAATCTTGTTTGGCTTCGGCGGCACCTGTCATCCAATTATAATAAGACTGCGTTAGGGGAGAGGCGTTATACCAAGATGCATTGGTCTCAAAATAGGCTTTGTCTTTTTCTAAGCGAATTTCAACTTGCCACATGGTATTTGAGGGTAGGTCTATGGCGCCGACGATACAACTTACACTGCCATCTTCGTTTTCTTTGGTTAGATAATCTACTGAGGTTGCGGTATTCGGGTGGTGGCCAATAATACCAAAGTTAAATTCAATTCCACCAGATGTCCACGGCCCTCTCATTGCTATATTGCGAAATTTGATAACATCGTTTTTATAGAGAAACTCTTCGCCCGTACTTTTTTCAATTGCTCCCCAGACTTTTCCGCCGATTTCGGGTAGTACCATAACCTTAACAAAATCATTTTCTAAAGTGACCACTTTCCAATCTTGCTTTTTGGCCTGGTGCTCATATTCTTCAAACTTGAAATACGGAAATATTTTAGGGTTTTCAGTTAAAATGGGCACAGGGTTCGGTTTGCCAAAACCGTATGTTTCCAATGATTGAATTTCTTCTGAAATGGATGCAGATTGAGCACAAAGACTTAAAGTCACTGACTGAATCATTAGAAGTGCAAAGAGGCTAAAACTAAATTTCATTATTCGGAGGGGGCATTAAGTTTATATGTAATTAATGATTGATTGTTTCTCGCAAAGAGGTATAAATTCTTACTCGTACCCAACTTGATTTTTTCAATATCGCGAACTTCACCATCTATGTTCAGTCCACTTTCAAGGGTGTTGATATTTTTAAAAGTGCCATCACCGTTTCCTAAAAGTAGAACACCCTTATTGGCATCGTACCTGCCATACTTGACCCTGGTGCCGTAGAAATTTCCAGCAAGAATTATGTCAAGGTGGCCGTCTTTATTTATATCATCGACCAATATACCATGAACAGGAGCAAATTGGGCAAGCGTCGGTAGCGCACTAATTTTAAATTTACCTTTACCCAAATTCTCTATATAACTTGTCGCAAAGTTTGTCGCTTTAAGAATATCTACTCCGGAAAGTTCGTCTTTTGAAAAAATGTCAGAAATTTTTGCATTGGCATAATCGGAATAATTCACGTATTTGTTTTTGAGTCCGCTCAATTGGCCCACCAGATCATCTTTCGAAAAAACGGGATAGCTTTCTCCCATGATGTAGGATGTTAGAATTGGATCAAGTGAACCATTGCCATCGAAATCTTTTGAATATAATTCTACAGGTTCTTCTTTTGAGGACTTCAATTGAGAGTTCAATCCAAAGTTGCCAACGATGAAATCAAGATCACCATCCCCATCGAAATCGCCTGATTCAAGAGTATTCCACCAACCAAATTCATCTTGTAAGCCTGAACTTTTGGTGCTCTCTATAAACTTACCGTCAGCATTTGTAAAGCTCCGGACGGTCATAAATTCACCCACTACCATAAGGTCATCTATTTCATCTCCGTCGAAATCGGTAAATACGGCATCGGTGACCATTCCAACGGATTGTAAGTTTTCGGCAACTGCATTGGTCACATCTTTGAAATTACCCGAACCATCATTCTCAAGAAGGTAACTTTTTGGTGATGTGGGGTATTGGCCAGGTACAGATCTTCCACCGACAAATAAGTCTAAATCACCATCATTGTCAAAATCATTTGCTATGGCACAAGAACCATTAACAAGCATTTGTGGTAAACTGGCGCTATTTCTGGTAAAGCTTCCACGTCCGTTGTTAAAGTATATTCGGTCTTGCAATTGAGAATCACTTAAATCAAATTCATGACCACCACTGACTACATAAAGGTCTAAATCTCCATCTTTATCCGCATCAAAAAAAAGTGCATTGGTATCTTCAAAACCTTGTTCATGATCAAAGGATGAGTTCGATTTTTTGAATGTGCTGCCATTTTGCTGTATATAAAGTTCACCGGCCTGGCCTTTGGCACCACAAATATAAATGTCTTCCAAACCATCATCATTTACATCTCCCTTTGCAATTTTCGGCCCTTGGGTAGAAAGTTTGTGTGGTAGCAATTGCTCTCGTTTAAAATCGACATAATTGTTCTCGTGATGTGCAAAATTTATTATACTGTCTCTTGAAACATCGATAAAGTAGGTATCGCTTTTTTTTGCTTTGGATGTTTCAACAGAACCGGCATTATTCTGATCCAGTATAAGTAATTGGTTCGCTGATACATTTTCAAGAATTTGTTTACTATTGTCGGGCCAAGTAATTTTAAGTTGATTAATTGTATCGGCAGTACCAAGGCCAAAAAGTAAGTTGTAATCTACCGAGGATTGAAAACCCCGAGTAGGCATCATTTCTTGAACTTGAATTTGTTCACCGATTTTTATTTCTATTTTACTCCCAATGCCATGCGTGTTTTTTTCACTTCCTTTAAGAGAAACCTTTAAATAATTATTATTGAAATGCAAGTTGCTATTGTTTCTGTAGATGGAGGCATATTCATCAGTATTATTAACAATTATATCCAGGTCACCATCATTATCTAAATCTGCATAAGCAGCTCCGTTGGATAATGTTTTTTGGTTTAAACCCCAGTCTGCATTTACTTTTGTAAAAGTTAAATCACCATTATTTCGATAGGTGTAATTCTCTTCTATAATCGCTGGCATATTGTTCAGTAAATCATTTACGGCCATTTCTGCCCCTCCCTGATTTTCTTCCATCTTTTGTTGTACGGCATAATTCATAAAATCCATATTCGTATAGTCTCGCTTTACTCCGTTGGTAATAAATAAATCTTTGTAACCATCATTGTCAAAATCTGCCAACAATGGTGCCCAGCTCCAATCTGTACTAGATATACCCGAAAATTGACCTATTTCAGAAAATGACTTTCCATTATTATTCAGATGCATCATGTTTCTCATAGACTGATGGTAGAAGCCTGATTTGACCAAAAACTGAAACTTGTCATAATTATCTGGCCCAGAAACCATTTTTTGTCTGAAATTACCCTCAGGTAGCATATCTAATGTCATTATTTCTGGATACCCGTCATTGTTGATATCGGCAACATCAGAGCCCATTGAGAAGTGTGAAGTATGGCCAATAAATCGTTCAAGACTTTCGGTAAACGTACCGTCTTGGTTATTAATATACAGGTAATCTTGTTCGTTAAAATCGTTAGAGACATATATATCGGGCCAACTATCATCATTAACATCGGATACAGCTACCCCAAGACCGAACCCCAATACATTGGAGGTAAGTCCCACCTTGTCATTGGAGATTAAAAAATTTCCATCTTCATTGATGTAAAAATGATCTTCGAAATATGGATTTCTCTTAGCTTTAAGTTTATTCGAAACTTGTCTAAAACTAGCATATTCTTGAATAGAATGGTTTACAACATACAAATCTAGATCACCATCTTTGTCATAATCGAAGAAGGTGCCCTGGGTGGAATAGCCCGGGTCATCAATACCATATTCTGCTGCCCGTTCTGTAAAGGTGAGATCTCCATTATTAATGAAAAGCAAATTCTTTCGCTTAACATCATTTTTAGCGGCAGATCTACAGACGTAAATGTCCATATAGCCATCAGAGTTTATATCGACCATGGTAGTGCCCGTATTCCATAATCCTTCCGCGAAGACACCTGCATCTTTGGCAATTTCTTCAAATTTAATATCACCTTTGTTTAGGTAAAGGTGGCTGCCGACCATACTGCCGGTAAAATAAATATCTTGAAGCCCATCATTATTTATATCGCCGACCGATACACCGCCACCATTATAGATATAACCATATGTTAGTATATTGAACTCATCGGTTTCCTTTAAAAAATTTTTAAAGTTAATGTTTGTTTTACTTTCAGAAAGTAAGGTGAACATCTTGCTCTTATTTTCATCTTCGCAAGAAATTGAGATTTGCATTAGTAGCGTTAATAGTAAAACTCTAAAAATTTTAGTATGCATATCTCATTGTTTAGTCTGGTGAGTCATAATTTAAGATATTTTCCTAAAAAAAATCTTCTACTCCTGTTGCTTTATTATACTATAAAAAAACCTGTAGGATTGGCAGCCTACAGGTTTTACTATCAAACAATTAAAAATAATTAAAAATTTGGTGCGCCTGTATCCCACCATAAGCGGGTGTTTATTTCATCTGGTCCACCAAGTTTTGAAACACCATCGGCAACTGAAGCCGGGTTGTTCTCTCTTTCGGAATTGGGGAAAGGCATTCGTTTAATCCATTCGTCTCCCGGTACAATGCCCCAGTCAGCGTTGCTTGCGTTGAAATATACTAACGGCAATTTTGGATAGCCAGTTCTTCTAAAATCTACCCACGCTTCCATTTCATTGGTATAAGCTGCAATCCATTTTTGAGTAATTATTTTCTCTAATTTGGTTTCATTGTCGGCGGCTTCATCCCAAGCAATCGTATTTGTAATCCTATTGGTGAAATCGTTAATAGCTCCCTCATAAACTGGATCATCATAGTCTATAGGTTGACTGGTATTATCTGCTAAGTATGCATCGGCACCACCTGCTCCCCAGAGCTCGAATGAAGCTTTAACACCTGCTTCGTAATTTTCTTGTGCACCACCGGAACCGGTCCAACCACGTAAGGCAGCTTCTGCTTTAAGAAAGAAAACTTCGTCTACGCTCATTACCTTTCGGGTGGTAACTTTAGAAGGGTCGTTGAAGCTTATGTCAATAGTGGAGAATGGTATATGGTCGTCTTTGGCTACGAGTTCACCGCCGTTACGTATACCTTTATAGGGTAATTCGGGGTGATCCGTAACTAACGACATATCTTCCACAGGATCAAAAAATGAATGAATACGGTTGTCTTGATAGCCCACTAAAATTGACTCCATGGTGGCACTCATTCTAGTATCGTTCCACTCAAAACAAATTTGAGCCGGGTGAAATTTGTTACCATATAAAGAAAGATTAAAGTTATCAGAATTTGATTCCATCAATCCGGCTGGATCGGAGAGCGCTTTCTCTCCTTCAGTTTTTGCCAATGCTGGATCTGCTTTGGATATACGCATGGCCAATTGTAAGCGCAGAGAATTTGCAAACTTGGCCCATTGTGCAACATCACCACCGTAGCTAGCGTCAAAATCCGATAGGCCAGTGTAGTCTGTGTTTGCGTTGAAAACAGAAATAATACGATCTAAATCACTGAAAAAAGCTGCGTATAACTCCGGTTCACTGTCATACAAAGCTCCACCTTCTTGCCCAAAATTAGTATAAATCATGGGTCCGTAATATGTGGTTGCTCTTGAGATAGAAATAACCTTTATTAAATTAGCCCATTCTGCAAATATATTATAGCCATCGGCTTCAGCAAGTTCTATAACTTGTTTTGCCGGTGCCATAATATTTTGATATTGCAAATCCCAAAGACGGTTCCATCTTATATAGTAGGTTGTATTATTCACATTACCAACAAATGGAGTGGGTTGCGCCAAATGTTGTGCAAATGAGGTAACCGCTAAATTATGGTCAATTTGAATACCAAAGAGACTGCTCAACATTGATGGATAAAAAGCACCGACATGATTAAAATCTTGCTTTAGAGACTCCGTAGAAATTTCATAGGGATTTGTGTTCGTTTCCTCAAAGTCGTCGGTACATGCGCTGACCGCTATTAGCAGAAGCGATAGATATATATACTTTTTCATATTTAATTTTTTAGAAAGTTAGTTTAAGGTTAAATCCGTACGTTCCAGTAGAAGGTAGGTTAAAATTGTCTAGACCTTGTGCGTTTTGATTGGTACTAATAGCCAATTCAGGATCAAAAGGAGCATCTTTATAAAAGAAGAAAAGATTATTTCCTATAAATGACAGACTAGCCGCTTTTATCGGTAAACTTGTATTCGATAGGTCAAAATTGTACCCGATTGATAATTGACTCAACTTTACATTGGTTCTATCATAAACATAGGCCTCGCCAACCCCATTTCTATCTCCAATCGCTCTATACCAAGTTTCTGGATCAACGCTAGTGATCGCTGTACCAGTTCCTTCGTCAAAGCCATTTACACTTACTGAACCGGCATCGCGAGCGTCAGCAGTAACTTTTGAAACACCATAACCATCCAACATCGACTGGGTTTGACTGAAAACCTTACCTCCAAACTTGGCATTAATCAAGGCTCCGAATGAAAATCTTTTATAGCTCACACTGTTGTTCCAACCAAGACTGGCCTTAGGATCTAAATTCCCTATTAATTCAGGTAAATCTGTCTTTCTTGGTGCACCTTCACTAAACAAAATTCTACCTTGGTCATCTCTAAGAAATTTAAAGACATAAAGGTCGTTGAACTTACCACCTTCTATTAAACGAGAGTAATAACCTTCAGAAGATCCCAAATTGAAAATTCTCTCATCGTCAGGTCCTATATCAACAACCTCATTTTTATTTGAAGTAAAATTAAATGATGAACTCCATTCAAAGTTCTCATTTTGTACGGGAATAGTATTTAGAGTGATTTCAACTCCTTGATTGAGAATTTCACCCGCATTAATGAACTCTTGAGTAAAACCACCTTCACCTGAAGTTGTGGGAACAGAGATATATTGGTCTTCACTCTTGATATTATAATAAGTAAAATCAAGACCCAATCTGTTTTGGAAAAACCTTAAATCAAACCCAAATTCAGAACTGGTTATTATTTCAGGTTTAGCATCTAAGAATGGTCGTGTAGTATTTCTATTAACGCCTCCATTAGCAGTGATGGAGTTTTGTGGATTGATTCTATTATAAGGTACTTCATTACCAACTTGAGTCCATGAACCTCTTAGTTTGGCAAAACTAATGGCCTCTGGCATGGTAAACATTTCGCTAAGAAGAACCGTTGCCCCAATTGAGGGATAAAAATAGGAATCGTTACCAGTCAAAGCCAATGTTGACGCCCAATCATTTCTACCCGATACATCTAAGAATAACATTTCTTTGTAACCAAGTTGTGCATTTAGGAAAACCCCTTCTTTAATAACAGTGCCGCTTGTGATTGAACGTACCTGAACATTAGTTGGTAAATTCTGAAAGTAGAATTCATTAGGATAGAGTAGCCCTAAAGTACCCGTGTTAACTTGTACACCAATACCATACTCAGTTTTCTGATAACTAGCACCCAGTGATGTATTCAAGCTAAAATCATCACTCAAAGATGTATTATAGTTTAAAATAGCATCTGTATAGATTAATTTATCTTCATACTTCTGATAATCCCAAGCACCATTAGGGTGAACGTTAGTTGAGTTTGAAGTAGCCGCATGTTCTTGAGTTTTTAAGACAGTTGCATAGTCATAATTACCTCTAACTTGTATATTAAGGTTCTCTAGTATATCATATTTTAAACTAAGATTTCCAATAAATCTATCTCTCTTATCCTTTTGAGGTTCTTTGTTAAGAATCCAGTAAGGGTTTGACTGGTGGTGATCAGATACGAACCAGTTTTGGGCCGTAATATTTCTTGTTTCGTCGAACACCTCATAATTATCTTTAAACCCATAAAAATTTCTATCTCTTGGAAAGAAATAAAGACCTGTTAAGGGGTTCAAGTAATAGCCAGAGGGCAATCTGTTTCTACTACTTTCAAAGGCACCTATTACATTTGATGTAACCGTAACTTTATCATTAAACAGTTTCGTTGACTGTTTAAATGTAAAGTTGTTCTTAAGATATTTGTTCAAAGGGGTAATACCATTTGCACTAATATTGCCGTATGAGAAATAAGCTTGAGTTTTTTCGGTACCACCACTAATGCTAACCGAATTGAAAAAATTGTGACCCGTTTGAAAAAAATCTTCAACATAATCACTTTGGTAATCACCAGGAGTCGTATCCCAGCTTTCTTTTGCTGTGCCGATTGCACCATACTTGTATTGTAGTTCGGGTAGCTCGAGATAATGCTCGAAAGTATAACTACTGTTGACTGTAACCACGGTTTTACCTTCAGTACCACTTTTCGTTGTGATTAAAACAACCCCGTTCGCACCTTGGCTACCGTATAATACCGCTGCATTGGCCCCGCGCAGAATACTGATGCTTTCTATATCATCAGGGTTTATGGCAGAAAGGCCATCACCACTGTCCGTACCGCCCCACATTCCTGGTTGGCCGCCTTTATTGTTGGCCATCGGTATACCATCAATTACAAATAATGGAGAACTGTCTCCACTTAACGATTTGTTACCCCTTAAGAGAATTTTGGTAGAACCACCGGCTCCAGAACTACTTTTTTTGATTTCTACACCGGCTGTTTTACCCGATAGTGCATTCATAAAATTCGGGTCACGAGTTTTTGTCAACTCATCAGATTTTACAGTTTGTTGGGCATAGGTCAGAGTCTTTTCTTGTCTTTTTATTCCCAGAGCGGTTACTACGACTTCATCAAGTTGGCTAGCATCCTCTTCCATTGCTACGTCAACCACATTAGACGAGCCTACCGTAGCACTCTGGCTTTTTGTTCCTAAGTAAGAAAAAACAAGTACATCGCCTTCAGCAGCTTCAATGGAATAGTTACCATCGAAATCTGTTTGGGTACCGTTCGTAGTACCTTGAACTAAAACATTTACTCCGGGAAGGGGAGATCCGTCCGTTGCATCTGTAACCGTACCAGTTACTGTTCCGCTTTGCGCTAGCAATGGGATTGTCCCAAGAATAAACGCAAAAAATACAATTAGTTTTTTAATCATAATGTTGATTTTTAGCAAGAAGTTAGTTTAACATTTTTTTAAGGTTATGTGAATTTAAACTAAAATTTTAATTACGCAAGAAGAAATGGCCTAAAATGTGTTCGAACACACTGACTTAGCAAAAAACGGATGTCAAATCTGGCATTTCCGCAATAGACTTTTCTTACTTTTATTTTAGTCTAAATAATAGCCCACATTTTCAGAAGTAATAATATCTATGGGAAGAAGCATACGAGTTGGAACTTCTTTGCCGAACAAAAAGTATTCAACAAAATAACAAATACCTAAATAAGCCTGTCTTTTCGGTTTTTGATGAATTAAAAACTCAATCTGACCTTTTCGGAGGCAATCGATATTTTCTTCAAGTAAGTCATAACCAACAACAGTAATTTTTGAATTACTGCACTTTAAGATGTTTATAAGTTTATGTGCTTTGGAATTGGTGACGAAAATTGCACATATATCTTGATGTAGTTCTAAAAAAGCAGATACATCGCTGTTGAATTTATCATTATTATCTGTTTGAAAAGACTGGCTTATAAGATTTACCTGAGCGTGTTTTTTTTCTTTGAAATAAGACTTAAAACCATCTTCTTTGAGTTCCATATGGGCCTCTTTGTCAAGATGGGCCACGACAATTTTTGCATTACAGCGTGTTACTTTGTCGATTAGCCCTGCTGCGACTTTACCACTTTGGTATAAATCTTGGCCGACGAAAATCTCATTGTTTAAGGTGTTGATGTGGTTGTTGAATAAAGCAACCCTGATATTCTTTTCTTTGCACTCTTCAAGAATTTTGATAGATTCTTCTTGAAAAAGGGGAACCATGACAAGTACATCTGGTGTAGAACCTAAGATGTCATTAGCTTTTGTAGAAAAAGATAATTTTTCATGTGGATGGTAGAAAAATTTGTCGACTGTTACACCAAAAGGTTTAAATTCTTCTATAGCTTGTTGAATACCTTGCTCTGCAGGTTCCCAATAAGGGTCGATGCGCCAATCGGGCATAAGAACACAGATTCGATAAACCTTGTTCTTTTTGAGATTGCGTGCTATAGGGTTGGGGTGGTAATCTATTTGGTTTAATATCGTTTGTACCCTTTGATGGGCATCTTCTGAGACTTTACCTCTTTTATGAAGAACCCTATCAACCGTGCCCTTTGAAACACCCGCCATTTGCGCGATATCCTTTATCGTGTATTTCTTCTTGGTCATTTAGAGATGAAACTGGTTAGTGTATGAATAGACGAAATCGATATAGTTCACAACCTTCAAAGATAATTATATAATGAAGTAAAATTCAATTTTTATGAAAATCAAAATAATAGACTTTTTAATTTAGAAATAAATAATTTAATGGTAGTTATTCGGTATTATTCACAGGAAACTTCCTGAGAAATCGGTCAAAACCTTCAAAAGCAAGTGAAATAATGATCACAAGGGCAGAGCCTATAAAGTTCAACCAGAGGTAACCCAATTTCTCATCACCTGTAGGGTAGATAAATATTAAGGTGTAGAACAAAACAAAAATAATCAGCTGCGTGAGAATGGCAGCAAAGAAGACTGCATTGCCTTTGACGAACTTAAAAAAGAATGCCAATAGAAAAATACCCAGAACATTACCATAGAATATTGACCCTATAATATTTACAAGTTGAATGAGGTTGTCAAAAAGGCTGGCGAAACTAGCAATTATGATAGCTAATACCCCCCAAATCAGAGTGAAAACCTTTGTCGAAGTCACATAATGATTTTCAGGAAGTTGCTCTTTCTTATTTCGGCGATAAAGGTCTAAAGCGGTGATGGTGCCCAATGCATTTAGTTCAGATGCGGTTGAAGACATGGCAGCTGATAGTATAACGGCTAAGAGTAGACCTATTAATCCCTTTGGTAAATTATTTAATATAAAATGAATAAAGACATAATCTTTATCGTTGGTTTCGACTAAATCGTCAGCTTCTTTAATAAGTGCCTTGGCCGCAGCCCTGTTGGTACTGTCTTTAATATTAAGATTTATTATTTGCTGTTTGGCGTCTTCTACTGCTGTGTATTCTTTCAACTCTAGAGCCGTTGAGAATTTATTTTGTGCTATTTTTTTGGCTTCCTCAAGTTCGGCCTGTCCTTCTTGAAGAATAATATAATCTTTAGACAAATTAGATTCCATTACCGCTTCTGTGGCGGCAGGATTAAAATTTAATGGGGAAGGATTGTATTGATAAAAAACGAAAACCATGACCCCTACAAGAAGTATAAAAAATTGCATGGGTATTTTAAAAATACCATTGAAAACCAAACCCAGTTGACTTTCACGAACCGATTTACCCGAAAGATAACGCTGAACCTGACTCTGATCAGTTCCGAAATAGGCTAGGGCTAAAAAGAGTCCTCCGGTGATTCCGCTCCAAAAAGTATACCTGCTTTTAGGGTCAAAACTAAAATCTAGAATGTCTAATTTATCGGTGGCGCCAGCAATTTTAAGGGCCTTACTAAGGTTAATGTCTGCGGGTAAATGGCCCAGTATAAAAAAGAAAGTGATGAACATTCCTGTCATTATAATGAACATCTGCTGTTTTTGGGTCACGCTTACCGCTTTGGTTCCTCCTGAAACGGTATAGATAATGACCAATACTCCGATAATAATATTTAATGTTCGCAAATCCCACCCTAAAACGGCCGATAGAATTATCGAGGGTGCATAAATTGTTATACCCGCCGCTAAACCCCTTTGTAGTAAAAACAGTATCGCAGCCAGAGACCTTGTTTTTAAATCAAATCGGCTTTCAAGAAATTCATAAGCGGTGTAGACTTTTAAGCGATGATAGATGGGCACAAATACCAGGCAGATGATAATCATGGCCAGTGGCAAGCCGAGATAGAATTGCACGAAACCCATACCGTCATGAAACGCCTGGCCCGGAGTCGAGAGAAAAGTTATGGCACTTGCCTGTGTCGCCATCACAGAAAGACCTATCGTCCACCATTTGGCATCTTTACCACCACCTACATAATCATTGACATTTTTGCTGCCCCTGGTGCGCCATACCCCATAGGCTACGATAAACAGAAGGGTACCCGATAATATGATCCAATCTAAAATTCCCATATCATTTATAGGATATCATTAGATAGCAAAAGAATAGCACATAGATAATGTTCAAAACTAAAACAATGGTGTATTCTTTTTTCCAGTTGAATTTATCGAGCATTTTATCCTTTTATATCAGATTGTGTAGATGATTCGTTCTTTTCTAAAGAAAGCATATTTGCGAACAGCTTGTAAGCTCCTGGTACTCCGGCGGGCAGTTCTCTAAAGAAACTTAGACCGGTATAAATATAATTTCCCTTGCCATACGGTGCAATCAACAAACTACCTTTTTTAGCACTTTCGCCAGAATCTTTCATCGACAATATAGGGGTAAATTCTTTAGCCCATTCACTGGGAAAGTAAAGCCCGCGTTCTTGCACCCATCCCTCGAAATCAGAGGTAGAAATCGTATTGGGGCTATTGATTACGGCATGGTCTTTAGCTAGAATGTCTACTGCCGAATTTTCATCGGTTACCCGATCGCGAGAAAGGGTCAATGGGTATGGAGATATGTTTTCAAATTGTTTGCTCCATCGACCAGCGGTATTATATTGAATAACTAGATTACCTCCGTTACTTACATAATCGAATAAATAACGTTGTTTAAACTTCAATTCATCGATTACGTTATAAGCACGAATACCTACCACCACTGCATCATATTTTTCAAGAGAACCTTTAGAAATGGTTTCTGGCGAAATGGTATGAACGATGTAGCCAATTTGCTTGAGACTTTCAGGTACATTATCTCCCGCACCTACGATATAGCCAATATGCTCTCCATTTTTCTGAATATTCAATCGAACTACTTTGACCTCAGAAGGTAGAAGTATACTTTGCTTCGGAATATGCCCGTAATCGATAGTCACCAGTTCTTTATCGATAGTCTGACCATCTAAGGTGAGTACCGGTTCTATCTTACCTTGATTTTCATCTTTTGGAGGTGTTAGGGTAAAATAAATGGTTTGAGAGTCTCCTTCTTTATTGATTTCAAAAGATTCGGATTTCGTTTTAAGCACCCACCCTTCGGTATGCTTTAGTTGAACTGTACCTTTTACATTGTTAGTGTGTGCAGTAATCGTAACAGGAATTCTTTTTGATTGTCCATCGGCAAAAATAAGAACCTTGTCTGCAATACTTGCCGTAGCCTCAGGAAGAACTTCAAAAGGTTGAAACAGTTCTCCCTTATCAGGCTTTGCGAAACGATAGTTAATTGGCTTGACTAATGTTAAGGTGGTTCCATCAAAATCCAGTTCAAATTGGGCATAAAGTGCACGAGGTGTTTCCGGTTTACCGATAAGCGTTTGTTCTTCTACCCGATACATGCCTAGACTGCCCTTTTCTTTCAACCAATATGGGCTGGTATATTCTGTGGAATTCGGAAGTTCAATACTCAATTCAAAATTTTCTTTTTTATTCGGGCTAAGTGCGATTAAAGGAGATAGTCCGTTTTGAGTCGGATTGATATTAATTGATTTTAATACGATGTTGGCATTACTGCGATTGACAGCTTCAATATTTATTTTGATTTCACCTCCTGGGTTGCTTGAGGGTGTGGTTGATGAAGCTTCGAGATAAAGACCGGTAATTTGAGTGATTAAGTCTTTGATTTCTTTTGATTTGAATGTTTTCCAATGCTCATCGGAAGTATTCTGCAAGAGGTTGTAAGCCTTCAGAAGGTCAGGTAGATGTTCGGTCGGGTTTTTAAAATTGAAATTGGTTTCAATAGGGTATAAAAGTTCGCCAATAGCTTTGCCGCCTTCGATTCGTGACCAAGATGTATTAATTCCGTCGAAAATATCACTTTTATCTTTTGGTAGGTCACCTTTCAGCAACTCAATATATTCGTTTTCGGTGCCACGCTGTGATAAACGCCCAAAACCCTGGCAAAGGTGTTGACTACTCGCCAAAGCGGCAATTTCGTTATTGGAACTGCCCAAAATGGGGTAATACATGCCGATATCTAAGTTTAGCATATTAGATTTATCGGCTTTTTGAAATTTTTCTTCGCTTCCATAGAACCACCAAGAAGTATTAAAAAATATTCTTTTTGGTTGCCAAAGGTTAGTGTGTTCGAGTTGATCGGCATATGAATTTGCATCGTTGGCCAAATCAAAGGCTTCCATGCTTAACATAGCCGATGCAGTATGGTGGCCATGTGTGCTACCGGGGCTTCGGTGGTCGAAACGATTTATAATCACATCGGGCTTGAATTTTCTTATGGCCCAAACAACATCACCTAGTACATCGTCTTTATTCCAAATTTCTAGGGTTTCATCAGGGTGTTTTGAATAACCAAAATCGTTCGCCCTAGAAAAAAATTGCTCGCCACCATCTACTCGTCTCGCCGCCAAAAGTTCTTGGGTACGCAAAACACCTAATAATTCTCTTAATTCAGGGCCAATCAGGTTCTGGCCACCGTCACCCCTGGTAAGAGATAAATAGCCCGTTCTGGCCTTGACTTCGTTCGATAGGTACGATATGAGCCTGGTATTCTCGTCATCGGGGTGTGCAGCTACATAAAGAGCCGTGCCAAGAAAGTTTAACTTCTGTAAAGAATGATAAATTTCTGAGGATGAATATTGAACTGGAGCTTGTGAAAAGGCGATATTCTGAGAGAAAAGTATTCCGGTAACGAATACTAAGAGATAACGCATAGTGTTGGTTGTTTTTTTGATGTAACCCCTCATTTATTATGTTTGGGTATACAACCAAAGATAGAAAGTTTAAAGGGCTCAGAGACTTTTTTAGAACTTCTTTAACAAAAATTCGATGAATCAAAATCTTCAGAGTAAACAAAACCTTTTAAGCTTCTTCAGAACCGTCAGGAGTACTTTCAAGATTATAGATTAGGGTGACGGCCTTTTGCATCATCAGGTTATTGGGGTAAACCAACAACTCACCATTTTCTTTGCGCAAACTTATGTGAAAAGCTTTTATATCTTCAATTAAATAAGGCTCTTCTGATTCGATATCTTTGTCGAGAATTTTGACCCTGTCCCCAATTTTAAAGGGAAAGGAGAAAAACAAAATAACCCCTGCCGTAATATTGCTCAATATAGACCAGCTCGCAAAAAGGGCGACGCCAATAACCGCAAAAACAGAAGAAAAAACGAGGCCTACTTCTTTGAAGTTAACGCCCCAGATAAATGATACGGCCACTAGACCGATTAAGGTGAGCAATCCTGAAGCGTACTTTGTTATGAGTAGGGTTCTAGCTTCTACAATGTTGCTAATCTTACCCATTTTGTGAATGGCCTTATCACTAACAAATTTTAAAATTAAGATTATGACCAAGGTAATTACCGTGGCTAAAATCTCGTGTTTGTAACTGCCAATAAAATCTTCCATAAACTACAATCCTAAACTATCGCGCAAAGATAAATCCTTATTTCCGTTTTGCTTCCAGTAAGGGGTTTTTATTGTATTGATTTTTGTTGCTGAAGATGTCAATTGTTTGGCGTTATCTCCAAAACCACTTGTAAAAGTTTCTGTCCAACTTTCTATAACGTACGGAAAGGTGCTTACGAAGGTAATTTTCAATGAACGTTGAAGTTCAGGATAATCAATTTCATAAGAACTCATATCACCATTGGAGTTCAAGGTTAAAATAGCTTTGTAGGGTTTCAATTCTTTGTGTGATAGACGTATATACTCTAAAGAAGGAATAACTTCAAACTCGCCCGATGGAAGGTTCTTTGGGTCAATTCTAATTTTGTTCCAAAGCTCATTCTCCAATATATTCTTTTTTAGAAACAATTCTTGGTCGGCCTCACTCTCAAAATAGGAATGCGACATCACTTGAAAACTGTCTCTATTGTTGAGCTGAGCATAAACTTGCCCACACCATTCTTGAGCAGAAAAAGAAACCTTGATGGCGTGTTGATTGTCATGAACAGGATAAAATGAACTACTCATAATAGAGTAGGGGTAAATACCGGTCAAATATTCTTTGGTAGTGTTCAGTTTAAGTACCGGA
Organism: Flavobacteriaceae bacterium MAR_2009_75; assembly: GCA_002813285.1. Classification (NCBI taxonomy): domain Bacteria; kingdom Pseudomonadati; phylum Bacteroidota; class Flavobacteriia; order Flavobacteriales; family Flavobacteriaceae; species Flavobacteriaceae bacterium MAR_2009_75. The sequence goes on from PHTZ01000001.1 coordinate 4,403,812, forward strand.
ATATTGTCAGGGTTCGATCCGTCAGCTTTTACTTGTTTGGCTGCAAGAAATGGTTCGGTCACATAGATAAGAACGGCTTTGCCGCCTCGTGTTTCACCATATCGGGCCTGCTGTAGATTATAAGACGTTATTTCAGCATCGCCAGCATACCAATATTCTTTAAAACTCTTTGACAGTGGCCTTTTTTGTTGTTCCCGTGGTTCTGAACTATTCTCGGTAATATCTATTTTTTCTTTATTCCCCTGTTCTTTACAGGCAGCAAGCGAAAAAATAACCAACAATAAAAAGGTAATCTTCTTTGTAAATAATAAGGTTCTCATGATATTATTTTTTAATTGATTAAAGGTTGCGCTTAATTTTTGTAAATCACCATTTAAACCTTCGGCAACGGTTAACCGACCATTTCCAAAAGCGTCGAATAAACCAATTGCGTGGGCAGACCGACCACATTGGGGTACGACCCTCTTATTTCTTCGATTCCAATCAATCCTATCCATTCTTGAATACCATATGCACCGGCTTTATCGAAAGGTTGAAAGTTGGTGATATAATATTTGATTTCTTCTTCAGAAAGTTCTTTGAATTTAACCTGAGTGGTCTGTCGTACGATTCTTTGGTCGTTTACGGTAGTAAAGCTTACAGAGGTAACCACCTCGTGCCAATCGTTAGACATGGTTCGCAACATATCATAAGCCTCTTGCTCATCAGCGGCCTTGGCCAAAGATTTACCATTGTGCCAAACCACTGTATCTGAGGTGATAAGTATTTCTTTGGGAACAAGGCTATCTTTGAAAGCCGATGCTTTTAAAATGGCCAGAAAGTCTGAAATTTCACCGGCCTTTAGGTTTTTTGGGTACACTTCTTCAACACTCTTTAAACGAATTTCGAATTTGAGCCCCATTTCCTTTAAGTATTGTTGTCTTCTAGGTGAGCCTGAACCAAGTATTAAGGTGTAACCGTTTAATTTATTGTTTAACATATGAATATTAATCGTTTGAAGCACTGAAATTAGTCAGCCAATCTCCCTTAACCTTCAAGACTTGTTCGATAACATCTCGAACACAGCCCTCGCCACCATTTTTATGGGACACGTATTTCGAAATGGCTTTTACTTCGGGGACCGCATTTTGCGGGCATGTGGGTAAGGCCACAGTTTGCATTGGTGGTATATCGGGAATGTCGTCTCCCATGTACAGCATGGTCTCCGGTGAGACCTCGTAAATATCCATATACTCCTCAAGGGCATCCATTTTATGATGGGCGCCAAGATAAATATCGGTAACCCCAAGTGCTTTTAACCTATTTCGGACCCCTTCGTTCGTTCCTCCGGAAATGATACATACCCGATACCCTTTTTGTAGTGCGGTCTTTAGGGCATAGCCATCTTTGACGCTCATTTTTCGTAGCATTTCCCCCTCTGTAGTAATAATGAGGGTGCTATCTGTAAATACGCCATCAACATCAAAAACAAAAGTGTCGATTTCCTTTAAATATTCTTTATAACTTTTTTCCATAGGTGCTTTGTATCGATTGGCTCAGTAAATTATAGATTTCTTTGTCTTGTAAACTTCCCAATTGCTCCATATGCGAAATTAGGGTTTCTTGGTCTCCTCTTCGGGCAGGTCCGGTTTGCGCATTAAAAGGGGTCGTGCTCTTTAATTTTTGAACGGTTTCTTCTATCAGAGGCTTTAAGAGGTCAAAAGGAAGTTGATTTTCCTCACAGATTTTATTTCCTATATAAAATAAGTGGTTGGTGAAATTATTGACAAACACGGCAGAAAGGTGCAATGTTTGTCGTTGTTCTGAATCTACTTCATGAACGCTCTCGGAAATTTCACTACCCAACTTTTTTAGTATTGTCATGTTTGATTTAGTACTGCCCTCGACACAAACGGGTACCTTTCTAAAATCAATTTTTTGGTCTTTACTAAATGTTTGCAGGGGATAAAAAACACCGTAGGCCTTATGTTTAGAAAGCATTTCAATTGAACTTGCTCCTGATGTATGAGCGACAAGCCCAGATTTGCTTTCAAGTTTTTGAGAAACAGCAGATATGGCGGAATCGCTTACTGCGACAACGTAAATATCGGCATCTTCAATCTCTGAAAAATCAGAAGTCGTTTTTTCCTCTATACCAAAGCTCGAAAGGGCTTTTTTGTTTCGACCGACCACTTGTATAATCTCAACAATTTCAGCTTTGAAAAAAGCGTTGTACAAATGTTTGGCCACGTTACCAGTTCCAATAATACTTACTTTAAGCATGCTGCGAAATTAAGCATATATTTTTGTTCAGGATCTTATGAAAAGAGACGTTGCGAGCTTAAAAACCCAAAAAGTGAAATACAAATGAATTTTAAGATTATCGATGTAAATTTTTAAGAACAATTAACAGTTTGAAGACCTCTTTAGCGCTGTCAATTATTATTCAAATCATAAAAAAGGGCGTATTTTTGCCTGCTGAAAACCAAATTCAGCCACGAATAATGCAAAAGCTCAAAAATTTACTGTTTTCCACAAGATTGATGGCAATGCTTTTTATAGCATTTGCTGTTGCAATGGGCTTCGGTACCTTTATTGAAAGTAAATATAGTACCGAAACAGCAAGAATTTGGATCTATAATGCGTGGTGGTTCGAAGCCATAATGGTGTTTTTCGTTATAAATTTTATTGGCAATATTAAGCGATATCGACTTTTAAGATGGGAAAAATGGCCGGTATTGGTTCTTCACCTTTCTTGGGTTTTGATTATTGTTGGTGCGTTCGTTACCCGATATATAAGTTACGAGGGCATGATGCCTATTCGGGAAGGTGAGGCGGAAAAGGTTTTCTATTCAGATAAGACTTTTTTAACCGCCTATATAGATGGTAAAATTAATGGTGAACCGAAAAGAAAAACGTTACAGGAAGATTTGATCGTAACAGCCCAAGATATTAAAACGAATCTACCTTGGAACTCCGATTTTAATGGGCAACCGTTTACCATTTCTTATGTAGATTTTATTGAAGGGGCTGAGGAAGGGCTGATTCCCGATGAAAACGGAAAAGAATATCTCAAAATAGTTGAGGCTGGTGACGGTCAACGTCATGAACATTACTTAGAAAACGGTCAGGTGTCGAGTATTCATAATGTTCTTTTTAGCCTTAATAAAGAAACCGAAGGCGCTATTAATATTATTTCTACAAATGATGGTTTTCAATTAAAAACTCCTTTTGAGGGCAACTTTATGCGAATGGCTGACCAGTTTCAAGGCCAGGTGCTAAAAGATAGCATTCAGCCGCTTCAACTACGTTCGCTATATCAAATGGCAGGCATGCAATTTGTTATTCCTGACCCTATCGTGAAAGGTTCTTACGGAGTGGTCAAAGTTCCAAAAGAGAAAATTACAGATGCCACCCTTGATGCTTTGATTGTAGAAATTTCTTCTAATGGTGAATCGGTTCAGAAAAAGTTATTGGGAGGTAAAGGCACCTCTGAGTTTTCTGAAAAGTTAAGTGTTGGTGGCTTAGAGTTTATGCTGAGCTATGGATCTAAGGTTTATGAGTTACCATTCAGTATAAAATTGAACGATTTTATTGCGGAAAAGTACCCTGGAACAGAGAAGGGATATTCTTCTTTTATGAGCAAGGTTACTGTTCAAGATGAACGATCGTTTGATTATGACATTTTTATGAATAATATTTTAGACCATCAGGGGTATCGCTTTTTTCAATCAAGTTTTCACCCTGATGAAAAAGGAACTATTCTATCGGTCAATCACGATAAATGGGGTACTTGGATCACCTATTTGGGCTATTTTCTTCTGTATATAGGCTTGATGGGTATTATGTTCTTTGGGAAAACCCGTTTCAAAGATTTAGGTAAATCATTAGATAAATTAAAATCTAAGAAAGCAAAACTTACCACAGTTTTGCTAGTGGGGGTAGTGTTAAATTTATCTGCCCAACATTCTGCCGATGATGGCCATGACCACTCGAACGACTTGCCCACTTCGGCACAGATAGATTCGTTGATACGAACTACTATTGTTTCTGAAGAACACGCCGAAAAATTCGGAAAATTAGTGGTTCAAGACGAGGGTGGGCGTATGAAACCCCTTCATACTTTCTCTTCTGAATTACTACGTAAACTGAGTTTAAAAGATAAGTTTCATGATATGAACGCCGATCAGGTGTTCATTTCTATGATGCTCAACCCACCGGCTTGGTACAATGCTGAATTTTTGGCCATTGATAAAAAGGGAAAAAATGATAGCATTCGAAAAGTAATCGGAGTTCCAAAGGGACAGAAGTATGCCAAGGCTACCGATTTTTTTGATGCCACTGGAAATTATAAACTTGAACCTTATTTACGCGAGGCAACGGCCACCAATATACCTGATAAATTCGAACAAGATTATAAAGATGCGAATATTAGGCTAAGTGTATTAGACCAGGCACTAAGTGGCAGAATTGTTAAGATATTTCCATTATTGAACGATGAGAATAATAAATGGATATCAGCGGTAGAATTTCGTGGGGGCCAGTATCAAGTACACGATTCCCTCTATTCGAACTTCATAAAAAACTCGGTACCTTACTATTTAATGACCTTACGGAAGGCGATTACTACCAACGACTATACCGATGCCGACAAGCTGCTCGAAGCTTTTAAGCAAAATCAAAAAAACCATGGTAGCGAAGTTTTGCCCTCGGATACTAAAATTGATACGGAAGTCATTTATAACAAACTTGGTATTTTCAACCAACTATGGAGGCTATACCCCATAATTGGCCTGTTTTTCTTTTTCATATTGATATTTCAAATTTTTAAGGACCGTGCCATCTGGAGGGTCGGTAACTATTTCTTTAAGGGAACGATAATTATTTTGTTTCTCTGGCATACAGTCGGTTTAATTTTACGATGGTACATTTCTGGTCATGCTCCCTGGACGAATGCTTATGAGAGCATCCTTTATGTTTCTTGGGCAACCATGGGTATGGGGCTTCTTTTTACCAAAAAGAGTGATATGACTTTGGCGTCTTCGGCATTTGTTGCCGGTATGCTCTTGTGGATTGCACATCAAAATTGGGTGGATCCAGCAATTGGGAATTTAGTACCTGTACTTGACAGTTATTGGCTAATGGTTCATGTAGCGGTTATTGTTGCCAGCTATGGTCCTTTGTTTGTAGGTGCCATATTGGGGTTTGTGAGTCTTCTACTTATGATTCTTACCACAAAAAAGAACAGGAAGCGTATGGAATTCAATATTCAAGAACTGACCATTATCAACGAATTGGCCATAACGGTCGGTCTTGTAATGCTTACTATCGGTAACTTTCTTGGAGGCCAATGGGCCAACGAAAGTTGGGGTCGATACTGGGGTTGGGATCCGAAAGAGACCTGGGCGCTTATTTCAATAATGGTCTATGCCTTTGTCATTCACACCCGATTGGTTCCCGGACTTAGAGGTAAATGGACATTCAATTTCTTTAGCCTTATTTCTATAGGTAGTATTATGATGACCTATTTCGGTGTAAACTACTATTTGGTAGGTCTGCATAGCTACGGCCAAAGTGGATCAGCAGCAATTACCCCCGACTATATCTGGTATATTGCCTTGGGTATGTTGGTGATTGGGGCGCTTAGTTTTTGGCGATATAAGGTGAATTTCTCTAAATAATTAATTTGTTGCTGATAAATATGTAGTTATTGTAGTCTTCTTTTGATGTTATGGTTGGTTTTAATTCTAAATTTTATAGATTTATCACCTACCAACCCAGCAGATGAATATTAATAGTGACTCAGAACTACTAAAAGGACTATACAAGGGAGAAGTTTCTTCCTTTAAGTCAATTTATGACAGGTATTTTGGAGCACTATATCAATATTCCTTTAATATTTTAAAGAAAAGAGCAGTCTGCGAAGACATAGTACAAGAAATTTTTATTTCTCTTTGGACTAGAAGAGAAAAGGCCACTATTAAGCAATTAAAGCCATATCTTTTTCAAGCTGTCAAACACCAAATTTTCAACCATTTTAGGGCAAATAAATTTACCCTAGAAGATTTGACAAGGTTGAATATTATTGATTTGTCAATGAATATTTCTAGAGACATTGAATTTGATGAGTTGGAGCAACTGGTGCGAAGTACTGTCGTTCGCTTGCCTAAACGTTGTAGGCATATTTTCATTCTCAGTCGTTATCAGCATAAATCAAATAAGGAAATTGCCGAAGAGCTTGAAATTTCCGTTCAGGCTGTCAAAAATCAGATCTCGAAAGCACTTACCTTTTTAAAAGCGAACCTACAATATGAGGAAATCATGTTAGTGTTAATGTTATTTTACAGGTAATCGGCTGCCCGTTAATTGAGATAAGCCTGCTAATACTTAAATTGCGAAAGCTTCATTCAGCATATATAATTCAATAGAAAACCTAAATTTTGTCTTTTTGATAAAAAAAAGAGTTTTCAACGTGTACCATCGTATTATTTTGGGTACTTAATTGTAGACCCCTATTTTAATACAAACGGGAATGAATAAAAAAGAAGCTAAAAATCTCTTTAAAAAATACTTGAACAACGAATGTACTTCAGAAGAAATTCAACTGTTGTACAAGTTTTTAGAGTCGTACCAAAACGACAAAGGTTTAGATGATAATGAGTTTCAGAAAAGTAGAATTTGGAAGAATATTGAGCAAAAAGCATTGCCAAATAAGAATAACGAAAACTATTTTTTTAAACTAGTATTACGATATGCTGCCGTATTTGTCGGACTATTTGGCTTGGTATATACCATGTTTTGGTTTACAAGTTCTGGTACTGAAGAAATTCAGGGTACCGTGGATGCCATTCTTGTTAAAACGTCGGATAATCAGCAATTGATCATAAGACAAAATGACAATCGGGTTATTAGAGGGAACAACGGTGATATCTTGGGAAGACAGGCACAAGATATGATAACCTATGAGAACAATGATACCGAAGAATTGGTTTATAATAAAATATGGGTTCCCCATGGCAAGAAATTTAAGCTTAAACTCTCGGATGGTACTTTTGTACACCTTAACTCAGGGTCCAGCCTAAAATATCCCATCGGTTTTGCCAAAAAAACGGAGCGAAGGGTGTTTTTAAAGGGGGAAGCCTATTTTGAGGTTGCTAAAGACTCTAATAATCCATTTAAGGTAGTTGCCAATGAAATCGACGTGAACGTCTTGGGTACGCATTTCAATGTTAGCAACTACGACGAAGAAATTACCTATGCTGTATTGGCGGAAGGCTCCGTGCAAGTATCCCATAATACTAAAAATAATTCAACAGCTTCAAAGATTCTAGAGCCGGGGGAAATGGCATCGTTGGAAAAGGATGCGCTTGTATTGTCAAAAGTCACTGTCGAAGATTATATTAATTGGCGAAATGGAAATCTTTCATTTCATAATGAGCATTTTGGTTCCATTGTAAAAAAAATTGAAAGGCATTACAATGTAGTCGTTAAAAATGAATACAGCGAGTTAAATAATCAGCGATTCAGGGGAATTTTTAGAAGTGAAACCATTGTAGATCTTTTAGAAACTTTCAAAGAGAGCGCTGAGTTTGACTACCTTATTGACAAAAATCAAATAATCATTAAAAAACCTAATTAAAATTTTATGACATGACCAAATAACAAAATGGGAAACGCGGCCACGTTCCCCATTTAAAAATTGATTTCAATTCTACTTAAATAATCAAAACCATTTTAAAATTATGGAAAAAAAACAATTGTTTTTCATTCTACTGGAAAACATTCTTAACAAAAACCGTACCGTGAAAATTTCAATACTGTTGTTTGCGTTTGCGCTGTTCAATATGCACGCAAATACGTATTCGCAGAACAAGAAGGTATCATTTACAGCAAATAGCGAGTCTATTGAAAATGTGCTGAAAAAAATCGAAACACAGAGCAAGTTTAGGTTTTTTTATAAAACGGGGCAGCTAAATGTGGATCGCAAGGTGACTCTCGATGTTGACAAAAAAACTATCAAAGATGTACTGGCCTTGTTGTTCGATGATAGGGTCAGCTATTCAATGCTCAAGAACCAAATTGTTCTTAAAACCAGAATTTTGTCTAATCGGCTCAATAACCAAATACATAATAAAGTTGCGGTCGAGCAAAATACTGTCACAGGAATTGTGAGCGATGCCGATGGGTTACCGTTGGCGGGTGCAAATGTGGTAGAAAAAGGCACGACTAATGGTGTCACTACTGACTTTGATGGTAATTTTAGTATTCAATTAGATTCTGACAATCCCGTTCTAGTGGTTTCCTATATTGGCTTTGCCACCAAAGAAGTGCCTACAGAAGGAAATTCTTCACTGAATATTGTGTTGGAAGAAAGCGCTGCTGGGTTGGATGAAGTGGTGGTGGTAGGTTTTGGTACACAGAAGAAGATAAATGTAATCGGTTCGGTATCGCAGGTTTCCAATGAAGATATTGAAAACAGACCTGTAACGCAGGTATCACAGGCAATTACAGGGCAAATGCCCGGGGTTACCGTTATTCAGCGTTCGGGTAGACCAGGCCAAAGTGCGGGGAATATTAGTGTTCGAGGAGTAGGGTCCTTTGGCGCTACGCCCGATGCATTGGTTCTAATTGATGGAATTGCCGGAAGCATGAACGACATCAATCCTGACGACATCAAATCAATTTCGGTTTTGAAAGATGCATCATCGGCCGCTATTTATGGGGCACGTTCCGCCAATGGAGTTATTTTGATAACCACCAAAAATGGTAATGATGGTAAATTCTCTGTCAATTACAATAGTTATGTTGGTTTTAATAGAGCAACCGAACTACCGGACTTTGTAGATTCGTGGGAATATGCAGAGATGTATAATATTGCGTCTGGAAGTAATAGTTTTTCTGATGAGGATATAGCAAATTACCGATCACAAGCAGATCCTGACAATTACCCGAACACTAGGTTTCTTGAAGATTTATTTTCTAAAACGGGAGTACAAACATCTCATACATTAACCCTAAACGGAGGTAACGATAGAAATAAATATTATGTCTCCGCTGGTGTATTGGATCAAGAGGGCATCGTTCCCGGGAACGATTTCAGCAGGTACAATTTTAGAATGAACCTACAGAATAAGCTGGGGGAAAAGTTCGAGCTGAATACAAGAATGTTCGGCGCCATCGAAGAAAGAAACGAGCCTCAGGCTACCGCTAATAAAGGTAGTGCCGATAATAGTTTTGAAGAACAGTTGATTCAAAATGCGGTTAGATATCCTGCGGTATATTTAGGTCAGGCCTCCAACGGCGATTTCGGAATTGGCCCAGAGAGCGGTGGCACCCCAACATCTTGGTTAGCCTCGGAATCGTACCTGAACAATCCTAGGACCAAGGCAGGAATTAATACGAAATTAAATTATAGACCCAATGATAATTTTACTTTTGCGTTGATAGGAGGCTATAATTTTTCACTTTTTGAAAGACGTTCTTACTTGGCTTCACAAAGACTTAATGAAGATGTTCTACTTGCCCAATCTCAGCTAAATCAATTTAGCAACAAAGAGATATTTAAGACCTTTCAGTTTACTGGTGAGTATGCCAAAGAGTTTGGAAAACACGATTTAAGTTTATTAGTGGGCTATTCTTTTGAAAATGAAGAATTATCATTCTTTAATGGCTATCGACAAGATTTCCCCAGTAACGATTACACGGTTTTGGATTTAGGCAGCGCCGAAAATCAACAGTCGGGAGGCTACGATGCTGAATGGGCGTTACAATCTTTTTTCTCTAGATTTAAATACAGTTTGAACCAAAAATACTTATTTGAAGCTACCCTTAGATACGACGGTTCTTCAAGATTTCCAAAAAGTAATAAATATGCTGTTTTTCCAGCTGCTGCAGTAGGTTGGAGAGTTTCGCAAGAATCATTTTTAAAGGATGCTTCTTGGCTTAACAATCTAAAGTTGAAGGCATCATGGGGTATTTTAGGAAACCAAAACATTGGTAATTATCCCTACCAAACGGTATTGGCCTCAGGCCGCGATTATTCACTTGGAGGTGGGCTCGCCACTGGTGCGGCTTACGCCACCTATCGTGACGAAAATATTAAGTGGGAATCTACTGAAACTACGGATATTGGTATTGAATCGGGTTTTTTTGGCAATAAGCTTACTTTTAATGCGACCTACTTTAAAAGAAACACCACTGATGTGCTTTTCAAGCCATCTTCCAGCGTTTCGACCGTTTTAGGGGTAGGTATCAGTGAAACAAATACCGGTGCCGTACAAAACACAGGTTGGGAGTTTGATTTGGGCCACCAAAACGATTTGGGTGACTTCAGTTATTCCGTGAATGCCAACTTTTCCATCATTCAAAATGAGGTGGTCACCCTTGGTCTTGGTAATGTGGAACAACCTAATGGTTTTGTAGGTAATGGATCGGATTTATTTATTGGCTATCCCATGCAAATGTATTATGGCTATCAAACAGATGGAGTATTTCTAAATGACACCGAAATAGGAGATTGGCCAGATATGTCGGCAGTAAACCCAACTGCCCAAGCCGGAGATTTACGTTATAAAGATATCAGCGGACCAGATGGGGTGCCAGATGGTCAAGTAGACCCTACATACGATCGTACTTATTTGGGTAGTACAATTCCTAAATATACTTATGGGGCTAATATCAACCTTAATTATAAAAACTTCGACTTTTCTGTATTTCTGCAGGGCGTTGGTGGTGTAAAAGGGCGCTTGACCAATTATGCAGGTTATGCCTTTTTTAATTTAGGTAACATTCAAAGATGGCAAATGGACGGTCGTTTCGACGCTAATAATCCTACTAGATATCCCGATTATCCAAGGCTAGAAGTAATCACCAACAGTGGTACGGCCAATACAGAAACTTCTGATTTCTGGGTTATTAATGCGGGTTATTTAAGGGTTAAAAATGCGCAAGTTGGCTATAGAGTACCTAAAAGTGCCACAGATATTATCGGTATAGATAATTTAAGATTCTACTTAGGTGCAGAAAATTTGCACTCATTTAATTCTTATAGAAAAGGATGGGATCCAGAAATTAACTCGGGAGGTTCTTATTACCCCATTTTAACTACTTATACCCTAGGTGTAAATTTAAAATTCTAAGAAAATGAAAATTGTAGATATAAAAAATAGAGCAATAACTGTTCTAACAATTTTGTTTGGTTTGCTGTTCACTTCTTGTGAAAAAGAGCTGGAACAATTTCCTAGCAATGCCTTTGCCAAAGATAATTTTTGGACCTCTGAATCTAACGCTAATATAGCCTTAACAGGTGCTTACAGAGGTGCTGTGGAATACGGTACACAAGTAGTACCTACTGATTGGTGGACTTACTGCGGAATAGTCTTTATGGAATTTGCCACTGATAATGCCTACGACCGACGCGGAGATAACTCTACCCAGAACAGGCTGACCAATGGTACTCTGTTGCCCAACAATAATGTCGTAAAAGGGTATTGGGAAGGCTCTTACCAACGTATTGCCATTTGCAATGATTTCTTGGAGAATATAGTTGAAGTTCCCATGGCTCAGGAAAAAATAGACAGAATGGCTGCAGAAGTTTCTTTTTTGAGGGCTAGCACCTATTTCTATATTTCTCAATTCTGGGGTAGTGCGCCATTGATAACTTCTACATTAACGCCCGATGAGGCAAATAATGTAGATAAAGCTTCGAAACAAGATTTGGTAAGTTTTGTTGAAAGTGAATTGTTGACCGCCGTTGAAGATTTGCCTTCGTTTGGTCAGCTTTCAGGAGCTGAGGCCGGAAGGGCGAGTAAACAAGCCGCTCTAGCTTTTTTAGGGCGACTTTACTTAGGTGAGCAACGTTTTGCCGATGCAGCGAATGTCTATAAGCAGATTATCGATATGGGTGAAAACATTATTGACCCAGACTATGCCAATCTGTTTACGCCGGTCAATGAGAACAGCGCTGAAAACATTTTCAGTAGCCAGTACTTTGGGGGGCAAGCGGGTAACTCCCTTCCTCAGCATGCCTATCCGGCTGTGGCTTCAGGGTGGCATATTGTGAACCCTTTAGGCAGTTTGGCCGATGCCTACGGGTTTGACGATGGAACTCCATTATCTTACGACGACCCTAGATTTGACTATGATGATATGGGAGCCAATAGAGACCCTCGTTTTAGATATAATTTAATTTGGGATGGGGCCGAGTTCAGCGGTCGAATATATGATTGTCACCCAGATAACACCGAATCTGTTGATCAATTGACGTATTCAAAACAAGCCACTAGAACAGGCTACGGATTGAGGAAGTTTTTTGACGAGTCGTTCAACGGAAATTTAAGAAGCGACTACGGTGGTAACATTCCTATTATTCGATATGCGGAAGTTCTTTTGAGTTATTTAGAGGCGGAATTGGAAGCTGGCAACCCAATAACACAGGCCTTGTTAGATGAAACTATCAACCAGGTCAGAGGCCGTGAGTCTGTTGGTTTACCTCCCATAGCAGAGACCGATCCTGCACTTTTAAGACCTATTTTACGAAACGAAAGACGTATTGAACTGGCGCTTGAAGGTCAAAGGCTTTGGGATATTTTTCGATGGGGTATTGGCAATGAAGTATTGGTAGGCGACTTTTGGGGTGCACCATTTCCAGACTCGGAGTTGTATCCTACCACTTCCAAGAAAATTGATCCCCAAGCACGTTGGTACGTGACCACGAAAAATTTTAGACAAGATGTTGACGATGTTTGGCCAATTCCGGAGTCGGAGGTAAATGTTAATCCTAAATTGGGTAATTAACAAATGACGATTAAAAGAAGAAAATTTGTACAAAACTTAGGACTTGCCGTACCCGTACTGGCAAGTCCTTTAAATTCCATGTTTGCCAATAGGTCTGTATTAAATCCTGAACAACTGATAAAAGAAACCAGTTTTGAAATGGATTTTAGCAAATTGAACGAAAGGGTTTGGATCGGTAAGTCGTTTTGGGCCGTGCCCATGGAAGATTGGGAAATTAAAAACAAGCAACTTGAGTATTCGGGAGTAGAAAAAAAATCGAGATTACATCTTTTAACTTACACCTTAAACGGTAATTCAGGAAGTTTTCAAATTTCGGGAAACCTGGGATTATTAAAAAATAATAAAGGTAAGGGTGCCGTTGGTTTTGCTGTTGGAATAAGAGATTTTACCGACCCCGATAGTGTGAAATCGGCCTGCTATTTCGGCAAGGGAATTTCAGTGGGAGTCGATTTGGAAAACGGACTCTATATCGATAACGAAAAAAAGGTGCTTTCTTCCGATTTTCAGCGGGAAGCATTTTCTCTCCAACTAATTGCGGATACAATAGGAAACCAATCAAATCTGACGCTAAAAGCTGTTGACAAGAATGGCAATGTTGAAGTATTGAAACATACCGTAGAAGGCCATTTGGAAGGATTGGTAGCCTTGGAAAATAGGAGAGAAGAGATGGGCCAAAGTACCTTCTGGTGGAGTAATATGCGAGTATCGGGAACTAAACTCGAACATCATCCTGAAAATAGTTTTGGCCCCATTCTTTGGTCTATGTATACATTATCAAAGAAAACTTTGAAGTTGACGGCCCAGCTTCCACCCATAGGCAAAAAAGACTCCAATAAAGTGGAGCTTCAACTCCTTAAAGATGGGCGATGGATCAAGGAGGATGAAGTCGAATTAGATTCCGTAGCGTTCACAGCTACTTTCACCAGTAAAGACTGGAAATCTTCTGTGGATGTCAAATACCGGTTGAGATATTCCTTCGATAAAGAGAAACACCTTTATGAGGGCGTTATTCGAGAGGAGCCGAATGAAAGGCCCCTTACTTTTGGGGGACTTACCTGCCAGCATGCCATGGGGTTTCCTTACAGGCCTTTGGTGGAAAATCTCGATAAGTCGAACCCTGATATCTTGTATTTCTCTGGCGACCAATTATATGAAGGCAATGGTGGGTATCCCATAAAAAGGGAGCCGGAGGATAAGGCCATTCTCAATTACCTTGGAAAATGGTATATGTTCGGGTGGGCTTTTGGCGAGGTCTTAAAAAATCGACCCAGTATCTGTACTCCAGACGACCATGATGTGTATCAAGGTAACCTTTGGGGAGATGGCGGAAAAAGAGTGTCCATCGATCAATGGAATAGTAGCAGAGATGCGCAAAGTGGTTTGGTTCAGACGACCAACTTTGTGAATGTCGTCAATAAGACCCAGTGTGGTCACATGCCGGAAGCTTATGATTCCGAACCGCTCGCTTCGGGTATGAGCACTTGGTATACCGAATTGGTATACGGCAAGGTAAGTTTTGCCATTGTCAGTGATCGCTTATTTAAGTCCGGTCCTGAAGTCGTGCGCCCAGGTTCTGGGCGAGTAGACCATTTGACGTCCCCTACCAATCAAGAGGAGTTGGAAAATGAACAACTGAGTTTTATGGGCCGGAGACAGCTTGATTTTCTCGATGACTGGGTCGCCAACTGGGAGGGTGCCCACATGAAGGTATTACTTAGTCAGACGCTATTTTCGAATGTTGGAACCCATCATGGACCAGATAAGCAATTTCTATTTGGAGATTTAGATTCCGGTGGTTGGCCCAAGTCAAAAAGGGATAAGGTCGTTGAAACGATTAGAAAAGCTTGTGCCTTCCATATTAATGGTGATCAACACCTACCTTTCATGGTTCAATACAGTCTAAATGAACCTCGTGATGGGGGGTGGACCTTCTGTACACCGGCCATTTCGACCGGTTACCCGAGATGGGGGCAACCAGATTTGGTAAACGTACCTTTTACCGATAGACCGGCTCACAAACTACCAAATACGGGTTGCTATAGAGATGGTTTTGGAAATAATAATTTTATCTATGCCGTGGGCAACCCGACCGATGACTTTGATGAGGAGTTCGACCGCTACAAAAGGGCACAGAAAAAGGCTTCCGGTTACGGTTTGATTACTTTCGATACTAAAGAACGCACCATAAAAATGGAGGCAATCCGATTTTTGGCTGACTTGAATTCCGTTTCCGAAGAGAACACTTATCCCGGTTGGCCATTGACCATACAACAATCTGATAATGACGGGCGACGAGCTTTGGGCTATTTACCAAAAATCAAAACCTCGAATAGCAATGAACTCCTTAAAATAGTACGGGAAGACAACCAAGAATTGGTTTCTGCCATTCGTATAAAAGGCAAAAATCACCAGCCTAAAGTGTACGCATTGGCAAAATATACTTTGATTATCGGTGAAGGTTCTAATGAAAAACAGTTAGAGGGTATTGAAATAACCATTGATCCCAGTGAGGAAATTACCATTTAGTAAGGATGTATAAACTTAAAATTGTTATTAATCAACAGCAAACCATCAATGACTAACTTAAAGAATCATTTTTTAAAAGCAGTCCTATTTGCCTTAGTGCTCACAGGATGCAAATCTGAAGAAAAGAAAAAAGTTGCCGCAGCGGAAAGCCACCCAAAACCCAACATTGTCTTTATTTATATGGATGATTTGGGCTACGGAGACATGAGTGCTTACGGTGCCACCGAAATTTCTACTCCCAACATGGATGCCTTGGCAGAAGGTGGAATCAAGTTTACAAATGGCTATGCCACCTCTGCGACCTGTACGCCAAGCCGCTATGCCATTCTTACGGGGAGGTATCCTTGGCGCAATGAAGATGCCAAAATATTACCAGGTACGGCGCCATTAATTATAGATACAGAACAGTTGACGGTTCCTAAAATGCTTAAAGCTGAAGGCTATGCCACGGCTATTGTAGGTAAATGGCATTTGGGGCTTGGTAACGGCAATGTAGACTGGAACCAACGTGTTTCTCCGGGGCCCAACGAAGTCGGCTTCGACTATTCTTACATTTTGGCTGCCACCCAAGACCGGGTGCCTACGGTGTATATCAAAGATGGGCATGTAGATGGCTTAGATCCAAATGACCCTATTTCGGTAGATTATAAAAATAATTTTGAAGGGGAACCAACAGGATTGGAAAATCCCGAGTTGACCACTATGAAATGGCATCATGGCCATAACAATAGTATCGTTAATGGCATCCCTAGAATTGGATTTATGAAAGGTGGAGAAGCCGCCAAGTGGAGTGATATCGATATGGCGGATCATTTCTTGGCCAAGGCCCAAGAATATGTAAATGACCATAAGACGGAACCTTTCTTTCTTTATTATGCTTTACAACAACCACACGTACCTAGAACCCCACATCCTCGTTTTGAAGGTAAATCGGGTATGGGGCCAAGAGGAGATGTCATTTTGGAAGCAGATTGGGTAATTGGTGAGTTTATAAAAACCCTTGAGAAAGAGGGCGTTTTAGAAAATACCTTAATCATATTTTCCAGTGATAACGGGCCGGTAGTCAACGATGGTTATTACGATGATGCAGAGGAGAAATTGGGCGACCATACTCCCGCCGGTATTTTACGTGGTGGTAAGTATAGCCTTTTTGAGGCCGGTACACGTGTGCCTTTTATTACCTATTGGAAAGGAAATATTCAACCAGGTGTTTCTGATGCTATGGTCTGTCAAGTGGATTTATTGACGTCTTTGGCCGAGTTAGTGGGTAGTGACAAAAAAGGGGAAGATAGTAAAGATATTCTATCGGCCTTTATGGGCGAAAGCAAAGAAGGTAGAAATGAACTGGTAATCGAAGCTACTTCAAGAACAGCCTTTAGGCAAGGAGACTGGGCCATGATCCCACCCTATAGAGGTGCTGCAATCAACAAATTTGTGAATATTGAACTGGGAAATGATAATGAATACCAGTTGTACAACCTAAAAGATGATTTGGCACAGCAGAACAATTTAGCTGCTTCCGAGCCTGAAAAATTGCAACAAATGATCAAAGATTATGAAGCAATTAGGGGCAAGGGTAATACCGATGTGCAAGAGCTTGAGCTAAAGTAAAATAACTGTTGGATAATTAACGCCCTGAACAATAGGTTATTACCTTGTTTGTTTGGGGTGTTTTTTTATTTCCCGCCGTTGGCTTGCAAGTCGGCCAGACATTGACTGTCGAAATCAGGGATTGTTCCGCCACTGAGCATATTGACCAACCCTTCTCCAGTTTCTGCTGTCCAGTACATTAGACAAGTGTCTTCAGTACAATGTCTGCCATGTTCCACATCTTGATGGTCTTGTTGCATTGGGGTTCCGGCATTGACCATGCCCAATAGATGTCCGAATTCATGATTTAACACTGTGCTTTCTAGAACGGTTAAGCTGGGTCCGAAGGTTTGTCCGCTAAAGCTTTTTATAGTTTCTTCGAAAATAGCGAAAGAGGTATTTCTATAGGCAATGCCCAATACAGAACCATTTTCGGTATTTTCAGAGTATTCCCCATCGAGAAAAATACCGAAGACAGCAATCATATTGTCAATATTGTATGAGGTTTGTATATCATCTTCAATTGCCCTGATATCATTGGCAGAGTAGCTTTCCTGACCAGGAGAATCCATTTTCTTAAGCTCTAAGCTTATACCTTGAGGTTTGTTCAATCGCTGTTCTAGAAACTCCTCAAAATTTGCGATGGTATTTTCGGTAGGTTCAAAACCGTCCACATAGAAAAGTTCGAAAACTATCTCGTCAAAATTAGCAGAGCTTAAGAGGTCGTTTGCCGAATCACCAACAGATTGTTTATTCTCTGATACATCTACTTCTTGCTCATTTCCTTCTTCATCGGTGACGGTTTTTGTTTCGTCATGCGAATTCGTGCTAGAATTATCGTCTGAGTCCTTTGAACAAGATAACACAATACATAATGTTAATATGGTCAATACTTGTTTCCAAACTCTTGATTTAAACTTGTTCATGATGTAGGTTTAAGTACAATATGAACGAAAAAAAGAGATCATTAGTGTAACTTTTTTTGAGCGCTATTGCTATGGTGAATTCATTTTTTTCGCATCTTTGCTTCATCATGAAGTTATAAGAATTATGTTCGATATAGATGTCATGGGCCCTAAGCCCTTGAATTAATTGAGGTTTACCTTCAATTTCTAGGCATTTTCTTCAATTTCTTTCCACATAATTTAACATCATGAGAAATCACAATAGAATAACTTTCAAAAGAATTTATCAATACTTTGTTTTGGCCATCTCGGGCAAAGACACTGAGTTTACATCGGGTAGCATACGTAAGGCAATTTTTGTGCTTTCTATACCTATGATCTTAGAAATGATGATGGAATCGATTTTCGCCATCGTCGATATAGCTTATGTCAGCCAAGTTAGTGTAAATGCGGTAGCAACTATTGGCTTAACAGAGTCAGTGGTTACTTTAGTATATGCCGTGGGTATTGGTTTGAGCATGGCCGCGACCGCGGTGGTTGCTCGCAGAATAGGGGAAAAGAACCTCAAGGGAGCACGAGAATCGGCCGTTCAAGCCATAGTGCTAGGGGTTCTTGTTTCGGTTGTCGTAGGTATAGTCGGTCTGTTATATTCCAGAGAAATTTTGGCCTTAATGGGCGCTGAACCAGACCTGATAGCCGAGGGCCACAGATATACTCAACTGCTCTTAGGGGGTAATATTACCATTTTATTACTGTTTTTGATTAATGCTATTTTTCGAGGTGCAGGTGATGCCGCTATTGCTATGTGGGCGTTGGTGCTATCTAACGGACTCAATATTTTATTGGACCCCATTTTTATCTTCGGATGGGGACCAATTCCTGAATACGGGGTAACTGGAGCTGCAATTGCCACAAATATAGGGAGGGGAACAGCAGTTCTATTTCAATTAGCAGTTCTTTTCTTTGGATGGAGCAAGATACAAATTGGGTTCAAAGACATCGTCGTAAGACTCAACGTAATGTTTAATTTACTTAAAGTTTCGTTGGGTGGCATAGCTCAATTTTTAATCGGTACATCTAGTTGGGTATTTTTAATGCGAATGATGTCGGAATTTGGTAGTGAAGTATTGGCCGGTTATACGATAGCGATTCGAGTTATGCTTTTTACCCTAATGCCATCATGGGGTATGAGTAACGCGGCTGCAACATTGGTCGGTCAAAATTTGGGTGCTGACCAACCGGAAAGAGCGGAAAAATCGGTTTGGGTTACGGGCAAGTACAATGCCTATTTTATGGCATTGGTTTCTTTGGCTTATTTGTTCTTTGCCTATGATATCGTCGGTTGGTTCAACGATAACCCTGTAGTAATTGAAAATGGAGGTTTATGTCTTCAGATTATCGCCGCGGGTTATGTATTCTATGCATATGGTATGGTAGTGACCCAAGCTTTTAATGGCGCCGGGGATACGGGCACACCTACTAAAATCAATTTTTTTGCTTTCTGGCTGTATCAGTTACCATTCGCTTACTTGGCTTCAACAACCCTTGATCTTGGTGCGATGGGGGTTTTTATAGCTATCACCTCTGCAGAAGTACTTTTAGCCATAATTTCGATAATTTGGTTCAAAAGAGGGGCCTGGAAAAAAGTTCAGGTATAATTTTAATACCTTTAACTCTGATTAAGAAATGAAAAATGAAGAATGAAAAATAAAGGTCTAAATACAATTTGCACACATATTGGCGAAGTGGAAGATAGGCAGTTTAAGGGCGCAATATCCCCTTTGTATATGAGTACTTCCTACGCCTTTGAAGATGTTGAAGCTAAGCGATATCCCCGATATTTTAACACACCGAACCAAGAAGCATTATGTAGAAAGATAGCTGCTTTGGAACATACTGAAGCGGCACTTATTTTTGGTAGCGGAATGGCTGCGATCAGTACGGCATTAATGAGTTTTTTGAAGTCAGGAGATCATATCGTTTTACAGCAAACTTTATATGGTGGCACCTATAATTTGATTACAGAAGAATTTCATAAATACGGAATAGAGTACTCTTTTACCGATGGGTGGGCGGTTGAAAATTTTCAGGCCAAAATTCAAAAGAATACCAAGGTAATCTATATAGAGACGCCTTCAAACCCATTGCTGACGATTACCGATTTAGATGCCATAGGGAAGTTAAGTAAAGAACATGGTCTTGTTTCTATGATCGATAATACGTTTGCGAGTCCGGTCAATCAAAACCCTATTGATTTTGGTATCGAGGTGGTGATTCATAGTGCTACCAAATATATGGGGGGCATTCAGATATTCTAGCAGGCGCAGTGGCATCATCAGAAGAGTATATCTCAAGAATTTTTGCTTTGGCAAAAAATTTTGGTGGCAGCCTAAGTGATTATACAGTTTGGTTGTTAGAACGCAGCATGAAAACAATGGGTATTCGTGTGAAAGCGCAGAATGACAACGCACAAAAAATGGCAGAGTATTTAGAAGCTCATAGCGATATCGCCGCGGTATACTACCCAGGTCTAACCAATCATCCTGAACATGAACTTGCTAGGTCGCAGATGAACGGTTTTGGTGGTATGTTATCCTTCGAACTAACTAAAAATTTAAATGCTTCAGAATTTCAGAAAGCACTACAATTGATAAAACCCTCAATGAGTTTGGCGGGCGTGGAAAGTACTATGTTATCGCCCACTTTGACCTCACATGCCCTAATGAGTGCAGATGAGCGAGAGCGTCAAGGTATTCGTGATGGATTGATCCGTTTTTCCGTTGGAATAGAAGAATCCGAAGATTTGATTGCCGATATCGAGCAAGCATTACAGAAAGTAAGGTCGAGTGCAATGGTCTCGACAAAATAGAAATAAAGTATAAACTTCAATTATAGCAGACCTAAGGTTCGTCTGTAATTTGTAGTCTAGAAAATAAAAGAATGAAATTAGATATTTTGGCTTTCGGTGCCCACCCTGATGATGTAGAACTTGGGGCAGGCGCAACCATTGCAAAAGAAATTGCCAACGGTAAAAAAGTAGGAATTGTCGATTTGACCAAAGGAGAGTTGGGCACTAGGGGTTCTGCCGAAATTCGGTCTAGAGAGGCTGCGGCTTCGGCAGAAGTACTCGGAGTATCAGCTCGTGAAAATTTGGGTTTTGCCGATGGGTTTTTCAAGAACGACCAAAATCACCAGATAGAGGTCATTAAAATGATTCGAAAATATAGGCCCGAAATTGTGCTCTGTAATTCGATAGAAGATAGGCATATTGATCACGGTAAAGGTAGCAATTTAGTAAGCGATGCTTCTTTTTTAAGTGGATTGGTCAAGATTGAGACAAAATTTAAGGAAGAAGATGTGTTTCAAGAACCTTGGCGACCAAAATGGGTATATCACTATATTCAATGGAAAAATATCGATCCTGATTTCGTGGTCGATGTTTCCGGCTTTATGAAAACAAAAATGAAAGCTATTATGGCCTATACATCACAATTTCATGATCCCAATAGTGAAGAACCGGAAACTCCGATAAGCAGTAAGAATTTTATTGATAGTGTAAATTATAGGGCTAGAGACTTGGGCAGGTTGATCAATACAGAATTCGCAGAGGGCTTTACTACCGAAAGACACGTTGCGGTTCGGTCATTAGGCGATTTAATTTAAGCAGTTTTTTTGTACCTTTTTTTAGATTTGGCTTTCGATTTAGGCAAGGTAAAATGGAAGGTACTGCCTTTTCGTTTCAAACTGTTAACCCATATTTTGCCCTCGTTCTTTTCAATCATTTCTTTGCAGAGGGGCAGCCCTAGACCCGTACCTTTTTCATTATTGGTACCGTAGGTGGTCACATTTGAGTTTTTTGCAAAAAGTTTATTTATTGTCTCTTGATCCATACCTATACCTGTATCACGAATCGAAATTTGCCAGTGATCGTTTTTTTCAAGTGACGAAATGGTTACCATACCATTCTCGGGTGTAAACTTAAGGGCGTTGCTTATAAGGTTGCGAACAACAATATCGATTTGGTTTTCATCTGACCAAGCCATGGTGTTCATAGTTAGATGACTTATAAGACGAATTCCTTTATTCTCGGCTGTTTCAGACAATAAATGAATATTGTCATTTACAATACTGTCTAGTGCCACTACACTGGGCTTAGTTACGGCACCGTTCATTTGAGTTTGACCCCAAGATAACAAGTTGTTGAGAGTGAAGGAAATATGGTCGATGTCATGCCTGAATTTCGGAATGAACTCCATGAATTCGCTCTGCCCAATTTCACCCTCCTTAAACATTTTAAGCAAACTTTGAAAAGCACCGATAGGACCCCTCAGGTCATGGCCGATAATAGAGAATAAACGGTCTTTTGTTCTATTGATTTCTCTTAGTTCAACTTCTCTTTTCTCTAAATCTTCGGTTTTTTGATGTAATTCTTTATTTAGCCTTTTTTGAATACTTTCACTGCGCCTCATTAAAAAGGTGACTGCAATAAAAATCAATAATATGGCCAAAGCCGCATGAATATAGTTTCTCTGCGTTGCTAGTTGTTTTTTGTTTTCATCGATTAGCGCCATTTTTTGCCTATCATGCTCTAATTTATTTTTTAGCATGTTCAGACTAGTTTGATTTTCTGTTCTCGACAGCGTGTCGGTTATTGATTGGTATATCTCGTGATATTTTAGGGCAGATTCATAGTCTTTATTGTATTTGCTGACTTTATATAAGGTCACGGCACATTTTTGTTGTCCTTCTTTAAATTTTATACGGTCTGAAATTTCTAGTGCCTGTAATGCATATTTTTCAGCAAGAGCGAAATAGCCTAAACCGAAATGAGCTTCCGCCATACCGTTGAATAGGTCTATTTTCCCTCTTTGGTCTTGCAATTTCTTGTGAAGCATTTCACTTTGATTGTACCAATATAGAGCCCATTTGTTTTTATTCTCTTTGAGATAAGTTTTCCCTTTGATTTCGTAGGCGTAGGCGAGCCAATCCATAATTTTATGTTTCTCGAAAACTGTAATACTTCTGTTCACATTGAACATGGCGTAATCTAACTTACCCATATCCGCATAAATCGAAGCAATATTGCTCATGCTTTCGGCTGAAATGATTTCATCACCTATTTCGTCGTTTATTTTTTTGACTTTCTTATAGAATTCTAAAGCTTGTTCATAGTCTTTTTGAACTGCATACAGATTTGCAACGTTTTCGTTCATTATCGATAGCATAAGGTTGGCCTCAGATGCATTGGCCATATCGATTCCTTCTAGGTAGTGGGTTAAGGCCTTGGCATAGTCA
The DNA here is from genome assembly GCA_002813285.1 of Flavobacteriaceae bacterium MAR_2009_75. Lineage (NCBI taxonomy): Bacteria > Pseudomonadati > Bacteroidota > Flavobacteriia > Flavobacteriales > Flavobacteriaceae > Flavobacteriaceae bacterium MAR_2009_75. Next base: position 4,426,902 of record PHTZ01000001.1, read on the forward strand.
CCCTTATACGAAAACTCACCGGCTAGATCATTTTTAGCTCTTAATGCTAATCTAGGGTTGTTTGCAGACTTACTTATATCAAGAGCTTCTTGATAGAATTTTATAGCTTCACTATGATTTCCCTTATCGGAATAGAAATTAGCAATACCTATTAAAGATATGCTCTTGCCTTTTTGATAGTTAATTGACTTGCTAAGATTTAAGGCAAGTTTAGATAACAGCAAAAGACTATCGGCTTTATAAAAACGTTGTTCGCTACCTAAATCATTTATTAAATTGATATAGACTGAATCTTTGGGAGTAAAATCGGGCTTATCTTTTAATTTCTTAATCTTATTTTCAATATCAGCTCTACTGTTTTGCTGTGATAATGCTGAAAACGTGAATAGGAGCATAGCTCCCAAGATAACGTGACGTATCTCAGAAATAAGTGCTAAATTGAAAAAATAAAGTTTTCGGCGATACATAAATAGGGCCATATTTCATCACTAATGTATATCGCTTACCCCTGTACTTCTAAAAAATTGTTGTGAAACGCTTGAAATTGTGTGTTTTGTCGGTCGATGTGTGTAATTCGTCGATGATTTAGGTATTCTTTGAAATTTAGCTCATAAACACATTCAGTCTTTAAAAATGAAAAATGCACAATTTGATATTAAAATAACGACAGTTTTATTTTGACAGATTGTGTAAAAAAAATTACCTTTGCCACCGCTTGTGAATAGAGGGCTTGTTTTGGTACTTTAAAGTAATTCTTAACGAGCAGCTAAATTGATTTTCGCAAGTTCTGAAATGGTGGTTGTAGCTCAGCTGGTTAGAGCGCTTGATTGTGGTTCAAGAGGTCGCCGGTTCGAAACCGGTCTTCCACCCTTAAAGATAGAAAGTCCTTCCAAAATGGGAGGACTTTTTTATTTACCGTATGATACAGTAATTGCCTCTAAATAAAAAGCCCCGATTCAAGTGAATCGGGGCTTTTTGATTGTGTTTTTGTTCTAGTTGCCTATTCTAAAATTTTATCGACTATCACACGTTGTTCTCTATTTGCGACTTCCCAAGCTGTATGAAAAATTAGTCGGGTACGATTCTCAAGTAGATCGTAATTTATTTTATCAGGGGTATCTCCGGGTCTGTGATAATCATCATGGGTACCATTAAAGTAGAATATAATGGGAATATTATTTTTAGCGAAATTATAGTGATCGCTTCGGTAGTAGAAACGATTGGGGTCATTTTCATCATTGAAAGTATAATCTAATTCAATATTGGTAAACTTAGTATTGACCTTTTCAGATAGTTCGTGCAAGTCGGTACTCAATTTATCAGAACCGATTAGGTAAATGTAATTTCGCTCACCGGTTCGTTTAGGGTCAATTCTACCGATCATATCAATATTTAAATTCGCAACGGTTTGCTCGAGCGGAAAAATTGGTTCGATATCAGTGTAATACCTTGATCCTAATAACCCCTTTTCTTCACCCGTAACATGTAAAAACACGATAGATCGTTTGGGTCCTTGGCCATCTTCGGCTGCCTGCTTGAAGGCTTGTGCAATCTCTAAAAGTGCTACTGAACCAGACCCATCATCATCGGCACCATTATTAATTTCACCATCAGGTGATACACCAATATGATCTAAGTGCGAAGAAATAACAACATATTCTTCGGGTTTTTCAGAACCTTCGATTACGGCCACTACATTTTCTGAAACCACTCCGTTATTTTGGCTTTGTACATCTATTTTCAAAGGTACTGTCAATATCTTACCCTTTTTTTGTGTAGCTATATTGGGAAATATGGCATTGGCAAGTTTTGAATTGATCCAGAAAGTGAAAAAACCACCTGTAGAGTCATTTGAAAGCTCCATTCTACCACTATCATTGCTCTTCATCCAATCGAACCTGCTCTTAAAACGTGGAAAATTTACTTGATCAAAATACAGCATTCCTTTAGCACCTTTACTGGTAGCAAGTTCCATGCGTTTACCCATTGATTCTGACATATTGCTCCAAACTGATTTTTTACTGCTACCAGAGATTTTATAGTTTCCATTGTCGTCAACAGGTTCTCCGGCTTTGATCAGTACGATTTTGCCCTCAACGTCGAGATTATTATAATCAGAATAATTACCCGATTCGATACCGTAACCGGCATAAACTATATGGTCATAGGATCCTTGAGCCCTAGAAAAAGTTAAAAAATCAGTTCCTAAAGGGTATTCTTTTCCATTGACCGTCAATGATCCTTTTGGCAGTTGGCTTACTTCTAAAGGTACATTTTGAAAGTAATCACCATCTTTCTTCGCGGCGGGAATATCCATGGTTTTATATTGTTCCCTTAGATATTCAACTGCTTTCTTTTGTCCGGGTTTACCAGTTTCACGCCCTTCAAAATCATCCGAGGCATAAATATAAAGATGCTCTTTAAGTTCTTCCTCTGTTATAGTTTCAGCATAAACCTTGGGACTTTTAGGGATGTAAGTAACTTCACTTGTCTCAGAAATAGTTTTCTGAGAAGAATTACATGCCATAACCATACCCATGGTCATCATTATCAATTTCTTCATTGTTTATTTTTTACAATTTGCAAAGCGGTATGCAACCGTTTAGGGCTGCAAAACAAAAAATATACCACGTGGTAAATACCTAATAATGGTGTCGTCAAAATTTTTCAAAAATAACGAAAACAAATAGAATATACTCTTTGCAAGAAAACCAATTATGTTGTGCGATGTTTACGTTTTTTGGTATCTTGACCGCTAAAGCAAAAATCGACCCAACATACTTTAACTTATGAGATTTTTAAAAATTGCAATATTTTTTTGCGCAGTAGGTACTTGTTTAACGAATTGTAAACAGAATAAGAAAGAAAAAATGAAAGATACCCCAACTAAAACTGAAGAAAGCATACTTTCTGACCATTTGAATGTTAAAAATTTTGAAACTGTGATCGACGGTGATTCGGTTAAGTTGTACACCTTAAAGAATAAAAACGGAATAGAGGTGACGATTACCAATTATGGTCAGCGGCTTATATCTCTGCACGTACCGGATAAGAATGGCAATTTTGAAGATGTGGTATTGGGTTTTCCCGATTTAAAGAATTATATGGCGAAAAAGAATTTTTACGGGGCAACTATCGGAAGGTATGGCAATCGAATAGCTAAAGGGGAATTTGAAATCGATGGTAATTCCTATGATTTGGCCATAAATAATAATGAAAACCATTTACACGGAGGGATTAAAGGTTTTGAAAGTGTAGTTTGGGGTGTAGATGCGGTTAATGATAATGAAATAGTTTTCAGTAGAACATCACCAGATATGGAAGAGGGGTACCCAGGAAAACTAGAAGTAAAAGTAACCTATACGCTTACCGATAGCAATGAGTTAAAGATTAACTATACGGCAAATACCGATAAGCCTACCTACATAAACCTTACCCACCATTCATTTTTTAATCTAAAGGGAGAAGGCGAAGGTACGGTCAACGACCATATCTTAATGTTGAACGCCGATAGCTTTACACCTGTGAATAATGGATTAATACCTACGGGTGAGATTAAAAAAGTAGCTGGTACGCCGTTTGATTTTACCGAACCAAAATTAATAGGGGAAGATTTAGAAGTTGAGAACGAACAGTTAAAGTATGCGAGTGGCTATGATCACAACTTTGTATTAAATGAGAGTCCTAAAAACGAAGAAGGCTTAGTGATGGCAGCAAGGGTGGTTGAACCCAAAAGTGGTCGCACGATGGAGGTATATACAGACGAGCCAGGTATGCAATTTTATGGCGGCAACTTTTTGACCGGAGCCGACATTGGCAAAAGTGGTAAACCGTATGTTTTCAGAGGGGCTTTCTGTTTAGAGACCCAACATTACCCAGATTCACCGAACCAACCTAATTTTCCGAGTACACGATTAGACCCAGGACAAACCTATACTTCTAATTGCGTTTACAAATTTGGTGTTCAAGAAAACTAAATAGTGTTATTTATTCAGACGGCCTAATTTGTTTATATTCTCATTAAGCTAACTTTATGGGGCTATATTGGTTAATATAGTATCGATTATAGCTAAAATCAACAAATTCATTTTTTGCACTTACATCTATTTTTGTAGAAGTGAAAATTAAATAAATCTCTATGAAATTTGAATGGAAAGGCGTTATGCCAGCTGTCACTACAAAATTTACAGATAACGACTCGATAGATTTGAAAATGTTTACCAAGAATATCGATGCCCAAATCGATGCTGGGGTTCATGGTATTGTTTTAGGAGGGTCATTGGGTGAAGCAAGTACATTAAACCGAAGTGAGAAGATACTTTTGATAGAAGAAACTGTTAAGATTTCCGGGAGTAGAATTCCGGTAATAATGACAATTGCCGAGCAGGCTACCAAAGAAGCGATCGACGCGGCGAAAGAGGCTGAAGATAGTGGTGCTGATGGGCTCATGGTGCTGCCTCCTATGAGATACAAGTCTACCGATTTTGAAACGATAACCTATTTTACAGATATCGCGCAGAGTACCGATTTGCCCATTATGATTTATAATAACCCTGTTGATTATAAGATCGAGGTGACCGTCGATATGTTCAAAGAGCTAATACAGATGAAAAACATTGGTGCGGTAAAAGAATCAACCCGTGATATTATCAATATTGGTAGGTTGCGAAACGAATTCGGCGATGGCTTGAAGATACTCACCGGGGTAGACCCATTGGCTTTAGAAAGTTTGTTGATTGGTGCCGATGGATGGGTAGCTGGTCTGGTATGTGCTTTTCCTGCTGAGACAGTAGCGATTTACGAATTGGCGAAAGCTGGTTACGTAAAAGAAGCAACTGAAATATACAGATGGTTTTTACCATTGCTAGAATTGGATATTAGTCCGCAATTGGTTCAAAATATTAAACTGGCAGAAGTAGCGACCGGTATAGGTACAGAAAATGTTAGAAAACCTCGATTGCCCTTACAGGGGGGCGAAAGGGAGCGAGTCTTACAAGTAATCGAAAAGGGACTTAGCACTAGACCGAAATTACCCGATTATAAGAATTTGACCACACTGACCAAAAAAGCTTTGGCATAATTTAATTTACCGCTTGGCTTAGAGAAAAAGGCTATGTATTAGATTATTTCCATAGATCATAATCTTCTCTTAAATGCTTGACTTCTATCTTCAAATATGGTAGATTTCAACAGTCAGTTATAAACCTCAAATTCTCTTAAAATGATTACAGGAAAAAACTATATAGGAAGTGATTTATCGGCTCTAGGAAAAGAGACATATACCACTTTTGATCCAAAACAGAATACAGCCACAGACTGGCAATTTCATGAAGCTACAAAAGATGAAATTGAAACCGCGGCGTTAAAAGCTCAAGAAGCTTTTCTTGAGTACAAAAATTATTCTGGTGCGCGAAAGGCAGAATTTTTGGTTGCTATTGCTGAAGAAATCGAAGCCTTGGGTAATGAGCTGATCGAAGCCTATACTAGAGAATCCGGTTTGCCCGAAGGTAGGGCCAAAGGGGAGCGAGGAAGAACAATGGGGCAGCTGCGAGCTTTTGCTACTCTTTTAAAAGAAGGTTCATGGGTTGAAGCCACCATAGATACCGCACAACCTGATAGAGAACCGTTGCCAAAAGTTGATTTACGAAAAATGCTATTGCCGATTGGCCCGATTGCCGTTTTTGGATCGAGTAATTTTCCTTTGGCATTTTCCACCGCCGGCGGTGATACAGCAAGTGCCCTGGCGGCAGGTTGCCCGGTAATTGTTAAAAGTCACCCCATGCATGCGGCTACTGGAGAGCTTATTTCTTCCGCTATTGTGAAGGCTGCAGAACGAACAGGTATGCCAGAAGGTGTTTTTTCCAATTTGAACAGTAGTGGAATAGAAGTAGGTAAACAATTGGTGCTGCACCCGGCTATTAAAGGGGTTGGTTTTACAGGTAGCATAAAAGGTGGAACGGCACTCTACAAATTAGCGGCAGAGCGTGAAGAGCCTATTCCCGTTTTTGCGGAAATGGGTAGCATCAACCCGGTGGTCGCCCTTCCGTCAGCTTTATCTGAAAACGGAACCGACTGGGCTACAAAATATGCAGGTTCTATAACCTTGGGAGCTGGTCAATTTTGCACCAACCCAGGACTTATTTTAGGTATAAAAAGTGAATCTTTAGATCAATTTATAAAAACGTTGGGTAGTGAAATCGTAAAGCTTGACCCGTCATGCATGCTTCACCCGAATATTCATAGTAATTATGAAAAGGGCAAGGAAGAACTATCTCATCAGGGCGGTATAGATGTTGTTGCCGATTATGAAGCCGATAGTGCACCGAATTACGGAAAGCAGAAAGTACTCACGGTAGCGGGAGCCGATTTTATGAAGAACCCAAAACTTCATGAAGAAGTATTTGGCCCTTTTTCTGTTGTCGTTAGATGTGATGATGCAAACGAACTTACCGCTGTGATCAATCGCCTTGAAGGGCAATTGACAGGTACAGTCTTGGGTGAAGCTTCTGAATTTGAATCTTTTTCACAAACTATAGATGCATTACAGAGCAGGGTAGGGCGAATTATATTCAACGGAGTACCTACGGGTGTAGAAGTATGCCCTTCTATGCACCACGGTGGTCCGTTTCCCGCAACTACAGATAGTCGCTTTACTTCGGTAGGCACTTCGTCGATTAAAAGGTGGGTAAGACCTGTATCGTATCAAAATTGGCCCCAAGAATATTTGCCTGATGCCTTGAAAGATGAAAACCCCTTAGGTTTAATGAGAATACTTGACGGCGAACATACCGATTCGAAGGTGGGTTAGCCTCTTTAAGCAAACATACTTGAATGGCTAAATCTATTTTCACCTGTATTGACGCCCATACCTGTGGCAACCCTGTAAGGGTAATTGCTAAGGGAGGCCCAGAACTCATCGGGTCAAGTATGAGTGAAAAAAGGCAGCATTTTATTAAAGAATTTGATTGGATCCGTAAAGGCTTAATGTTTGAGCCGCGGGGGCACGATATGATGAGTGGTAGTATATTTTATCCACCTAGTGATTCTAAGAACGATTTCGCCATTCTTTTTATCGAGACCAGTGGTTGTTTACCTATGTGCGGTCATGGTACGATAGGCTCTATAACAATTGGTATTGAAGAAGGACTGATTTTACCGAAAACCCCTGGTAAAATTCGTATGGAAGCTCCGGCAGGCTTGGTAGAAATCGAGTATAAAATGTCTGATGGGAAAGTAGAGTGGGTAAAACTGACCAATGTAAAATCATATCTGGCGGCTACTGAACTCACGATCAATAGCTCTTCTCTGGGTGAGTTGGTCTTTGATGTTTCCTACGGAGGAAATTTTTACGCGATTATTGATCCCCAAACTAATTTTACAGGTGTTCAAGATTTTTCGGCCAGTAATCTCATTCAGTTCAGTCAGGAAATCCGAGAAAAAATCAACCAAAAATATGTTGAGCGATTCGTACATCCGGAAGATGAAACCATAAAAGGGGTTAGTCATGTTTTATGGACAGGCACTACCATTTCACCATTGGCCACTGCCAGAAATGCAGTGTTTTATGGTGATAAAGCTATTGATCGATCGCCCTGTGGCACCGGCACGTCTGCTAGAATGGCCCAATGGTACGCCAAAGGTAAATTGAAACTCGGTGAAGAATTTATTCATGAAAGTTATATAGGTTCTCAATTTGTGGGCAAAATAGAGAAAGAAACGAGTATCGGTGGTCAGATTGCCATAAGCCCAAGTATTCAGGGCTGGGCAAAGACATATGGTTATAATACCATTACAATCGATGATGACGACCCGTACGCTTATGGATTTCAAGTGATTTAAAACGGAAATATTGAGCAAGAATATTGTAATTATTGGAGGTGGTATTATCGGGCTGAGTTCAGCTTATTATTTACAAAAAGAAGGACATCAGGTCACGGTAATCGATAAGTCGGATATCACCTCAGGAGCTTCTTTCGTTAATGCCGGTTATATAACTCCCAGTCATATAGTACCATTGGCTTCGCCCGGTATGATTGCCAAGGGCATAAAAATGATGTTTAATTCTGCCAGTCCGTTTTATATGAAACCCCGTTGGGATACTGAATTTTTCAAGTGGGCATGGCATTTTCATAAATCATCGACTCATGCCAAGGTAGATAAAGCGATACCGGTTATAAAGGATATTAATCTGCTGAGCAGAGAATTATTCTCTGAAATTAAAGCTTCTAATGATTTGGGTAGTTTTCAATTGGAGCGTAAAGGCCTTTTGATGCTATACAAAACAAAGAATGCTTATGACCATGAAAAAGCGGTTGCCAGAAAAGCGAACGATTTAGGGCTTGAGGTTTCCGAACTCGATAAAAAGCAGTTAGAACGGATTGAACCTAATGTCAAAATTAACGCAGAGGGCGCCATTCATTATGAATGTGACTGGCATACTACACCTACTCAAATTATGCCGAAAATGCTTCAGTACTTAAAAGACGTAGGGGTAGTGGTGAAAATCAATGAAGAAGTATTGAATATTGAGACGAATAATGCGATGGTGAAAAAAATTATTACTTCTAAGGGCTCATATCTAACAGACGAGCTTGTTCTTGCCGCAGGGTCTTGGAGCGGTAGAATAGCAAAACAATTAGATTTGAAACTTTCGTTACAGGGAGGAAAAGGATATCGTATCAACGTAAAAAGGAATACGGGCATAAATATGCCCGCCATATTGATGGAATCAAAAATGGCCGTTACTCCTATGGTCGGTTTTACCAGATTTGCGGGTACTATGGAGTTTTCAGGCAATAATGCTTTTATAAGAAAAGAAAGGGTGGAAGCAATTGCGGCAGGGGCCAAAAGATTTTACCCCGATTTAGAGATTACACAAGAAGAAAAAGAAAGTGCAAAAACCGGATTGCGACCTGTTTCTCCTGATGGACTTCCATATATCGGGAAATCATCAAAATTTAAGAACCTGACTTTTGCAACGGGTCATGCAATGATGGGTTGGAGTTTAGGGCCCGCCACAGGCAAATTGGTTTCTGAAGTTATCGATGAAAAGAAAACTTCAATGGATATATCCGCCTTTAATCCCAACAGAAAGTTTTAGTTGGGTTGAATCATATCCCAAAGGTTACCGTACAAATCTTTAAAGACCACAACGGTACCATAAGGCTCTTCTCGAGGTTCTTCATTAAACTCAACACCTTTACTTTTCATCGTTTCGAAATCTTCCCAAAAACGATCGGTATAGAGAAATAGAAATACGCGACCGCCACTCTGATTGCCCACCGCGTTTTGCTGAACCTGATTAACTGCCTTGGCAAGTAACAAATTGCAGCCATATTTGTCTTCAGAACCAACAGTAACCCACCTTTTACCTTCACCAATTTCGGTATCTTCGAGTAATTTAAAACCTAGTTTTTGTGTATAGAACTCAATGGCTTCATCGTAATTGTTCACGAGTAAACTGACCTGTGCAACTGATTTTTTCATTCAATAATTTTGAAAGTTTTTTTGTTTGGTCAGGTGCCATTCTTCCTTCAGAATTCCGTAACAACATGTGTTTCTTTTGAAGCCATCAAGCAGATATACGTTTTTTCTAAGAATTCCTTCTAAAATACCACCCAACTTTTCCACCGCTTTTCTAGACCGCAGGTTGCGCTCGTCGATGCGAAATTCAACTTTTTCAAAGTCCATCACATCAAATGCATGGTTCAACATCAAAAATTTGATATTCGAATTTAGTCCGCTCCCGTGAAATTCCCTTCCGATCCAAGTTGATCCGATATGCAATACTTTATTTCGCCAATCAATATTCATGTATCTCGTAGTTCCGGCAAAACTTTGTTTGGTCTTGTCATAAATGATAAAGGGAATGCTAGTTTTATTCGTTTGCTGCTCGAGAGCAATTTCCACATAATTTTTTAAAGAATCGGCCGATTCAATATCTGAAGGTGAATATTGAACCAACTTCTCTTGAGAGGCAATGGAAGAAAGCTCTTTAAAATTTTCTAAGGTGAGTGGAGAGAGCTTAACGAAGCTGTTTTCTAAGGTGAAGGTTTTTATCATTCTACAAGCTTATTGATCAGTTCTTTTTTTACTTCATGCTTTCCTTCAAAAATAATCTGTTCCACAGAATCACCGAATAATTCGTTCATTTTTTCCTCTTCGGCCTTGAGTCGATCGACATTGATAAATTCATCTTTATCGCCTACCAATAGAGTTACCTTCGTATTATTCTTCTGTAAAAATTCAAAATCGCATTTTTTCAATTCATTTGGTAGGCCACCGGCGTATAAAACCAATTGTTTGCATTTAAGTTTTTTTTGTGCCACCCAACGTGATGCGATCGACACCCCTTGAGAAAATCCGAAGATGATCAGGTTACAGTTTTCAGGTATGCGTTCTTGGTGCAGTACACTATCTAGATACGCAATTACATTTTTAGTTTCTCTTGCCGTTTCTTCTTTGGTTAGCCAGCTCGCCCCGACGTGGCGGTATTTACTATTGAGATAATATTTAGACGGTGCCTGTGGAGCAATTATATAGTTTTCGTCTTTTGGTAGATCATCAAAATATTTTAAAAAATAACGGCTTAGATAACCGATACCATGTAGAACGACCCAAACATTTTTAGTCTTGTTGCCTAGCTTGTTCAGGGTAGAATAAGAATTGGTACTGACATAACTTACGGTTTTCTCTGTTGTGTTCATGTTAAAATCTCTGCTCAAGTGGGGTGTTAGTGATGGGCTATTGTTTAATTTTACCAAAAATATAATTTATGGAGGGCTACAAAGAAAAAATACTGAAAGTTTGTAACAAGTCGTCGAAAAACACACTTATGGAAACTTTGGAAATCGAGTATACCGATGTAGGAGCCGACTTTTTAGTTGCAAAAATGCCAGTGAACTCTAAGGTACATCAACCTGATGGTGTTCTTCATGGTGGGGCCATGGTGGCTTTGGCCGAAAGTGTCGGTAGTATGGCCTCTTATATTTTTCTTGATGCCCAAAAATTTGCCATTCGTGGTATAGAAATATCCGCGAATCATGTGAAGAGTGTGCGTGATGGCGATGTATTTGCCAAGGCTACTCTTTTGCATAAAGGCCGTACTACTCAGGTTTGGGATATAAAAATTACAAACCCAAATGATGAACTGGTTTCCATTTGCAAATTGACCACTATAGCATTGCAGAAGCAAAAATGATTCAAACAGATTTTTTTGAAAATATAGAGGAACAACTTTCAAATGAGCTTCCTCTAGTAGTTTATCGAAAACCCAAGGAGGTAACCTTGAAAGTTATTTTTCAAGATGAAGATGATTTAGTGTCGGTTAAAGATTTTACCGAAACCGGTTTTGTATTTGCGCCCTTCGATCAAGAAAAACCCACTTTACTTCTTAGGCCCGACCAATTTTTTGAACTAGAAACTTTCGACACCGAAGATTACGATTCAAAGCACACTTTACCATTTATCGATGTTGATGAAAAAAAGGAATTTCATCTTAGATTGGTCGAAAATGGACTCGCTGAAATTGAACGAGGAAATTTTGACAAAGTGGTCTTATCAAGATGCCTACGAGTACCTATGGAATCGAAGCCTTTAAATTTGTTCAAAAAACTATTGGGAAAATATGAAAACGCCTTTTGTTATTTATGGTATCACCCAAAGGTAGGACTTTGGATGGGAGCTACCCCTGAAATTTTACTGCGGGTAGAAAACAAAAAGATGACTACAATTTCGCTGGCCGGAACCCAGAAATTTCGAGAAAACGAAAATATCAAATGGGAAAAAAAAGAATTAAAAGAACAGAAATTTGTTACCGATTATATCGTCGATGCGTTGGAGGGTAAAGTATCAAATTTGACTTTAGGTGAAACCGAATCGATTCGGGCAGGAAATCTTCTTCACTTGCGTACCAAAATATCGGCAAATTTGAACGATGATGGGTTGAACAATGTTTTAAAGGCTCTACACCCAACTCCGGCTGTTTGCGGGCTTCCCAGAAAAAGTTCTGAAGATTTTATTTTGGCAAATGAGAATTATGCCAGAGAGTTTTATACTGGGTATTTGGGCGAGCTGAATTTTAAGGTGGAGAGAAAAAGAAATTCGCGAAGGGCCAATCAAGAAAATCAAGTTTACCGAAGCATCTCTAAACAATCGACCCTATTTGTAAATCTTAGATGTCTAAAATTACTGGGTAACGAGGTTCTTATTTATGTAGGTGGCGGAATTACAAAAGAATCCGACCCAGAAAATGAGTGGGATGAGACCGTTTCTAAAAGTAAGACCATGCTTAACATTTTGTAACGGCTAGTGTTGGGTCAAGTTATGTAGGCGTTGTATTTTTGTGCTTAATGAAACATTCAAGCATACCCTCTGCCCAATTAGTGCTTCAGCACTGTAAGGCCAAAAAAATAAAGAATATTGTTATTTCGCCTGGTTCAAGAAATGCGCCTTTGACCATTGGTTTTACCGAAGACCCCTACTTTTCATGTTTTAGTATCGTTGATGAGCGTAGTGCAGGTTTTTTTGCTTTAGGTATTGCCCAACAGCTAAACGAACCCGTTGCTGTGGTCTGTACCTCTGGTAGTGCACTGTTGAACTACTACCCGGCGGTCGCGGAAGCCTTTTATAGTGGTATACCATTAGTGGTCATATCTGCAGACCGCCCAGTTTATAAAATAGATGTGGGCGATGGGCAAACCATACGTCAAGACGATGTTTTTCATAGGCATATCGGTCACTCGGCAAATTTAAAACAAGATGTAAGCCATTCGGTCAACCGGGTGCAGAAATATATGCCAGACTGGCTAGGTACCGCATCCATTAATGAGAAACAAGATGAGGTAAAAACCTATAATGATTCTGAACTGAACAAGGCATTGAATATTGCGCTTCAAGTGAAACTTCCCGTTCATATGAATGTACCTTTCGAAGAGCCTTTGTACGATACCTTGACAAATGAAACTACAACTGCATTGACCGTTGAGGTTAAAGAAGAAAGTCCGCTAACTGTAGAAAACATAGAAGGGTTTTTAGAAGAATGGAATTCCTCCCAAAGAAAGATGGTGCTTGTTGGGGTGAACCCTCCGAATACAGTAGAACAGATGTATTTAGATATTCTGGCTTCTGATCCTTCGGTAATAGTTTTGACCGAGACGACATCCAACATACATCACCCCCATTTTTTCCAAAGCATTGATAGTATTTTAGCACCCATTGAAAAATCAGAAAATAGGGACTTGTTATTTGAGCAATTGAAGCCAGATATTCTTCTGACATTTGGAGGCTTGGTCGTTTCAAAAAAAATCAAAGCATTTTTAAGGGAACATAAACCTTTACACCATTGGCATATTGATGAAATAAAAGCTTTTAATACCTTTTTCTGCTTGTCTCATCATTTTAAAACAAATGTCAACAATTTCTTTGATCAGTTCATAAAGGGTATAACTCCGATAGAAAGTAAGTACTTCCATTTTTGGAACGAAAAGAAGGAAGTTTATAAAAGGAAAAGGAATGTATATTTTGAACAGGTCACTTTTTCTGATTTAAAGGCGTTTAAGTTTTTGATTGAGAGTATTCCGTTTGAATATCAGATACAACTATCTAATAGTTCTACAGTTAGGTACACTCAACTTTTTGATATGCATTCTTCGAACCGTATTTTTTGCAATAGAGGAACAAGTGGTATTGATGGTAGTACCTCGACGGCGGTAGGTGCTGCTTTTTATGATAAAGCCCCAACTGTTCTGATTACGGGAGACCTAAGTTTTTTTTACGATAGTAATGGATTGTGGAACCAATATATCAGACCTGATTTTCGAATTGTAGTAATTAACAATAATGGGGGAGGCATTTTTCGAATACTACCTGGAAAGGAGGAAACTGATAATTTTGATAGGTATTTCGAAACTTCTCACCATCTATCTTGCAAACAAATAAGTAAGCAGTTCGGTTTTGATTATTCAATCGCTTCTGACGAAAAGAATTTAAAACAGTGCTTAAAAGATTTCTATATGCCGTCGAATTCTCCTAAAATACTTGAAGTAGTTACCCCGAGATTATTGAATGACAAAATTTTGCTCGGTTATTTTGATTTTATATCTTAGGCTAAATATTAACCTTAATTAATTATAGACACTAACTATTATGAGTAAGAGAGACGATTTAATTGCCAAGTACGCAACAGACATTAAAGATAAATTCGGTGAAAGTGCCGATATGGATCTTTTAACAAAAGTAACCGTAGGTCTCGGTCCGGCGATTTACAATATCGATGCTTCAAAGGTCTCTGGGGGAGACCAAAAAGAGCTGGAGACTGTTAAGAAAAACTACCTGATAAAAAAATTGGGTATGACAGACAGTCCTGAATTAATGGACGCGGTTAAACAAGTCGTTGAGAAATACGGTTCGTCTAACAAAAACAAACACAGAGCGGTTGTCTATTATATGTTATGTAAGCATTTTGATAAAGCTTCAATCTACAACTAAATCGCTTTAAACATCAAATGACCGCCTGTTCTACAATGGGCGGTTTTTTTATACCCGATTATTAAGATTACTTTTGCCAAATGATCGAACTAGGAAATTACAATGAGCTCGAAGTTTTAAGAGATACCAGTGTTGGTTTGTTTTTGGGCAGCGAAACGGGTACAGAAATATTGCTGCCGAATAAATATGTGCCAAAAAACATAGATATTGGTGATAAAATTAGAGTATTTTGCTACCTAGACCATGAAGAAAGGCCTATTTCCACCACCTTGTCACCTACAGTATTGCGTAATGAATTCGGCTTTTTAAAGGTGGTCGAAGTCAATAAAATCGGTGCATTTTTAGATTGGGGACTTGAAAAACATTTGTTAGTTCCTTTTAGTGAGCAGCGAGATAAAATGAAAGAAGGGCAGTGGTATGTGGTGCACTGTTATTTAGATGATATTTCTTTTCGATTAGTGGGGTCTAATAAAACGGACAAATTTTTAGATAATGAAAATTTATCCGTCAGAGAAAGGCAAGAAGTAGATTTATTGTTCACCCGGTTGACCGATTTGGGTTGGGATGTTATCATAAATAACATTCATAAAGGACTTGTTTATTCAAATGAAATTTACAAAAGGGTAGCAGTGGGGGATCGCGCTAAGGGGTATGTTAAAAAGATTCGGTCTGACAATAAAATTGATATTTCGCTTCAACCTATTGGTGAGAATATTTTGGAACCCACAGCAAATCTAATTTATCAAAAACTAAAGGCCAATGGTGGTTTCTTGGCACTTCATGACAAATCATCTCCTGAAGATATTAAGAGAGAATTGCAGATGAGCAAAAAAACTTTTAAGAAAGGTATCGGAACGTTATATAAAGAACGAAAAATTGAGATAAAAGAAGATGGCATTCAGGTACTGTAACTTTAATAATCAGTTACAGCTAGATGTTGTATGGTGCTGTAAATCAAATAAATAAATTGTAGTACACCACACAATTCTACTTTTTGACCACAAAAATTTATAATTTTGCAACATTCGAAGAGTGTATTTCATCGATCTTTGGGTATTTTAGTTAACTTTAACATTGAAACCCCGTAAAACCTAATGACATATGCCATTTATTGAAGAAAGCGATCTTTTAGAATTGCATAAAGATATAGATAAGGCCCAAATCATTAATGAACGTCTCTTAGACCAAATCAAGTTCAAGAACAAAGAGATAAAAAAAAGTAAAGTGCAGCGAAATGTTTTGGCTGGTATCACCGGACTCTTTCTTATAGGAACCTTGATAGTATTCTCTTTCACTGCGGGTAGAAGTGTTTCTAATAACTTTGAGAGCCCAAGCAATTTACTGGTTTCAATTGATAGTTTAGACGCAATTAAATCTCGTATAGACAACCTTAAGCAACAAAATGAAGAATTGAGCCTGGTTCGTGAATTTTATCTTGCCAAGAAATTTTTACAGAAAGAAAAAATTTACTCAGTGCAGGTGAAATCATTTGTTGAAAATAATGTTACGCTGGCCTCAGAGGCCTTAACAAACACCTTGTTTGTTAAGACAAATCCATTTTATTCCTACTCTTTAGGTAACTTTGAGACTTTAGAAGAAGCACAAACATTCAGACAACAATTAGTTGACCTTGGTTTTCCTGATGCATTTGTAGCTTCATATAAGGATGGTAAAAGAATTCAAATAGAAGACCCTTTTTGATTTGACAAAAGTTAAGGCTTGGGTAAGTGCGGCTAGATTACGTACATTACCTTTATCTGTTTCAGGTATCATAGTGGGTACAGCACTGGCTAGATACTACGGGAAATTTGATAGTATTATTTTTATATTGGCATTGGTAACTACAGTGGCATTTCAAGTAACCTCCAACTTTGCAAATGACTATGGTGATGGGGTAAAGGGTACTGATAATGATGATAGAATTGGCCCAAAGAGAGCAATACAAAGTGGTTTGTTAAATCGTTTAGAGCTTAAACAAGGTATAATTGTAGCTATAGGGGTCGATGTTATTCTAGTATTGGCATTAATTTATGTTGCTTTTGGTATAGAAAATGGTTTTTACCCATTACTGTTTTTGTTTTTGGGTGGTTTCAGTATTTGGGCGGCAGTGAGATATACGGTTGGGCAAAAGGCGTATGGATATAGAGGCTTAGGAGATGTTTTTGTATTCATTTTTTTTGGGATATTGTCCGTTATGGGGTGTATGTTTCTTTACACAAAGTTTTTAACATGGTTGTCGGTATTACCAGCGATTGCTATCGGCTTACTTAGTACAGGTGTACTTAATCTTAATAATTTGAGGGACTATAATTCTGATAAGAAAGCAGGTAAAAATACCCTGGTAGTGAAAATGGGATTTAGCCGAGGCAAAAAGTATCATTATATCTTATTACTGTTCGCTTTAATAAGTGTCATAATATTTTGTGCCATTGCATTTGAAAATTGGACTGCTATATTACCATTGTTTGCATTTGTACCGATTGTTATACATTTGAGAAAAGTATACAAAACCACAAAACCTGAATTGTTTGACCCCGAATTGAAGAAACTTGCTTTGAGTGCATTCTTTTTAGCGGTATTACTTTACGTAACTTGTAATAATTTTTTGTAATTTTATAAATAAACCTACTAAATACTACCCAGTTTGGAACAGCCGATTAAAATTCTTATTGTAGAAGATAATGTTATAATTGCCGATGATATGCAATCGATGCTCGAAGAAATCGGGTATGAAATTGTAGACAATGTTATCGTCTATGAACAAGCCGAAGAGGTGCTAAAGACCCAACATGTAGACCTAGTACTGATAGATATAATTTTAGCTTCTGATAAAACAGGAATTGATTTGGGTAAGCATATACGGGCGAACTACGATATCCCATTTATATTCGTGACTTCAAACTCAGACCGTGCTACGGTAGAAAATGCAAAGACAGTTAAACCTAATGGGTATTTGGTGAAACCATTCGAGCAACAAGATCTTTATACTTCTATTGAAATTGCTCTTTCAAATTTTATAAGAACAGATAAATCGTCGGCACCTGCCGCACCGGTCGACGAAGATGTACCTATGTCAAATACGGTATTGAAAGATTCTATATTTGTAAAAAAGCAACACTTGTACTACAGAATTCAGTTCAGTGATATTCGATTTATCAAGGCAGATAATGTTTACTTAGAGGTGAATACGGTCGATAAGAAGTTCTTGGTCAGATCACCCTTAAAAGACTATTTAGAAAAATTACCCAAAAACAAGTTTTATAGGGCTCACAAATCTTATATCGTGAATGTTGACCATATAGACGCGATTAATTCAAAAGATATTATGATTAAAGATACCCTTATACCGATTTCAAAAGATTTTAAAGAGTTTATAATTTCAGCGATGAACTCATAAGATTTACGCTTTAGTGTTATAAAAGGGGAAGGCTATTAGCCTTCCCCTTTCTTTTTAATATCAATTTTGGGTAAGTAGACCACATCAAAATAGTGTTTCACAACAATAGTTTTCATTTCAATTCTTATCCTCCTAGTTTAGTTCCAGAATTAATCACATAGATATTATCAAGCGTAATAAATAATTTTTCATTTTCATATAGTGTTCTCGTAAAAGAGTCTTTTCCTAACGGTTAAGACTCTTTTTGTTTTATTAAACTTGACATTAGAGGCAGTAATGCCTTAAAGAACCTTCTTTACAACATAAAATGATTATTACACAACAATCTTGCTTCGATTAATACTAACAAAGTATATTTTTGATATTCAGGGTATTATTCTTATTGTTGGGGCAAATAATTACCATGTTATAGTAACTGTACGCGAAGAGTTTTTCGGTTGGTTTTCCCCCTTCTATTTGACTTAATTATCCTGTGATGAATTTGAGTTATTTTTTTGCGATAAAAGAAAATAGCGTTAACTATCAATAATGAACATCAACTTTATATTTTTGTCTAAATAACAGCTGACAGGTTTATTTGTCTAATTATTTTATTGACGGAATGAACATGTTACCCTTAGGTATTAGTTACCATCTTCAATATGAAAAAACATAGCAAAAAAATTCTTTCGGTACTCACAGTATTACTGTTTACCATTTTTTGCTCGGCACAGGAGGAGAATACCAGTGATGAAAGTTTGTTTTATCAGTTTCAGGAATTTAAAACGACTGATGAAAAGATGGCTTTCTTCTTCAATACAGCCGATCTCTACCGCGAAAATTCTACTTACGACTGGTTAGAATTAATTACGATAAATCTCAACGCTGCTATAAAAAATGGCGACGATGCCGATATCAAGAGGTTTCAACTGATGCAGGCTAGAATATTTTATGATTTAGGTGATTATGATAAGAGTCTTGCCATTTCCAAAGAACTATACGAAGAGATCGAGGATCTTGATATCTATTTGGTTTCTAAGCTTCTTGATTTAATGGATGACAACTATGGTCAGCTGACCATGTATCCAGAGCAAATTGACATTCGTGAGAAAAAGCGAGAAGTGGGCATTATGGAGAGTGTTGCATTTTATGATATATATTCAAATTTAGGTATGTATCGAAAGGCAATGAACGATTATATTGCCAATGTTAAAAACACAATCGAGGAAAATGATTTTTATGGTCAAGCAGAATATTATAATAACTTGGGTAATTACCTACGCTTAGATGGATCTACCCCCACTGCTCTAAGCTACTATAAAAAAGCCAAAGGTTTTGCCGATGTGTTCATTGATAATGTGACCAGAAAGAAGACGGAACAGGTAATGAAAGAGGCCCTTCTTTTAAAGGGCATAATTGAAGGTAATATTGGCAAGTGTCATGTAGACCTTAAACAATACGAACAAGCAATTCCGCATCTCGAATTGGCCATAAACCGTATTAAAGAAAATAGTACCCGGCATTACTCTTCTGAGCTTACCGAAAATAGCTTGGCCATATCAGAGTGCTATTTGCTACTTAAAGATTATGCAAAAGCAACCGACTATCTAAGTGATAACCTTCAGACGAATACTACTGAAAATCTATTGAAAAAGAATAGATTGCTTTCTTTGTATTATGAATTGACGCAAGATTTTAAAATTTCCAATACTTATTTAAGACGAGAAATTAGAATTCGTGATTCTATAAGCGAACATGAATCGCAGTTACGTCAGCAGCAGTTGTCAACAGTGATGATGAAAAACTTGAAGTATTCTCAAGATATGCTGGCAGAGCAGAAAATGGCTTTGGAGAAGCAGAAGAATGAGAATTTGGCCAAAGATAAACGAAACAGTTTGGTGCTTATCTCTTTACTTTTTACACTTTTAGGCTTTGCAGGTTTGGTTTATGCGTATTTGAAAAGTATCAAAAACCAAAGACTCATTGCAGAGCAAAAATATATTATTGAAAATTCGCTCGTCGAGAAAGATTCACTTCTTAAAGAAATACACCATAGAGTGAAAAATAACCTGCAAATGGTGTCGAGCTTGTTGAGTCTTCAAACAAAGAATACACGAAGTAAAGCCGCGATTGAGGCGCTAGAGGAAGGAAAGAGCAGGGTAAAGGCCATGGCACTCATCCATCAGAAATTATATCAGAACGAAGATCTTTCAGTTATTGAAATGCAGAGTTATATCGAAAGCCTGATCAATAGTGTTCAATCGGTGTACAAGAAGGGTGGGCACAATATCAATATAACCGTAGATGCAGAAAATGTAGAACTTGATATTGATAGAGCGATACCGTTTGGCTTAATGCTTAATGAATTGGTATCGAATTCGTTCAAGTACGCTTTTCCGCATGGTGATGAAAACGGAAAAATTTATATTCATATTAGAAAGTCGGGTGAACAAGAAGGATATTTTGAATATTCAGATAATGGGGTAGGCCTACCGGAAGATACTGAAGAAAGGGCTAATACGTCTATGGGCATACGATTAATGAACCGTTTGGCAAATCAGCTACAAACAACTTTGAATATTGATAGAAACGCCGATGACGGCGTTCGATATTGGTTTAATTTTAAGTAAGAAATCATTTCTTGACGAATTGAATCAGGTTCAAGTTACCTTACTTCGCAGTACGATTTTATGAAGTAGTTTCGGAAAGAAACGTTTTATATATACCGCTAAGGCTTCCTTTCCACCAAAGTAAACTTCGAATTTCTCTTTTTCTATAGCTTTTATCATTTTTTGGGCCAGTACGTTTACGGGCATTCCGTTCTGAGTGGCGCTATCTTCTTCTTTTTGGGCTGAACCGTCGCCCGTAAGAGCATTTTTGGCAATGTTGGTCTGAATAAACCCTGGGCACACCAAGGTAACCTTTATGGAGTCTTGGTCATGCTCCATACGCAACACGTCGAAAAAACCATGCAATGCATGTTTAGCACCGCAATACCCGGATCGCAGTGGTGAGCCGAATTTGCCCATAAGACTGGTAACACATACAAAGTGACCTGATTGTCTCGCCGTAAAATGTGGTAAGAGAGCTTTTGTTAACGCTATAGTACCCAAGTAATTGATTTTCATCAGTTCTTGATAGACCTCCAAATCTGTTTCTATAATAAGGGAACGCTGACTAATACCGGCGTTATTGATTAAAATATCAATGCTACCCAAGGCTTTCAAAGCCTCTTTCGTCTTTATATCCATTATAGAAAAATCGGCAAGGTCAAGAGGAAGAATATAAATGTCGTTTGGGTTCATGCAATTGCTTTTCACCACTTCTAGGGCATCAATATTTCGTGCTGAAATTATAAGTTTACACCGTCGTTTATTCAACTCATAAGTTAATGCCTCCCCGATGCCGGAAGAGGCTCCGGTAATCCATATACGTTTTTCTGCAATACTTGCCATTGAGATGGTTTATGGCTAAAATATAGCTAAATTTGTTTCCATTCTATGGATGCCAAGTACAAAAAGTATACATTAAACTTTAAACGCCCCAGTGGCACGTCTCGTGGGGTTTTGACCCAAAAGGAAACTTGGTTTCTCATACTCCACCATAAAGGAAATTATGGAATAGGTGAGTGCGGACTTTTGAAAGGTTTGAGTATAGATGATATTCCTGATTATGAACAGAAGCTAGATTGGGTATGCAACCATATCGATTTGGGTGAAAAGGCTCTACTAGCGCAATTGAAAGAGTACCCGAGTATTCAATTTGGTCTCGAACAGGCTTTTTTATCTCTTCGTTCTGAAAATCCGTTTGAACTCTTTGAGTCTGAGTTTACCAAAAATCAAAGTCCCATACCCATAAATGGCTTGGTTTGGATGGGTGATGAGATTTTTATGCATGAACAGATTTCACAAAAGCTTGATGAAGGGTTTCAATGTATAAAAATGAAGATAGGAGCCATCGATTTTGAGTCTGAAATCACTTTGTTGGAGTCCATCCGTAAGAAATTTTCAAAAACAGAAATAGAGTTGAGGGTCGATGCCAATGGTGCATTTAATACAGAAACGGCACTTGATAAGCTGAAAGTATTGGCCAGATATGACTTACATTCTATAGAACAACCTATAAGACAGGGTAACATTTTAGAAATGAAGAACCTGTGTGAAGTAACACCGGTGCCCATTGCTCTAGATGAAGAATTAATTGGGGTTTTTGATGTAACGAACAAACGAGAACTGTTACAAACCATAAAACCGCAGTATATAATTTTAAAGCCAAGTTTGGTTGGCGGTTACGTAGGTAGTAAAGAATGGATCGACTTGGCCGAAAGCATGAATATCGGTTGGTGGATTACCAGTGCATTAGAAAGCAATATCGGACTGAACGCAATTGCACAATGGACATTTACCTTAAATAGTGATATGCCTCAAGGTCTTGGTACGGGTGCACTTTTCACCAATAATTTAAAAAGCCCATTATCTGTTTCAAATGGAAAACTCTTATATAGTAATAACAAAAACTGGAAAATTAACTTAATTGAAGAACTATGTATATAGAACAGGGGTATAAGGGTGAAATAGGTTTGTGGAAGTATTGCGTAGTGCCCATGGGTTTTATAGCCTTAATGGTCTTCAATTACATTTCAACTTTAATGTCGACCGTACCGGTAGAAGAAGTAATGCAAAACCTCATAGCGCAATTGGGGTCTAATGTTGTTTTGATAATCTTACTTGCACCCTTGGCGGTAAGTTTATTTCTAGTTCTAGGGTGGACGAAATTGATTCACCGACAATCGATAACATCGTTGACCACAAGTAGACCAAAAATCGATTGGAAACGAGTTTTATTCGCTTTTCTTATTTGGGGCTCTATAACTGCGGCCATGACAATGTATTGGGTCGTTGTATCACCTGAAAATTTTGTCCTTAATTTTGAACTTGTACCTTTTTTATGGTTAGCAATAATAGCCATACTTTTAATACCGTTACAGACCAGTTTTGAAGAGTATTTGTTCAGGGGCCATATGATGCAGGGTATCGGCATCATGGCCAAGAACCGTTGGGTGCCCTTGGTAATTACTTCGGTACTCTTCGGCCTTATGCACTTGGGCAATCCTGAGGTGGGCAAGTTGGGTTATGGTATTATGGTTTACTATATCGGCACTGGTTTTTTCTTAGGAATTTTGACGCTTATGGATGAGGGCTTAGAACTTGCCTTAGGTTTTCATGCAGCCAATAATATGGTCACAGCGCTTTTGGTTACTGCAGATTGGACAGCCTTTCAAACAAATTCGATTTACAGAGACATTTCTGAACCAAGTTTAGGGTGGGACGCTGCCATTCCTGTTTTTGTTATTTTCCCCATCGTTTTGTTCATGTTTTCACGAAAATATGGATGGGAAAATTGGAAGGAGAAACTTACCGGAAAAGTAATGTCTAAACAAGAATTCTCAGCGATACAAGCAAATGACGTACCCACACAAGACCTTGCATAATCGATTTCGACTTCAAGGAAGCAACTATAATTTAGAGGAGTTAAAAGAAATAGCTTATTCTTTGGTTAAGGAAGGAGATGTTCATGAAATAGCTATCGGTGATTTTTTGCTCGATTGGCTGAACGATAAATTGACGCTAACTGTTCAAACCTCTGGATCTACAGGAGCACCAAAGACGATTGTTTTAGAGAAGGAGAAAATGGTGAATTCGGCAAAGGCCACAGGTGAGTTTTTTAATCTTAAAGAAGGAGATACCGCGTTACTATGTTTATCGGCCGATTATATTGCCGGAAAAATGATGTTGGTGCGAGCTATGGTCTTAGGTCTTGAATTAGACTATGTGAACCCTACTTCAAAGCCTATAGGTAAAGAGTTTGAATCCTATGATTTCTGTGCGATGGTTCCGCTGCAGGTAGCTAACTCTTTAGACGAGCTAACAAATATAAAGAAGCTCATTGTGGGCGGTTCTCCGATGAATCAAGAGTTGAAAACCAAAATTAAAGATCAAGGTTTGAACACCGAAATTTTTGAAACTTATGGTATGACGGAAACAATTACCCATATCGCCGTTAAAAAGGTTCACCCGGTTGAAACGGGAAATATAGTTTTTAAGACCTTACCGGGTGTAGCCATAAATACAGATAACAGGGATTGTTTTGTCATTGAAGCACCGTTGGTGAGCAATGATATGATTAGCACGAACGATATCGTAAGAATTGTCTCGAATACAGAATTTGAATGGTTGGGTCGATATGACAATGTTATCAATTCTGGGGGTGTGAAGTTATTTCCGGAACAAATAGAACATAAACTTCACGAAACTATCGAGTCCCGATTTTTTGTTGCGGGGCTGCCCGATGATATTTTGGGCCAGAAACTAGTCTTGGTAGTTGAGGGCATTACGGCTACTGATCAACTGCTAGAAAAAATTAAACAACTGACTTCACTTGATAAGTATGAAGTACCTAAACAAATCTTAACAGTATCAAAGTTCATAGAAACGGATAGCGGTAAAGTTCAAAGAAAAAAGACTTTAGAACAGGTCAAATAAGACATTTAGGCATTAAACCTGAATCACTCCCATATTAAAATCTTTTGTGATGGGGGAATGGTCCGCAGCTTCGATGCCCATCGATATCCATTTTCGAGTATCTAGCGGGTCGATTACGGCGTCCGTCCAAAGGCGTGCTGCCGCGTAGTACGCAGATACCTGATTGTCGTATCGATCTTTAATTTTATTAAAGAGTTCGGCTTCTTTCTTTTCGGTAATCGTTTCCCCTTTCTTCTTTAACGAGGCTTTTTCTATCTGTAGCAATACTTTTGCGGCCGAATTACCGCTCATAACAGCAAGTTCTGCACTGGGCCATGCCGCAATTAATCTAGGGTCATAAGCCTTACCGCACATGGCATAATTTCCGGCGCCATAGCTATTACCGAGTATTATCGTAAATTTCGGTACTATAGAATTGCTTACGGCATTCACCATTTTAGCGCCATCTTTTATGATGCCACCATGTTCACTTTTGCTACCTACCATAAAGCCGGTGACATCCTGTAAAAAAACCAAGGGTATTTTCTTCTGGTTACAGTTTGCTATAAACCGGGTGGCCTTATCGGCAGAATCGGAATAAATGACTCCGCCAAATTGCATTTCCCCTTTTTGGGTTTTAACCACCTTACGCTGATTCGCGACTATACCTACGGCCCAACCATCGATACGGGCATAACCGGTCAAAATAGTTTTTCCGTATCCCTCTTTATATTCTTCAAATTCAGAATTATCGACAAGCCTTTTAATTATTTCGAGCATATCATATTGATCCGTTCTCGAAGAAGGTAGTATGCCATAAATATCATCGGGGTTTTCTTTTGGTTTCTTCGAATCCTTTCTATTAAAACCAGCTTTATCAAAATCACCGATTTTGTCTAAAATGTTTTTAATGGTGTTGAGTGCTTCGGCATCGTCTTTGGCTTTATAGTCAGTCACACCACTTATCTCACAGTGGGTCGTAGCACCTCCGAGCGTTTCATTATCGATACTCTCACCGATGGCAGCTTTGACCAAATAGCTTCCGGCAAGAAAAATACTTCCGGTTTTGTCAACTATTAACGCCTCGTCGCTCATAATTGGCAAATAGGCACCTCCTGCAACACAACTTCCCATTACGGCGGCAATCTGAGTGATACCCATACTACTCATCACCGCGTTATTTCTGAAGATACGCCCGAAATGCTCCTTATCAGGAAAAATCTCATCTTGAAGGGGTAGGTAGACCCCGGCACTATCGACTAAATAAATAATTGGCAATCGGTTTTCGATAGCTATTTCCTGGGCTCTTAAATTTTTCTTTCCCGTAATAGGAAACCAGGCTCCGGCCTTTACCGTTGCGTCATTGGCGACTACGATACATTGCTTGCCCGAAACATATCCTATTTTAATGACAACGCCACCAGAAGGGCAGCCACCATGTTCTTCATACATATTTTCACCGGCAAAAGCACCTATTTCTATACTCTTGCTATCGTTATCGATTAGAAAATCAATTCTTTCCCTAGCGGTCATTTTTCCCTTTTCATGCTGCTTTTCAATTCGAGATTTTCCGCCACCTAGCTTGGTTTTAGCCAATTTTCGTTTCAGTTCTGATAAGAGTAATTTGTTGTGATCTTCGTTCTTGTTGAATTTGAGGTCCATACAAATGCATTCGTTTTGAATGCTAAAGATAAGGAGTAAAATTCATTACATTTGGGAAAATCAAGAATCAGTTATGGCAGATAAAATTAGATGGGGCATTGTTGGCCCGGGTAGAATTGCACATAGTTTTGCACAAGATTTGAAATTGGTAGAAGGTGGCGAGTTGACCGCTGTAGCTTCACGAAGCTTAGATAGGGCTAAAGGGTTTGCCGATGAATATGGGGCAGCGTATAGTTACGGTTCATACCAAGAAATTTTTGAGGCCGACACCGTTGATGTACTTTATATAGCAACTCCGCATACCTCACATTGTGAACTTTCTATAGAGGCTATGAACCACGGAAAGCATGTTCTTTGTGAGAAACCGATGGGTATAGATGCCGACCAAGTTAAAATGATGGTATCTGCGGCCAAGAAAAATGAGGTATTCCTTATGGAAGCTTTATGGAGTCGATTTAATCCGTCTATACTTAAAGTAAAACAGATGATTGAAGAAGGTACCATCGGAAAAGTAGCTTTTCTGAGTGCGAATTTCGGGTTTTATGCTTTGGATAGGGATGAAGACAGTAGATTGTTGAACCCAGATTTAGCAGGTGGCTCTTTACTCGATATAGGAATTTACCCTATTTTCTTGGCTTATCTGATTTTAGGAAAGCCCGATAGAATAGAGGCCATTTCTAAATTTCATTCAACAGGGATAGAGGCTCAGACTGCGATGATTTTCGATTACCCTTATGCCCAAGCATTGCTGAGTAGCGGTTTGCGGTCAAAGATATCTATGAAAGCAGAAATTGGAGGTAGCAAGGGTTCTATATATTTACAAGAGCGATGGCATGAAACGCAAGGGTACGTTGCCGAACTAAATGGAGACGAACAAAGTTTTGATTTGCCTACTAAAGGAATTGGTTACTCTCATGAAATAGAAGAGGTTCATGCGTGTTTGAATTCGGGTTTGTTACAAAGTGATAAATGGAGCTTGCAAAATAGTCTTGATTTAGTGAATTTGTTAGACGAAGTGCGTAGTTTGACCGGTACAACCTTTCCCTTTGAGTAAAATGGAGTTATTCAAAAAATAGATTGAATTAACATTTTACTTTAAAATTACGATATTTGCAGTTATCTTTAATTGTCACTGAATATTATGGGAATGAATAAAAATACCGTATTGGCTTGGGCCACCTTTATCATGATTATTGTTGGTCTCGCTTTGATTGCATTAGGCGCTTTCCGTTATGAAGAGGTTGCAGGATGGGGTTTTGGCTCGGTCGGAATCGGATTTTTTGCGATTGCATGGGTCTTCAATGCTTTAAAAGGGCGGGTATAATAATTAAATACTTCTTGCGCCTTAGATTATCAATATCAAAACTTAGCAACTTTCAAAAAATTGAACAATGTCCGACGATAAGAAAGTAATTTTCTCAATGTCCGGGGTGACCAAAACATATAAAAATGCCAATACCCCGGTATTAAAAAATATATATCTAAGCTTTTTCTATGGTGCCAAAATAGGTATTCTAGGGCTTAATGGTTCTGGTAAATCGACCCTTCTCAAAATTATCGCCGGGGTAGATAAGAATTATCAGGGCGATGTTGTTTTTTCACCAGGTTACCGGGTAGGGTATCTAGAACAAGAACCAAAATTAGATGAAGATAAGACCGTTCTTGAAATTGTAAAAGAAGGTGTGGGCGAAACTGTCGCTATACTTGATGAGTACAATAAAATCAATGATATGTTCGGTCTGCCTGAAGTCTATGAAGATGCCGACAAAATGCAGAAGCTGATGGATAAGCAGGCGCAGCTTCAAGACCAAATCGATGCTTCGAATGCTTGGGAGCTTGACACCAAGCTTGAGATTGCGATGGATGCACTACGCACACCAGATGCAGATAAAAAGATCGGAGTGCTTTCTGGGGGAGAAAGAAGACGTGTAGCTCTATGCCGTCTACTATTGCAGGAGCCTGAAATCTTATTGCTCGATGAGCCTACCAACCACTTGGATGCGGAGTCGGTACATTGGTTAGAGCACCATTTGGCCCAATATAAGGGTACTGTAATCGCTGTAACTCACGACCGTTATTTTTTGGATAATGTTGCAGGATGGATATTAGAGCTAGACCGAGGAGAAGGTATACCGTGGAAAGGCAACTATTCCAGTTGGTTA
Organism: Flavobacteriaceae bacterium MAR_2009_75; assembly: GCA_002813285.1. NCBI lineage: Bacteria > Pseudomonadati > Bacteroidota > Flavobacteriia > Flavobacteriales > Flavobacteriaceae > Flavobacteriaceae bacterium MAR_2009_75. The sequence goes on from PHTZ01000001.1 coordinate 4,455,110, forward strand.
GACCAGAAAGCCAAACGCTTGGCACAAGAAAGTAAGAGCGCTTCAAAAAGACAGAAAACTTTAGAGCGTGAGCTAGAATGGGTACGTCAAGGGCCAAAAGGGCGCCAGACGAAGCAAAAGGCTCGTTTAAAGAATTACGACAAGCTGATGAGTCAAGACCAAAAACAGCTTGACGAAAAGTTGGAAATTTATATACCGAACGGCCCACGTCTTGGTACCAATGTTCTAGAAGCCACGGGTGTTAGCAAGGCGTATGGCGAGAAGTTGCTTTATGAAGATTTGAATTTTAAACTTCCGCAGGCAGGTATAGTTGGGGTAATTGGCCCGAACGGAGCCGGTAAAACAACAATTTTCAGAATGGTTATGGGCGAAGAACAGCCCGATAAAGGTAAGTTTGAAGTGGGTGAAACTGCTAAAATCGCCTACGTTGACCAGAGTCATTCAAATATAGATCCTGAAAAAACCATTTGGCAGAATTTCAGTGATGAACAAGAGCTTGTTATGATGGGCGGGCGACAAGTAAATTCAAGAGCCTATTTAAGTAGATTTAATTTTTCAGGAAGCGAACAGAACAAGAAGGTGAATATGCTCTCTGGGGGTGAACGCAATAGGCTTCATTTGGCAATGACCCTCAAAGAAGAAGGTAATGTATTACTTTTAGATGAGCCAACTAATGACTTGGACGTTAATACGTTGAGGGCTTTAGAAGAGGGTCTTGAGAATTTTGCCGGTTGTGCGGTTGTCATTTCTCACGACAGATGGTTTTTAGATCGAATCTGTACTCATATTTTGGCATTCGAAGGAGATTCACAGGTTTATTTCTTTGAAGGTTCTTTTTCCGATTATGAAGAGAACAAAAAGAAGCGACTTGGTGCCGATATCATGCCGAAAAGAATTAAATACAAAAAACTTATTCGCTAAGATTAGCTTACAATTAAACAAAAAGCGGTGCTGTAAACCTATAGTTTCAGCACCGCTTTTTGTTTAGTAGTCAACACTGGGGTACCAATCTAACTGAACTACTTCAATTTCTTTATTTCCCGCATTTACAATGGCTTTAAACTTGCTGACATCACTAACATCAGGCTTACCTCGATAGTGATAGGGGTAGACTTGTTTTGGCTTAAATTCCAACACCCCATCGGCTGCACTTTCAGGGGTCATGGTATAGGGCAAATTCATACAAATAAAAGCCTTATCGATATTTTTAAGATTGCGCATTTCAGGTATGTCTTCGGTATCGCCAGAAATGTAAACCCTTTCATCACCAATATTTAATATATAACCGTTACCTCTACCTTTTTCATGAAACTGTTTTGCTTCTTCGCGAAGGTTGTACATGGGTATGGCCTCTACCATAATTCCAAATCGTTCTTTTGAATCGCCATTGTTCAATACATCAATTTGTGGAGTAAATTTTTCAGGCATTTTATCTGCAGCAGCTTGTGGCATGATAATTTTTGCCTTTTCAGTGTCTAGAGATTCTAAGGTTTCTACGCTAAGATGGTCACCATGTATATCGGTTACCAATATAAGATCGGGTTTATTTTGGCCCTCAAAGGCTTCTAAACCTCCTACGGGGTCGATATAAATGGTAGTGCCTCCCCATTCTAGTACCATAGTAGCATGCTCAATAGGTTTTATCATCAGTTCGGTGGTACTGCCAGGTATATGCTCTTCAACAGCAACCTCTTGAGAAGTAGTATCAGTAGATTTTTCTTTTTTAGTTTCCTTACAAGCGGAAAAAAAGGTTAAACAACTTAGCGTAAAAATTAATAATTGTCTCATAGTGTCTTTTTAATTATGGTGTTCGTTTCTAAAGAGTCGGTTTGTGCGTTCAAATCTAAAATCATTTTTATGTTACTTCTTTTATAAACCGTTTCCGGCTCCATAGGTATTTCTATAAAACCATTTTTCCTATAGATATGTAGAGCATTATTTAATTTGGTGTTGGAGTAGAGTACAATATTCGACCACTGGTTCTCTTTAGCGAAATTGATTGCGAAAGTGAGCAGGGCCTGTCCGATTTTCTTTCCTCTAAAGTTAGGGGCTACGGCCATTTTTCCTAACTCATAAGAATCTTTGTCAAAAGGAATAAAGGCAAAACACCCGGCTATTTGCCCACCATATTTGGCCAAGAAAATATGGCCTCCTTGATTTATAATAGCCTCTTCACAGTTTTCAAGTACTTCGACATCTTTTGGTTCTACTTGAAAATAAGTATTTATCCACTCTAGGTTCAAATTCTTGAAAGAAGTAGCAAATGAAGATGTATATGGTACAATTTCCAGTGACATAGAAAATTTTAACTTGGTCTAGATTATCGAGTAAAAGTTTAATTATTGTAGTATCTTAACTTAAATTTTCTTGCAAACAAGATTATTTCTTGACACTAATTAAAAATACGTAATCCTTTTGATATCTTTTAGCTCATATTAAAGATTTAGTCATCTTTATCATGTGGGAGATTCGTTGCTTTGAACTCAAAACTTTTAACCTGTAGAAAATTCCAAACTTCCATCATGTTTCCTGCTTCCTTCAATTCTGAAAAATCTTGTTGAGCCCTACAGAAGGTTAGAAATGCATCGATACTTGATTCTGGTATATCGAAATCAGCTGACAAGATTTTCTTTGAAAATTTAGTAACAATTTCTCTTTCCATTTCCATATCGATATCGCGGTCGACCATATCTTCAAATGTTTTGGTTCTACCAGAAACCCGATTTAATATTTTGTGTGTATTAATGACTATGCTCGTCACATAGTAGCGGATGTATTTTCCTCTATCAGCCTCTAAAAGCAATCGCTCACTTTGGGTCAATTTTTCGACATCTGCGTTAGGTAGCCCTAAAGTCGAAGAAGTAATGATAGGTTTATAACTTAACCGTTCAATATCCGAATTTATATTTCCTGTAAGGTTATAGGGCATTACAGTCACCTCGTTTAAATTTATAATGTTTTCTGAGAGATATACAATAATCGACTTTTTTCGAAGTGTAGTATCGGTTATGACAATGGTCCTTTTGCTAAACTGAATTGCCCTAAACTGAAGCGAATCTCGTAATTTAGCCTTAATAGAAAACAATCCAAGAGAATCGGTAATCGTAGATTCTTTAGAATTAAGGTTTACGACCAATATATTGGAAACATCGTTCTGAAAACTTTTAGCCTGGCCATTTAACACAATCGGGCTTTCTTGGCTAAAGCCTATGGACAATGTGAACAAAAGCAATACGTATAAAAATCTTAAATAACTCAGCAATATTTAGATTTTTTACTTTGAAATGAGCTGTTTTTCGAATATAGGACGATATTAACCTAAAGTTAGAATTTAGAATGCTCTTAATAAGGTTAATCTTTCATTTTTTTCCATTAAATAATCTAAAAATAAAATCTTAACGTATATAGAACGATACAAACAAACATCTTTAAAGAAATTAATTTAAACATTATGACTGAAACAAAAAGTAATAACGGATTAAAGGTACTTGCTGGCCTTTTGGCTGTAGTACTGCTCGGTACCATTATTTATACGGTTAGTCTTTACCAAGAGAAAAAGAAGAATGAGGCCGTACTATCAGATGAGAAGCAGTTGGTAGTTGAAGATTTGAATAGTTTGAAGTCAGAATACGACAAAGCTATTTTAGAAAGCAACGCTACAAATGAAGAATTGGTTACCGCACGTGATAATATCGCTAAATACATCGATTCTGTGAAGAACATGAAAGCTGATATTACTTCTCTTTCTCGTTACAGACGACAAGTAGGTGTGTTGAAGAAAGAAAGAGAACAATTGCTACAACAAGTTGATTCGCTTACTAAGAGCAACACTTTCATCGCTATGCAGCGTGATAGTACATACTCTGAATTAGAGAAGCAGACTGTTTTCAACGATTCGTTGGTTGTACAGAACACCCAGTTGGCCGATGTTGTTGAGAAAGGTTCGGCCTTGAACTTATCTAAATTCAATGTTGATGCCGTTAGAGAGCGAAACAGCGGAAAGTTGGTATCTACTTCAAGAGCAAAGAGAACCGATAAATTCAAGATTTGCTTTACCGTAGCTGACAATGTTATTTCTGAAGCTGGTGACAGAGAATTTTTTATCGAGGTTCTTGATCCACAGGGTAATATTCTTGGCGAGAGTTACTCTAAGTCAAACGATTCTGGATCATCTATAACTTATAGTAAGGGAACCAGTTTTTACTACGAGAATAAATCTCTTGATGTTTGTGATTATATCAGCAAGCCAGCAGGTGATTTTCAAGAAGGTAATTATATGGTGAATGTTTATGACGACAGATTAAAACTGTTAGGTACATCTAAGTTCGCATTAAAATAGCAAACACTATCCATTAAAATAGAAAGGGCAATCGTATGATCGCCCTTTTTTTATTGCAAGAATTTTAAGATTCTACTTCATACTACCGACCATATCTTCGGGCTTGACCCACTCATCGTATTCTTCTGAAGTAACATAACCGAGGTTGATAGCTTCTTCTTTGAGGGTTGTACCATTTTTATGAGCAGTATTGGCTATTTCCGCAGCCTTATAATATCCGATTTTAGTATTAAGTGCTGTTACCAACATTAAAGAATTGTTGAGTAATTGTTTGATTACCTCATGGTTAGGCGCAATACCCGACGCGCAATTGACATCGAAACTTATGCAAGCATCGCCGATAAGTTCAGCAGATTGCAAAATATTCGCTGCCATCATCGGTTTGAATACGTTCAGTTCGTAATGGCCTTGAGTACCACCTACAGATATGGCTACATCGTTACCCATCACTTGGGCACATACCATTGTTAGGGCTTCACACTGGGTAGGGTTGACCTTGCCGGGCATAATAGAACTGCCTGGTTCATTCGCAGGAATAATAATTTCGCCAATACCTGATCGCGGCCCTGATGCCATCATTCGAATATCGTTCGCAATTTTATTCAGTGAAACTGCCAATTGCTTTAAGGCTCCATGACTTTCGACGATTGCATCGTGAGCCGCCAAAGCTTCAAATTTGTTTTCTGCAGTTATGAAGGGAAGACCTGTAAATTCGGCAATATATTTAGCTACTAGAACATCATACCCCTTAGGCGTATTTAGTCCGGTGCCTACCGCTGTGCCACCCAATGCTAATTCGCTTAAGTGTTCGAGTGTGTTTTTTAAAGCTTTGAGACCATGGTCTAATTGAGAAACATAACCAGAAAACTCTTGCCCAAGGGTTAGGGGAGTGGCATCCATCAAATGGGTTCTACCAATTTTAACCACATTAGCGAATTCTTCTGCTTTTTTTGAAAGCGTATTTCTTAATTGCTCAACGCCGGGAATAGTTGTTTCTACAATTTTTTTATAGGCCGCGATATGCATTCCTGTAGGAAAGGTGTCATTCGAAGATTGCGATTTGTTCACATCGTCATTAGGTTGAATGGTCTTTTCACCTTCCCCGATTTTTTTACCCGCCAATTCATGAGCACGATTGGCCACCACCTCGTTTACGTTCATGTTGCTCTGAGTGCCTGATCCCGTTTGCCAAATCACCAAAGGAAATTGGTCATCGTGTTTGCCCTCAAGAATTTCATCACATACTTGAGCGATTAAATCTCTTTTATCTTCAGATAACACATTGAGTTCGTGGTTGGTGTAAGCCGCCGCTTTCTTTAAATAAGCAAAACCATAGACCACATCTAAAGGCATCGAGGCCGAAGCACCTATTTTAAAGTTGTTTCTAGAGCGTTCGGTCTGTGCGCCCCAATATTTGTCTGCAGGTACTTCAACCTGCCCCATAGTGTCTTTTTCTATTCTGAAACTCATGATGATTATATTTCGTTAATGAAACTGCAATAACAAAGGTAGGGTTTAGAGTATTTATTTCCATTGGAGGACTATGAAAATTTAGTTTTTGGTAATGGTTGTATTTTTTTTGATTTCCATTTGCAATTTTCATCTTTTCTCAAGTATCTTTGTAAAGCAAAATTTTTTAAATGGAATTTGATCAGTACCTCGGATTTTTAGCCTTTTTGACCATCTTGACCATCGGTTTTTGGTTGATGATTTTTTTATTGACCTTCGTTGTGCCTTATTGGTTGGGAGGAAATATTATTGAACTGCTTAAAGAACGCAGGGAAAAGAAAAAAGCAAAACGTAACGCATAGTTCAATTGCATTGAAATTATACAAAAAAAGGAACGTCAGAAGACGTTCCTTTTTTTTGCTCTATTCTCTAGTCACTTGTTAATCTTTCTATCCATCCATATCCTCATCACCACCGCCATCATCATTACCATTGCCTCGCCCACCTCTATTACGTTCTTTCGGCTGGTTGAATCTATACACGAACGAAAGCCTGAAAGAGCGTTGTCTCCATTGAAATTCACTGCGTGAAGTAAAAAATTCCGTTTCTGTGTACGAACGGCGTTTATAAGAGTTTAATAGGTCATTAACGTTCAACGAAATGGTGCCATTATCTTTCATGATATCTTTACTAAAGGCCATGTTGATTCCAAAAAGTCCTTCACTTTCAGTTTGAGAGTTTTGACTAGGGCCTCTATAAAAGGCGTTGGTTTGCCATTCTATTTTCTTGGGCAAAGAAACCTTTGAACTAAATCTTGCAAACCAACTTGTATTGTCAGCTCCGTAATCTACCCCGTCATAAAAACCTTCTTTTTCAAATTTGAAAATATTGAAACTACTGTTCAATCGTAACCATTTTGTTGGGTTGTACAAAACGCCTGCCTCTGCTCCATATCTGTTCTCGGTCGAAAGGTTGATTGGTAAAGTACGGATGATATCGATTCCGTCAGTTGTCGTTTGACCTGTCTCTTGTTGTACTCTCTCAAAGCTATCGGTTTCCCTTTGGTAATAAATAGATGAAGTCAATGTCAATTTCTTCCATCGTTTTAAATAGCCCAAATCAAATGTGTTCGAAAAAGCGGGGTTCAAATCAGGATTTCCTTGAAATATATTCGTTCTACTGGATCGTGAAGGAAACGGATTGATGAAAAAACCCCTTGGGCGATTGATTCTTCTGTTGTAGCCCAATGAAACGCTCTCCATTCCTTCCTCATCTAACTCATATATGAAATTCAGCGTAGGGAAGAGACCCAAATAATTCTTATCAAAATTGACATCAACCTCTACACCTAAGTCTTCTTCTAATTGACTGGTATCAAAATCAGAATCTAATTGTCCTTTCAGCTGTGTATTTTCCAAACGAAGCCCTAAGAGAAAAGAGAAACTGCCAAACTTATTGCCGTACTGTGTGTAAAGTGCATGCACATTCTCGTCATAAGTGAATTTATTCGTCAAATTCTCATTGGTAACAAATACACCTGTGCCTTGATTTAGGGTGTCAAGTTGATAATCGGTAATACTTTCTTCCAATGTACTCCGGTAGCCCACCTCAAACTGCGAATCTCCTAAAGGAAGCACATAATCGGCCTGAATCAAATATTCGTTTTCTACCTCATTCTCAAAAATACGCTCCAATGCTATAAGCTGATCGCTAGGTAATGTCTGCTGTTCTTCGATATCGGTGTTTTTGATCTCGTCTGAATTCGAATATTGAAAATCGGCCGTAAGTTTTTGACCGTCATCATCAATATTATTAACGTAATTCAATGAGACCTGATAGCTATCATCATCTTCATCTTCCAACTCTTCGCGAAAGGTATTACTGCTCAATTGATTGGAAATATAGCGTTCGTTTGTATTTTCAGTTACATCTTCATCTTTAGATTTTCTATAGAAAATACTGGCGGTTATAGAAGATTTATCGTTTAAGAAATACTCCGCTCCTAAATTGGTGTTGAAAGATTTATCTCTTCTATTATAAATTCGGTCTTCGAATACGCGGTCAAATGTTCCGGAGGTGTAGGTGTTATCAAAAAAAGCGTTTCCTGGGGCATCTCTATACCTAAAACCTGTAGTATTAAAGATATTGAACTTATCGGTTCGCAGGTTCACATTTGCCGTGATACCACTACTGGTTGGGTAACCGATGTAGGTGTTCACAGAGCCATTAAAGCCTAAGGTTTTTTCTTTTTTTAGAATAATATTTAAAATACCAGCTGTTCCCTCGGCATCATAGCGCGCACTTGGGCTGGTAATAACTTCTACTTTTTCGATGGCATCGGCAGGTAATTGTTGTAACGCATCGGTAGAACCAAAACCGGCCATGGCTGAGGGCTTGCCATTGATGAGAATTCTTACGTTTTCGTTTCCTCTTAAACTAATGGCGCCTTCAACATCTACATTAACGGAAGGCACATTGTTTAAAGCGTCGCTAATAGTTGCACCGCTCGTGGTAATATCTTTACCTATGTTATAAATTCTTTTATCTAAACGAACTTCGACGGTAGTCTGCTCGCCAACTACTTCGACACCTTCAAGTTCTGCTGCTGAAATTTCTAATGAAATTGTGCCCAAATCTATGGATTCATTGAAAGTATTTTGAGATATTTTGTAAGTTTTATAGCCGATATATTCGATTGAGGCATTGTATCGACCCCTTGGTGCTTCAACCGAGAATTTACCGTCGATATCGGTGATGCCCCCACTTACTTTGGCGGGGTCATTTATACTTTGCAGTACTAGGGTGGCATATTCTAAGGGGTCGCCTGTATCTTTGTCTAATACTGTTCCTGTTAGTGTTACTGGGCCACCTGCTTCTCCTTGGGGGCGTCCTTCTGGTCTTTGTGAGTGAATATTCGTTGCTATTGTTAGAAGGGCGATTAGGAACAGTTTTTTCATTTTTAGTCTTTGGTTTTCTTCTTTTTGTTTTTTCGCTTTCGTTCTTTCTTCTTCTCTTTTTGGCTTTTTTGAAGACCTTTTTTCTGCATGTCTACAAAAGCCTCATATTTTTCTAGAGGCAATCCGGCCTTAAGCTCTTCATCTTGGGCCTTGGTAATTTTTTCCATGCCTTCACGCATCTGCTCAGGTGTCAATTCTAAAATTTGCATCTCAATACGTTTTTGCACGTATTTTTTGAGAATTGAACTTAAAACCGCGCTCTCAAATTCGTTGAGTTCAAGAGTTTCAGATATTTTTGGCATTTCACCATCAACTATTTGTTCGGCAGTTTTCGGTTCTGGCTCTTTAGGAGTATGCTCTACTTGTGGTATGGCATTTCGCTGTCTGCCGTAACCATAACCTCCTCCACCATAACCGTAACCTCCTCCACCATAGCCGTATTGTGCCTGTAATTCAGCTCCGGTTAGTAGTAATGCTAAGAATAAGAACGTGCAATTGATATAGTTTTTCATGACGATATCGGTTTATTAGATTAGAATGTTCGATAAAGGTTTAACCTATCTAGGTTAAAGCTTTGTTAAATTACTTTCGCAACAAATGTACCATTTATTAAGAATGAAGTATACAATAAAAAAATGCACAACAATCTAAAACCTTACGGAAAGAAATGTCATGCATATACTCAAAGTAATGAGTGTTATTATTGCGCTAGGATCTCTTCGACCCTTTCGGTGGGTCTCCCGATTACCGCTTTATCACCCTTGACAACAATCGGTCTTTCTATCAGTTTGGGATACTTTATCATGGCATCAAGAATTTCTTCGTCAGATAGTAGTTTGCCCCTGAAATTATCTTTCCAAATAGCTTCATTCTTTCTAACTAGCATGTCTGGGGTTATAGCGAGACAACCTAAAATTTTACGAAGGTCTTCTTTGGTAGGTACTTCTTCCAAATATTTCACTACTTCAAAATCTTGACCTGATTTTTCAACTACGCCTAAGCCTTCCCTCGATTTTCTACATCTTGGGTTGTGATATATTTTAATCATCTTGTTAATTTTTTCTAGTTTATCGAATAATTTACAAAATTACTCATCTTCTTCTTTTTGCCCCATCATCATTAAATAGGCTTTAAGAAAAGAATCTATATCGCCATCCATAACCGAATCAACGTTGCCTGTTTCTTGAGATGTACGTACATCCTTTACCAATTTATACGGATGCATCACATAATTTCGAATTTGTGATCCCCATTCAATCTTCATTTTAGAAGATTCAATTTCATTACGAGCTTCCATTTTCTTTCGCAGTTCGATTTCGTACAATTGCGATTTTAGCATTTTCATGGCCGTAGCCCTGTTGTCGTGTTGACTTCTCGAATCTGAACATGAAATTTGTATGCCTGTCGGATGGTGCACCAGTTGAACTTTGGTTTCTACCTTGTTTACGTTCTGCCCCCCGGCCCCGCTAGAGCGGGCAGTGGTAATCGTAATATCGGCGGGGTTGACATCAACCTCGATACTGTCATCAACTAAGGGGTACACATAGACCGACGCAAAAGATGTATGCCTTTTAGCGTTGCTGTCAAACGGGGAAATTCGAACTAAACGATGAACACCGTTTTCACCCTTTAACCAACCGAATGCATAGTCTCCATCAATTTCTAGGGTAACGGTTTTAATACCGGCAACATCACCCTCTTGATAATTAAGTTCTTTTACCTTAAAACCGCTTTTTTCGGCCCACATCATATACATGCGCATCAACATCGAAGCCCAGTCACAACTTTCGGTACCACCGGCACCTGCAGTTATTTGAAGTACAGCCGGTAGTTCATCACCTTCTTCAGAAAGCATGTTTTTGAACTCTAGTTTTTCTATCTGGGTGAGTGCCTTTTCATATTGATTGTTAACTTCTTCTTCGGTCACATCACCTTCTTGAAAAAATTCTAGCAAAACTTCTAAGTCACCCACTAAGGTCTTGGAAATATTGAAATCATCGACCCATTGTTTTTTAGATTGAATGAATTTCATTTGGGCCTGTGCTTCCTGGGGGTTGTCCCAAAAATCGGGGGCAAGGGTTTTTTCTTGTTCGTTCTCTATTTCAATGAGCTTCGCATCAACGTCAAAGATACCTCCTTAACGCACCAAGGCGATCTTGAAGACCTTTATAGTGGTCTGTAGTTATTGTCATTCTATTATTATTTTCTGCAAAAGTAGCACACTTTTTCAGCATTGAATAGCATTAAGAAAAGTTTCACCCTTTTGTCTGAAATCTAATGGACTTTACTGCTGCTGACTCTCGACCTGTACGGTGTATTGGGTTTTATTGGTGCCTGGCCCATTTATAACGCCTTTTAGAGGGGCGCAGTCACTATAATCTTTGCCATGGGCTACTTTGATATGGTCGTTATTCACTAAAATGTTGTTGGTAGGATCAAAACCGATCCACCCTGTGTTGGGAATAAAGGCTTCGGACCAAGCGTGCATTTGAGAGTCGCCAAAATAGCCGTAACCTTGATGAAGAAAACCGGAAACGTATCTGGTAGGAATGCCGTTATGTCTGGCCAATGCACAAAAAAGATGAACCATATCTTGACAAACACCTTGTTTATTTTCTATAACCTCTGCCACAGTTGAATTCACATCGGTCATATTAGGTTTAAAACTTACGTAATTAAATATGAATTGATTGAGTGATTGAAGGTTCTCGAATATTGATTTCTCTTTGTCAAAGTAAAAAAGTGTATCATAATTAGAAGGTAATAGAGTGAGGGCAGTGGTGCGTAAGAAGGTGTCATTCTCTAATCGAAAAAGCAACGTTTTTATTTCGGAAAATGAAATTGCAGGATCTTCAATTAAATTAATGGACTCAAAAGGATCTACGACTTTTTTTAAAAGACGTATTTTGGCTTCAAAAGATATTTTGTTAAAAGGTTCTTTTGACTTCACTCGAATGGTTCGAAAACCATAGCCATTTTCAGAATATTCATGAATGGTTTTAACTGAAGTACTGAAATCAACCTGTACAAAATCTTGAGATTCATTTTCATCAGGAATAATCAAAAATTGCCATAAGGCATCACCTACCTCGTGATCATAAGTGTTTTCGCAGGTATATGTAATTGAATACTCCAGAATTAATTTTTAGTGGAAATTTCAGGAAAGATAGGCAATGAAAACGAATCAATAGTTAAAAAACTCATTTTCCATTTTTTCGCTAATTTCAGAAAGACTATTTAAAATGCTTTCGATGAAATATTGAATATCCTCTTCAATTTCCTTTATATATTTGAATTGATATTCGGCCCTTACCCGGCCGACCAAAAATGCCGTAGAGTTTTTATTGTATTTTTTACTAGGGTCTAATACCCTGATATGCTTATATACTTGATTGAGACTGTTCATCACCGATCTTGGGCAATTGGGGTTCAGAATTAAAAATTCCAATGTAGAGATACTGTTAGGCGTTTTTTTGTAGAATCTTCGCATCATATCATAAGATTCGGCACATTTTAATAAAGTGGTCCATTCGTAACTGTTGCTAAATTTATCGCCATAACTGCCTTGGGCTTTTAGAGCATCATGATGCTTAGCATTAATGATTCGTGTAATTTGTGTGGCTCTTTCAATATTGACCCCCATCATGATAATGGCGTAAATCTCATCGTGCAATAAAGTTCCTCTCATCTTCCCCCGTAAAATAGCACTCATTTCAGTGATATTGGTAGTGAAATCGTGCAGGCCGTTTTTCATGTAAATGTTTGAATCATAATTAACGACGAAGTGGTAGAATTTGTTAATGGCTTCATATAATTCGGTAGAAATCAGATCACGGGCGCTATTCGCATTTTCACGTGCGTATTTCACATTGTTTAGAATTGAGAATTCACTTTGTGGATCCATTCCTATTTTATAGAGTACTTTTGCTTCGTCTAACTCCTCAGATTCATCGCCATCGGCAAGACCGACCATGTAAAGCATCGACCGAAGTACAAACTGGCGAGACTGTGAAAGTTGATGTGGCGCATCTAATGATGAGAAGTAATTAACGTTTAAATATCTGGCTACATGTTCAGAACGTTCAATATAACGTCCCATCCAAAAAAGATTGTTGGCTACTCGTGCTAGCATATAATATTTTCTAAGTTCTTATTCTGCTTTAATTATTTTGGTCAATTTCAGGTATGATGATCTTAGTTATTTTTTTAGAACCCACGTATCTTTTGACCCCCCGCCCTGAGATGAATTAACAATAAGGTTACCACGTCTTAGGGCAACACGTGTTAAGCCGCCTTTTAAAACAAAATCACGGTCTTGGCCCAATACAGTAAATGTCCTTAAGTCTACATGGCGCTGTTCAAACGATTCCGTTTCATCAATATAGGTAGGGTGAACCGATAGAGACATAATAGGTTGGGCCACATATTTTCGTGGGCTGCTTTTCAATTGTGCCTTAACTTCTTCAATTTCACTTTTACTCAAACGGTTTCCGATTGATATGCCGTAGCCACCCGCTTCATCGACAGGTTTGATTACAAGCTCTGGTATGTGATCAAGTACATACTTTAATTCATCAGGCCTGCTGCAGTGATAGGTATGAACATTATTAAGAATAGGCTCTTCATCTAAATAGTATTTAATTATTTCAGGCATATAGGTGTATATGGCCTTATCGTCAGCTACGCCTGTGCCAGGGGCATTTGCCAAGGTGACATTACCTTTTTTATAAGCTGCAAAAAGCCCAGGTACCCCTAGGGCCGAATCGGGACGGAATTCTAATGGGTCAATAAAGCCATCGTCGACCCTGCGATAGATGATATCTACTTTTTCAGGACCTCGAATGGTTCTCATGTAGACAAAATCATTCTCTACAAAAAGATCACGGCCTTCTACTAATTCAACTCCCATAGTTTTGGCCAGATACGAATGCTCGTAGAAAGCCGAATTGTACATGCCCGGGGTTAAGACAACTACGTTTGGTAAATCGACACCTTGAGGTTTTACGGTCTCTAGCAAATCGAGTAAGTTTTCGGCATAATTGGTAACTGCATGTGTCTTATAGTGGTTAAAGACGCCAAAAAGAGCTCTTTTTAAAGCTGTTCTGTTACATATAACATAACTTACCCCTGAAGGACATCGTATATTGTCTTCTAATACATAATATTTTCCATCGTTATGCTTGATTATATCTGTACCTGAAATATGGTTATAAATGCCGCCTGGAGGGTCGAGACCGACCATTTGATCCAGATAGTTTTCAGATGAACTTATTAACTCTAATGGAACAATGCCCTGTTTAATTATTTTCTTATCATGGTAAATATCCCAAAGAAAGAGATTTAGTGCTCTGCTGCGTTGAATGGCTCCGCGTTCAATGATATCCCACTCCTCTTGATCGATTATTCTTGGAAAAAGATCAAATGGGAAAATCTTTTCCATCGTTTCTTTTTCGTTATATACTTGAAATGTTATGCCTTGGTTGAAAAAAGAAGATTTTGCTTTTTCGTTCAGTTTAACGTACTCTTTAATAGTATGCCCACCGTAGATTTCAAAAAGCCTCGAATAAACCTCTTTTATTGTACCCTGTTTATCAAAAATTTCATCATACAAAATAGGGTTTCTTTGATACGATGAGAATATCTGATTTTGAATTTTGCCCATATCATATTCTTTTGCTTTAAGGTACTGGTTTTCAAAATAAAATATGGGCTCAAATCCATAATAATATTAGCTCTAAATATCGATTTTATTAATAATAAATAAATATTTTAACAAAATGATTTTCTTGGTCGCAAAAGCTCCTTTACCGACACTAGATTCAATTTTATGTAACTTTGAGGGTATAAATCGATACTTTTTTTAGTCTATAACCTTACTGATTTTGATATGGAAATAAACCTCATTAGCGATACTGTTACTAAACCTTCAAAAGGTATGATGGAAGCTATGATGAATGCCGAGGTGGGTGATGATGTTTTTAAGAAAGACCCAACGGTAAATGCCCTTGAGTACAAAGTAGCATCGATGTTCGGTAAAGAGGCGGCATTGTTTTTTCCATCAGGAACAATGGCCAATCAAACAGGTATAAAACTTCATACCAACCCCGGTGACCAACTGATTTGTGATAAATTCTCCCATGTTTTCAATTATGAGGGTGGGGGAGTCAGTTTTAATAGTGGAGTTTCTTGTCGATTGGTAGATGGTCATAGGGGTATGATGACGGCGGATCAGGTGGAGGCGGCGATTAATCCACCAGATTTTTACCATAGTCCGTTAACGTCTTTGGTTTCTATAGAAAATACTACTAATAAAGGTGGTGGTGCTTGTTGGGACTATGAAGAATTGAAGCGAATCAAATCAATATGCGACAAACATGGGTTGGCCTATCACTTAGATGGAGCAAGATTATGGAATGCCATAGTGGCTAAAAATGAAACACCTGAACAGTATGGGGCACTATTCGACACTATAAGTGTTTGTCTAAGTAAAGGGCTGGGCTGCCCGGTAGGTTCTGTATTGATCGGTAATCGTATTCTTATTGAAAAAGCCTTACGGGTACGAAAGATTTTGGGTGGTGGTATGAGGCAATCCGGTTTTTTGGCTGCTGCCGGCATCTATGCATTAGACCATCAACTTGAACGTCTTAGCGAAGATCATTTGAAGGCAAAAGAAATAGGAGTCGTTTTGAAAAGTTTATCTTTTATCAAAAGTGTCGAGCGTATAGAGACCAATATCATCATTTTTGAGATTCATGAAAATAAAATGTCGGGCTCGCGATTTGTTGAAAAATTAGCAGAAAACAATGTACATATTATAGGAATGGGGCAAGGTAAATTACGTATTGTCACCCATTTAGACTACACCGATGATATGCATGAACGATTTTTGAAAATTTTGAAAGCGTTATAGATTATTTTCTTCTTTGAGAAGAATAATACGATTGGTCAGGTTTTTAATTCCGTTTTCCATACCCATTTCAGAATCGTATAGCTGGCTTGTGCCGATAAGTTTAGCAGTGTCATCATTTAGATTGAAGAAGAATTGACCTGTGTTATTCGTTTTTCGTTCGAAATGATTTCTATTGAAAGACAAGTTGTGAAGTGAATCTATCGCCTTTTGAACAGCGACTTTATTGGTGAAATTTATGCTTTTGAGAAGCGTTTGTCCGCTTTGAGCTTCTAGAATAAAGTAATAACCAACGTTCTTGTTTTCTAAAATTCTTATCACTTGCAGTTTTTTGTAAAAGATACAAAATTACATGAATAATTCGCCTAAGATTAACTGCGAAAAGAACAAATACTAAACGTTAAATGTAAGAACGGTAAGGTGTTTCTTGAGTTAACAACACCTTACCAAAAGTCTTATTTTCCGAAGAGGGAATCCATGCCGGGTATGTTCGGCATTCCGTCTTTGGCAACCGCGGCCAGTTCGGTTTCATTTACTTGAGTAGCTTTGGCTATTGCTTTATTTACGGTCAGTATTAAATAATCTTCAAGTTGTTCTTTGTCTTCTAAAAGGCTATCGTCAATCTTAATTTCCTTTACCTCACGGTTCGCGGTAATAGTTACCTTGACCAGGTTCTCAGGCGAACTTTCTTCAAGGGTAACGGTGTCTAACCTTTTTTTGGTTTCCTCTACTTTCTGTTGGGTTTCCTTTAACTTACCCATCATGCCCATCATATCTCCAAACATATTTTCTTTTTTATAGTTTTAGATTTCAAAATTACTAAATTGTAGGATAAATCTCTTTTAATGAACTTGTATTTGAAAAGAAATATCATTGTAATTCTATGTATTACCTTTGCGCCCTTATTACAAAGCCAAAATTTACCTATGACCCAAGTTGTCGCACCGATTGCCAAGAAAATTCCACATAAATTAGAAAAACATGGCGATATAAGAATTGACCCTTACTACTGGCTTAATGACCGGGAAAACCAAGAGGTTGTTGAGTATTTGGAAGCCGAGAATGATTTCTACAATAAAAGTACCGAGCATACCAAAGAATTTCAGAAAAAGCTGTTTGATGAAATGAAAGGCCGCATTAAAGAAGATGATGAATCTGTACCATATAAACAGAACGGCTATTGGTATATTACACGATATGAATTAGGAAAGGAATACCCGATATACTCAAGAAAAAAAGAAACCTTGGATGCCAAAGAAGAAATTATGTTCAATGGTAACGAAATGGCGAGAGACCATGAATATTTTAGTATTGGTGGCATTGCGATAAGCCCCGATAATAAATTAGCGGCTTTTGGCGTAGATACGGTATCTAGACGTCAGTATACCATTCAGATAAAAAACTTGGAAACTGGTGAGATTCTTACCGATAAAATCGAGAATACCACCGGCGGATCGGTTTGGGCAAATGATAATAAGACGCTTTTTTATACCCAGAAAGACCCGATTACCCTTCGTTCAGATAAAATTTACAAGCATAAACTAGGGGTTCAAGCCAGTAATGATGAGTTGGTATTTCATGAGCAAGATGAAACTTTTGGCACCTATGTCTATAAATCGAAATCAAAGAAGTATATAATTGTTGGGTCTTATAGTACGCTAACTTCAGAATATCAAACCTTACTTTCAGATTTTCCGGATGGTGATTTAAAAATGTTTTCCTCTAGAAAGAGAGGTTTAGAGTACGGCATTTCACACTATGGTGACCATTGGTACGTTTTGACGAATAAAGATTCGGCTACCAATTTCAAATTGATGAAAGTTAATGAAGATCACACTTCATCTGAAAATTGGAAAGAATTTATTCCCCATAGAGACGATGTACTGCTTGAAGATATCGATATTTTCAAAGATTATTACGTGGTTTCGGAACGAGAAAACGGACTAAATAAAATAAAAATTGTACGGTGGAATGGTGATGAGAGCTATTACTTACCATTTGAAAGTGAAACCTATACCGCCGGGGTGAGCAGAAACCCTGACTTTGATACCGATATTTTAAGATATGCCTATAATTCTATGGCTACCCCGAACTCGGTCATAGATTTTGACATGGGTACTCGCCAAAAGACTGTGAAAAAAGAGCAAGAGGTTCTTGGAGGTAAATTTGATAAAGAAAATTACGTTGAAAAAAGATTATGGGCTACGGCCAGAGACGGTGAAAAAATACCAATGTCTCTTGTGTACCATAAGAATACGGTGCTCAACTCTAACACTCCCATACTTCAATATGCCTATGGTTCTTATGGGCACACTATCGACCCCTATTTTTCAACTGTAAGATTAAGTCTTCTAGACCGCGGTTTTGTGTACGCGATAGCTCATATCAGGGGTGGTGAATATTTGGGTAGAAAATGGTACGAAGACGGTAAATTGCTAAAAAAAATGAACACCTTCACCGATTTTATAGATTGTTCAAAAGTTTTGATTGCAGAGGGCTATACCAGTGCAGGTCATCTTTATGCTATGGGAGGTTCTGCCGGCGGGTTGTTGATGGGCGCTATTAATAACATGGCCCCCGAAATATATAACGGCATCATAGCGGCCGTACCTTTTGTTGATGTTGTGACTACTATGTTAGATGAATCTATACCTCTAACTACCGGTGAATATGATGAATGGGGTAACCCCAATGAAAAAGAATATTATCAGTACATGAAGTCTTATTCACCTTATGATCAAGTGAAGATCCAGGCTTACCCGAATATACTGGTTACAACAGGTTTTCATGATTCACAGGTGCAGTATTTTGAACCGGCAAAATGGGTAGCAAAGTTACGCGAAATGAAAACCGATAATAAACTTTTGCTTTTTGATATTAATATGGATGCAGGTCATGGTGGAGCTTCGGGGCGCTTTGAAGCACTAAAGGAAGTAGCCAAAGAATATGCATTTTTATTGGATTTGGAAGGGAAAATCGACTAATCGAAAAAAAATAGTAATTTTGCCTCAAGGAAAATGTAGAAAGTTCAACACTTTCTCATTTTACAAACTAGACATCCTTTATGGAACAAAAGATTAAAGCTTACGATAATATTTTAGAACTCGTAGGCAATACTCCCCTCGTTAGATTGAATAAAATTACCAAAGGTTTTACCGGTAATTTTTTTGCAAAAGTAGAATCATTTAATCCAGGCCATTCTTCAAAAGATCGCATTGCAATGCATATTATTGAAGAGGCAGAACGTAAAGGTCTTCTTAAAGAAGGTAGTACCATTATTGAAACTACCTCAGGTAATACTGGGTTTAGTATAGCTATGGTCAGTATCATTAAGGGGTATGATTGCATATTGGCGGTAAGCTCAAAATCTTCGAGAGACAAAATCGATATGTTGCGTTCAATGGGTGCAACCGTATATGTTTGTCCAGCGCATGTTAGTGCTGATGATCCCAGGTCGTACTATGAAGTGGCTAAAAGATTGCATCAAGAAACTAAAGGTTCGATTTACATCAACCAATATTTCAATGAACTAAATACTGAAGCTCATTACGCATCTACAGGTCCTGAGATTTGGGAGCAAACCGGTGGTCAAATTACCCATTTGGTGGCTTGTAGCGGAACAGGGGGTACGATTTCAGGTACTTCTAGGTTTTTAAAAGAACAGAACCCTAATGTTGAAGTTATTGGGGTAGATGCCTATGGATCGGTTCTTAAGAAATACCATGAAACACGAGAGTTCGACAGCAAAGAAATTTATCCATACCGTATCGAGGGTTTAGGCAAGAATCTAATTCCGGCGGCCACTGATTTCGATATGATCGATGAATTCATAAAGGTTACCGATTCTGAGAGTGCCCATACTGCACGAGAAATCGCCAAGACCGAAGGCATATTTGCCGGTTACACAAGCGGAGCGGTAATGCAGGCGCTTAAACAACTCAATGAAGCAGGTAGATTTAAATCCGATGATAATGTTGTGGTTATTTTCCCGGACCATGGATCACGCTACATGAGCAAGGTTTATAGTGATCAATGGATGGAAGACCAAGGTTTCTTTGATACTAAGAAGGTCGAAGAAACTCAGAAGATACAATACATAAAAGAATAATATTTTCCTGTGAGGTCATAAAAAGCAGCAACCCGAAAGGTCGTTGCTTTTTTTGTACATCAATTATTTATGAATTTCGTGCTGAAAATCATACTTTTGCAGGCAGAACTTAATCGAAACGAATGCGAGATTTATTTGATAGAATTTTAGACAACAAGGGGCCATTGGGAAAATGGGCATCACAGGCAGAGGGTTATTTCGTTTTTCCTAAACTTGAAGGGCCTATTTCTAACCGAATGAAGTTTCAAGGTAAAGATGTAATTACTTGGAGTATCAACGATTACCTCGGTCTGGCAAATTTGCCTGAAATAAAGAAAGTAGACGGTGAAGCTGCGGCCGAATATGGTGCCGCTTACCCTATGGGAGCTCGAATGATGAGTGGTCACACCGATTTTCACGAACAATTGCAGCAAGAACTCGCTGATTTTGTAGATAAAGAATCTGCTTATTTATTGAATTTCGGCTATCAGGGAATGGTTTCTGCTATAGATGCCTTGGTGTCGAAAGATGATATCATAGTGTATGATGTTGATTCCCATGCCTGTATTATCGATGGTGTGAGACTGCATATGGGCAAGCGTTTTACCTTTAAGCACAATGATATTGATAGTCTTGAAAAAAATCTCGAGCGTGCTACCAAAATGGCCGAGCAAACTGGTGGTGGTATCTTGGTGATTTCAGAAGGTGTTTTTGGCATGCGTGGAGAGCAAGGCAAACTAAAGGAGATAGTTGCACTTAAAGAAAAGTATAACTTTAGGCTTTTTGTTGATGACGCTCATGGTTTCGGTACCCTTGGTAAGACCGGTGCAGGTGCAGGTCAAGAACAGGGGGTTCAAGATGGTATAGACGTTTATTTTGCAACCTTTGCAAAGTCGATGGCAAGTATTGGAGCGTTTTTGGCTGCTGACAAGCAAATCATTGATTACTTAAAATATAACTTACGTTCTCAAATGTTCGCTAAGTCGTTACCTATGATTTATGTTAAGGGAGCGCTGAAAAGGCTTGATATGTTACGAACCATGCCAGAACTTAAGGCGAAATTATGGGAGAATGTAAATGCATTGCAAAATGGTTTGACCAGTAGAGGTTTTAACATTGGTGATACCAATAGTTGTGTTACCCCGGTTTATTTAAACGGCAGTATACCGGAAGCTATGGCGTTGGTAAAAGATTTACGTGAAAATTACGGAATCTTCTGTTCTATAGTTGTATACCCAGTAATACCTAAAGGGTTGATTCTGTTACGTATGATTCCTACAGCAACACATACCTTGGTAGATATCGAGGAGACGTTGGAGGCATTTTCTGCAATTAGAGAACGCCTAGAGAACGGTACTTATAAAAAGCTATCAGCTGCAGTTGCCGCTGCAATGGGAGAATAGTGCGATAAGAAATATAGACTAAAAGGCCTTTCAAATTTTTGAAAGGCCTTTTGTTTTTACGCTGCTATTTGAAGATTTTTTTGAATGAATTCTTTCCAGCTTTTCAAGGAACTTAATTCACTATAAAGAGGTAAATTATCATCAGTATTAAAGAATTCTATGCTTATCTCAGACCCTTGCGCCGAAAAAGGTAAAAGGTTCAGTTCAAGCTTATCCACCATAAAACTTCGTTTCTTATCACGATTTATTACTTTATCTGTTTGAATTATTTTACAATCCTTTATTTCATTAAGTGCAATGCGATATTCTTTAGCAAAGTTTTTCCCTTCCTTATAAAAGAATAGAAAATTATTTTTTGCATCAACGCCAATGGCGAAGTTGGTGAATATTTCAAACTTGCCTAATTCGTATCCATTGTCGGTAGCCATTGATTGAATGACTTTAAATAATTTTTTCTGCCTTTTGCTTTTCCCTCTAAAAAGAAAAACGAACGGTAGTATACATATGATTAAAATTACTGCGCACACGAGCGCACTACCAAAATCTGTATTCATGGGTGTTTTTTTAAATAATAAAATTGATGATTTGCGCCAATAGGTATTTACCCGGCGTTTATTTTGTTCAGTCGAACGAGAACGAATTTTTTAGAGAAGAAATGTTACCAGAAATAGTGGAAAGGAAAGATTATGTCACATTTTCGTAAGCGGATAAGAAGCTGGTTCGAAAATTTTAAATAAGACCTAAATTTGGCTATATATTGATTTTCGTTATGTTTTTCGCTAGTAATTAAATTAAAAGGTTTTTTTATTTTAATTAGTGACGATGTAGCTAAATTTTCACTGCTTGAATCAATTTCAAGAAGTGTACAATTAAATTTAACCTGAGAATGATGAACAAAGAGCTCTTTCTTTGAGTGTGGGTTTACTTTAGCAAACGAATTATCATTAAGTTTTGATAACATACCTAATGACAGCTGCAAGATAGCAACCAAGAAAATTCCGAAAAGTGGCTTAGTAAGCTTGCCCATTGTGCAAAATTAGTCGAGCGGAAATCAAAATTACTAACTCATATGTTAATTTATACAAAATAGAAACCCTTAAATTTTAAGGGTCCTATTTACCTCTTCAAAGGCTTGAGCCTTATCTGCCAGAACCACTAAGGTATCATCTGCCAAAATCTCGGTGCTTCCGTTTGGTGTGATATAGCTATTGTCTCTAATGATCATGGCGATTATCGCATTCTTTGGAAAACTGAGGTCGACTATCTTTTTATCTACAGCAAAACAGTTTTTTGTTACGGTTATCTCTCTCATTTCGGCCTTTGGGTTTTCGGTCATTAACAAGTCGGTCGCCGTCAGTTTTTTGGCTTTTTCGGGTAATGCAACATGAAGCCATTTCGCAATAAGTGAGAGGGTCGTACCCTGAATTAGTACAGAAGTTACAGATATAAAAAAAACGATATTAAATATCATATTGGCTTTTTCAATACCTGCCAAAAGAGGATAGGTTGCAAATACAATGGGTACCGCCCCCCTTAAGCCTACCCAAGAAATATAAAGACGTCTTCTCATTTTCATTTTAAAGAAAATCAAACTGATGAACACTCCTATAGGTCGAGCGATAAGAATCAAAAATACCGAAATGAGAAGGCCAATACCAAATATCGGTACTACCTGACCTGGGAATACTAGTAGGCCTAACGTAAGAAAGAGCACGATTTGCATAAGCCATGCGAGCCCATCATAGACTTTTAAAATGGTTTTTTTGTGTATTAAATCTTGGTTTCCTAAGTATACGGCACAGATATAAATAGCAAGAAATCCGTTACCACCTAAACTATTGGTAGCAGAAAAAGTAATGAACATTAACGAAATGACCAGTACGGGATAAAGTCCTTCAAAATCAAGTTTTATTTTATTTATAATCAGTTTGCTGAGTTTACCGAATATAAAACCGGCAATACCACCAAGAATCATTTGCTGTAAGAGCATTGGTATTACCGAAAAAATGCTTTGATCTTGATTGACTACCAATGTTAAAAAGGCTATAGTCAATACATAGGCCATTGGGTCGTTACTACCGCTCTCTAGTTCTAAGGTAGGTCTCAAATTGGTCTTCAGGGCAAGGCTTTTAGAGCGTAAGATTGAAAAAACTGCTGCCGCATCGGTCGATGAAACTATCGAACCTAAAAGCATGCTTTCGTAAATGGTAAAATCGGTTATCAGCCAAACAAAGGTTCCCAAAGATAAGGCCGTGAGTAAAACACCTAATGTTGATAAGGCAATGCCCTCACGTAAAACGGGTTTAATCGAGTTCCAGTTAGTGTCTAACCCTCCTGAAAAAAGTATAAAATTCAATGAAACAAGTCCAATAAATTGTGCAGTCTTAGGATCATTAAATTGAATTCCTCCAAGTCCGTCAGAGCCCGCAAGCATACCAATGGCAAGAAAGAAAAGCAATATGGGTACTCCAAACTTGTAAGAAGTTTTTCCTGCAATAATACTGATCAACAACAATAATGACCCGACTAGAACAATATTTTCTATGGTTAGATTCATTGGGTTTTATCTTGAGATTTAAATCGTATTAGCTGATATAATTTTGAAAAATCAATTTTATAGGTTTTTTACTACAAAATAAATAAGATTTTATAACAATTTGATGTTCATGGCGTTATATAGTTTAACCCTCGCGCTTCAAACTTTTGAGGTCATGAAACAGTTGAATATTTCTCGTGTAAAAATACCATTTACAATTAGTATAATGGTTCTTTTTCTATGGCTAATTGGTAAATCTGATTCTTCAGCTTCACCACTTTCAGAAGTAGTTGTTTCCGATTTAAACCTACTTACTCACTTTTATGAAGATACAACTGACTGCAAATACAGAAATACTAATGAATGTATTGATTACCTGAGTGAGAAGGCGAGTGAGCTATTTCGTAAAAAACCTGACGAAGCCTATTCAATAGGAGAGCAGTTAGTGTTATTGGGCGAAACCAATAATTTAGAGATTTGCATAGCAAAGGGGAAAGAAGTTATGGCTCGTGCCTCTATGAATAAAACGGTAAACGTCAGCAGCTTTCGAATGGCAAAAGAAGCCCTTGATTACGCCCTGAAAATTAAAGCAGATACTGTTTATCTAGATTGTATTAACATTCTAGGCTTAGGCCATTTTAGAAAAAAAGAATATCACAAGGTCTTTCAATACAATCAAATGGGGCTTGAATTTGCTAAGAAAGCCAATATTAAGGATAGAAGGTTAAGGTTCACGACAAATGCAGGGGTAATACTTCTAAAAGTTGGAGAATACGATAAAGCACTTAAATATTTTGATGAAGCTCTAAACTTATCGACAACTAATAAAGAATCGATACAGTTGGCCAAACTTCATATGAACAAAGCCGATCTATTTTATTACCAAAAAAAATATGATTTAGCAGAAAGAGAAATTTCAACATCTCTACAAGTTTTAGATGGGTTCGAAAATCAACTTATAGAAACTGAGGCAAATTTAATTCGAGGAAAAATTAGCTTTAAGAAAGGTGATTTGTTAGGTGCAAAAAATTATTACGATAAAGCCGATAAGTTGCTTGTAAACTGGCAAGATTATAAACGATTGGCCCAAGTAAACCTTGGTTTTTCCGGTATTGCTCTTAAAAATAGTAAGTTAAAAGAGGCAGAAAAATATGCTCTTATTGCTAGTAAATATTCAAATACATCGAACTATAATAATGGCAAGTTAGAGTCATCGAAACTACTTCATCAAATTAATTCACATCTTAAAAACTATGAACGCGCTAGCAAGTACCTGCTCACTCATACGCATTTGTTAGATTCTCTTGAGGTAGCTGAAAACCAAACCAAAGTGAGAATCAAGTTGGTAGAGATGAATTTAAAACAGAAACAAGATCAAGCGAAAGCCGAAGAGAGAATAAATAAGAGACGCCAAAACTTTATATTATATGCGACAGTATTTTTGTTATTGATATTGGTGGGCATCACACTTATAATTATGCAGAATGAGAGAAAGCAGAGGGTTTTAAATAGGAGTCTATACGTGAGTAAAATGGAGCTTGAAAAACAATCGTTGATATTGAGCCAAAGCAATGATGATAAAAGTAAACTTTTTTCTATCATAAGCCATGATTTGAAAGGTCCTATGAACTCATTCAAAGAATTGGTTAAGATGTACAACAGGGGGGTGATTTCAAAACAAGAAATAGACATGTTCGCACCTCAGTTTGAAAATAAAATAGATGGTATTTTATTGACTCTAAATAATTTGTTGACTTGGGGAAAGAATCAAATGGGCGGAATCAAAACTGAGCCAGTCAACATCAATTTACATGATTTAGCAGCTACTAATATTTCTCTTTTATCAGAGATTGCCCAGAAAAAATCTATAGAATTGGTCAATCAGCTCAGTGTAAAAAGTAATGCATGGGCCGATAGAGACCAAATAGATATAGTTATTAGAAATTTGCTGAGCAATGCCATAAAATTCACGAAAGAAAATGGAGTGATTACCATTTACGCCAGTAATATGAATGATAAATGGCAGGTCTGCGTTCAAGATTCAGGAATTGGCATGAGTGAAGAAACTGTTGCTCGAATATTTAATGATGATTCTAGTTTTACTACCTATGGTACTAAGGGTGAAAAAGGTACCGGATTGGGTTTAATGGTCTGCAAAGAAATGGTCTTGAACAACAAAGGAGATATTTGGGTCGATAGTAAAATAGGTAGTGGCTCAAAATTCTATTTTACAGTGCCTAAGCTTATACCATAATATTAAGGGGGTTAAAGGCAGACGTGCTGTTATTCTGTTTATATTTTCTTTCTACTTCCCCTTAAAACAGATTATTCCTATTACTTATCAATTATTAGACTTCTAGAGGTGAGAGAATTTTTATAATTTTATATGTGATGAATGGGTATCTATCAAATCTGTGAGATTTTAACTTTTCACTGGAATTGATTTAAAATTTTTAATTTACCTTCAAAAGGTGCAACCAAAAGTTTTTGAAGGCTTGTGGTATATGTACCGTCTGCAGTTTAGTCTTCAAGAATTTCTACCCAAACCGCTAGTGATGAAGTATTTGTTTACTTTTTTTAGAATGCTATTCTATCTCTTTGCAATTTTCCTTTTGTTTCCATTGCAAATAGTAGCGAACAGCCCTTTTGATTTGAAATATTCTGATGACGAATTGGTTAAAAATAATTTGAGCAAAAGTAGTGAAGCCTATATAGCCTACTTGAGTAAAAAAGCAAAACTAGTTGTCAGAGACGATCCCACTACCGCATATCATATAGGTGAGAAATTGATTGCATTTGGTGAATCTAACAGCATAGAGCAGAGCATAGCCAAAGGAAAACAGATAATCGCAAGAGCATCGATGCTCAAAGTGGTAAATGACAAAAGTTTTAAATTGGCTAGAGAAGCTTTGGAATATGCCAAAAAAATCGGTGCCGATTCCGTATATCTAGATTGCATAAACATTTTGGGTATCGGTCATTTAAGAAAAAAAGAATTCCATAAGGTTTTTGAATATAATCAATTAGGCTTAAATCATGCTCTTACTATTGGTAATTGGGAGAAGAGACTGAAATTCACTACCAACGCAGGTGTGATTCTTTCGATAATCAAAGAGTATGATAAGGCTTTAATGTATTTCGACAAGTCACTAGAATTGCTTTTAACTCAACCCGAAAATCTTCATTTGGCCCAAATATATATGAACAAGGCCGATTTATATTATAACCAAAAAAAATATGATTTTGCCAAGAAAGAGGTTTTAAATTCATTTAAAATTCTTGAAAATATTGATGATAAATTAACAAAAACCGAGGGTTATATAATTTTAGGTAAAGTTAATCTTGAACATAAAAATCTGGAGTCTGCCCAAAATTATTTTACAAAGGCTCTTAAACTATTGGAAGGTAGAGAAGATACCAAACGAATTGTAGAAACTAATCTGGGATTGGCCAAAGTTCAACTTTTAAGCCAAAACTATGCAGAAGCTAAAGACTTTGGCTTTTTGGCTTTAGAGTTGGCGAATAAATCAAATTATAATAACGGAAAGTTAGAAGCTTCGTTATTGATGCACAAAATAAATACGGCACTCGACGACTTTAAAGAAGCCAATAATTATTTGGTCAGTTATACGAAACTCTCCGATTCTTTAGAGGTGGCAACGAGCGAAACTAAATTAAAAGTTTCCTTGGCCGAAATGAATTTTAAGAATACAGAGCAAACCATACGTCTAGAATCAAACCGAAATTTAAAACGTCAAAAATATATACTTTATACTACTATAACCTTACTTCTAATTTTACTGAACATTACTTTCTTCGTGGTTCATAATGAAAAACAGCAAAAATCTTTAAACAAAGAACTGCATTTAAGCAAAGTCGAGCTAGAAGAAAGGTCTAAAGTGCTACACCAAAGCAATGAAAACAAAACCAAATTATTTTCAATCATAAGTCATGATTTAAAAGGCCCTATGAATTCATTTAAAGATTTGGTGAGTATGATCAATAGGGGAAAATTATCAAAAGATGACCTCTTGCATTTTGCACCGAAGTTCGAAAATAGTTTAGATGGTCTTCTTTTTACATTGAATAATCTATTGACTTGGGGAAAGACTCAAATGGATGGTATAAAGACAATTCCAGCGAAAATTAACATGGGCGAAATCGTCAATGCTAATATTTCGCTTTTATCGGAAATAGCTAATAAAAAGTCTATTGAACTAATGAACGAATTTGGTGAAGATGAGTTGGCTTGGGCAGATAAAGACCAAGTGGATATTGTTCTAAGAAACCTGCTTAGTAACGCAATTAAATTTACACCCATAAATGGTACTATAAACGTAGGCTGTAATGCACAAGATAAAATGCTTGAAATTTATGTGAAGGACTCAGGAGTTGGAATGAGCCGTGATGTACAAAAACATATTTTTGAAAACGATACGAATTTCACTACATATGGCACCAAAGGAGAAAAAGGTACGGGCCTTGGTTTAATGGTTTGCAAAGAGATGGTTGAGAATAATGGTGGTGAGATATCGGTGGATAGTCAGGAGGGGAGTGGCTCTTGCTTTTATTTTACCATACCTAAATATTGCAATCAAAATTTAAGTTGATTCCTAAGTGCATTAGAGGTACTTTTTATAAGTAGAGCGGCGTTTGTAGATTTTTGGGTCGAAGTGTTTCCACATTTGACGAATCGCAATATTATCTTCTAGTTCGGGTGTGCGATAGCACATTTCAATACCTTTTTTCTTGAATGTCTTGTAATACTCGTTGAATATGATTGCGGTAACGCCTTTGTTTTGATACTCAGGATGTATACCTATCAAATAGAACAAAGCGTCTTTATTGTGTTTTTTCGCTTTAAGTAAATGATATATTCCCCACGGGAACAATTTGCCGTTAGCTTTTTGGAGAGCAACAGAGAAGGAGGGCATAACAATTGCGAAAGCTATCAACTTATCTTCTTTGTCAACGATAAATTTTATGTAGTCAGGGTTGATAAATGAGATGTATTTTTTTTTGAAATAAGCTTTCTGTTTCTCTGTAATCGGCACGTGTGATGATAACTTCGAATATGTTTCGTTGAAAAGGTCGAACATTTGGTCTGCCATGGGCAGAACTTCTTTTGTTTTTTTAAAATTTACCTCACGTAAATCATACCTTTTTTTTACGATTCCGTTTAGTTTGGTAAATAATGCCGGATCGGCATTACTACTAGGAAACTTGTTCTCAACATACCTCTTTTCTTTTTGAAAACCTAAACGTTCGTAATGCTCAACGTAATACGGGTAATTATACCAGGTCACCATACTGCCAATGTGGTCGTAACCCTCGGTAAGAACACCGACCTTGTCTAAATTAGAGAAGCCCACTGGTCCTTCCATAAATTCGAGCTGATGCTCTCGGCCAATATCGGCTACTTTATCAAGTAGGCATTTAGATACCTCTGGATCATCAATAAAATCAAACCAACCAAAGCGCATTTTTTTTACTTTTTGTTGATTGATTTCGAGGTGATTTACAATCGCAACAATGCGCCCTACGGGTTCATTGTTTTTGTATGCGATAAAAAAACGGGCATCGGCATTTTTAAAAGCAGGGTTTTTGTTTTTGTCGAAGGTTTCCATCTCATCTGCTATGATGGGTGGCACCCAGTATTTGGAATCCTTGTAAATGGAGAAGGGAAACTTAACGAAACTTTTTATTTCGCTCTTTGAAACCGCTTCTTTTAAGGAGACCATACCGTTCATTTTGTAAGGTCAATATTAGGCATAATTCAACTGAGAATAAAATTAAACCTCCTAATTTATAGAAGTAACTTGGGGTGTGGTCCATCAAAAATCAATAGCTCCGCCGCCTTCTGATTTTTTTTGCTTCCTTTCCTTTTTCTTGAGTTTTCTAAGTTGTTTTTTTGAAGGCCCGAGATTAATATCTTCCGCACCGCTACCACCTGCCTTCTCTTTTTCCTTACGCTTCTTTTTCATGCTGTTTTTCTTGATAGCACCTCCATTTTCATTGGCATTCTGATCGTCAATGGCCTTGAGTTTATCTTTATGAAGGTCTAAACGATAAGAACCGCCTATGGTAACAAAAACTCTCGATGGGGTATTTTTAAGACTGGCGCCGAGATTGAAATCAACCTGTAAATTTTCACCAAGTAAGTGGGCTATACCCCCACGAATGAGAACATCTGAATACCTATCACTGTCAATACCTTGGTTTTCTATGAATGCACTCCATTTAGGGTTTCTAAAGGCATGGGAAAGCGACACTAAATAACTAAGTTCAGGAAAATCACTGCTTATACGATCATAGGCAAAGTTGGTTATCAAGACAAATCTGGGTGACAGCCTACTTTGAGTTGCTATTAAGGCTCGGTATGAGACAGTTGGGTCACCTACATAAAACGGATTGCCTCCCAAATTAAATGTTGCGCCTCCATACATAGAAATCGAAGGAATAAGATTTTTAAGCTGAAAAACATTATTCGCTCTCCAGCTGTAAAGATTCGGTTTGTTTCTTTCTTCTGATTTGTATCTGTCATAAATCAGAAATTTCAATCCAACTCTGTTGCGTGAGAAATCGCTAAGGTTGTTCGATGTGCCGAAATCTGAGAAAGTTATATTCTGGTTTTGATAAGCTCCTTCGTAAATCAATTCGAGCTGCTCGAACAATAGGCCATATCTCAGTGCAAATTCACTGCCCCAAATGTCACTTTGTGTATTTAATAGGGCATGGTCTTTTTGCTCATAATAGATACCGGCCTCAAGCTGAAGAACATTTCTGCCTACAGCATAGGCACTGACCGATTGCCCAGGACGATTTGAGTTGATTACATCTGTGTATTGCGCCAAACTGAAGAATGGTAAAACAAATGCAATAATCTTTAAAAAGTTTTTCATGTCATTACAATTGGTAACGGCTAACATGCGTTCTAATGAATTAATTTTTCCGGTGATGGCGGTCAAAAACCGATTTACCTACCGTTGTAGTGGTACTGCTAATGGTACTTTAGCTAAATTTTAGCAGTTCTGCCCTGCTATTACAACGTCAGAATCGTATTTTTGATATAATTATTTATAGAAAAGATGACATTTTTAAAAACAATCCTCATAATCTTACTGGTCTATTACCTCTTTAAGATTTTGGTAAAAATGTTCGCTCCCAAAATCTTTGGGTACGCAGCACGAAAGACCGAAGAGCATTTTAAAGAAAAGTTCGGTGAGTTTGCCCAACATAATAGGGACACAGAGGAACAGATTGGGGAAGTTATTATAGATAAAAAACCTTCAAAAAAAAGTTCTAGTTCTAATAAGGTTGGCGTTTATATCGATTTTGAGGAAGTCGATTAAGCAATCAGCAATTGAACTACCTAAGTTGCTTTACATTTTTAATTAATTTATCGAATTCGCATTATCGATTCATGAATTCGGAAATCTTCCGCAGACTTACTAAAGTCAGATTAAGTTCGTTATTTTAGCCGCGTTAATAAGATTTTCCTGTTATGCAAAAAGGATTTAAAGCCTTCTTCGTTCACTTTTTTGTAGCTGTTTTTTTCGTTATAGCCGCTTTGGCCTATTTTCACCCAGTTCTTCAGGGGAAAGTGATTGAACAGTCTGATATTGTTCAGTACACGGGTATGGCTAAAGAACAGAATGATTTTCGCAAGCGCACTGGTGAAGAGCCCTACTGGACCAATAGTGCCTTTGGGGGTATGCCGACCTATCAATTAGGTGCTTATTATCCACATGACTATGTGAAGAAATTAGATCGACTTATACGTTTCTTGCCTCGCCCTGCTGACTACCTATTTCTCTATTTTATCGGTTTTTATATTTTATTATGCTGTCTTAAAGTAGACTATCGCTTGGCTATTATCGGATCTCTCGCATTTGGTTTTTCTACCTATATGATTATCATATTGGGTGTGGGCCATAATGCAAAAGCTCATGCCTTGGGTTATTTGCCTATGCTTCTTGGAGGTATTATTCTTGTATTTCGAAAGAAATACATTTGGGGTTTTATACTTTCGGCAATTGCCATGGCATTAGAAATAGGTGCTAATCATTACCAAATGACCTATTACTTTATGCTCTTGGTACTAATACTGGGCATAGTTTATTTGATCGATGCCATAAGAAAAAGACAGTTACCCCATTTCTTTACATCTGTAGGTATTTTGTTGATTGCGGTGGTTTTGGGTATTTCAGCCAACGCCACTGGGCTATTGGCAACTAAAGAATATGCAGATTGGAGCACCCGTGGTAAATCTCAACTTACTATAAACCCTGATGGGTCGTCTAAAGAAAATGTCGATGGTCTTGATAGGGAATATATTACCCAATATAGTTATGGTATTGCAGAATCATTAGACCTTTTTGTACCCCGGCTATTTGGTGGATCAAACGGTGAAGATTTGGGTGAAGACTCAAAAAGCTATAATTTTCTCATAGACCAGGGGGTCTCTAGAAGTCAAGCTTTGAATTTTTCAAGTGGCTTACCCTTATACTGGGGAGATCAACCTATAGTTGCGGGCCCGGCTTATATTGGTGCTATTATATTTTTCTTGTTCATTCTAGGATTGTTTTTAATCAGGGAAAAGGTCAAATGGTGGCTGCTCGGCGGAACTTTAATGTCTCTGATGCTGTCTTGGGGCAAGAATTTTTCGGTTTTGACAGACTTAATGATTGATTATTTTCCGTTGTACGATAAATTCAGGGCCGTGTCTTCCATTCAGATAGTATTAGAGCTTTGCGCTCCTGTGATGGCCGTTTTAGCACTACGCCAACTCTTAAGAAGTACTACAGAGGCTTCCAAGAAAATGAAATCTTTAAAGATTTCGGTTATAATTGTCGGTGGGTTGGGCGTTCTATTATTTGTTTTCAAAGGCGCTTTCGATTTCATAGGTCCAAGTGATGACTATTTGAAACAAAATTATGGGGATGAATTGGTTTCATTGATTCAAGCTGATCGTAGGGCCGTTTACAATAGCGACTTGATGCGCTCGCTTATTTACGTTTTGCTTACGGCGGCAGCAATTTGGTTATATATAAAGGGAAAACTAAAAGAGAATATTGCTATTGGTACCATAGGCCTATTGATTGTCTTCGATTTGGTCGGTGTTGGACTGCGATATGTTGATGGTGAAAATTTTGTAGCAAAGCGAAGAATGACACAGCCATTTACTGAAACCGCTTTAGATAAAGAAATTAAGAAAGATGAAGGTGTTTTTAGGGTTTATAATCCTTCAGAAGGTATCAACGGTGCCCGCACCTCATTCTACCACCAATCAATAGGTGGTTATCATGCAGCTAAACCGGCTGCTTTAGAAGATTTGTTCAGTTTTCATATTTATAAAGGAAACTTGAATGTTCTGAACATGCTAAACGTGAAATATGTAGTGCAACAGGATGAAGAGGGTAGAAGCTACCCTGCTTTAAACCCAGATGCAAATGGTAATGCTTGGTTTATTAGCAAACTGAATAAGGTAAACAGTGCCGACGAGGAGATAACGGCGTTGGAGAATCTAGATACTAAAAAGGAGGCTGTAATAAACACTGCAAAAGTAAACTCACTCAACAGATTTGACTTTCAAGTAGATTCTTTAGCTACTATCAAACTATCCAATTATGAGCCGAACCATTTGACCTATACGTCGAATATTTCTAATGCTGGAGTAGCTGTTTTTTCCGAAATGTACTACCCCCAAGGCTGGAACGCATATATTGATGGTCAATTGAAAGAACATTTTAAGGTAAACTATAGTCTTCGAGCACTACGTGTTCCCGAGGGTGAACATACCATAGAGTTCAAGTTTGAACCTGAAGTTGTGCAGATGGGCAGTCAGATAACATTAGCATCGTCCATTCTCTTGGCCCTGGCTGTTTTAGGTGGTTTAGGTCTTACATTATACCAGAAACGTAAGCCTGAAGAAGATGCTCATGAAGAGGCTTAATATCAAGTTTACAATTGCTCTTTACTTTTAACCCCAATTTGACCCATGAAAAAAGTGCTCATTATAACATATTATTGGCCTCCCGCTGGTGGTCCCGGGGTACAACGGTGGTTGAAGTTCGTGAAATATCTTCGTGATTTTGATATCGAACCAGTAGTATATATTCCTGAGAATCCGCATTATCCTATAGAAGATTCATCTCTAGTAAAAGAAATACCCAAAGATCTGACGATTTACAGTCAACCTTTATTCGAACCCTATGGCGCGGCAAAATTCTTATCCTCTAAGAAAACAAAACGGATCAGTTCGGGTATTATTCAGACTAAGAATCAATCATTTATTGAGAAAATAATGTTGTGGGTAAGGGGTAACTTTTTTATTCCTGATGCTAGAAAGTTTTGGGTCAAACCGTCGGTCAAATTTTTAACCGAGGTAATAGAAAGTGATAAAATTGATACCATTATTACGACGGGGCCACCACATAGTGTTCATCTAATAGGCCAACAGCTTAAGACAAACCTGAAAATTACTTGGTTTACCGATTTTAGAGACCCGTGGACATCTATAGGTTATCACAAAAAATTAAAATTAACCGCGTCTTCGCAGAAAAAACATAAGATAATGGAAAGCGTGGTCTTGAATGAAGCCGATCATGTAATAACTACTAGTAAAACCACTAAAAAAGAATTTGAAGAAATTACATCTAAACCGATTTCTGTAATAACAAACGGTTATGATTCTGGGTATGCTACAGAGGTTGACCTTGATAAGAGTTTTACGATTTCACATATTGGATCGTTGCTCACGGGTAGAAACCCCAAAAATCTTTGGAAAACATTATCGAGAATTGCTGCCGAAAATGCAGTGTTCAGGGCTGATTTACAACTAGAATTTATGGGTGTTGTAAGCCAAGATGTAATGGATAGTCTGTACCATTATGAATTGGGGCCTTATATAAAATTGAAGGGTTACGGTTCGCATACCGAAGCGCAACGAAAACAAAGGCAGTCACAACTTTTATTGCTAGTAGAGATTGATTCAGAAGAAACTAAAGGAATTCTTCCGGGAAAGCTATTCGAATATATGGCAGCTAAAAGGCCTATTCTTGCACTAGGACCTAAAGATTGGGAAGCTGGTCAAATTATTTCTCAGACCAACTCGGGAAAAACTTTCGACTACAATTCTGATTTAGACCTAAGAGACACTATACTATATTGGTACGCCGCTTATAAAAAAAATAACTTGATATCGAATTCTGTTGATATCGAAAAGTATAGTCGAAAATCGTTGACCGAAGACTTGGCTAAAATTCTTTAAAAATTTAATGAGTACTATTGATCAATAGAAAATGGGTATTGTATTTAAGCAATCAATGAACAACTCTATCATAACCTATTTAGGTTTTGGTATAGGTGCGCTTAATACCTTGGTTTTGTACCTGAATTTTATGTCGCCGAAATATTATGGTTTAATTCAGGTTATTTTATCAGCTTCATTAGTGTTGAACCCAATATTGGCAT
Source organism: Flavobacteriaceae bacterium MAR_2009_75 (assembly GCA_002813285.1). Taxonomy (NCBI): domain Bacteria; kingdom Pseudomonadati; phylum Bacteroidota; class Flavobacteriia; order Flavobacteriales; family Flavobacteriaceae; species Flavobacteriaceae bacterium MAR_2009_75. The sequence continues at coordinate 4,490,263 of PHTZ01000001.1, forward strand.
TTGGGGTACCCAATACACTGGTTAAATTTTATAGCAGTTTTAAAGATAGTACCAGGGTCGATGGTTTTTTGACCATGATGCTGCTTTTGCCTCTTGCATTGATTCTACCCGTAGGTGCAATTGCCTTTTTAGGTTATGAGGCAATAGGTGATTTTTTGTCGCGTGAAAATCCAATTGTAAAAGGGTATATATGGCACATCTTTTTCATAGGCATGGCCATGGCCTATTTTGAGGTTTTTTATGGTTGGGCGAGAGTTCAAATGAAATCTGTATTTGGCAATTTTATGAAAGAGGTTTTTTCTCGGGTCATGGTCTTCATCATGCTCTTTCTATTGTATTTTAATGTCATTTCGGTAGAGCTCTACATACACATTATGGTAGGCGTTTATATTTTTCGTACGATAGTGATGAAAGTATATGCTTATCGGCTTCATGCTCCGAAACTGATGTTTAATTTCCCTGAAAATACAAGAAATATATTGGTTTACAGCACACTGATTATATTAGGGGGTTCAGTGGCAGTGGTACTCTTGGAAGTTGACAAAGTGATGATCAATCAATTTATTAAAATCGAAAATGTGGCCTATTATAGCGTTGCGGGCTTTATAGCGATGGTCATTGCGGTACCTTCACGATCAATGCATCAGATAACTTACCCAATGACCGCTGAATTATTGAACAAAAGAGATACGCAGGGTTTACAACGATTGTATCAAAAAAGTTCATTGACTTTGTTCATTATTTCTGGTCTATTGTTTCTACTGATTTTGCTTAATCTTGGCGACATGTATAATTTAATGCCAGTGGCCTATAGCAATGGTTATATCATATTTGTATGGTTGGGCTTGGCAAAATTGTATGATTCTTTAATGGGTAATAACAACTCTATTCTCTACAATTCAGATTATTACCGTGCCGTTTTGATATTAGGGGTTCTATTGGCCGTAATGACCATTCTCTTAAACCTATGGTTAATTCCTAAGTTTGGTTTGAATGGAGCTGCAATTGCAAGTTTTTCAGCTCTTTTCACTTACAATACGTTAAAAATAGCGTATGTGAAGCTAAAATTCGGAATGACACCCTTTACTCGAGAAACAGTTATAGCTGCGATACTTATTTTTGGTACAGGCCTACTTTTCTACTTTATCAACTTCCCGTTTCATTCCATAGTAAATATTATTTTCAAGAGCTTACTCATCACAATTTTCTATGTTGTGATACTATATCGGTTTAGAATTTCTGAAGATGTTTATGCGCTACTTTCCAAATACATAAAAAAAATAGGGTAATTGTGATGTGCTCGAATTAGCTTACCGTGAAATAAACCTGATATTATTAAATATTTTTTGTAGTATATTTAATACATAACCACTCTGAATGGGCTATATAATAAAAGGTACTGTGAATGCATCTCTATTTCCTGATATACGGGAAAATGTAAGTGATGCACTAGTTCTAATTTATTTGGATGATGATTTATCTGAAAATCGACATAGTTCAAAGAAGGAAGCACGACAGCTTACAAAAAAGGAAATAATAGATAAACAAGACTTATGTATTGGTCAGGCCAAAACCAATGAAAATGGCAATTTTGAAATAAAGTTGTCCGAAGCCTATGAAAACCAGAGAATAACCATAGACATAAAGCTATGCCAGGCTCCTTATCAAAAGTCGATCAAACGAAAAAAGGAAATTCAATATACCCTTATTAAGCTTAATCCCGTTTGGAGACCTGATGGGCAGAATTTTATCTACAGTTACAACCATACCTTTCCCTTTAAAAATTGATGTCAAATTCGTACTCTTTTCGATGCATGGACCATTTGTGGAAGTCTGAAAACAACCGGAGCCACAAATATTAAACTTTCTGGTTTTAAGATTGTAGTAATGGATGTCGACTGGATCAAAGATGATTTAATCGGCACGGCCATAACCGATGAAAAAGGATGCTTTAGAGTAGATTATACTAGTGCAGATTTTAAAAAGACATTTCTTTCTCCAATTATCAACGTTGAAACACCGATAACAACTATTCCCGGGCCCGGGGTTTATTTCAAGGTTTTGTCTCCTGAAGGCAAGGTTGTCTATAGAGAAGATAGTAACATAGGGCATACGGCTGATCGAAAAAATATTCCGCGTTGTTATTTTGTGAAATTAAATGTTGCCCTCGTTGATGATAAGGTAGTTTAAGTATTTATCTGATTATTGTGTACATTCCCATTCCAAATAAAAGATTTTTTCATAACGAATAAGCAATTATTGTTCTAATCGTTTCAAGGGCGAATAAATAATTCTATGTCAGAAAAGAAGTTGAAAAGAAAAACATCGTTTACCGGATCTACGGAGTTTACGAATATTAAGCTCGAAGAGCCAATGCGATATGCTGCAGGTAAGCTTGGGGTCAAAGAAGCCCTAAAACATGGTTTTAAAGAGATGGGTATTTTACGTTCAATGCGTGCTTTACTTGAAATGAATCAAGAAGATGGTTTCGACTGCCCCAGTTGTGCCTGGCCCAACCCTGAGAACCCATCCACAGTTGCCGAGTATTGCGAAAACGGAGCCAAAGCTCTTGCAGATGAAGCGACTACGCATAAGATTGCCAATCAGTTTTTTACTAAATATTCGGTAGAAGAACTATCTCAATTAACCGATTACCAATTAAATAAATTTGGTAGGTTGACCGAACCTTTGGTCTTGCGACCAGAAAGTATACATTACGAACCTATATCTTGGCAAGAAGCGTATGAACTGATTTCAGACGAATTACGTTCATTAAACGACCCCAACGAAGCCATTTTTTACACTTCTGGGCGATCTAGTAATGAAGCGGCCTATCTATACGGTATGTTCACTAGGGCATTTGGCACCAATAACATGCCCGATTGTTCTAATATGTGCCATGAGTCAAGCGGGGTCGCGCTATCTGAAACGTTGGGTATTGGTAAGGGGTCGACCAAATTGGAAGATTTATATGCAGCTGAAGTGGTCTTAGTGGTTGGTCAAAATCCAGGTACCAATCACCCAAGAATGCTCTCGGCACTTGAGAAATGTAAACGGAACGGAGGTAAGGTCATTAGTATCAACCCTTTGGAAGAAGCCGGACTGGTGAATTTCAAAAATCCGCAGAACTTAAAAGGATTAGTGGGTTCAGGAGAAGATATGGCCGACATTCATCTAGCTGTAAAAATCAACCAAGATATACCTCTTGTTAAATTGATACTGAAACGGTTGGCCGAGTTAGATGCAAGAGATAAGAATGTTTTCGACCATGATTTTATCGCGCAATATGTCAACGGTTATGAAGAACTCCTGGCCGATTTAGTTAAATATGACGAGCAAGATTTATTGGAAAGATGTGGTGTTCCAGAAGATAAAATTAATGAAACGGTAGCATTGTTAGCTGCTAAAGAAGATATCGTAGTTTGTTGGGCCATGGGGCTTACCCAGCATGAAAATGGAGTACAGAACATTCGAGAATTTGTTAACCTCTTATTATTAAAAGGAGCTATGGGTAAACCCAATGCTGGTACCTGCCCTGTTCGGGGTCATAGTAATGTTCAGGGTGATAGAAGTGTTGGTATTATGCATTATGTGGATGAAAAGCTGAACCAACGAATTGAGAAACATCTCGGTTTTGTTCCCCCTGCGGAAGAAGGGGTTGATACCGTGGGTGCAATAAAAGCCATGTATGAAGGTAGGGGAAAGGTGTTCATTTGTCTTGGGGGTAATTTTTTGATGGCTGCCAATGACACGGAATATACGGCACAAGCCTTACAGAATTGTTCACTAACGGTTCAGATCAGTACCAAATTGAACCGAACCCATTTAGTGACAGGTAAGACTGCCCTTATTCTACCGACTTATGGCCGTTCGGAGAAAGATATGAAAAATGGCAAGCTCCGCTATTTTACTATGGAAGATAGTATGGGTAGGGTAAGACAGTCTCGTGGACTTTTAAAACCGGCTTCAGACAATATAAAAAGCGAACCGGAACTCATCGGAGAATTGGCACATGTTTTTTTTAAAGGGAAACACTCTGTCAATTGGAAGGCAATGGCCGAAGATTATAACCTTATACGACAGAGCATCGACAAGGTTGCGAAAGGTTTTGATAACACCACTGAGCGTTCTAAAGGAGTGGGGTATTATCTACCGAACAATGTTCGAAATTTAGATTTTAGTATGTTGCCCGGAGGTAAGGCTCAGCTCACCCTGAACGATTTACCTGAGCATAATCTAGAAAGAGATGAATTCTTGCTGATGACCATCAGATCTCACGATCAATTCAATACAACCATTTATGGACTTGATGATAGATATCGTGGGGTCTATAATGAACGGAGGGTATTGTTTATGAATCCGAATGACATGAAGTCGCACGGATTCAAAAAAATGGATGTAGTGGATATTAGTAGCCATTATGATAATAAGAAGCGCACGGCATATAAATTTTTGGTTATCCCCTACAGTATTCCTGAAGGTAATTTGGCGGCCTATTTTCCCGAGACCAATGTTCTGGTACCCTATAACCGCTATGCGCATCGAAGTAAAACCCCAATAAGTAAATCGGTAAAAGTCACGGTTGGTAAATCGAAATGAAACCCAATAAAAACCCCCGCAGTAGATAAATCTACTACGGGGGTAAACAACTAACCAACCTAAAAACTAATCTTAATATCTTCTTGTACTTCTTGAAGTAGCGGTTCTAGATGCTGTATTACTTCTTTTGACAGGTGTCTTTCTAACCTTTCGCTGAGTCGAAGTATTTCTAGTTGCAACATTACCTCTACTACTTGAACTTCTTTGACGAACAGTCGTATTACTCGTGGTTCTCTTTCTCGGACTATTATAAGTCTTCGTTGTTCTTGTAACCGTTTTTCTCTGAGGTGTTCTTGTAACCGTTCTCTTCGTTACGGTATTACTTCTTGGTGACTTAATAGCCGTAGATTTACGGTTTACGGTTCTATTGCCATTATTGTTTCTATTTACAGTAGAACTTCTCTGTACCGTTCCACGTTTCGGTGCTGTAGCATTTCTGCTCACGGTCGTTCTTGAACGAACTGTGCTATTTGTAGAATTAGTTCTATTTCTAACAGCATTATTGCTTCTAGACGCTACCGATCTATTGTTTCGTACGGCATTCTTACGAACTGCCACCTTTCTATCATTTCTATAAATTTTGGCACGTTCTCTTCTAGCTTGATTATACTTATGAGTTCTACCGATTTTCGCATAAGCCCTTCTAGTATTATGTCTATAAGGTCTGTGATAGGTGTAGCGAATAGGGCTATAGTATCTTCTATAAGGCTTGTTGAATACCAGGCAAAAACCAAGTGCCGGTCTAACGAACAAAGAATGAAAAGGTCTGAATACATAACGTCTGTTATAAACATTAATGTAACCTGTGTGATAATCATAAAATCCTCTGTGGTTATAGAAAACGTTCATTCCACCTAAACGACGTACTCTACCATTATTATAACTGATGTCAACATCACCAATTTGAGTTACGCGTCCGTGATAATCATAGTATACGGGTACGTTTTCAACTTGAATTACCGCACCATAATCATCATATTGTGCATAAGGGCTATAGTCAAAGCCAGAGTTGAAGGTCACGCCGTTTTTTCGTCCGCTAACATATGAATCAATATAAAAATCAAACTCACCATCGGGGTAAACTGAAAACGTAATGCCATTTTCGACAAAAATAAAGGCGTCGTTGTATCTATAAGCATTGCGTTCTGCAACCTTATCTTCTGTACTAGTGGCCAAAACACCCGAGGTGCTCATAATTAAGGCCGAAAAAAAGAGTACTAAATTTTTCATGATATAAGGTTTTTAAATTCTCGAATGCAACTATTCACATTCGTAGAGTATTAAACAAACAGCATGCCAAAAAATATTTACGGAAATAAACATCTGAAAATCAGAATTTTAAAATAATTTTTTAATTATCAAAGATTTTAAATTTTCTCAGTATTAACTTTTATATAGATTATAGCTCTGTGAAAAATAGAAGTAATAAGGTATTGGGCATCCTCATAATTCAAATGAGAATGCTTTTTTAAGGGAAGTAGATTTAAGTGGTAATTAAAGCTTTTCTGCCAGATATTTTGCAGTAAAAGATTTATTGTTCTTTATAATCTCTTCGGGAGTGCCAACTGCCAATAAATTACCCCCCTTCTCACCACCTTCTGGGCCGAGGTCGATTAAATGGTCTGCACATTTTATCAATTCGATATTATGTTCGATGACGACTACAGAATGCCCTTTAGAGATAAGGGCATTGAATGATTTTAATAGTTTTTGAATATCATGAAAATGTAAGCCTGTAGTAGGTTCGTCGAAAATAAATAGAGCTTTATCCTTTGTAGTGCCCTTTACCAAGAACGAGGCAAGTTTGATTCGCTGTGCTTCCCCACCAGATAGGGTAGATGATGACTGCCCCAAAGTAACATAACCCAGACCTACATCTTGAAGAGGTTTAAGCTTGTTGATAATCTTATTTTCACCATGAGCCTCAAAAAAAGAAATGGCATCATCTATGGTCATACTCAATACACCATCGATATTTACACCATTGAACCTTACTTCTAAGACTTCTTTCTTAAAACGTTTGCCCTCACAGGTATCACACTCTAAGTGTACATCGGCCATGAATTGCATTTCTACCGTTATCTCGCCTTCTCCTTTACATTTCTCACATCTACCACCATCTACATTAAAAGAAAAATGTTTAGGCTGGTAGGATCTGATCTTACTTAGTTTTTGGGCTGCAAACAAAGCTCGAATATCATCATAGGCCTTAATATATGTTACAGGGTTGGATCGTGATGATCGACCAATAGGGTTCTGATCAACAAATTCAACATGCTTGATAGTTTTATAATTACCGTTGACACTGGTGAATTGCCCCGCTTTTTCGCCGTAACCACCAACTTCCTTTAGGATTATAGGATAAAGTAACTTTTTTACCAAAGTACTTTTACCGCTTCCAGAAACACCAGTGACCACAGTCAACATGCCCAGAGGAAATGTAACATCAATGTTTTTAAGGTTGTTTTCACGTGCCCCTTTAATTTCTATAAACTGATTAGAGGTTCTTCTTTCTTTGGGTACTGCTATTTCTTTTGAACCATTAAGGTAGCTGGCAGTCAGGGAGTTTGACTTCAAGATTTCGCTCAACGGGCCATAAGCCACCACTTCACCACCATTAGTGCCGGCCTCAGGGCCTATATCGATAACTTGGTCTGCTGCTTTCATTATATCTTCATCATGCTCAACCACAATTACGGTGTTGCCAAGATCTCGTAAAGATTTTAAGACATCGATTAAGTTTTCGGTATCTTTAGGATGGAGCCCTATACTGGGTTCGTCGAGTATATACATGCTTCCGACAAGACTACTGCCCAAAGATGTTGCTAGATTGATTCGTTGGCTTTCACCCCCTGATAATGTATTTGATTTTCGATTAAGGGTTAAATAACTTAATCCCACTTTATATAAAAAGCCAAGCCTGGTATTTATTTCTTTCAATAATCGTGATGCAATCTGCTTATCATTATCATTTAAAGTGAGCTCTTCAAAAAAAGTAATTAGCTTTTTTAAAGGGAGTTCGACCAAGTCGGAAATATTATGTCCGTCAACTTTAACGTAGTCGGTTTCTTTGCGTAGCCTTCTCCCTTTACAAACGGTACATCGAGTTTTACCTCGATAACGGGAGAGCATTACGCGGTTTTGAATTTTATAACTTTTCTCCTCTAAGGTAGTGAAGAACTTATGTATTCCGATAAAGTGCTTATTACCGTCCCAAACCAATTGTTTTTGTTCCGCAGAAAGCTCGAACCAGGGTTTGTGAATAGGAAAATCGAATTTGTAGGCAGAATTCACCAATTGGTCTCGATACCAGCTCATGCTCTCACCACGCCACGGAGAAACCGCATTTTCGTAAATCGATAATGCGGTATTCGGTACGACCAAATCTTCGTCGATACCTATGACATCGCCATACCCTTCACATTTTGGGCATGCACCGTAGGGGTTGTTGAAACTGAAGAGGTGAACATTGGGTTCTAAAAATGACATTCCGTCAAGTTCGAACTTGTTGCTAAATTGCATTTGTACCTCTGTATTCAAATCTTCGATAATACATTGGCCCTTTCCTTCAAAGAATGCAGTGTCGACAGCATTGGCTAACCGATTATAGAAATCTTCATCGTCTTTTACGATTATACGATCAACTACTAGATCAAATTCTCGTGAAATATCTTCAGGTACGGCATCGATTCGTAAAACTTTTCCTCTATACTTTATACGCGCATAACCTTGCTTCGAAAGTAATTGCAGCGATTTTAAGGTGTCTTTACTTTCATCAATTCTAATTGGTGCGAGTAAGAGAAGTTTGGTTCCCTCATCGTAATTCTTAACATGTTTAATTACATCGGTCACCGTATTCTTTTTTACTTCGTTACCTGAAATAGGGGAGTAGGTTTTACCAATTCTCGCAAAAAGCAATTTGAGGTAGTCATAAATCTCAGTGGTGGTTCCGACAGTAGACCGTGGGTTTGTAGAATTCACTTTCTGTTCGATTGCAATCGCAGGGGCTATACCTTTAATATAATCTACTTTAGGTTTGTCGAGTTTGCCCAAGAACTGCCTCGCATATGATGAAAGACTCTCTACATAGCGACGTTGACCTTCTGCATAAAGTGTGTCAAATGCCAAACTTGATTTTCCAGACCCCGATAAGCCCGTGATCACTACTAATTTATTACGTGGTATTACTACATCGATATTCTTTAGGTTGTGCAGTTTTGCACCCTTAATAATGATGTTGTTCTTCGGATTGACCTCTAGTTCTACTGTCATTTTCATATATCTTTTGCAAAGATACAATGAACCATATTAAAAATAATTACGTATAAATCTACAGGGAATGAAAAATGGACGCATGAAATTTTTTTTATGAACCATTTAATTTTTTCTATATTTGAACCCAACAAAATGTTAATACGCCTATAGAATAAAATTACTTTTTAAAGTTTAGAACGATTGACTACGACACCTTTTGCAATGGAAAAGGAGGCTAGTTTTAACTAAAAAAGTAATTGCTATGGATGTACAACTCGAAGACTCCCTTCTCATTAAAAGATATATTGCCGGTGATGAAAAAGCACTGGAAGCGCTCATTGATAAGCATAATCAAAGATTGAGCAGCTTTATATATTCAAAAGTAAATAGTCGCGATATTACCGAAGATATATTTCAAGATACCTTTATCAAAGTAATTAAGACCTTAAGAAGAGGAGCTTATAATGAAGAAGGTAAATTTTTGCCTTGGGTGATGCGTATTGCCCATAACCTTATCATAGACCATTTTAGAAAGAGCAGTAGAATGCCTATGTTCAACGGGGCCGATAGTTTTGACATTTTTTCCCTCTTGGGCGACGATAAGTTAAATGCCGAACGTCAAATTATCAAAGATCAGATTGATTGTGATTTGGGTATGCTAGTCAATGAATTGCCCGCCGATCAAAGAGATGTTTTGATAATGCGTATTTATAAAGATATGAGTTTTAAAGAAATATCTGAGAATACCGGAGTCAGTATAAATACAGCACTAGGTAGAATGCGTTACGCTCTTATAAACCTTCGAAAAATAATTGAGCAGAACGATATTGTTTTAACGAATTAATCGACCTTAGGTCGAAGGTATTCATTATATATATATTAGTGGCGTTATTATAGCATAACAATACTGATACAGATATGAGAAAAATTTACATAACAGAAAAAGGCGAGAAGAATATTCAAAAGGCAGATGAGTCAACGATAAAATTTCTGTTAGATTACTCTAAGTCGCTAAAGATAATGGAAGCTAATGGTGTAAAGTTCGAATCGAATATGAATTGAAACATTGGGTTCTTAAACATAATATTGAAAAGCCTTGGTGAGTAGCACCAAGGCTTTTTCATTGATATACACAATCTACGCTTGCCAATATGCTATAATAGAATAGGCTTCAATAAGAAGTTCAATATTAAAGAAAGCCATAACGTCTTGTTTTCAAAGGTTTTCGCATTTTCCAACGCACCACTTCTCGTTTTATTTTATTGAAAACAGAAAAAGTAGGGTTTCACATCATAAACTGGCAGTTTGACAACAATGTTTTTTCTGCAAGGCTCAATCTTTCTAGTTTTATCTCAGAAATAAACAAGCTACCCCTCAAAGGGTTAATAACCGAAAGCGTAAAAGCGTAACTAATGACCTCAAATCTTAACAAAAAAGCTGCACACATGAACCTACAGACCGAAGACTCAGTATTAGTAAGAGATTACATCGCCGGGGAAGAAAAAGCCTTGGAAATTTTAATCAACCGTCACAATCAAAGAATTTCAAGTTTTATCTATTCTAAGGTTTTAGATAAAGACATCACTGAAGACATCTTTCAAGACACATTCATTAAAGTTATTCGTACCCTTAAGAAGGGCACTTACAGTGAAGAGGGTAAATTTTTACCATGGGTTATGCGAATTGCCCATAATTTGATCATTGATCATTTTAGAAAAAACAAAAGAATGCCAATGTTCGAAGGAAATGATGATTTCAATATCTTTTCAGTAATCGGAGATGAAAAATTAAATGCTGAAAAGCAACTGATCAAAGACCAAATTAATACAGACCTTAGACATTTAGTAGAAGAATTACCAGATGATCAAAAAGAAGTTTTAGAGATGCGCATCTATAAAGATATGAGCTTCAAAGAAATTTCTGAAAACACCGGAGTTAGCATAAACACAGCTTTAGGAAGAATGCGTTATGCATTGATCAACCTTCGAAAGATTATCGAAAAGCATAATATCGTACTGACAAATTAATATTCACCCAAAGCATATAACAATATTTCATATGTAGTTGCGTTATCCTTAGTATAACTATGCAGCTATTATGGAAAAAATCTACTCTGATAACCTTGAAAGAGGTGAAATCGTAAAAACAAGTTCAGAGACAATCCAATTTTTATTGGGTTTCTCAAAGCAGTTACACGTTATCGAATACGAGAAGTTTCGATTTGAGAACAGTTTAAATTAAGAAGCAAAAAAGTCTCGCACTTATCGAGACTTTTTTGCTTTTTGATATTCTTGAAGAACTGACTTTCTACCGATAGTCTTTGTAATAATATCTTTGTTTAAATTCCAGCCCCTGGCGGGTGAATATTCTCTACCGTACCAGATAATTTGAAGGTGCAAATCGTTCCATAATTCTTTTGCGAACAGTCTTTTAGCATCTTTTTCAGTTTGTACCACATTTTTGCCATTCGAAAAACCCCATCGATACATTAAACGATGTATATGGGTGTCTACCGGAAAAGCGGGTATACCAAAAGCCTGCGATACCACTACACTTGCCGTTTTGTGGCCAACAGCGGGTAGTTCTTTTAAAAGTTCGATATCCGCAGGAACTTCTCCATTATACTTATCGATCAGTATTTTCGATAGTCCGTGAATACCTTTTGATTTCATCGGTGATAAACCGACAGGTTTAATAATTTCTCGTATTTCTTCTACCGATAATTCTGCCATTTTCCATGGGTTGTCGGCTCTTTCAAAAAGTAATGGCGTAATCTGATTGACCCTAACATCGGTACTTTGAGCCGACATTAATACAGCAATCAATAGCGTGTATGGGTCTTTATGGTCTAATGGAACCGGAATCTTTGGATATAATTCTTGTAATGTTTTAATTGTAAACTCAACCTTTTCGGCTTTAGTCATTTTTACTTAGTTTCGTTTGATAATTAGAATAGAAATACGAATTTAACTTAAAATATCTACTCATATGTTGAAAGTGGGCGACCAGGTTCCGGAGTTCTTGTCAAAGGATCATGACGAAACCATCATAAAATTATCAGATTATCAAGGTAAAAAGCTAATTGTCTTTTTTTACCCAAGAGCAAATACTCCGGGGTGCACGGCTGAGGCCTGTAATCTGAGGGATAATTATAACGAATTGAAATCGGCTGGTTATGAGCTACTTGGGGTTAGTGCAGATACGGTCAAGAAGCAATCTAATTTCAAAGCAAAGTATGAGTTGCCTTTTCCTTTATTGGCCGATGAAGACCACACTGTTATCAATACATTTGGAGTGTGGGGACCAAAAAAATTCATGGGGAAAGAGTTTGAAGGCATAATTAGAACAACGTTTGTACTCAATGAAGAGGGTGTTGTCGAAAAGGTGATAGAAAAGGTTAAAACCAAAGATCACGCTGCGCAAATCTTAGGTTAGAAATCAGTTTTGCCCGAAGTAGGTTCAAAAAAAAATCCCGAATATTTTCGGGATTTTTTAAGTTATAGAAAATTTCTTAAACCTTATCGTCTTCGTTTTTTAGAAGCTTACGGGTAAAAAGATTTTTTTCTTTAATGGTATCGGGTATACCTTCTGGTAACATATCTTCCCAACCCTCTTCGTCGTTAATAATTTTCTTAAGAACATCCCTTGAAAATATATGCATAATTTCAGGGTCGTAATCGATAATATCCATCACTTTGCCATTGTACTTAAAGAACTTATAAAGTTCTTTCATTCTCGGGTGAACCTTAGCATTGTTGCTGGTCATAATTTGACCGGTTTCTGCATTTTTCATTGGGTATAAGTACACCTGAAGTTCTTTGAAAAATAATTTTCCGAAGGCTTCTAAAATACCCCCACTAAGGTGTCGGTAATATTTCTCGTCGAAAATATCGACCAAATTGTTTACGCCCATGGTCAAGCCAATCTTGGCCTTAGTGTAATTGTTTAAATATTCAACTAATTTATAATACTCTTGAAATTTAGAAATCATAACCGTATGGCCTAAAGCACATAGCAGTTCTGCCCGATCCATAAAATCTTGTTCATCTATTTCTCCCGATGCTTTTAAATTCGAAAGGGTAATCTCGAAAATCACAATAGTATTGTCTTGGTCTACCGCTTGATCTCTAACAAAAATATCGTGTGACTTATGAAACATATCCATATTCACCTTGGTTACAGGGCGAAAACTACCTCTAAGGGCCAGAATATTTTTCTTGTAGAGTACGGCTGCGGGTAACAAGTTATTTCCGTCTGGCCCGAACATCACCGCATCGGTCATGTCGTTACGAATCAGTTGAAGACTCATCAAACGGTTGTCTACATCTTTAAAGTTAGGACCAGAAAAGTTAATCATATCTATCTCGACCGTATCCTTATCAATATGGTCGTATAAATATTTAAGCATTTTTCTTGGTTTATGGTATTTGTAAAAGGCACCATAAATTAAATTAACACCTAATATACCCAACGTTTCTTGCTGTAAGCGTGCTTCGTTCTGTTTGAATCGTATATGCAAGACGATTTCATCGAATTCTTTCTGCTTAGGGTCTAATTGAAAACGAATACCGACCCAGCCGTGACCCTTATACCGTTTAGAGAAGTCTATGGTGGCGACGGTATTGGCATAAGAAAAGAACAAACGATCAGGGTGTCTGTCTCTACTTATTCGTTCTTCCATCAATCGCATCTCATGCGAAAGCATTTTTTTTAAACGAGACTGGGTAACGTAGCGACCATCGGTTTCGATACCGTAGACAGCATCACTAAAATCTTTGTCATAGGCACTCATTGCTTTAGCAATGGTACCTGAAGCTCCCCCCGACCTAAAAAAATGTCTTGCAGTTTCCTGACCCGCACCTATCTCGGCGAAAGTACCATAGATATCGGGGTTTAGGTTGATTCTAAGGGTTTTAGCCTTTATTGAGGGAATGTTTTCGAAGGTGGAATCTCTTCTTAGAACTGAAGCCATTTTAACAATTTAGATGTAAACAAAGTTAATAAGATCGGGTAATCTATTAAATTATTTAGTTATAAATTTGAGAGCAGATGAAAGAGCCATTAAAAATCACTTTTTTGGGTACGGGCACTTCTCAAGGAATCCCTATAATAGGTAGCAAACACCCCGTTTGTTTAAGTACCGATACAAAAGATAAAAGGCTACGAGTCTCAATATTGATTTCTTGGAACGATTATAATTATGTTGTCGATTGCGGACCCGATTTTAGGCAACAGATGCTCGCTCATGATGTCTCAAAGTTAGATGGCATTCTATTTACTCATGAGCATTCAGACCATACAGCAGGCCTAGATGATATTCGGCCCTTTTTTTTTCGACAAGGCGATATACCCATATTTGCCCAGCAACGCGTCTCCGATTCTCTTCGAAGACGTTTCGACTATATATTTACAGACGCCAATAGATACCCCGGTGCGCCTGCAGTTGCAGTTAATATTATAGAGAAGGGCAAGCCTTTTTTAATTGGTGATATAAATGTAATACCAATCGAGGCCAATCACAATCGGGTTCAGGTTTTCGGCTTCCGTTTTCTCGACTTTACGTATCTGACCGATGTAAAGACTATCGATGATGAAGAAAAGGAGAAAATCTATGGGACAAAGGTATTGGTGGTAAATGCGCTGCGGGAAGAAGCTCATCATTCACATTTTAACCTTGAAGAAGCCCTTAAATTTATTGCAGATATACGACCGGAAAGGGCTTATTTGACCCATATCAGTCATCTTTTGGGGTTTCATGAAGAAGTTGAAAAAAAATTACCTGCCGGTGTACATTTAGCCTACGATAATCTCGTTATAGAATTATAAGTTGTTAAAAACCTACAAGCTTTATGAAAAGTAAAATATTCCTTTACTTGTTTATTTTTATGTCATTGATATGTCTCTATCTCTTCGTTAGTAGCGGAAACCTGGCCGAGGCTAAAGAAGAGAACATTGCAAATCTTAAAACGGAAATCGAAGAATTAAAGGATTCTGTGCGGACCACACAGTTGAAAGTTCTTGAAATGCAATACTTTTCATTGGAAAATAATGATGATGCCCTAGCGTATTATGACCATTTAAACCTAGAAGACCCATCTCGTTATATTGCCGATAAACTATTGGAAACTAACGAAAGTCAAGGCGATAATCCATTAATACCCTATGAGGGAATGGAAAGTGATTTTAAAATCAATAAAATTAAAGTTCTGAACCATAAATGGATTTTGACCGACTTTTCAGATGGCAAATATTGGGGCGAATTATTAATTAAATATGAACTAAAGGACGATTTAGGAGTTGATTTCACTACCCTTGACCACCTGCTATACACACGTAGCAACTAAGAGCTATACCTGTTTATAGAATACTATAAAAAGTCAAAACTTATCATTTAACCATTTGTTGAACGCGTAGAAATTCTGTGGTGAAACACCGTGACCTACAGGAAACTCTTCGTATACATGTTCAACACCCAAGTTTTCTAAAAATTCTGGAGCCCGTTGTGCCCATTCAGGGGGTATAACTTGGTCTACCTGACCGTGAGAAGCATATACTTTTAATGAACTATGATCTTTATCCTCAAAATTTTCTTTTAGAATCGATTCATTAATATAACCGCTTAGAGCAATTACATTTTTTATTTTTTCAGGATAGGATAAGGCAACAGAGTAGCTCAATATGGTACCCTGGCTAAACCCCAAAAGAGTTACTCTTTTATTATCGAGACCATAAGTAGAACAAGCTTCATCAATAAAAGAAACGATTTTCTCCCTTGAATCTTTAGCCTGCTCATCATCGCTCCATTTCCCTTGGTCCGCATCAAAATTAATAGCATACCATGCATTGCCAAATGGCTCCATAGGGTAGGGGGCACGAACGGAAACAATACAGAGTTCTTCAGGTAGTTCAGGGGCGAAAGAGAATAAATCTTCTTCATTGCTGCCGTAGCCATGAAACATAAATAATACAGCGGGTTTACCTTCTTGAACCGAAGATGGTCGAATTAAATGTTCCAATGATAGCGGGGCGGTAGTCATATCGATTAAGATTTGGGTTTGTTATTCTGAATTTGAATATTAGTAGATTGAACTTGCCAACCTTTTTTAAAATGGGTGATGTACTTTACTATTTTCAGTTTATAAATGTAAACCATTTTTGAAAATAGGGCCCAAGCACAGGAATAGATTGATATTTTTCCGTCAAAGCCCCCATAAAACCATAAAACCACAAGAGGGTGTAGCACAGCATCAAACCAAAAAATGAATACATGTTGCCCCAGTTACTCGAAAGTATTCCGAAGGCGATAAATAGAAGATGCAGGCCAAAAGCTTGCCGAGTATGAAAACGGGTATATTCGTTTTTCGGTTCGGCGTTCATACTTATGGCAATCAAAGCCCCTACAATAGTAAAATATGCAATGATAGCGGCACTCTTACCTTCTTTAATAGTATTCATAAGATTATAAAGGTCTTAAGATAATATAAACAATCAATCAGTAAACTTAACTTATTCATTCACCAACAGTGCCAATAACAGGTAAGGGTTGCATCTTTCCGTTAACCGCGTTAACAATGCCCAGAATTATTAAAACCAATAAAAGCATACCTATAACTTTAGTTATAATCAAAAGTGAACCTGGCAGAAACCAAGAGAGAACCGAATTAGCAACCCCCGCAATTACTATTCGTACCGATTGACCGATATGAAATTTCGCAAATTCATTGTTTTTGCTATTGTTCATAAGATACGCCACTATTAGCCCTATGAATGTTAAGTAACTGATGATAGCTATAGTTTTTCCTTCGTCTATGGTTGTCTGGTTCATGGTATTGAATATCAGTTGGTAAATACCCCTTTATTTATTGAGCCGTACACTCGGCCTTTTAACGTGCTATCGAGAAACATGCTGTTTTTAGACGTTGAACTGATATCGTTCTCTGTGAAAGTATATTCCTCATCGGGATTGTATAAAGTTAAACAAGCCGAATCACCTTCTTTTATTTGTGGTGTTTCGATGCCAAATCTTTCTCGACCCTTGGCTAGAAGTTCGATGGCCATTTCGGCACCTAAAATCTTGTTCAAAGCTCCAAATGCACTTTCAAGACCAATACTACCATAAGAGGCATTATCGAATTCGACCCGCTTTTCTTCAATATTCAACGGTGTGTGGTCGCTGGTCACAAAATCTATAGTCCCTTCTTTTAAACCCTTGATCAGTGCATTTACGTCTTTAGTTGTTCTTAAAGGCGGCATTACTTTATACGAAGAATCGAATTCTTCAAGAACATCATCCGAATAAAATAAATTGTGAATCGCCACACTGCAGGTAACGTCTAGCCCCTTTTTTTTGGCATCTTTGATTAACTTTACAGAATTGGCTGTCGAGATTGTTGGCACATGTAATTTACCGCCGGTATATTCCAAAATAAATAAATCTCTTACCAATTGAAGCTCTTCTGCCAGAGCTGGTATTCCTTTTAATCCTAATTTAGTGGATGTTTCCCCTTCGTTAACAATACCCTTTCCTGCTATTTTAGCATCCAATGGAAAGGAAAGCAAAAGCCCGTCAAAATTTTGTGTGTATTGCAGGGCAATCTTGAGTAAGTTGGAATTTTTCAGAGGATTCTTATAATCATAGAAGCCAACTGCACCGGCATTTTTCATATCGTAAAGCTCCGCCAAATCTTCACCCTCTCCTCTAACGGTCAGGGTACCCAAAGGGTATAAGTTTGTGGGCTGGTCTTTTGCTGCATTTTTAAGAAAAACGATATCAGAACTACTGTCTGGCACCGGATGCCCGTTCGGGTTGAGCACGATATCGGTAAAGCCACTTTTAGCGGCAGTATAGAGACCATTGGCAATAGTTTCCCGTTCTTCAAAACCGGGTTCACCGAAACTTACGCTACTGTCGAACCAACCAATCGACACGTGAAGGTTGTTTAGGTCAACAATTTTGGTTTTAGATTCAGGGTCTATTTTCGAAGCTATTTTTTCAATAGTTCCGTTTTTTATTAGAATGTCCCTAATCTTTAAATGAAGGTCCTTTTGGGTGTTATCAATTATTTTGGCCGATTTTAAAAGGATGTTCATTTAAGAAATTTTTGAATGAGTATTTCAACCATTAGCAAAATCAACGCTAAAATAATAAACCATTTCCAAAGCTCTGTTACGCGGTTGTTCTTTTCCATAGATTCAAATAGCGTAGCTATTGATCCAGAATGGGTTGATGTCGTAATTTTATTGAAATTTAAGTAGTTCAGATTACTTTCGGTTCTGTCAAAGTTGAAACTTATTTGATTGAGAACATGGTCTTGATCAATTATGTCAAAAATGCCGTCGACATCTATTTCATCATTAAAGGTTAAGCTTACCTTATTGGTCAAAGACTGCTGCTGGGGTATCAATTCATAATCTTTTTTCGCAATCTTAAGTATGGCATCGTTCGATAGTTGAACGGGAACATCAACTGTAGTTGACTTGCCAAGTACGTTGTATAATTGAGGTGTTTTAAGGCTGTTGACCGCCATATTATAAAATGTGGGAACGATTAAAGGAGAATTTCGAAAGTTTGAAAAATCACCTGAAATAGGGGCCGTAAAAAAATGAAAATTGGCTCCGGATACCAGAAATGGCGATTGGTCTTGAAACGACAGTGCAGATGGGGCCGTTGCTTGTATAGCGTAGTGTTTTGTAGTTTTTGGGTATTGAAAGTTCGTGATATTCTTCTCAAAGACATTCTCGTATAACGGATGTGCAAATGAAATATCGGTTATCTTTTTCTCAGTGGTTACACCCGCACCATAAGTCGCCCCAAAATTAGAGGTGAGAAGATGGTAAGTGTTACTTTCAATTTCCGCTGAAGGTATTACTGCGAAGTGGCCACCGGTTTTAACAAAGGCTTTTATACTCGTTGCCAAAGAACTGGGTATCGTGGGCAATTCATTGAGTACGATTAAATGTTGCTCTTCAATTTCTCTATAATTAAGTTGTCTCAGCGTCGTCGCAGAAAATTGAAATTCTTCTTGAGAAAATATCCGCTCTAAATAATCACTGTTTGATGGCCCTATGGCAAGCACCTTAATTTTTTCTTTTTCCCCGATACTGAAATATAAATGGTTATCGTAATTCAGGCCTTGGTCGTTGACTTCAATTTTGCCTCTAAAAGGTTCATTGTTAGGTATAGTGAAGTTCACCTCTCCCTTTTTGTTCTCATTAAATTTGGCTGAAGTTTTGGCCGTTAGTATGGTGTCGTTAAAAAGTGAAACGGGTATACTTTTCAAATCGGTTGAACTTGATAGCCTTACGCCTAAATCAAGACGGTCGTCTACAATGTTCTTAATGTAAACGGAGTCGATAGACACATTTGCAATAGACTCAGAAGCCATTCTTACCAGGTTTATTTTAACTTCATCGACGGTCATTACTTCATCTGCACCCATACTTTGCTGAAAATCAGAAACGAGTATTAAGCTTTTTTCTGTGCTGTCATCCGAAGAGAAAAGGGTATTGGCCTTTAAGTATATTTCGTTCAAGCCCAGTTGTTTATTCGTGTAAGAGAGCGATAGTAGATCATTCTGAAGCTGCTCGATCGATACGTTTCGATACGTGGACTTATTGGTAAAAAGTGAAAATTTTTGATTTTTCGGAATGGATTTAATCAGCTGTTGAACCGCATTTTGTAAAATGGGAGCTCCCTCGTTATTTAACTGCATGCTAAAAGAGTCATCAAGAAAAATAACGGTCTCTTTTTCTTTTAAAGCCTGTTCTTTTGCGAAGAAAGGTTGTGCGAATGCAATTATGATTGCTGCAAGAAGCAATAATCGTGTAAATAATAAGAGCCATTTCTTAAGAACGTTGCTACGCCTAGACTCCACAACTACCTTTTTCAATAATTTCACATTGGTAAAAGGCGTTTTCTTAAAACGGCGTAATTGAAAAAGATGAATAAAAATGGGAATCAGGAGTAGAAATAAGGCCCAAAGAAGTTCTGGATATTTAAACTGCATTTCCTGAATTGAGTGAGTAAAGATAGTCAAAAAAGGGGCATGGCCATAAACTATTGATAAACCTGTTGTTCACTTTTAAAAGTGCTGAACTACCCTTGACAGCATGTTTAATCTAGCAAAAAAAGAAAAAATCTACCAAAGTCTTATGTTCAAGCTCTGTTAAATAAGTCTTTATCATTTTTTGAGAATCTTCATTAGCAACAGTTATTACACTCTGTGGATTTTTTAACTCGGTCAACAATGAGAAATGATGCATTTCTTTACCATAAATTTCTTTGCCTATTTTGTTTGGGTTGTCGCACAACCAGTAGAAGTCGATGTTCTTTTTTATCAAACCCTTAGCGATTTCTTTACCCTTAGACCCTGCGCCCCATACGGTCAATACTTTTTTTGGATCGTAGTCTAGTTTTAAAAAGTAATGAAGTTTAATATCTAGAAAATAATTTTGTGCATAATGTTCACTGGTACGCGAGGTTCGCATGTCATAATCACGCCATAGATGAAGTATCTCATTACATGGTATACATTTCAGATTGTTTTCATAAAAACGAAAAGTAAGGTCATAATCTTCTGGGTATCTATCAGGCATAAATGCCCTACAACTATCTAAATCTTCTCGATAGGTCATCCAGCAGGGTGAGGGTATAACACATTCTTTGTAGATTTCAGTGTAATTACTACCTGTCGCAGTTAATTCATTTAACCATTGCTCGTAGCGTTTATACCCGTTGCTGATTCCTCTGTGGGAGAAATAACTTACTTGCCCTACAGCTAAATGTCCCCTTCCGTATAGTTTTAGAGCGCTGGCCATAACCTCTAACCTGTTTTCTATCATAATGTCATCAGAGTCCATTCGTGTTATCAAATGACCCGTACTGCTATTGTATGCGGTTCGAAGGGCATCAATAATACCATTACCCTTATTAGTATTGAGTTTAATGCGCTTATCGACGTTGGCAAAGCGCTCTACTATTTCAGGGCTATTATCTGTTGAGTGGTCGTTAATGGCCAGTACTTCCCAATTTCGATAACTCTGGTTGATGATAGATTGCAAACACTCGTCCAAATATTCTTCGGTATTCTTAAAAGGAATTAAAATGCTGATCAACATATTCATAGGCTCACAAGTCGAAGAACAAGTTATGAGTTCACGCCTTATTCTAAATAAGTAAATATAGAATGTTTAAAAGAAGTATGCGTCCAAATTAAGAATCGACGACAGAACCACTATTAAAAATCAAGAATTGTCTTACGTAGATTGTTGACTGTTTTTGGCCTTACGATGTAGAACAACTGAAATTTTAGTTCACTCATGGTTAAAGCAGATAAGGGGGGCTCGTCAAAACTGAATTTACTGCTGATAAAGAGCAAAAACATCGTTGTATAGTATCAAAAACAAGGTATAAAATCGCTCTTACTTTTT
This sequence comes from Flavobacteriaceae bacterium MAR_2009_75, assembly GCA_002813285.1. Taxonomy (NCBI): domain Bacteria; kingdom Pseudomonadati; phylum Bacteroidota; class Flavobacteriia; order Flavobacteriales; family Flavobacteriaceae; species Flavobacteriaceae bacterium MAR_2009_75. Next base: position 4,511,545 of record PHTZ01000001.1, read on the forward strand.
TGTAGGAAAAACACTTGCCAGAAATTACACTTAGTCGATCAAGGCTTACCACATATAGCGATTACTTAGGGTTGGGTACAATCTACCGTTCCTTTGTATAATAAAGCAATAACAAACTATTTATTCAAAAGCTATGGTACGCTACTCAATTTTTATCTTGATTGCAATTTCAACATTAATGACTTCATGTTCTTCTTCGACCGCAGAAGAAAATGAGTTGTACGAATCTGTGTCAGCGACCACTAAAGAGGTTGTTATTTCTTCAATGGAACAAGAGGTAATAGATGTAGTTAATAAATATAGAACCTCAATCGGACTTAGCTCTTTAAAATTTAGTTCGATTGCTTACAATCATGCAATCTCACATAACGATTATATGGTTTCTGAAGGTGTTATTAGCCATGACAATTTTGATTTACGTGCTTCTAATCTTTCTCTAGATGCAAATGCTGATTTTGTTTCTGAGAATTTGGGAATGGATTTTACCAATGCCGATGATATTTTGGAAGCTTGGAAGAATAGCCCAACACATAAAAAGGTAATGGAAGGTGATTTCGAATATACAGCTGTTAGTGTAACGGCTGATCAAAATGGTGTTTTTTACTTTACCCAATTATTTTACAAGTAAAATTAAAAATCAAGATTAGTTAATTCAATGTTTTTTTTGTCTACGACCTACCTGTGTAAGTCGGAGATTTTATCTTATAAGTATTATTATGCTTCATCAAGTATTTGCTATACTTTGTATATATACCATCTTTCTTTTTTACATCTTTTCTACAAACACCACATTTAATTGCTTTTCAGGTGATTGTATTTTATAAATGGATTAGGTGAAAGGGCCGACAAACTTATAAGAGAGTTCTATACCGACAAAGATAGATTAACCATGATAATGGGGCAGAAGAAGTATCTCGATAGCCTTCTCGAGCAAAAAGAAAGGTTTGTAATCGAGAACCAATACTTTAACAGTAAAAAATCTGATTTTGGACCAATGCTATTCAAAGACGGTCTAATATTCGCATCGGCAAGAGATACGATCAAGTCTGGGGGAGAGCTTTACCCTTGGAACAAACAGCCTTATTTAGATTTATATATTACCAATCCGAACGATGTAGGGTTTATTCCCGAAAAATTTTTGAACAACCTTGAATCTTCTTATCATGATGCTACATTGACATTTTCATGGGATGGTGAGACCGTTTATTTTACTAGAAACTATCTAAAAAAGAAAAATAAGCTGAGTGCCAATGAAGAAGGTCTTTCTAACATGCAGATTTTAAGAGGTAAAATATGGAAAAATGAACTGGTCGATGTAACCTCATTAAGTTTCAATAGCAAAGACTACTCTTGTGGTCACCCCATGTTGAGCCCTGATGGCAGGTTTCTCTATTTTACTTCTAATATGCCCGGGGGTTATGGGGAGTCCGATATTTATGTAGTCGAATTGAATAACGCTGGTGATGTCTTGTCAGATCCGATGAATCTTGGGCCAGCAATCAATACCAGAGGGCGAGAAATGTTTCCATTTATAATGGATAATACACTATATTTTTCTTCGGATGGACACTACGGGTTAGGAGGTTTAGACGTTTTCGGTTCAGTGATTTTTGCCAAGAACGATTATTCAATGCCTCATAATATGGGAACGCCCATTAATAGTAATATGGATGATTTCTCGTTTATAAGAGGAGAGAAGAAGGGTAAGGGATATTTTGCTTCTAACCGGGTCGGTGGCATGGGTGATGATGACATCTATAGCTTCGAAAAAGCAAAATCTGTAGATTGTCTAGAATATGCCGGCTATGTTCTAGATAAAAAAACCGGTGAGCCGATTGCTGAAGCCAATGTCGAACTGAAGAACTTGACCGATGAACTGGTTACTATTTATCGAACAGATGAGAATGGCTATTACCATCTGACCATTCCTTGTAAAAAGAAAAATGTTATCGCCTTTTCTAAAGCGGGGTACTCTAAAGAAATCGTTTCAATTGAAACAGGTGAAAGCCCTCAGTCTCCCTCATTGGAAAATACCGTTTATTTGACCGAGTTTTCAAGCATAGTTGCGAAAGACGGTGATGTTCAAAAGATAATTGTTGAACCCATCTATTTTGATTATGACAAATGGGACATTACAACCAGAGCGGAAATAGAACTGGAAAAAGTATTGTTTGCAATGCGCAAATTTCCTGAAATAAAAATTAAAATAGAATCACACACCGACGCTCGTGGAAGCGATGATTACAACCTTGTGCTTTCAGATAAGCGGGCTAAATCGACACAAAAGTATCTCATTTCAAAGGGTATCGCCGCAAACAGAATAGAGAGTGCTTTTGGCTATGGCGAATATCGACTCAAAAATGAATGTTCTAACGGTGTTATCTGTAATGATCAAAAGCATTTAGAAAATCGCCGATCCGACTTTATTGTAATATCAAAAAATGATGAAAGCGTGAATACCAAATAGTATTTATGTTTCAAAGATGCTAATTTTCGGTTAGTACATTAGATCTGTGGAGTTGAGAGGGTACCTGTTGGTACCCTTTCTTATTTTAATGCACTAAATAACAATTGTTTAATCGATTGACAATAATTTTTATTAAAAAATCTAAAGCGAAATCTTTTAGGTAAAAAAAAACCTTTCTATATTTGCACCCGCTTAAGGAGGAATGGCAGAGTGGTCGAATGCGGCAGTCTTGAAAACTGTTGAGGGTCACACCTCCGGGGGTTCGAATCCCTCTTCCTCCGCCATCAAGCATCAAGCTTGATAATACAAAACCGCAGAGTTTACTCTAGCGGTTTTTGTTTTTTAAGACTTTGTTGTTAACCAATGACAGGAGGAAGTATGTATTGAGATAACATAGCATCTCAGTAGGTCAATGATTTTATAACTTTTGCATCTATAAATTATTTGAATCAATCCACACATCTGGTCAGATGGGTGTTTATTTGAGCAAAATATATTATGAACATTCTCAGCTGTATACTATTCGGCTTTTTAATTGCGGCCAGTGGTAGTATAGTACCTAGTTTTCTGAATATGACCGTGGTCAAATTCAGCCTTAGATGTGGCAGCAAATCAGCATTTTACTTAATCGCCGGTTTTGCCACCGTATTGTTCTTTCAAGCAAATATTGGGGCTTACCTATCGAATGTTTTAATGAAAAACTCGGAACATATTACATTGATACAGCAAATAGGTACGGGCATTTTGCTCATTTTGTCCCTCAATTTTTTCAGATTGCATTTTTTTGCCAGAAGGCAAAATAAAAAAGAAGAAATTGATAAGTCAAAGGCCTATTTGCACGGTATAGGTATGTCTTTGTTGAATACTTTTGCCATTCCCTTCTATTTTACGTCTATTTCCATTCTAATTAGTATGGACCTTTTTACATATTCCATTACCAACAGTTTATATTTCTCGATAGGTTCTACGGTGGGCTCTTTCAGCTTATACTCATTATATGCCATGTTGGCTGGTAAAGTTGAGAAACGAATCACATCTTTAGCTAGTAAAATGGATTTGATTTTGGGTTGTCTGACCGGGGTTGTGGGCATTGGTAATTTCATATACTTAATATAGACCATAATCCTTAAGTCCCCCAGTTCAAATCTTATTTCCAGTACGAAAAATCCAATAGATATTTTCCACCTTTAAAGGAAAGGAAAATAAAGATTTTGATAAGTGCGAATTCTAAAAAAGCGCTCAAACTTTGTTATTATTAGTTTGCAGATTGACTTGTATTTCAAGCTACTTGACTTTTTCTCTTCTTGTTTCTATAAATAATTGAAATTTCGGGAATTATCATTATCGGCACTTGAACTTCGAAAGAATCTCTATTTATAACAGGTTCTTGAGTGAGCTCATCCACACGGCTATTTCTATAATTGAGCATAGCCAATAAATGAATATCCAACTCTCTATTAAAGGCCAGTAGGGTGTCTGAAAAGGATTTTACCTCGGAAATTGTATGTACATAATGCTCGATTTGGGCTAAATATTTACGTAACATTCCTAGGTTAAACCGTTGAATTTCGTCTAACGGCTTAAGTCCATCTTGAATATGAACAATTCTAATGGTGGCATTAAAGGTTAGTGCCATTTCAATAAGTGGTTCTAGTTCCGAATGAGTGTAGAACATATTAAAATCTGTACTAAATGAAATTTCATTGGGTACTGAAAAGTCTATATTACGTGGCACTGCAAGTATGGGGCAATTTTTAATAGTTTTTATTAATCTTACTGTATTCTTTCCCATATAAATATGGTCACCATCGGTCATTCCCTTCGTTCCCATGATGATAAGGTCTATGTTTTCATGCTCAACAAAGTTATTTACCTCATCGGTCAAAAGGCTAAAGGAAGAATAGGTTTCAAAATAGTGTTTGGGGTTGGGCCCGTTTCTTTGTATTCGTTCAACTAACTCCTTGAGTCCTGCTTCAGAATAGTTACCAGAGCCTTGTTGATGTAGTTCTTCTTCTCTATGCTGGGCCATAAACCTACTACTTACTATGGCAGGTGTGTAGGTGTTGAGCAAATGAAAAACACATTCCTGGTCCTTAAAGAGTTCTTGGGCATAGCAAATGGCTTGCCAAGCATTGAGCGAAAAATCCGTAGGTATTAAAATTTGCTTCATAAATTCACTTGCTAGTTTCAGGTGGTAAAAGTAGGGGCATTAAAATCCTGAAACTATGACATATATCAGGTTTTGAAAATTAATTTGGTACAACCTTTGTCAAGGTTTAAACGGTTGATTTAAATGGTTTAATAAATTAAAAATGTTAGATTATGAAGAATAGACCTGTCAAAGTTTCATTGATTGGCAAAGAAAATGACAATGTTTACCAAATTAAGTTTCCAAAGCTGAGCATACCGGTAAACGTGAATGAGGAGCTCTACAAAAAAATGCTTCGTAGCCCTCAATACCAATTTGATAATTTGAGGAAAGACAAGCGAGAAAAGCATTTCGCTTTATAGGTAAAAAAACCCGGGCGGGAAATTTTTTTGCTTGGGTTCTCTTTTTCTTTTTTTAGGCCATATTAAAATCCTTGTGCGAGGTCTTTTAGTCCGCGTTCATCAGAAATTTTAATTTTCTTTCCCGAAGTATCTAGATATCCTTTTTTCTTGAATTCGGAAATGATCCGAATGCAACTTTCGGTAGCGGTACCCACCACATTGGCAATATCCTCCCTAGACAGGGTAAGCCTCAAAAAACCATTTTTGTCTTCCCCAAAATTTTGTTTTAAATAAAGAAAGGCTTCCGCCACTCTTTGCTTGACAGTTTTTTGGCTCATATTTACAATAACGTCATCGGCCTCCTTTAAATCGTGGGCCATATGGCGGAGAACTTCCACGGCAAAATGAGGATTTCGTTGAAGTGTATTTAAAATATTCTCCTTCGGAACGAAGCATACTTCCATGTCATTAACGGCAACGGCACTTAGGTTGGTATGTTCTTCCGCTATGACCGAACGCTGGCCAATAACCGAACCCTTGGTTGCCAACTTCACCACTTGGTCCTTGCCATTGGTACTCAGTTTTGAAAGTTTGGACACGCCGTCCCGTACACAGAATACGCCATCCAGTTTTTGTCCCTCTTCAAATAAAGGGTCTCCTTTTTTGATTTTCTTGCTGACCTTGGCATCCGAGACCTTCTTAAGCTCGTCTTTGGTCATTGCACGTAGGGAGTTAAATTGCCTTACAATGCAATTTTCGCATCTGCTTTCCATAAGTTGAATGTTATACCTGACAAAACAAAGGTACTTCTACTAAAATACACAAAAGATGATAATTATCATATTCTAAAGAGTTCTTAGATATGAATTTTGTGGTGTATAAGCAAAGTCAATGGAAAATACGAATTGTTACCACTGTGGTACCGAATGCGGCAAAAGCCCTGTCGAGTATGACGAAAAGGCCTTTTGTTGTAACGGCTGTAAAATGGTCTATGAAATTTTTTCGGAAAATGACCTAAGCTATTACTATGAACTACAGTCGGCCGCCGGGGCAACTCCCCAAGAACAGGAAGGTAAATATGATTTTTTAGATGCTCCCACCATTATTGAAAAATTATTGGAATTCAATGATGGCCATATGCAGATGGTAAATTTGTATATACCCCATATTCACTGTAGTTCGTGTATTTGGATTTTAGAAAATCTGAACAAACTAAATCCTGGAATCAAGGGCTCTCAAGTAGATTTTCCAAAGAAAACGGTTCGTATTACCTTCAATTCGGAGGTTATTAGCCTGAAGCAATTAGCCATTATGATGAACCGTATTGGTTATGAGCCCCAAATTACCTTGGCCGATTTTGATGAAAAGCCTACCACCGTAGACCGTAGTTTAATTTACAAACTGGGTATTGCGGGTTTTGCTTTTGGCAATGTGATGTTTTTGAGCTTTCCGGAGTATTTTGATTTGAATACCAATCAAGAAACAGGAGGGGAGTATTGGCTAAATGAATACCAAGACCTTTTTAGGTGGATTATGTTTTTCTTCTCTCTTCCCGTAGTGCTGTACTCCGGAAGGGATTATTTTATTTCGGCCTTTAAAGGTATTCGCTCCAGAATGTTGAATATAGATGTGCCCATCGCTTTAGGGGTTTTGGTGCTCTTTCTGCGAAGTACGGTAGATATCATTTTCAACTGGGGACCTGGTTTTTTTGATTCTCTTACAGGTCTTGTTTTCTTTTTGTTGCTCGGGAAGTTTTTCCAACAAAAAACCTACTCCTTTCTCTCCTTTGAAAGGGATTATAAATCTTATTTCCCTATAGCCGTGACACGTTTTACGGAAGAAGGGAAAGAAGAAATAGCCCAGATTTACGAAATTAAAAAAGGCGATAGACTACTCATAAGAAATGAAGAATTAATACCTGCGGATGGTGTACTTATGAAGGGTGATGGACATATCGACTATAGCTTTGTAACGGGGGAGGCAGAACCGGTACGTAAAAAGTCCGGTGAAAAAGTTTTTGCCGGTGGAAAGCAGCTTCATGGAGCCATAGAGGTGGAAATTGTAAAGCCGGTTTCACAAAGCTACCTGACCCAATTGTGGGGCAATGCGGTTTTTAACGATGAAAAATCCGGAAGGTTCCAAACCTTAACCGATAGTATTGGTAGAAGGTTTACCATAGCCGTCCTGAGTATTGCCACGATATCAACTTTTATATGGTTGTTGATAGACCCTTCCTTGGCATTGAACGTGTTTACGGCCGTGTTGATTATTGCATGCCCTTGTGCCATTGCCTTGGCGGCACCGTTTACCTTAGGAAACATGCTACGCATTTTCGGGAAGAAGAAATTCTACCTAAAAAATACGCAGGCCATTGAGCAATTGGCGCAAATTGATACCGCTATTTTTGATAAGACCGGAACCATTACTACCGCCGCCAAAAGTGTTGCCAATTATGAGGGTCTTCCTTTAACGGAGGAAGAAGAATCCCTTCTAAAAAACACTTTACGCTCCAGTAATCATCCTCTAAGTAGAAGTCTGTATGATTTGCTGGCGGAGCATGATATTGAAGTTTTAGAGGATTATGAAGAACATACCGGAAAGGGAATTCAGGCTTCTGGTAGTAAAGGGAACATTAAAATAGGCTCGGCCGATTTTGTGGGCAGTCCGTCCGCTCAAAATATAGAAAATACATCCGTACACATTAGAGCCAACGATGCCTACAAAGGTTGCTTTGTTTTCAAGAATACCTATAGGGAAGGAGTTTCTTCTCTTTTTGAAGAAATGGGCAAAGAAATGCAATTGGCCCTTCTTTCGGGAGATAATGCAGGCGAAAAAAAGCGGCTCCAGGCATTGTTGCCTGCTACCACACCTTTTTATTTCAACCAGAAACCGGAAGACAAGCTCCATTTTATTAAAAAACTCCAAGAAAAAGGAAAAAAGGTGCTCATGGTGGGAGATGGGCTCAATGATGCGGGTGCCTTGGCTCAGGCAAATATTGGAATAGCCATTTCGGAAAACATCAATGTGTTTTCACCTGCTTGCGATGCCATATTGGATGCGACCAAGTTCAATGAGTTGTATACATACGTTCAAGCTTCAAAAAAAGCGATACACATCATTAAAATGAGCTTTGTACTGTCGCTTATGTACAATATGGTAGGGCTCTATTTTGCTGTGAGCGGACAATTAGAACCCGTTATAGCAGCTATTCTCATGCCTTTAAGCTCCATTAGTATTGTAGCCTTTACGACGGTTGCAACCAATATTTTAGGAAAAAAACTGAAATAATTTCAAAACCTGATGAATGTCATGTTTAATCCTTTTTACCAACAATAATTTTACACCAAATTAATAAATCATGAGTGTCATTTATATTTTACTCGCTATAAGTATTGTGGTTGCCCTAATTTTTTTTGCCGCTTTTATCTTTTCGGTAAAAAGAGGGCAGTATGACGATTCCTATACACCATCCGTACGGATGCTTTTTGAAGACGAACTTGTGAAAAAAGCTACAGAAAAACAAAACGACCTTAAACAAAATAAACCTATCGAACTAAATAATTGATTATGGAGGTACAGCAATTTTATTATGATAACAAGATTGTAAAGAAATTTCTTTATGCCACTATGGTATGGGGCATTGTGGGTATGTCCGTTGGGCTATTGTTGGCCTTTATGTTCATGTTTCCCAATTTAACCGACGGTATTTCTTGGTTAAGTTTTGGTCGTTTGAGACCGTTGCACACTAATGCCGTCATTTTTGCCTTTGTGGGTAACGCTATTTTTGCAGGGGTTTACTACTCCATGCAACGGCTTCTCAAAACCAGAATGTTCAGTGATGCCCTGAGCAACGTCAACTTTTGGGGCTGGCAGTTGATTATTGTTGCTGCTGCTATAACCCTTCCGTTGGGTTTTACAACTTCTAAGGAATATGCAGAGCTTGAATGGCCCATAGACATTGCCATAGCTGCTATTTGGGTGGTTTTTGGGTGGAATATGATCGGTACCATTCTCAAAAGAAGACAACGTCACCTTTATGTTGCGATCTGGTTTTACTTGGCAACCTTTGTAACGGTAGCTGTACTTCACATTTTCAATAGTTTGGAGCTTCCCGTAAGCGGATTAAAGAGTTATTCGGTATATGCCGGTGTGCAAGATGCCTTAGTGCAGTGGTGGTACGGGCATAATGCGGTGGCCTTCTTTTTAACGACTCCGTTTTTGGGCCTTATGTATTACTTTGTTCCAAAAGCGGCCAATAGGCCTATCTACTCCTATCGTTTATCGATTGTACACTTTTGGTCTCTAATTTTTATTTATATCTGGGCCGGACCTCACCACTTGTTGTATTCTTCATTACCTGATTGGGCACAAAATCTGGGGGTAGCTTTTTCAATAATGCTGATTGCTCCTTCGTGGGGAGGGATGATTAACGGACTTTTGACCTTGCGTGGGGCGTGGGATAAAGTCCGTACCGACCCTGTTTTAAAATTTATGGTAGTAGCTATTACCGGTTATGGTATGGCCACTTTTGAAGGGCCCATGCTGTCTTTAAAAAATGTTAATGCCATTGCACACTTTAGTGATTGGATTATTGCCCACGTTCACGTAGGGGCCTTGGCCTGGAACGGTTTCTTGGCCTTTGGTATGATTTATTGGTTGGTGCCTAAAATGACCAAAACCAAATTACACTCTTTGAGTCTGGCAAACTTCCACTTTTGGATCGGTACTTTGGGTATTGTGCTCTATGCGCTGCCTATGTATGTTGCTGGATTTACCCAAGCACTTATGTGGAAGGATTTTAATCCTGATGGAACCTTGGTCTATGGTAACTTTTTAGAGACCGTAAACGAGATAATGCCCATGTACTGGATGCGTGCCATTGGGGGTAGCATGTACATTGTTGGTGCTTGTGTAATGATTTACAATGTAGTACTGACCATCAAAGTCGGTTCAGTAATTGAAGATGAGTTGGCAGAGGCACCTGCTCTGACCAAAGTTTCTAAAAGAAGAACGGCCGGTGAAACTTTTCACACTTGGTTGGAGCGCAAGCCCATACAATTGACCATTTTGGCGACCATCGCCATTTTAATAGGAGGGATTATACAAATTGTTCCCACCATTTTGGTAAAATCGAACATACCTACCATCACAAGCGTGAAGCCTTATACTCCTTTGGAATTAGAAGGGCGAGACCTTTATATCAGAGAAGGATGTGTGGGTTGTCACTCACAAATGGTAAGGCCCTTCCGTAGTGAAGTGGAGCGATATGGTGAGTATGCCAAAGCGGGCGAGTTCGTGTACGATCATCCCTTCCTTTGGGGAAGTAAACGTACAGGACCAGATCTGTTAAGGGTAGGGGGCAAGTATTCCGATAATTGGCACCTCAACCACATGTACGATCCACAGAGTACTTCTTCCGGTTCCATAATGCCGGCTTATCAATGGCTGGTTAGGAACGAGCACGATAGAAGTAACATACAGTCCAAAATGGAAGCTATGGTTTCCTTGGGAGTTCCTTATACAGAAGAGGATATCGCCAATGCGGAACGGTCAATGGCCCAACAAGCGGAGCAAATAGAAAAGAATCTGTATACAGATCCGGATTTTGCCGCAACCTACGAGGCAGACAAAAAATTTGCCCAAGAAAACGGGGAGGATTTTGTAGAAATGCGAGACCGTGAAATCGTGGCCTTAATCGCCTACCTGCAGCGTTTGGGTACCGATATCAAGGTAAAGGAAACTGAAGAAATAATATCAAATAACTAAGAGGTCATGTTGAAATTTGTAAAAGGTCATATGGAAACGATAGAAGGCATTGCCACCTATCCAATGATATCATTACTCATATTCTTCGTCTTTTTTGCATTGCTTTTTTGGTGGGTTTTTACAGCATCAAAGCCATATGTCAAAGAAATGAGCGAATTACCCTTAGATGAAAACAACCAATAAAAAATAGAATTATGAAAAACAATTGGTGGATAAAAATTCCCGTAGCCTTCTTTCTCGTCTTGGGATTAACGGAATATATCGTGGATTCCGGTGAAATGCCGGCATTCATAGAGAATAGGATAGTCCAGGCTTTTTTAGTGTTTGTTTTAGTATTGTTAATTGCCATAGCATTGATCATCAATGCTATTGAGAATGTTATGTTTCAGACCTTGTCCGAAGAAGGAAAAAAGCGGTATTTGGATTCCAAGAGTAAAGGTTGGGAATGGAGTTGGGGAAAAAAGACTTACAGCAAATTATTGGATTCCAAACCCGTTGAAGAGGAAGGTGAAATTATACTAGACCATAATTATGATGGTATTCAAGAATTGGACAATAATTTACCTCCATGGTGGGTGTACATGTTTTACGCTACCATAATTTTTGGAGCTATTTATTTGGTGCGCTTCCATATTTTTAATGACTATGATCAAGAACAGGAATTTAAGACCGAAATGGCCATAGCAGCTCAAGAAATTGAGGAATATAAGAAGACGGCAAAAGATTTAGTCGATGCAAGCACGGTTGAAATGCTTACCGATGCCGCTGATTTAAGTGCAGGAAAAGCCATTTTTGAATCCAATTGCGTTGCTTGCCATATGGCCGATGGTGGAGGAGGTATTGGTCCTAATCTAACCGATGAGCATTGGATTTTAGGCGGTGGCATCAAAAACGTTTTCAACACTGTTTCCGAAGGGGGTAGGGATGGTAAGGGTATGATTGCCTGGAAACAGACCCTTAAGCCTGCCGAAATAGCTCAAGTGTCTAGTTACGTACTTACATTTCAAGGTACCACTCCTGCTAACCCTAAGGATGCAGAAGGTGATATCTGGGTAGATACCGAAAGCGCTGAATAATCAAATATAACCTCGGTAGACCTATATAGAAGAAAGCTTAAAATCCTATTAACAATACCTTATTGATGTCACAAGACGGCGAGAATTTTAGGGATAGTATTGGTACCATCAATGATGAGGGTAAGCGGGCATGGGTATTTCCTAAAAAGCCCAGTGGTACATTTTATAAATACAGAAAGTATGTTAGTTATTTTCTGTTGGCTATTCTATTCGCGAGTCCCTTTATAAAAATAAACGGAAACCAATTTCTTATGTTCAATGTACTGGAACGTAGGTTCAATATTTTTGGTTTCCCGTTTTGGCCACAGGATTTTCATTTGGTGGTGGTCTCTATGATTATTGGAGTGATTTTCATTGCCTTGTTTACGGTGGCCTGGGGTCGTATTTTTTGCGGTTGGATGTGTCCGCAGACCATCTTTATGGAAATGGTTTTTAGGCGCATTGAATATTGGATAGATGGAGACCGAGGAGCTCAAATAAAGCTGGATCGCCAGCCTTGGAATTCGGAAAAAATAAGAAAGCGTGTCACTAAATGGATTATTTTCTTTTTGATATCCTTTCTTATCGCCAATGTGTTCCTGGCCTATCTCATTGGTAGCGATCGCCTGTTGGCATATATCGCAGATGGGCCTTTGACACATGTAAGTACCATGGTTTCCTTATTGATTTTTACAGCTGTTTTCTATTTTGTTTTTGCCTGGTTCAGGGAGCAGGTTTGCATAATTGCCTGCCCTTATGGTAGAATGCAAGGGGTGTTGTTAGATGATAAGTCCGTTGTGGTGGCCTACGATCACAAGCGTGGGGAAGCGGAAAACGGCAGAAAGAAATTCAGGAAAAATGAGGATAGGGATGTCTTGGGTTTTGGAGACTGTATTGACTGTTTTCAGTGCGTAAACGTCTGCCCAACGGGTATCGATATCAGAAACGGAACCCAATTGGAGTGTGTGAATTGTACCGCTTGTATTGACGAGTGCGATACCATTATGGAAAAAATTGACAAGCCCAAGGGGTTAATTCGATATGCCAGTGAAGCGAATATTGAAAAGAAAGAAAAGTTCAAGTTTACGCCAAGACTTAAAGGATATACGGCCGTACTGACCATTTTGATAGGAATTTTGATGGGGATGATGTTCCTAAGAAATGACGTGGAAGCTAATATACTCAGGTTGCCAGGGCAATTGTACGAGCATAAAGGTGGCAATATTATCAGTAACGTTTACACCTATAAGTTGGTGAACAAAACGGTGAAGGATGTGGATGATGTCTATTTTGAATTGTTATCACATAAAGGAACCGTAAAAATGGTAAGTGGTGATTCTTTCGTGGTTCCGGCACAGAATTTGGCCGAGGGAACGCTGTTTATAGAAATCAACCAAGCAGCCATTAAAAGTGATAAAGAAAAAATAAAAGTGGGTGTTTACAGTGACGGTGAACTGATAGAAACCACCAAAACAGCCTTCTTGGGTCCAAGGAGTTATAAATAGAAATGTTATGAAAATTAATTGGGGAACAGGAATCGTATTGGCGTTTGTGGCATTTATCTCCTTCATTCTATTTTTTGTAGTGAGAATGAATATGGACAATAGGGCCGACCATGATTTGGTCACCGAAGAATATTACAAGCAAGAATTGGCGTATCAAGATGAAATCGATGCCCAGAATAATGCTAAAAAATTAGAGAGAATTCAATTAAAGCGAACGGAAGAAGGCTTGCTCGTGGTCTTTCCGGAAACCATAAATTATAAAAAAATAAAAGGAAAAGTGTCCCTTTATAGGCCATCCAATAAACATTTGGACTTTGACCTCGATTTGCGTCTGTCCAACACATCTTTGCTTATACCTGACACTCGTTTGTTGGGTGGCCGTTGGGACCTTAAAATAATGTGGGAATACCAGGGAGTAGAATTCCTTCAAAAAGAGAGTTTTAACTATTAGAAATGTTGTTGTCTGCCCTCATACTCGGTTTAATGGGAAGCTTGCACTGCATAGGCATGTGCGGCCCCATTGCCTTTATGCTGCCGGTGGACAGAAATAATAATTTCAAGAAATTCGGTCAAATCTTTCTATACCATTTGGGTAGGCTTCTTGCCTATGGAACGCTAGGCATGCTATTCGGGTTTCTTGGTAAAGGTCTGTATGTTTTCGGGATGCAACAGAATCTATCCATTGCTATAGGGGTACTCATGATTATTTTAGTGCTTATCCCTACTAAACTCCTAAACAAATACAGTATTTCTAAACCGATTTACCGCCTGATTTCCCGGGTTAAATCCCGTTTGGGAAAAGAGTTTAAGAAGAAAAGCGCAGACACTTTTTTGACGATAGGTTTCCTCAACGGTTTATTACCCTGCGGACTTGTATATATGGCATTGTTTGCTTCTATAGCTATGGCAGGCCCTGGTGCTGGCGCTATATATATGGTCGTTTTTGGTCTGGGTACTGTACCGTTAATGACTGGAGTGGTATATTTTAGTGCATTGCTAAAAGGGGAACGGCGGTTGAAAGTTCAAAAGTTGATTCCTGTTTTTGTAGTATTGGTGGCTTGTCTCTTTATTATTCGTGGCCTAGGGTTGGGTATACCTTATATCTCTCCTGCTCCAGTACATCATATGGCAGCTACTTCGGTGATAGAGTGCCATAATTAAGTAGAATGGTCGAAAGTTTTACTCAGCATCTCTGTATTTACCACTAATGTTTCTAATTCTAATGAGGTAGGCTACTGGTGCTTCTTTCCCGATAATACTCGCTGAAAACTTGTTTAAAAATTTGGGATTACCATCTTTCTTTTCAGCTATAATTTTCTGAACCCCTTGAGAGAACCTGTGCAGATACTTTTTAGCGGTACTGCCCTTAAGCTCTTCAAAATTACCCTGGATCAAAACTGATTTCCAATGAAGAGTATCGGTAATATTGTCTACTTGCAGAGACACGGAAGGGAAACGCCTCATAGACTCCAGTTTATGCCCCACAAATGAATAGCTTATAATGCATTTTTCTTCTGCGTCGTGAAAATAGGTAATGGGTATCACACATGGGCTCTGCCCCGAAACAAAACCCAGCCTACCAATATAGTTTTCACCTAGAAGCTCAAGGCAGCCATCGATATTTAGATTTTCGATCATCTTTTTTCTTATTAAGTTAGGTTTTTTTTTAATGCTAAAGAAAAAGACCTGTTTCAAAAATAGTTCCCGTATGAGTGTTTATTGGTGCGACATTAAATTTTAAACAGTCATAGAGAATAATCTTGTTTCAGGTGCTTTCCTTTGCAAGTGCAGGTCAAAAGCCATACAAACATTGCGTACAAAGGGTCTCCCTTTTTCTGTTACCCTAAGTTGTCGGTCTAAAACCTCGACCAAACCATCATATACCATTTCTTTTAAATCTTTAAGACGGTTGGCGAAAAATTCATCTTCTGTGGGTGACCAGTACGTTTTGAACCGGCACATGAGATTGAGAATATGTTTACGTATAATTTGATCTTCATCGGTCAGAATATGTCCCCTGAAAATGGGAATGATATCATTGTCGACCAGATGCTGGTATTCATCGATACCCTTAACGTTTTGTGCAAATCCGAACCAACTATCGCCTATGCTAGAAGCACCTAGACCAATTAGCAATTGGGTAGCGGTATTAGTGTAGCCCATAAAATTGCGGTGAAGACTGCCGCTTTCGAGTGCCTTATATAGGCTGTCGGTGGGTAGCGAAAAGTGGTCCATACCAATCTCAAAGTATCCATTATTCAATAATATAGCTTTGCCCAATTCATATTGTTGGCGTTTTATTTCACCGGTAGGCAAATCACTTTCTTTATACCCCCTTTGTCCGTTGCCCTTTAACCATGGGGTATGGGCATAGCTATAGAACGCGATTCTATCTGGTTGTAGATCTTGGGTTTTCAAAATGGTATCTTCAACGTGTTCTTTGGTTTGATGCGGAAGACCGAATATTATATCATGACCTAAAGAAGTATATCCGATTTCCCGCGCCCATTGGCTTGCTTGTCGTACATTAATGAAGGGTTGTATTCTATTAATGGCCATTTGTACGGTTAAGTTGTAATCTTGAACTCCATAGCTGACCCTTCTGAAACCTAGATCGTAAAGTGCTTGTAACTGTTCTTTTGTCGTGCTATTCGGGTGCCCCTCAAAACTGAATTCATAATCGTTGGCCCGGTCTGCTATTCTAAAAATTCCGTTGATAAGCAATTGCAGGTTTTCTACCGAAAAAAAAGTAGGTGTACCACCCCCTAAGTGTAGTTGCTTAATTTTCGGTCTTTTGCCTAAAAGGTCCCGGTACATTGTCCATTCCTTTAAAACAGATTTAATGTAAGGTACCTCTACCTCATGTCTGTTTGTAATTCGTTTATGACAACCGCAAAACGTACAAAGGCTGCTACAGAAGGGCAGATGAACATATAAGCTAATGCCTTCAGCTTCACTTTCCTGAAAGCTTTTAATGACACTGCATTCCCATTTTAGCCCAGAGAAATCTTTGATGTTCCAATACGGCACAGTAGGGTAGCTGGTATATCTAGGACCTGCCACATTGTATTTTTGAATAAGTTGACACATATAAGCTATTTTTCAAGACAAATTTAGCGGTAAGGCTTACCCTAAAACATGATATTTATCAGCTGCTTACATTAAATGCAATTTTTAATGAAAGAATTAACTTTTGAGCTAAGAAACCACCAGTTTCGGGCAAATATTAAGCAGATTGGTTGCTCAGATGTTTTGTATATTTCATCTTTATTAAATTACTTTCAATAAGCGATATCAAACTTCAGTTCATTTCAAAACATGGGTTATTTAAAAAGTACACTTCTTCTAGTCTTAGTATCAGCGGGCATTTCAGCGCAGCAGAAAAATCAAAAACCAAATGATGTCACCGGTAAATTTTTCATTCCTCCTTTGGAAAAGGTAGGGGAGGGAGCACTGCTTACAAGGGAGTTTATTTATGATTTGAAAGATAAACCTGAGGCAAGTGCACATGCATCTACAATTGTGGAGACACCTTCCGGATTGGTCGCTGCATTTTTTGCGGGTCCACACGAAAATCACCCCGATGTGGGTATTCGAGTCTCTCATTATAAAGATGGTAACTGGACGTGGCCCGTTGAAGTGGCCAATGGCTTTCATAACGATACTCTTCGCTATGCAACTTGGAATCCGGTACTTTTTAAAACCAAGACCGGGCCGTTATATCTGTTTTATAAGGAAGGGCCCAACCCTAGAGATTGGTGGGGAATGATGAAAACTTCCACAGACGACGGTTATACCTGGTCTTCGGGCGAGAAGATTGGTAAAGATGAAAAAGTGGGGCATTTGCTAGGCCCTGTGAAGAACAAATCTTTTCAATTGTCCGATGGAAGTATTTTACATCCGTCGAGTAGCGAACGTATCGAGGGAGACGAGACCTACTGGAAAATCCATCTTGAAAAATCGGATGCGGATATGAAAAATTGGGAGGTTATCGGACCTATTCACGACGGAATTACTTTTGATGCCATTCAGCCCAGTATTATGCAGATGAAAGATGGTAAATTAATGATGCTTGCCCGTACTAGGCAAGGCGTTTTAGGGCAGTCTTGGTCAGAAGATAACGGACAGACTTGGAGTGATGTCAAGGGCATCGATTTGCCCAACCCCAATTCGGGTACCGATGCCGTAACCTTAAAAGATGGCAGACAACTTCTTATTTATAACCATAAGGTTCGAACCAAAGAAAATCGCGGTAGAGATTTATTGAATTTGGCGATTTCAGATAATGGTATCGATTGGAAGCCGATAATGACCATAGAAAATGAAACTTCGGTACATGGTTACGCTTACCCGGCAATCATTCAAACTGCTAATGGTATGGTTCATGCCACCTATACCTATAACAGAGAATCGGTAAAGCATATTATTGTAGACCCTAAAAAGTTGGGCAAGTAGTGCCTTCGTAAAATTAAAGAGTCCATTCACGCACTTCAATCTACAATGAGATAATAGTAACATTTTGAGCCTACATACCGAATATCAATATGCGCTATGTAGGTTGAAAATTTTAAGCTGTCTTGATTTTGAAGGAAGAGGTCATTTATATGCTTTTTTTTGGTTTAGAGCAGTCTCAAATGCATGAAAAAACCATAGACGAAGTGTAAATTTCGCTATGGCTTAGATACGTGGTTATCAGTAGTGTTATTTCAGCACTAGGTTAAGTTAAAAGTTGAATTGCTCAGCTAATTTTCTATAATTGGTCTGTATTTATCCCAATTGGCAATAATTGCCCAAATATTGATAGCTAATAAAATTGCAGCTATTGCAATACCTGCCATATCGTGCACTAAATGATGCACAAAAATCCCAATCATAACTGGAAGAATTACAATTGCACCCAATGCTCTTTTTTTCGGAATTGCAATTAAAACACCACCAATAATTTCTACAATAGCCACAAGTGGAAAAATCCATTTTATGGTCATAAATCCGCCCATTATTTGCATCATTTCTTCAGACATTTCCGGCATTGGCATATAATTGAAGAATTTGTTTAGACCAGAATTAATCATCATTAAGCCGAATAGAATACATAAAACTGTAAGAACCTTGTTTTTCATTTTAAATCGTTATCATTAATAATACGCCAAAATTAACTAATTTTGATTACCAATGGTAATCAGATACCTTTAGGTAATCAGTTACCTTAAGGTAATCAAAACTCAATAGCAATGAAAAAGAAAGAGCATAAAGAATGTATGTCTGCTTTGTTACCTGTACGAGATACGTTAGATGTTATTGGTGGTAAATGGAAACTTTTAATCTTAATTTCAATTTGGGAAGGAAATAAACACTTTAGGGAAATTGAACGAAGTATTCCAAAACTAAGTACTAAAGTACTGTCAAAGGAATTGAAAGATATGGAAGAAAATCAGTTAATTACCAGAACTATTTTAAACGGTTTTCCCGTAAGAACAGAATATAGGCCCACAGAGCACTCCAAAACATTGGAAAAAGTGATTTTTGAATTATATAATTGGGGTGTCAATCATAGAAAAAAAATCTTTGGGGCAAATTCCGAGATAGTAAGCTCTAATCGTACCTGATTTGAGGTGAGCGATGTTTGTATCGTTTAGACCGGATTCCGATTCGCGTAATCAATAATTCACACCGTTAATGATTTGAAAACCAGCTGTTTCGATTCGTGTGCGGTTAATATGCGAGTCTTGGTGCTTGACTATCTAGCCCGTGGTATGAAAAATAGGGTTCTTTATAATTTTTTGGCTTTTGGCACAGAAAGATGCAGGTAAATTTATAGGGTCAGAGGTCTTGGCTCAAGAGCGGCGAGCACTAACTTACCGAATACTAAAAGAGGAGCACAGGGCGCATGGCAGTCAGGGCGATGGAAATGCTTTTATTCTAAAAACGGCTATTGATTAGTATACAGGCCCTTTGATTTGTTCAGCGATGGTTGAAAATATTCGGCACCGTATTCGTCAACAATTTTCATTTCTAAATAGGGGATAAGTTTATGGCACAGCTCTTTTCGTAGTGGGTGCATTAATTGTGGATCTAGTTTTTTTGTGATTTTAATATGCTCTAAAATTTCTTCTAGCATTTCATTTCTGCTTTCCAGATTTTGTTTCCATGTTACTTTAATATCGTTAAAAGAACTTTCCGAAAGCGGCTTGTTACCATATAAGTCAAAGGTCTTAAAAGCACCATTTACTAAATTTTGTTCCTCTAAAGTTAGATGTATGTATCTGTGTATTTCATTGTTTATAGCTGTTATAACATCAGTTCTTCTTTTAGAAAATAATTTTCCCTTGCCTTTTTTTACATAGTCATTGTAAAGCATAATATGCGCTAAAAACCCATCGGTATACGAATAGTCTAACAATTCATCATTTAGAATATCACATAGGAAATCAATCAAAGGGGCGGTCAACCTGGTGTTTATTTCAGCATCGGTAAAGTGGTTTTTGTCACCGATTGCCTTAACATTTAATTTTTCTATGGCTTGACCGTAGTCGTTCAATAGCTTGTGGGCAGACTTCTCTAAACCTTGCAAAGCTGTTATCGGTTCATCTCTATAGTTCAAGAGAAAAGCCATGGCATAGGCCCCATCTTCTTTCGTAAAATACCCCATTGTATGGTCTAAAGAATTGGCTTTCCAGTTTTGTGAATTCAACCAGAAATTTCCGAATCCGTAGACCATGGTCATTAAATCGGTAAGCTTTTCATCATTGTAGAAAAGTTTCTTTTGTGTAAGTAAGATATAGTGTGATAGCTCATGCGCCATTGTATAAACAAGAATATGGGCATTCTTGAGCAACGACATTTCTATAGAAACAATATATTTTTCTTTCTCTGCCTTATAAGTACCTAAAGTAAGTTTCTCTTTCTGGTATAGACTGGCTAGATCTATAATACCTTCGTGGGGTTTAGATTTTACTGGTTTTTCCCAATGAAAATCTAGTTTGAACTCTATTTCCTCTAGCCCTAAAACGGTAATTATTTTTTTAAAAAGCAACAGAGCCCCTTCCTTGGTACCATCAAAATCCGATAGAAATTCATTGGGATTTATCAACGGGAAGCTTGTAAAATTTTCAGTACCTATAAGCCGCTCTATAAAAAAGATATTATGCCGAATATATTTAGTGCTTTTTTCTTCAGGTAGTTTTGTTTTGCTTTTCCAGAACATGAATTATGTGTTATAGAATTGATAATCTAAAATCCTTTATTTAAAACTTTATCACCATTTATAAATTGCCGTAAGAAGTCTTCCATGTTTTCGGCGATAAAGCGAATTTTTATTTCATCGGCACCAAATGCAATAATTTGGCCCGATGTACCCTTACTGCCCGGGGCATAATCTATGGCAATGAAATTTCCGCCTGATGTACTCAAAAATGGCACCCAATAAGGGTTGGTGTACATGCCTATGGTTTTTCTGCCATCAGGGTGGTTGTTACCCGTTAAATCGGCCAACCTCCAATTGGGGTCGTCGAAAATGGTTTTCCAATTCTGCCATTCGGTTAGTATTTGTTCTGCGGTTAGAAAGCCTGTGTTTTCAATACCGTTATGGTGGTTTAATAGTACTTTTAGTTCCTCCGGAAATTTATAATTTGCCAAAGATTCAAACTCACTATAAACGCTTTCGTTGTGCTGTGCCGGGTTCGGACTTAAACTTTTAGTAGTAAGAAATTCATTGAACAATTGTGACAATTGGTCGGTGTTAATGCTAGTGCCACTGGTATCAATGTATTTTTTAATGTAGTGCTGTTTTTCTTTGGCAATCTTTGCCTCGTTGTATTGTTCGGGTGCCCTTTTGTGCAAGTAGGCTCCGGTATTTTCATACGGGCGTTCATCTACTAACATTCCAGAATTCACCATCTTTTTTGAAAATTCACCTTTACCTAAGGTCAACATAAATTGTGGATTCGGATTTAACTCTGGTTGACTTTCAAACAGCCCCTTTAATTTATCCCTTTCAAGATTTTTATATTGTCTTTCAAGTACAATGCTCATCCATTGGTCTAAATTCAAATTTTTATCAATATGCAGGGCTACAATTTCTTTATTCGATAAATAGGCAAACGCATCGTAGGGCAACCCTGTTTCTTTTGGGGTAATGAACAATAGCCGCACCACATTCTCACCAAGTTTTTTCGACAACTGTTCTAACAATAAAGATTTGAACCCTTGGGTATCGAATGATTTATGATTGCGAGCAATTTCATTTTTATGGTGTGAATAATCGGTGTAAAAAGGTTCAGGAATTTCAGCCAATGTCATTGCATTGAACGGAATATCGGTAAGCTGTAGTTTTTTTAATTGATTATTGTAAGGTATTGATTTTATATCCATTTTATTTGTGCAATTAGTTGTTACGATTAACAAAAACAGAATTGCATATTTCATTTTCAATTGCCTCAAATCTTTGGAAACATCTATTTTTTTATGGGTTGGTCTACAATAAATTCCTTTCTCCAATCAGAGATGCCATCACTAAGATCAAAAAACTCATCAAATTCTTCGGCAGGTGTTTCGTCATAATATTGATTCATCTTTTTTATAAAATCCGTAAGACTTGGCGCGATTACGGGCCTGTCATCATATTCATTCCAATATTCTACCAATTGTCCTTTTTCTCCAGTAAATATACCTTCTAGATCATAGCAGATATAACTGCCGCCACCGTTACCTAAAATGGGTAGCCAGTTTTTGTTCCACCAATTTTCAATAGTAAAATCATAGCCTATCATCTCGGTAAATTCTTTATTTGTTGCTAAGACTTGTTCTAATGGCTCGAATAATGAATTATTCACCAAGGCTACGTAGCAGTCAGATGCTTGCCCGTTTTTCCATAAATAGAGTTCTTTTACATCATTGGGCAACTTCATATCAAATTCAGCTTCTAAAGCTGAAATTTGCGCTTCAGATAAAGGCTTTTGGAGCTTACTATAATAGTCTGGACGCTTTTCTCTCAAATGACTATCAAGTTTTTCTAATTCGATTTTCATTTCATTTATATTAGAACAGTTAATGAATAAAATTAATACAGAAATTAAATATCTCATATCTAATGAGTGCCAAGGGGTTTGGTTTTAAGTATAATTTTCAGATAGCTCAATTATAACGTTAAATGCACAACTTGAATCTTTTTTATCAACGAAGATATAATGATGATAGTATTCGGTTATTACCGTACGACTCCTATTTTTTTTATGAATTCAGTGGAAAATATAGCCGTCATACCAAGAGTGGAAGAAATAATTATTCAGAATTTTAGTTCAAATTGGCATTGCTTTACATGGTGCATATTATAATGTGGAAGACTTAAACTAATGTAAATATCAACGAATTATAAACTTACCCGTATACCAGTTATTTATTCTCAAGTACCGGTAGTATTCGGTCTTGCAAAACCCGCCAAGTTGACTTTTCGGGCTGATCATTAATATTCCAACCATTAAAGACGACTATTAAATTGTATTTCGGACTCATCATCAAATACTGCCCACCATAACCGTTGCCTGCGTAAATATTGGGTTTGCCATCATCGTTGTATTCGGGAATCCACCATTGATAGCCATACCCTGTCTTATTGCCCCAATGAGGCTTTACGTCTTTTACTATAGGGCTCGTGGATGTTGTGAACCAATTTTCAGAAACAATTTGTGTATTGTTCCATTTCCCTTTATTTAACAATAACGACCCTATTTTGGCGAGGTCTTCTGCCTTGAGATATAGCCCGCCCTCCGTATCGATTTCTCCATCGGGTGTTTCTTTCCAATAGTATTCGGTAATGCCAAGTGGCCCAAATAATTTTTCTTCAGCCCATTTGTCAATTCGTTTACCGGTAATAGTTCTAATTATTTTTCCTAAAAGAACAGTGCCACCACCGTTATATACAAATTTTGAACCTGGTAATGTATCCATAGGCCTGCTTAAAACATAATCTATCCAGTTATCACTAGCTTCTAGTCTAAAACAGTCATTTGTAGTGTCGTTGTGGTCGGTTTCCTCATTCCACTTTAAACCACTCCGCATGGTCAATAAATCTTCAATAGTTATTTTTTCTTTTCGTTTATCTTGAATAGTATCCTCTTCATTAGTTAAGAGTGGCATTGCTTTATCTGTAACGGCATAATCGGTATTAAAATCTAATGCAATGCCAAATAGGATAGCCGTAATGCTTTTAGTGACGGACTGTAGCGTGTGCAATTCGGTTTCTTTGTAATAGGGGTGCCACTTTACGCTATTGAAATTGTATTGATGATGGGTGGTATCATATTCTTGAACAATGGTTTCATAATCTTGCTCATACTTAAAATCGGCCAAAACCGCTTCATTTTGTATGACCATAAAACGGTCGATCAATCCGTAATCTCCATTATGTATCTCTGAATGAATAGAATCGATTACTGGGGAAAGTACATTTTGAGAAGCAGCGTTTTGAGTGCTTTCAACAGATTTTTTGTTTTTTGAGTTACAACCTAAAACCAATATGATGAGCAAAATTGAAAAGGGCAGTGTTGTAATCTTATTCATTAAAGTACGCATACTTTTTAGTTTTAGTTGGGTGTAACGGTTCTCTAAATTGCTAGTAGAAGGGGAGGGAAGGAAACTTTTCAAAAATTACATTTTCGGTGAATTTCCACAATTCAGACTTGAAACAATTTGGTGATGTAATCGAACCTAATCTCGGGAGGAGGTCAAGTTTATAAAAGGGTAATTTACATAAAAAAACTGTAATCGTTTTAAGTTGATTACAGTTTAAAAATAAAAGGTTTGAGTAAAGTATTACTCTATTTTTTATACTTGGCCGTAAGCCCTTTTTCCGTTCTTTTTAGAGGTTTAATAGTGCCGTTTTTATTAAAGTACAGGTATTCGGCATTTATTTTTCGTTCTAATTTTTGGTCTTCACAACCGCTGTTGTTCTCATACCATTTGTGATAGAAGAGCATCCATTGTCCTTTGTATTCTACCATAGAGGCATGGTTGTTACTGTCATGCTCTTGCTTCATAAAAATACCTTTATACGTCCATGGTCCTTTTGGGCTATCTGACATGTAATACGATAAATCTCTATTGTTCTCGGCAATGGTATAATAGTATTTTTCGTTTCTCTTGAAAACAAACGGACCTTCCATTTTTGGCTCATATCCGCCCATATCCATTTTTTCAAAATCTCCTTTTACCGCCTTCATGTCGTCGGTAAGCTCAATCACCTTGTAATCTGCTCCCATGGCATGTACATACAAGTAAGGTGTGCCGTCATCATCGATAAATAGACAAGGATCATTGGCATAAGGCTCTGTCCATAATGGTGCGCCTATATGGTCTTCAAACGGACCCGTAGGGGAATCGCTAACTCCAATTCCTATGCCCATCCACTTAGTGCTATTCTCGGGGTTTACACGGTC
This sequence comes from Flavobacteriaceae bacterium MAR_2009_75, assembly GCA_002813285.1. Classification (NCBI taxonomy): domain Bacteria; kingdom Pseudomonadati; phylum Bacteroidota; class Flavobacteriia; order Flavobacteriales; family Flavobacteriaceae; species Flavobacteriaceae bacterium MAR_2009_75. Next base: position 4,536,260 of record PHTZ01000001.1, read on the forward strand.
TTTAAACCCCGTACCAGCCGGAAAACAGAAGTAATACTTACCGTCTTTGTACGCGGCATCTGGTGCCCAGGCATAATTATCGGCCCATGAAATATCACTTACGTTCATAATGGCGCCATGATCCGTCCAATTCACCAAATCGTCGGTAGAGAATACACGCCAATCTTTCATCCAAAAATCTTCTTGGCAAGGCTCATCATGTGATGCATATACGTACAACCTACCGTCTTCCCACACATGGGCAGAGGGGTCGGCCGAAAGCATTCCTTCTCCAAAATTTAATGGGTTTTGTGACAACCCTACAGTTGTGGTCAATGCCAAGCAGGCCGTAAAAAGCAATTGTTTACAATTAATAGCGATCATCATTTAGCGATTTTTCATGTGTTAATGAACAGTACGGCAGAAACATACCTAGTCGTGTAATATTAACACTTATTATAAGCTACCAAATTTAGTAAATTTTCGCTATCCACAAAATATTCCGATTTTTAGTTCTCTAGAATTTAATGCTTTGAAAAACCTGTAGCACCAATTTACCGTTACGTATCGCTAATAGCTATGTAGGTGGTAGTGATCTATTTGTTAATTGGTGTCGTAACGGTCCCACCTTAGTTTCCAATCATTCATCACGTCATACCGCCATTTTCCAATGGTGTACTGGCATTCTTCGGGTGATTTGTCTAAATCAACATAATAGTTTGGATAGCGGTCTTTATTGAAATGTCTAAATTGCCCGCCCCAGTTTTCTTGTGTTGGGTCGTTCACATTACCTAGCTGCCCTATTACGGGAGCTATGAGATACAAGATAGAAGGACTATCACCTTCTTTTAGGCTATGCTTCGGATAGTTGGCCAACGGAAATACATCACCGCACTTCTCTTTAAACAACCCGTTATGAGTAGAGCCGTGATTACGGATATTGGCCGCCGTAAACCTCGTATAACCCCATTCCCCGTCTTGTATACCCGATTGATAGACCCCACGAAAGGTTTCATGGGTACCCTTGGGAAGTATTCCATTCTCTATCCACCACAGTTCGGGATATTCATTTTGCATAAATTCAAATACAAAATCTCTACTTGCAGGGTCATGCAAGGTATTCGATGAACTTATATAATACATTCTAATGTTGCCGGCAATATCGGGTGCGTCAAATAGGGCTTGGGCCATCGTGGTCATACTGCCCCAAACCAATATATACAATGGGTTTTCTTTGGTGTAGTTCTTGGCAACCTCAACAATCCATTGTGAGCCTTCACTGCTTTTTGCTGTTGACGGATTCCCCGGTTCGTTAGACCCCGATTTTACGAGCGAAAGCAACTCGCTTTCGGTCATTAAATGGTTGTAGCCGTTTGCCCGAAGGTGGTCAACATCTATTCGTTTTATCCAATCTTTAATTAGGGTCGTATGCTGAAGGGTATCCCAAGGGTGATGCTCAATATCGGTATTTGGGGTAGAAACGATACCTTTTATTTTAAGAACATCGCTATAATGTACCGCCCTAAATAAGGACTGAATATCGTCTGGGTCACCACCAAGGTCGGTATCGATAATAACATCAAAAGTTTGTGCTGCGATTTTACAAGGAGTAAATGAGATAAAAAGGATACTAAAACATAGTAACGCCCAATTGTTTGTTATAGCCTTGATAGTGGTCATTAGGGGTCTTACTGACTAGTTTAATTTAGTTGTTTGGGGTGAATTTGGAATTTAAAATCGACAACGGACTTGTGTATTATACGAAGCTTGTAAAAAAATGCTAACTTTTCGTGTAAACAAAGAGTGGTCTTTATAAATAAGCAAGACCTCTCGGAAAGCCTATATTAGCTATGTTTAGATAAGTTATTAACCATTGAAGTTATTCTGATTTACAAATGAATTTTATGTTCAAATCCCTTATAAATTCAAAATCATCAATCCACTTGACATTCATATTGTCGCAAACATGAGGAATTTTAATTTTAGTCTGTTTCTTAAAATGGTCTTTTGTTTCCTTAGTCACTACAATTGCATTTTCTCTAATTGCGTGAGCGATTACCCAAGGGTCAGCTTTTGAGTGAATTCCATTGCTTGAAACTAAATACTTATGACTTGGATTAGATGCATATATTTCTTTCAAACAGTTTGTTACTTCTCCGTCAATTTTTCTAATCGGAATATCACTGTTTTTTAGCCATTCAAAAAGATTGTCTTCGCCTTTCTCAATTTCTTCGTAAACTAATTCGGGAATGAAAATAACGCCTTTTTTACCTAAATCGTTTAGAACTTCCCAATAAGAAGGACAAATTTCTGGCGAGTAATATTTTTGCCAAGCTTGAATAAGAATATTAGCATCAATACAGTAAATTACTTTTTCATCTTCGAACATTAGGCAAGCAGTTTTTCAAATTTTTGAAATTTATTAATTTGCGTGTTAAGAAGATTACTTGCAATTGATGGTGACAACGAACCGTTATTAAAAGAATCCATTACAATTCTCGTGAATAGTTTGCTGTTTTTGTTTAGGCGCAAAAGATAAGCGTCTGGTCCACCTTGTCTTTCTCTTTGTTTTTCCTTTTTTACCTTTTCTTTTTCCAAAAATTTCTCAAATTCGATTTGAGCATCCTGTTTTAGAATTTTATATTGACTTTGGGTAATTAAATTTAAGTTTAAAGCGCGAACTAATAGCGCAAAAGAACTTATACCGAGTTCTTTAGCTTGTCTAAATATTAAATCATTCGAATTAAAAACATCTGTTCCCAATGGGATAATTAACTCCCTCGGCATTAAAGCATTAGCTGCAACTTGGTTACAAAACAATTCTACTGGATGAAATTTTGATTTAGGTTTATCAGTAAAATCAATATCTATTTCATTTGAGATGCCCGATTTAGCTATCCAAATATGTGCTAATTCGTGGACTAATGTGAATAATTGCGGTGCATTCCAATTTTTTGAATTCACAAATACAAAAGGTGCGAATTTGTCAGCAATCGCAAAACCTTGAATTAAATCTTTATCTAGAACTAAATGCGAATGTAAATAGCTAGCACGAGATATAAATATTCCTGCAGTTTCTGCTTTATCAATCCATTCGTTTATCGGTGTTTTCTGATAATTATTTGGACTGATCTTTAAGGTGTTCAATATATCTCTAGCTACAATTTCTGGATTATCATTGATAGAGTATTTACCAACGAAAGGAAGTTTGTCTTCGCCAATTTCTTCGTATAGTTCACTTATCCAATTCTGTTTTTCTTGAACATCTCGAATTATAAATAATGATGCTGTATCTAACTTCTGCGCATCATTTCTTCGATAATCTTGTAGTGGTTGAAAATCTTTTGGTATTTCTGGTAAAAAGAAAAGAGAAAATGGTCTTCTGAATATTTTTGCCAAGCTTTGAGCTTGTCGAATTGTCGGAAAATCATTTCCATTCTCCCAAGTCAGATACCTTTCAGACGATACAGAAACCTTTTTGGCAGCATCTTCAACAGAGATATTAGCAGACTCTCTAGCCCAGTTTAAGATCTCGGATGTTATGTATGCTTTCTCAGCCATTATTTTTTATACAAAGGTAAAATTTTAATTCAGTAAGTATTTTTTAAAATTTTTGCTAACGTAGGGAGTACAAGTTACTAAACTAACGAATACGAGCAATCACACTTTATCAACGTTATAAGCAACTCTAATTTCTAAAGCAGTAGAGGGAAATATGCTTTAGTATTCAGGTGAAAGATAAAAATTTTTGCTTTTAGTAGATTACAGGAAAGCGTAATGGTTGGCTGTCGGTAATTATTATGGCAAACTAAGCTACAGAAGTGAATATTGCACAAACGGGGCAGATGGTTATTGGTTTAACACCAAACAAATCCTATCTTTTTTAGCATTTATTTTCTTTACCCCATTTCAATCTCTGGTTTCTACCAAGTCCTTATTTCGATACCTAATAGTTAGCTTTTCTTTAGAAAATGCTACCTCCGCATCAGTCACAACCGCAATATTTATCACTGTTCGCTTTTTCGAAACATTCTTTTCCTTCTTTGAATGCGAAGTACGAAAGCCCAAGAGTTCCGATACTGTCTATGTACGGTACACTGGTCAGTTCGTAAATTCCACTACTTACAAGTAAGATTATCGACATATAAACGCAAACCATTGTGCAGTTCGCATCTGCCAAAATGGGGTCTGAATCCAGTTTTTTTCCGACGCTTCTTTTCCAAGCCACCAAAAGCCACATTACAAGAATTGAAATTGCAGAAATTATAACTCCGTAAAAAGTGTTGATCGGTTTATGGTTCGTATAAATATTGTACAAACTGGTGACGACAAGTGAAAGTACCAATACGTAAAATGCAAAACCTGTAATACGTAACGCAGTTCGTTCAAATTTATCTCTATCGCTGTCAGGTTGCTTCTGTATTCTTACGATCATATGGGCGATGCCAAGCCCTGAAATGACCTCTATAAAACTGTCGGAACCAAACCCGAACAGCGCTAAACTCTCATCTTCAAACCCGAGGTAGGTAGCAATGAGACCTTCGGCCACATTATAGATTATCGTAAATATCGCGAGGCCGAGAGCAACTTTATAAAGTTTATTTTTTTCAAATGTAGCTAGTGACATAATTTTATTTTCAATTCGATATTTTTTTTAGCTTGGGCAGAACGTCTCGCCTATGGCCAGTAGAACAGGTAAAGGAAACTTTTCATTTCTGACCGGCCCGTGGGCCAGGGCTTTTGTTTTGTAATTACAACTTAGCAGAACATTATCACGAATTCTTTCTTAAAAATAGAAATCACATGAGTAAATCCCAAAGATTAGGCGCGTTGATTGCCATTGGATTACCATTGGCGACCTCAATGACTACAAGTTTAATTGTGGTTGAATTGGTGTTTTCAGACTTTAAATACTCCCAGCCGCTGGGGTCTTCTGTCACTCTGAAAATTTAACTCCTCTTTGTGGCGTTTTGTGTTCAAAGTTGCATGCAAAACTAATACCGACTATATAGATTAGGTTGTTGTAGTTGTATTTATTTTCATCAACGATTTTCGAATCGTTTTTTCCACTAAAATCAGTCCTCATCCGCAATCAGTTCCTAATTTATTGTTCAAATGACAGATAAAGCAGGGCTATGTACAATCTTGCGATTGAATTTTTGCTGGGTGTTTCAGTAACTGATTTAGCCAATACCGAACGAATAGAAAATACGCAATAATTTTAGTAAGTAGGGGAGTACTAACAATGAAATATACCTAGTGTTAGTGGCGGTACTTGTTTCAAAACGTAAATTTAACATGGTGAAAAATAGTTGGCGAACCTCCGGTAGTCCATAAAACAGGAAATCCCTTTTTCGGAATACGTATGATGGTGCCCATGAGTGTACTGCCATTCAGAATAGGTCGGGTTGTTTTTAGTTTTTGCAATCCTTCAAAATCTATATTATTTGCCTCGGCTTCTAAAATTTGATTGGCCAGCTTTAATCTTCCATGGGTAAACCCAAAGTTGCTATCGTTCACATCGGCATCTATCTCGTAAATAACAGCTGCGTTTTCTTGTAGGGTATGATTGGTATGCGCTATATATTGTCGGTTCTTATGATCAATAACTTTCAAAGTATCTTCCCAAGTTTCTACTGAAATCGCGATTTCTCGATCCGCAATTAAGTAATTCATTGAGGTTCCGAAATGTACCTCTTTAAGATACTCAAGAGCCTCGGCACTGTTTTTTGACTCCAGTATTTTTCGTATGTTAAACGAAACAGGAATACCCGTGTTCGATACAGGCAGGTCTATTATGGTGTTTATTCCAACAGCGACACCGTAATTGTTTACTCCATTTTGAGCGATCTGCCCAGCAAAGGTTTGTTGTAGTATGACCACATCTGAATTTGGATACTTAATTTTCAGTATCGTTACCGCGTCTTCATGATAGCTGGGCAGGTCATTATTATGAGTCAGGTAATTCGCTTTGTTTTTTCTGCCAAAAACACCTGTTGTGGTACAATTACCTTCATTGGTCTTAAAATGATTGCCAGCTTCTAAATACGAATAGAACTCATCAAAACTTTGATAAGCAAAGAGTTGGTCAAAATTTACTTGGGCACCATCAACAATGCCTTGAAATTCATTAAACAATTCAGGTAATTGAGCTTTAACCGATTGAATATACCGTCTATTGGTGGTGAAGTCAGAAATGGCCTCTTCAGGTATTTTTACAGATGTATTTTCCTTTATCCAGGTTTCAAAATTCTTTAAAGCTTTTTTGATGACAAATTGTAAGGCTGCTCCATGTTGGTAGCCCCTTTCGTATGGGGTACTGCTATCTAATTCTAAATAGTATATTCCTTGTCTGTACTCAACAGCTGGTATATTTATTTCTTTGTTTTTCAACGTTTGACTAAAAGCTGTAAAGCTCGTGCTCAAGGTTAGAAAAAGAAGAGTTATGAAATTTTTCATATTGTGAATGTGAATTGCGGTGGTTTTATGGCCACTTGTGCAGGGCTATGTGAAGTCGTGCGTTTGGATTTTCGTTTTCGTACGGTAAGGTACGTAAAAACTGAAATACAAATGAACATACCAGAATACGAAAGGTGTTGATATTCAAAGTTTTGCTAGATGGCGCGTATTTGTCAATATCCGGAAACGGCGAATAAGAAGATTATGAATAATTGTGCATTATCGGGTTAGTGTATGCAACGTAGTGTGGAAAACGGCCTGTAGTGTTCCCTAATTTGAACCTCATTGTCCTATTGTTATGATACCGTTGTTGGCGATGCGTTATTTATCATTACCAATCTATTAGCTCTGTTTCAGGATTTGTTTCTTCACTAAAGAATTTTCCGGTAGGCCCATCTTTACCAATCGTTGCATATTTGACCCTTCCCCTTTATAGTTATAATAACATCTTCTGAAAACACCTTCTATCACAAATGCGACTTGATTTGGTATTTTACCAGCTTCAGAAAAATATGCACCTTTATGAAGTGTGATTTCGTGAGCGCTACGTTTGATCAATTTAATTTGTTGTGTGTTTAACTGCCCAAACTCCAATATATAATTTATTAGCCCATCCATAGTCGTAAAGATTTAAACTTAAAATTTCTTGGAGTTTGTCAAATTGTAAAAAATTAGAAGTAAAATATCATAAAAAGATTAAACCAAAAACTGGTACTATCAACTAAGTTACTCGATAGGAATCCATTCATATCTATTTTTACTTTCTCTAAGTTTACCCATACCGGGAAACTTAATGTGAGCAGCTGCAATAGTTGTTTTTTTACGCGTTAGAGCTTTGTATACTTTCTGTCGTTGGCGCCTTCCTTTTTCCATATCCATATCATAATAATCATCAAGATTTGGCAATACGAATTGTATTTCTTTGATATGTACCATATCTCCCCAAAACAGAATTTTATTAGCGCTACTTTTTAGTAAGTAAGCTGTATGGCCGGGAGTATGACCTACTAGAGGGACCGTTTTTATACCGGGAAATATAGTTTTAGAACCTTTAAAAGTCTTTATTCTGTCTTTATATAAATCTAGTATTACTTGTTCTTTTAGAAAAAAAGCGCGTTCCATTTCTTTCATTCCCTCAAGATTCTTAGTATCGGTATAATAGTTATATTCAAGTTCGTTTAAATGAATAAGAGCATTTGGAAACACAATTTTATTATCAATCGATAGTCCTCCGGAATGATCCGCATGCACATGAGTTAGTAGTATATCTGTGATATCCTTGGGTTGGTACCCCGCCATTCTTAAACTTTCTACCAGTTTTCCTGCGGAGTCCATATTTAAAAAATCTCCCGCTCCGGCATCAACCAATATTTTTTTGTTCCTTAACAGAATTAAAAATGCATTGACTTGAATGTTTACCGGGTTTTCTACCTTAGACTTATAAAGCAAACTATCAATTTGGCCCGAATGTTCCTCTTTTAATAATTTAAAGGCATCTGTCGGCACAACACCGTCAGATAATGATATAACTTCTACCTCTCCGATTTGGGTTACAAATGGGTCTTGTTTTTCTTGTGCCAAAGATTTTGCACTTAGTAACTGAACTATACTACATAATAGTAATGCTCTATTTAAAATTGCTCTCATTTTTATTTAATATTCAATTAGTTAGGGTATGATGACCTATTACTTATGCAGTCGACAGTAATTTGTTTTAAGCCTTTTTTAATTACTCTAAAGCATTCATAAAATCTCGGATTTTTGATATTATCTCATCTCCATTTTCTTCAAGAGCAAAATGTCCGGTATCATAAATATTATAGTCTATTTTCTTAACATCTTTCTTAAATGCCTCTGCACCGCTTTCCGGAAAGTATTCATCATTTTTACCCCAAACTACTAAAACGGGTGGTTGGTGCTCTCTTAAATACTGTTGCCATTTGGGATACAATTCTAAATTACTTTGATAGTCGTACCATAAATCTAAATTTACCTGGTGTGCGTTAGGCCGTGACATTCGTAAGTAATCTAAATGCCACGTATCAGGATTGATGTTTTCAGCATTTCTAGTTCCGTGGGTATATTGCCATTTTAAGCCCTCTAGCGTAAATGCCGGTAGCAAAGCATTTTCGGTACTTTCATTGCGGTTTTTCCAAAATGCTTTAATACCTGCCCAGGCTTCACCGATACCCTCTTCATAAGCGTTGCCATTTTGTGTAATAATCGCGGTTACTTTTTCGGGGTTCGTAGTAGCAATTCTGAAACCGATAGGGGCCCCATAATCTTGCATCATTATGGCATAGGAGTCCAATCCCTTTAATTTAATAAATGACTGCATGGTGTGGGCCATATGATCAAAGGTGTACTCATATTCTTCAGGAGAAGGAAAATCACTATTGCCAAAACCCGGATAATCTGGAGCGATTAGGTGAAATTCATCGCCGAGTTGATCGAGCACTTTTCTGTACTGATGTGAAGATGACGGGTAACCGTGTAACAATAATATTGTTGGTTTACTTGCATCCCCGACTTCCCGATAAGCAATTGATAATCCGTCAACTACGATATTTCTGTATTTAATTTGATTCATTTTATTTTCAGTTTTTATTATCTTTTTTGTGTCGCCTATGTTGTTTGTACAGCCCATAATTAGTGCTAAACCTATCATGTGAATCCATTTCGCTTTTTTCATATCATTAACTTGTAGTTTTATAGTTGTTAATAACCGAACGTTCGGTAAAATACTAGGGTAAATTTTTTTATTCTTTGGTATACATGGCTTCGATATGAGTTAAGGAATTAATAAAAATATTGGGGTTATTAAATCCCCTAGATACGATCAGGCTACCTTGAATATCAATAAGCACTTGAGTTGCTTTTTCTTTTGCTGCTGACTGACTTAAGTCAAATGCCAATCCGATATTTGTAAAGGCATCCACCCAATCTGACATAGAATCATTAATCAGTTGATGAAATACCTCTATTCCAGATTGCATTGAGAAGGCTTGTAAAAGACAAGGGGTGTTGCCATCATCGTATAATTTCTTTATGGATTGCAATCCATTTTTAAGTCGTTCTTCTGGAGGGTGTGATGGATCGGTTAACGTATTGAAAACATATTGCTCTACCCATTCATTGATATTCAGCAATACAGCTTTTGCCATCTCTTCTTTTCCTTTCGGGAACCGATGGTATAAGCTTGCTTTTTTTAATCCGGTAACTACTGCTAATTCAGCCAAGCTAGTACCTTCATATCCTTTCTCCTTAAAAAGTTTTGCAAAGCCATTAAGCATCTCTTGCTCTTCTATCTTTTGTGGTCTCATACTGCAAATGTATAAATCGAAAAGTATTTTACCAAACGTTCGGTAATTATTTTTTGAAGTATTGTTACTAGATATAGGAGGTGGTCAAATCGGGTAGGGCGACCTACAAACTTTTTTAGACCTGGTTAATCCTTTAGAAATTACCTGCATAAAAACAAAAAGCCCCATTAAGGGGCTCATAATTGTTCAATCCAGGAACTGTGTAAGGGCTTGTGCAACGGTTACTTTTGATGTAGGCCGTTTTATTTTTTTAAGTCTTTATACATAATATAGGTGTCAACTAAGCCCAATTTAGAGTGTTTAAATCCTCTCGGTGTAGTTCCAATTATTTCAAAGCCATACTTTTTCCATAATTCCACTGCACCTGTATTCGTACTTACTACAATATTGAATTGAATACCCTCATATCTATTTTCCCTTGCTATTTTAATAGAATGTTCACAAAGTTTTTTTCCAATTCCTCTTCCGTGCGAATTTGGGTTCACCATATAACTGCAATTTGCAATGTGATTTCCTAAATCAATTTGATTGGGCTTAATGATATACGTTCCGAGTATTTGTCCATTTTCTTCCATTACATAAGTTTCCATGTAATCTGCAAACCAATGTTTTTTTAAATCCGTTTTTGGTGTATTTGGACTGAATACATAAGTGTCTCCTGTTTCAATCACTTTTGAGAATATTTCCCAAACCTTATCAATATCAGTTTCTATTGCTTTTCTAATATTCAATTTGCTCGTTTCTTAAATTGCCTACCACAAGGGACTATGCGTAGTCATGTGATTGAATTTTCGTTGCCTAAGGTACATAAAAAGGAAAAATATAGGGGAGCATACCAGATTGCATATAGCGTCCTGATATGTCGAGTAGTTGAGCCGTTGCGGCGGTTCTGGCAAATAGTCCACTTATCCTACGACCCTTGCATTCTGGCATAGCGCTGTGTTATCACGAATTCCTTATTGAAAATAGAAACCACATGAGTAAATCCAAAAGATTTGGCGGACTCAACAAATACGCCCAAACCACTAAATTTAGCGCTTTATGCCCTATTTGCTATAGGCGTTGTTGGTGTACGTTTTAATTTACTATTCTGCTGAATACCGTTTCCCATCTTTATAAACTATTTTTACACTTCTTATATTTTCAATATTTTCTAATGGGTTTTTGGTTAAAATAACTAAATCAGCTTGCTTGCCAATTGAAATTGAACCATGAGTTTTATCAATTCCGATTACCATGGCATTATTCAAAGTTGCTGCTCTGATGGCATCAATTTCAGTAAGACCAGATTCAACAAGAAACCGAATCTCATCTTGAACCCACTTTATTGCCCGCGTAAAATCGGTTCCGGCTGAAATGGTAACCCCATTAATATAGGCAGCCTTTGTTATGTTATTAACCCATTTATTCATAGCGGGAATGTTCATTTTAGTCCTCGCTTGTGCCATATTACTCTTTGGGTTCATTTTTTGCTCATTCTTTTCAGCATCCTTATTTTCAGTTTGAACTCTTTTCCAAGCTGAGATTGTTGGTTCGAATATAGTTCCATTCGATTTCATTGATTGGAGTAAATCAACATATACATTAGATAAGGCGTTAGCATTTTCAAAATCTTGAATTGGTATAAAATTACGTATCGCATCATTAAATGAATTAGGAACTGTTTCAGCCTTTTCCGTTATCATTCCAACACCATGTGATATAGCATCCACATTTGCCTTTACTGCGTCACTTGGTTTACTTGGAAAAGTAGCTGAGTGGCTCCAAACTTTCAATCCTTGATTATGAGCTTCTTCCGAAATCTTTTTAAGTAAATCGGGTGAAATTGAAGCATAGGCCTTAATTCCAGTTACTCCGATTTCCCTTGCTTCGGAAATTACCTCCCTCAGGTTAGTATCATCCTTTACAACCCTCATCCATGGAGCTTCTCCTGGGTTAATTCCCTTGTTTGCAAACTTTGTACGAGGGTCTTCTAGAAATTCCGGACCAAAGAACGTCGCGGAATAATATATATTGGGAGATAGCATTGTTCCGTTTGCTATATTTTTATTAAGCTTTTGATATATTCTGGCGTCGCCACCCATATCCCTTAAAGAGGTAACCCCAGAAAATAAAAGTTTTTTTAAATCAGCATTTCTATTTTGATTGGCAAAAAGATGAACATGCCCATCGATTAGACCCGGAATAATATAATGACCCGTCATATCAATAATTTCAACATTCGTTGGAATTTGCTGTGAATTGCTCGAGAAAACAGATTTTATTTTGTCATTACTAATAATGATTGTCATATTCTCTAATGACTTGGATTTTTCCACATCGATCAATGTAATATTGGTAAATGCAGTTGCTTTGGAATCGTTTGCCTGAGCTTCGCAGTTTGGTATAACAATAATGAAGAAAAATAGTATGCAAACATTTTTAAAGCTTTTCATTTGTATGTCTTTAGAATGTTAGTGTACGCCAACGCCGCGCTATGTCCGGCGGATTTTATGGAAATATAGCAAAATCACCATAAATATGCCATGGTAATCTGGCTTCCGCTTAATGCAATGGCATGTTTCGTAACGAGTCCGCGCGAGCGGACGTGCTGTCAGTGATTTTGCGGTATTGGGAATAAAATCTGCTAATGCCGATGTCTAATAAAGCAAGGTATTTCAGCGCACTGTAGAAGTTATCCGAGAAATCAGTGTTTTCGGTTGCCTCAATAAAATTTAGTCTTGTGAATTCATCAGCCAATCTTTCTTTAGTGTCTACTTTTTCTTTAAGTCCACCAAATGATAAATACAGTTCTATTAAGTCGTTAGCATGATATTGGCCTCCTTGTAATCTTCGATTTGGCTCATCAATTGTATATACCTCCATTTCAGGTACTGCTGAAGTCATCTCATTAATCATAGAGCTGAAAACAGTCTCAATTTGTCTTCTTAGATTCCAAGGAACTTGTCGTGTATTAAGAACTAACATCCTGTAAATAAGACTGTTTAACTTTCTTGCAATCCAAAATTCAACTCGAACTTTTAAATCAACCGAAGCTCCATCTTCCATCGCCTCGTTTAATGCAGTGGTTCGTTGCATACCATCAATGATGGTTAGATTTCCATCTTCTACCTCATTAACCAATTCTGCTAAAGCCTAAAGTGAAATTTTATTTACACCTTTGAACTCCTCATTATTGACAACCAACCCTAAAACTATCGGTGGGAGAATCGTATTGGCTTTAATATCCTTAACCATTTGTTTTCTAATTCTCATAGCTGAACTGGACTTTAAAGATTCTCTTTGCCCCTTTATTCCCCCTTATACTAGTAAATATCTTGGATAAGTTCGAGGGAATCAGAAATTGACATTTCCGACATAATAAAATAACAGTCGGTTCTCTCGTCTTTTAATATTGATGTATTCTCTAATTTCATATTGTTATTTTCAATAGGGCACAACGGTTGGGCTCATATGTTTGTTTCTTGCGTTGAAGATAAGATATTTAGAATAATCAATTAGTTAAAAAGGAAGCGTGATTTCTAAATTGGAGTAGTGAAATAAATAAAATTAAAATAAGTCATAACCAAACCTTAAAAAGAAGTATTAAAACCTGTGACGGTCTTATGAAAGCATCACATCGTATAGCAAGCGGAGCTTAGAAAAGGTGTATCACAAATAGGATGTGTAGCAAGTTATTTTAAAAGAAAAAAAGTGGTTTAAGGCAAAAGGAAATACTAATTAGCTTTAGAGAACTGGCTTAGTGTTTTTTATAGGAGCCATAGTTGTGTGCAGTTTTTATTCGGATATTCTTTTCTTTAAATCCATTCTTTCGTGTAATATTCTCGTTATTTCGATATAATTTTTTTCCAATGTTCTGTAGAAAATTATATGTCGATTTGTTTTCAATCCGAGAAGATGATTTGATATTCCGTCATAGTTTTTTCCTAAATCAGGATTTTCGGCTATCTCTTGGCAGTTAGAAATAAGATTATCGAAATATTTGTCAGCTTGTTTTTCCGACCAAACTTCAAATGTATAATTCCAAATTTTAGACAAATCCTCGACAGCTTTATTGGTCAGTTTGTATTCAGCCATTCAAGTGCTTTTTCGCCTTTAAAGATTCAAGATGTTTTTTTGGGTCAAAGTCGTGTGCTATTCCGCTATCAATTCCTTCTTGTATTGCTGTTTTCAGAGCAATTACTTTATTTTCTTCTTCTTCTAAAAGTCTTAATCCAGCGCGAATAACCTCACTTACGTTTTTAAATCGTCCTTCACTTATTCGGCTTTGAACGAATTGGTCAAAATAATTTCCGAGCGATATTGATGTGTTTTTGTTCATTTGAATTATTAATTTTTTCAAAAATACCAAAAATTGGTATTTAAGCAAAATTTTTCTCAAATTACCTACAACAAGGGACTTTGCGTAGTCATGTGATTGAATTTTCGTTGCCTAAGGTACATAAAAAGGAAAAAATACAAGGGAGCATACCAGATTGCATATAGGCGTTGGTATTTCATATCTAATAATTTAATGTTGCACCAAATCCTATTCCCATATCGCTGTCGTAATGAGTTGAAATTCCTAAATTTCGAGTAATAATATATTTAAAACCAGACATATATTCTTTGTCGGTGTTTACCATAAATGCCCATCTCAATCTTGGCGAGATAGGAATGTCTTCACGCATTAACTGAAAACGTACATTTCCGTCCGTAAAAACTTCGCCTTGTAATCTCACGAGCAATGGTAAGGTATATTCAGCTCCTAAACTTAAAACAGCTCTTTGGTTTTTTGTATTGGTCTGTCCGAAGATGTTTTTTTCAACTTCGCCATTTTGTTCTCTATATCGCCAATCAAAACCTACAAATGGCATAAACCATTGGTTTTTTCCAATGTATCTACCAATATGCGTTTCCGTTTCGTAACCGTGTTCATCGTGATAGCCCAAACGCCATTCTGTTCCAAAGCTCCAACGTGTGTTTTGCAACATGACCATTCCATCATTTCCGTTGGTCGCAAAGTCATTTTCTGCCATAAAATGGAACTTATTGCTTTCAGATTGTAATTTGTTGTAAGCCCATTTTTTGTTGGGTAAATACGGATTGGGTTTAGAATCTTCATAGGAAAACACACGATTCATTCCTGCCATCATATGATATAGAATATGGCAATGAAAAAACCAATCACCATCCATATTCGCTTCAAATTCAATGGTGTCTGTTTCCATAGGCATAATGTCAATTACATTCATCAATGGTGCATATTCGCCCTGTCCGTTCAAAACCCTAAAATCGTGTCCGTGAAGATGCATTGGATGTCGCATCATCGAATTGTTATAAAGCGTAATGCGAACATTTTCGCCTTTTTTAATGAGGATTTTATCTACTTCGGAAAGTACTTTGTTATCCATACTCCAAACGTATCGGTTCATATTTCCTGTAAGTTCAAAGCGCAATTCCCTAACAGGTGCATCTTTTGGCAATGTTGTTGGCTGTGGTGCTTTCAACATTCCGTAATTTAAGGTTACCATATCTTGTTTGGCATTCATTGCATGATTGGAATGGTCCATTTTGTGGTCGTTTTCCATTTTATCATCCATTTTCCTTTTAGGATTGCCTGAAATTTCAGGATACATAACCCTGTTCATATCCATTTTTTGATACGACATATCCATTCCCATATCATCCATGGTTCCGTCCATATTCATCATATTGTTCATCATTTCCATTCCCTCAAAATAATTCAGTCTTGGCATTCTGCTCTTTAGCTGAATTTTACCATTTCCTAAATAAATTGAAGCAGAACCTGTACGGTCTTCTGGCGTTGCCAAAAATTCATAAGCAATATCTTCGTTCAGAATTGTAACCACAACGTCATACGTTTCTGAAACGCCAATAATCAATCTATCGACTTCAACAGGTTCAACATCGTTACCGTCATTGGCAACAACGGTCATTTTTCCACCTGCATAATTTAACCAAAAGTAGGACGATGCTCCACCGTTAGAAACGCGTAAACGCACTCTATCGCCAGCTTTAAATTGCGACAATTGGCTTTCGTTTTTACCGTTGATTAAAAATTTATCGTAATACACATCGCTGACGTCCATCGCCAACATTCGTTTCCACTCGTTCTCTAATTTAGTTCTAAAATGACCTGCTTTTATTGCCTCTGAATAACTTTGGGTCGTTCCTTTTTTGATACCTGCCCAATCATTGGCGTTTGCCAACATTCGGTGTACATTTTCAGGTTTTATATCTGTCCATTCACTTAAAATTATTGGTACTGCTGGCAAATCGTCAATTCCCTTTCTAAAAGTTGGGTCATCTTTTCTCTTTAACAAAACCAACGAGCCATACATTCCTATTTGTTCTTGCAGTCCGCTATGGCTGTGATACCAATGTGTTCCGCTTTGAATGATAGGAAAACTATATGTAAATGTTTCGTTGGGCTCAATCGGCATTTGGGTTAAATACGGAACGCCATCTTCCTTGTTGGGAAGAAAAAGTCCGTGCCAATGTAAAGAAGTACTTTCCTTTAAGTTATTGTGCACCACAATTTCGGCAATATCGCCCTCTGTAAAAGTTAATGTTGGCATTGGTATTTGTCCGTTTACCGCAATCGCTCTTTTTTCTTTTCCCGAATAATTTACAACCGTATCGGTTACGATTAATTCATATTTTACAGTATTTTGAGCTGAAATTTTACTTGAAATGAACAACAGTAAAATGATAATAATAAATCTGTTATTTTTCATTTTCTAATCGTTTTATCATTCTTTTCATTTCCTCGATTTCCTTTCTTTGAGCCTCGATAATATCTTCTGCCAGTTTTTTTACTTCTGGGTCTTTAATATCTGCTCGCTCACTTGTTAAAATTGCAATCGAGTGATGTGGTATCATCGCCTCCATCCACAAAATATCGCCAACGATGGGTTTTTGAATGCGTACAAGAAATAGGGCAGAGCAAAAAAGTACAAGACTGCCTAAAAGTATTGCGATATTTTTTTTCTTGTTTTTATACATATTTCGCATAAAAAACCACATAATTACTGCCATTGTAGAAATGCCCAAACACGTCATATAAAATCGTGTCAAGCTAAAATATACGTGGTCGATAGCATACGTGTTTAAATACATTGTGATGTACATTGCTACAAATGAACATCCTAGCATTAGAAAAAAGGTTGTGTATTTATTCTTCTTTTTATGTGTTTCTGAATTTTCCATAATTGATATTTTTATTTGTTTAGTGTTTCTACCGTTTTCCCACAACTCAACATTTGAGAACCGTAATAAGGATTTTTAATAGTTTCTTCTTTGCTCAACCAGTTTGCACCTTTTCCTTCGTTTGCCATTGGGCAAAATTGATAGTATGTTTTTGTTTCTTGTTCTGAGATTTTCATCACTTCATACAAATTCTTTGAAAGTGAAGTGAAATATTGCCTTTGCTGACTTGTTTCTTTTGTGTCCGCTATTTTTTGAGCATCAGTTTTTAAATTATCCAAAATTTTCATCCAAATTATATGAACGTCATTTGAAAGTTTTCCCATTTCTACTTCGTTTATTG
Source organism: Flavobacteriaceae bacterium MAR_2009_75 (assembly GCA_002813285.1). Lineage (NCBI taxonomy): Bacteria > Pseudomonadati > Bacteroidota > Flavobacteriia > Flavobacteriales > Flavobacteriaceae > Flavobacteriaceae bacterium MAR_2009_75. The sequence continues at coordinate 4,553,573 of PHTZ01000001.1, forward strand.
CAGTTGAAAGGTTTTTGCCACTTGTTGAAGCGGTTGCTCCATCAGTTTTTACCAACGCATTTTTAAGGGCAAAATAATTGTCAAAAACTGCTGAAAGCGGATTGTCGTTTTGCATTTCGATCATTTTGTTTGAATGTTTCGAATGATCGTTAGCAGACATATCCATTGCTGATGAAACTTCTTTTGCTCTTTCGTATTGGCAACAATTGGGCAAATTTGCATACGTGTCATCTGGTGCTAAAAAACTATCGCTATCATAACCTGCAAGAGCAATTCGTTTGAGGATTTCATCTTTTGAAGTTTTCAAGCTGTCGTATGAAATGGTCGCCATTTTGGTTTCTTTGTTCCAATCCACGACAGATTGCTTTTTCGATTGTGCTTTTGCACATTCCACAGTTTCCGTAGATTTTTACGGTTTCAGTATTTTGATTTTTGATTTGAGCGTTACACGCTGTTATTGATAGCACGCAAAGTGCTACCATCAAATATTTTAATGATTTACTCATAATATTTCGATTTTAGAAACGAGGTTTTTTTGAACTTCGTTTCATTTTTAATGTCTTAGATTAATGTAAAAGCTAATGAATACAGGTCGTAGGCCTGTTCTCAAAAAGACAGACCTATGGCTATTAAAAGAGGATTTAGCTTATTTTTGGCGGTTGCCAAACGGAAAAGTAAACTGCTTTTGGTTTGTTTTGAACGAAAGTCCATTCGTTAACCAAAAGGTTGAAATTGTTAAATAATTCTAATTGAAAGCCTTCAAAAGATACTGTTGAATTTACAGAACTCGGACAATGACAAGATATATTGTCACAAGTTCCACCGCAACCATCATCGTCTTTCTCTCCCTTATCGCAGCACGATTTTTTTTCAGAATCGTCGTCTTGTTTTTTACAAGATATTTTTTCCGTTTTTTCTTTATCAGAAGTATTTTCACACGCAAAAACAGTACTGGTCGGAATGACCAATAAGATTAAAAACAGTACTAATGTTTGCGTTTTATTTTTCATAAAAATCTATGACAAAGATAGTAAAGATTTTAATTGGTTACTATTTCGTGTGCGTTGGCAGAAACAGCTCCTTTATTTTTTTGCATTGGCCTTTAGTGTGGGTAAAAATATGATGGACACTTATCCTACAATCTCGTTGTGGAATCATCCGCAGGGTTAATCCGCCATAGTTTAATGATAAGGACTTCCGACCAGGAAATCGTCTGTAATGGATTATGGCCCGTGATGCCTGTGGCACAATTTAAAAGAGCAACATAAGATCAAGCTGGTCTTAAAGTTGGGCCATTCACTTTAGCTATGAAGGGGAAAAAGGAGTACCATACGACGTACGTGCCAGGTGTTGCCGGAAAGGGTGTTTGAAGTAGTGTTCACCGAGGCCCCGTCGATATGACTGGAAAAGGGAATCATCAACGGCCATACCCAGGCCATAGATTCGGCACCTATAAAGGCGAACACGGGCATAGACACCTTGGAACCCAAGTTTCCGGAAGAGGAACTTTATTTATTCGCTTTTCAGCATGTAAATTGTAGATTTTAAATCATTTCATTCATATACCTTTTGATATTGGCATCTTTATAAATTTTCTGAACAGTCTCTGCATACAACTTTGTAAACCGCTCATTCTTAATAAGGTTACCAAAAAGAGATTCTTGTCTTATAAAGGCCAAGGGGTCGGTTGTGGTTGGTTTGGCCGCTTGATGTAGTTCGGTGCTCATAGCATCGATAATTTCGATGGAATGCCCATGTCTGTTCTTTGCTTTGTCACTATAATAACACCAAGCAGCAATAACCAAGGTTGCAAACTTGATACTGCCACCGGTCGCTAAATTATCGTGTATGGTAGCAATTAAAAATTTGGGCAATTTGGCGGAGCTTTCCGAACAAATACGGCTGACACTGTCTTTGATATTCGGGTTGGCAAAACGCTCTAATAGACTGTCTTTATAGTCTTCCAGATCAATGCCTTCAATGTTTCCCAAAATGGGTGTAGCTTCTTGGTCTAGGTAGGCCCGCAAATAGGTTTTGAAGGTTTGGTCTTCTATGCAGGCATTGATGGTAGAATGACCGTGAAGAGCTCCCAAAAGCCCCAATACGGAATGCCCGGCATTGAGCAGTCGTAGTTTCATTTTCTCATAAGGCCCCACATCAGGCACGAATTGTACACCAACTTTTTCAAAAGCGGGCCGCCCGTTCGAAAATTTATCCTCAACGACCCATTGTATAAAAGGTTCGCAGGTAACGGGCCAGGCATCTTGTACACCATAGTCTTGTGCAAGGGTTTCGATATCTGGTTGCGTTGTTACCGGTGTAATGCGATCAACCATACTATTGGGGAAACGGACTTCTTGGGCTATCCATTCCGCCAACCCCTTATCTTGCACTTCGGCAAAGGCCAGAAGCATCTTTCGCGCCATATCGCCATTGTGCTCAATATTGTCGCAAGACAAAATGGTAAAAGCAGGTAACCCTTTATCGCGGCGTCGTTTTAAGGCAGCGGTAAGAAAACCATAAACGGTTATCGGCTCATTGGGGTATCGTAGTTCGTGTTGTATATCAGGGTTGTCAAAATTGAATTCCCCCGTTGTGGGGTTAAAATTATATCCGCCTTCGGTAATCGTTAATGAGACTATTCGAGTATTGGCATTTGCCATACGGGCGATTACGGATTCGGGGTCTGTAACACCCATCTTAAAATTGACTATCGACCCGATGACTTCGGGCTCAATTTTTCCGTCAGGGTGTTTGATCATCAACGTATACAGGTGGTCTTGCCTATTGAAAATATCGTATAGTTTAGCATCCGCTTCGCGTAAGCCTATACCGCAGATTGCCCAGTCTGAAGCTTCACCCAATTGCCGGAGTTGGTGTAAATAGTAAGCTTGATGTGCACGGTGAAATCCACCGACACCAATGTGCACGATACCCGTCTTATCTGCTTCGCGATTATAATTCGGAACAGGCATACGGCTTTCTATCTCCTCTAAATTTTGTTGTTGCAGTTGTATTGGTGTTTTCATTATGGTGTAGCTTTTTTTGATTTTCCGTTTTGCAGTGCCCAATAGGCAAGCGCAAAATATATTAGGGTACAGATGAAGGCGTAGGTATAAAAGAGTTGCCGATTTTCGACATATTCCGTTTCCGTTGCACTACCGAACATGACATTAGTAGCTAGCACCAAGGTGGCGACCAAAGCGGCAATCGCAATAAATCTTAATCCTATAGAAAAAAAAGACCTATCCTTAGCCATAACAGGCTCTTCTTTTGCTTGCTGTTCTTGAAAGCGTTGAATCATTTCCTTTCGAACTTCTTCTTCCTTGACTTCAGCAGTATACTTCTCTTTCGCCCCATACCGAGACGCTAGCAGTGTATACAGCAAGATTGTAAAAAACCAAGTGGGTATAAACAGGTAATAGAAAGATATCACATCCAAGGCATTCAATCCGAACCCGAAGACAAGCCCCAAGCCCCAAGAGGCCACGGCAGGCATACTAAAGGTCAGCTGGCGATACGAAGACCAGTAGCGCGTAAAGCCAATTCTAGGAAAAATTTGATGTTCTGTAAATACGATCGCACCCACAGGAACCACCAGCAACCCTGCATAGGTGAGCAGTGGCAATATTTGCGAAAATACGAAGGGGAAACAGGCGATGGCAACGGTGACCATACCTACCACAATGGTTGTCTTCTTTCTTGAATGTTTGTTGAAAATAGCTTGTGCGGCCAATCCTGCCCTATATAAATTCGTAATCGCGGTCGTCCAACCCGCAACAATAACAATGACAAACCCCGACCAGCCGAGAGCATAATACGCCACATCGCCCGGATCGAGCTCTACGATAGATTTTCCTAAGATAACAGCGGCACCGGCACCCATGATTCCGGCAGCGATCCATGCCACATAATGGCCGAACATCATACCGGTACTGGTGGCATAGCCGTACGATTTCTTTTTGGCAAAACGCAAAAGTGCCATATCGATCAATCCGAAATGAGTTATGGTATTGGCAGCCCAACCAAATCCTATGACTTCCACTAATCCGATGCCTGGAGCGCCGTCGCTATTGATGCCTGTCCAAATGGACTGGTCTCCCAAGGTTATAAAATCGGCCCAGCCTGCAGGTAAGGTTTTATCCAATACATCTAAAGACAAAGCGGGGAGGAGCACCATGGCGCCACTGGTAAACATTACAAAGAGCCAAGGCGCACAGATACCGGAAAATTCGGAAACCGCATTAAAACCATAGAGTGCAATGGAAACCACAAAGATGCCCACAGCAAAGACAATCAAAATAAACCAGGCATTGGTAGGGTACCAATTAAGTTGGGCAGGTATATCAAAGGCAAAACGCACTGCGGTAGATGATACCGTTATCATTGCCGCTGAAATAACCGAAAAGATGATGACATTGGCCCAATTGTACAACTTGGTCATTGAATCACCTGCAATCTTATTAAGATAGGTATAGAGGCTTAAGCGCGTATCAACGGCAATAGGGGAGGTGATAAATCGCCAGCTCAGTACGGCCAAGATATTACCGATCAATAGACCTAAAATGATATCCATAGTCTTGGCGCCTAGTGCCACGAAGGTCGCCCCAATAACAAACTCCGTGGCTGCTACATGCTCAGCAGCATATAGTCCTGCAAAATGGGTCCAATCATGTAATTTATGTTTGGCGACCGGTAATTGTTCTTCTTCTAGGTTTTCAAATTGTCTGTAATCTTCTATGGTGTCCATATTTTAGGCTGGTTGCAAATGTTACTCTTGTTAAATTCTGTAGTAGGGTTTTTTAACAGGTTTGATCAAATGAACCACAATGGTCTCGGCTCGTATGTTTGTTTCTTGCATTGAAGATAAGATATTTAGAATAATCCGTTCGTTTAAAAAGGATGGGTGATATCGTATTTGGGCTAGATATTTAATAGAGATATCGCTGCCTAAGAACTTAATATTTAGCTTAAATAGAAGGGACGGCCAGGTCTCGGAAGATACCCTTAAGGTGATATAGTCTTTTAGAAACCTCTCTTCTATAATCTTTTAGAATACGGACACAACCTGGATTTTAAAAGTGCAGAAATGCAATCAAAAATGTGGCGGGCCGGCTTGATTTGGCAGCATTGGTAAAAAGTACCGCTCGATTCCTGTTCGGCCCATCTGTAAAGCTTCAAAAATTGACTTTTCAATACTGGCCCTGAAAGAAAAAAGCCCCTTAAAGAGGCTTATAACAATCCGTTTTGCTGCCGGTCAGGGGCTTGTGCAACAGTTACCGTTATTAGAGGCAGTTTTTATTACTATTCTAATTCCTTTAGTTTAGCTTGAGCTTCTTGATTTCCGTCTATTCCAACTGCTTTTTTATAGTATTTGATTGCTTCTGATTTGTTTTTTTGAGATAAAAAGTAATTCCCCAAGGCAACAAAACTTTTTGATTCATTAGGATAGAAATCAGCATTCAGTTCTAAATATGCTAACGCTTTTTTAGGAAGATTATGTCCATCCAACATAAAGAATCCAACTTGATTTAGTAATTCCCAATCAGGTTTTACTTCACGTTTCATTCGAATACTCAATTTTTCATAGTGGGTTTTAAATGGTTCTGTTAATTCTTTGGCGGAATATTCTTTTGGTGTGTTAAAACGCCACATTTCTGGAAATGGAAACCAAGAGAAAATAGATCTCAATCCATTATATTGTGCTGGTACAACAATGCTTCCGTGGTCTTCATTCTCAAAGTATTCCCATTTAAAATTAATCTCTTTATTATTTTTCACTAATAGGTCGTGAAACTTTAAGTTGGCTCTAATCTGTTCAGTAGGAACTGTTTTGTCTCTTCTAACTTTAACCGTGTCCATTGCTTTGCCAATACTATTAGCCACCGCAATATATAATGATTTTTCTTTTCGATTTCCTTTATTTAGTTGTTCTTGAGTTTCTTTAACCAGATTTTCTTTGTCCCACCAAAGACTTGGGTCAATTGCCAAATAATTATCAAAAGAATTTTCGTGATGTAAGTATGAATAAAGTACAAAAAGACCTCCTGTAGAATGACCAATAATGGTATTGTTGTTTTCGGTTGGGTATTTATTGTTGATATACGGTTTTAATTCTTGATTTATGAATTTTACAAAATTACTGGCACCTCCAGAAGTTTCCGATTCGTGTCCGCGTTGATAAGGAACATTAGTATTCGTAAAATCTCTTGTTCTATCCGTATTGGTAATGCCAACTATTATAGATTGAGGAATTTTGAAAGGCGTTAGTTGCTTTTGCATTCCAGTAATAACATAAAATTGTTGAGATGCGTCCAATACATAAATAACTGGATATTTTTTAGTGCTATTAAAGTCCTCAGGTGTATGTATCCAAATTTCTCTTTGCTCTTTTAGTATTTTGGAATATAAGCTATCAACTTTCCCAACTACTATTTGCTTTTCGCTATTTTGATTAAATTGTGCTATTCCTTTGAAACATAGGAACAAGGTAATTATGGTTATTACAATTTTAGACTTTCTCATTTGTTTGGTAAGGTTTTAGTTTGTAATTATTTCTTTTGGATAATTGACAACATCAAAAATAATTTCAGACTTGTCCTTTTTACCTATCGTGTTTTTTTAAATGTTCGTTAATATACATTGTTTATAAAAGTTATAGATTAGAGTTTACACTAAGTTAGTTTCTAACCTTACTGATTGTTCTTTCTTTCTAAACACATGTTCATCAAAGTATCCTAAAAATACGTTTCTATAAAACACCCTCCAAACACCATTGCCAATGTCCAGTGCTCCGATATGTTTACCTTGGAGCGAAGCGGAAAGGTAAACCCAATTGTAGGCCTTCCATCTGATGGCTCCATTCTGTGTAACTTTTAAGACTTTCATTTTGGAATCGTAATCAAAGTTGGGGATTCTTTCGGGGAAAGGTCTTGCTGAAAATTCGTGTACATAGGCGGGTGTTTTCATGTTCAACGCTTCATGCGGTCTTAGGTTGTTATATTCTTTTACAAAGCTGTTCAAGCGTCTTTGTTGGGCTTTTAGGTCAGGGGGTTGTGCAACTTACCATTGTTACAAAACGTTTTTTATTTGTCTGTCTAATATTGATAGATACCTTTCTCTATTTTTTCCAGTCAATATTTTTTCAGCTATCTCCCTTTTTTCCATAGACGGTTTATAATATGCTTTGAAAGATTTATTCTTTAAATTCATATGATAATTAACGAATCTCTCTGTAAATTTATAGTATTCGAAACTATTAGGATTCCACAAGTGGTCTATGTATGTTGTAAATATTTGGTTATACAAGCCCGTTTTCCTTTGACTTTCAATTGCTGAATTTACTTTATCAAAATATACATCCTCATACCAATTTAAGTAGCCGTTTAAATTATTTAGAACAATTTCTGAGTACATATAATTTTCAAAACTATTAGCATCTTTTATTCCAGAAATATCAAATGAAATTAAATCCTCTTGTTGGTCTTTTAAAACATTGTTCCAAGCGATTTGTGAATCTAAAGGGTTTTCTCTATCCAAATCTCCAGCTACATTATCTGAAATATTTGAATAATAGTTTCGCATAATGTTCTGGTTTTTTCCTACACTTGTTTTATGAACAATAGAATCCAGTCCTTTATTATCAAACCATTCAATATTTACAGAATCAGTATTCGAAAGATATAAGGTTGGCTCAGAAGCAAAAAATCTAGCACAACTCCCATAGTAATACTTGTCAGGCGCTTGTCTTAATACTATATAACTAGCAGGTTGATAGTTTTTTGTAGATAAGGATAACAGATTTGAAGGTAAATGTTCGATTTTGAATTCAAAATGGCCATTTGAAGATACTAAGGTTGAATCTACTATATAATTGTCTGTTAAATAATCAAAGTTGTCTATCATTTTCAGATACACAATTTTAGATTCGCTTGATATCAATTTTCCTGAAATTGTAATTAATTTCTTTTTTTCTGAGTTTTCTTCTTTACAAGAAAAAATAGCCAAAGTCAAAATGTATAATAGTAATATCCTTAAATGCTGTTTCATTCGTTCAAATGTTTTGTAACGCAGGGCTATGTGAAGTCGTGCGATTGGATTTTTGTTTGTCGTACCGAAAGGTACGTAAAAAGGAAAAATACAAGGGAGCACACCAGATTGCATATAGCTGTTGATATGTACAGTTTACCTCGATGGCGCCTGAAGGTGATAAAAATATGATGGTCCCTTATCCTACGGCCCTTGCAATCTGACATGGCCCGGAGCCTGTGCTGAGTTTATCGAAGTGATGATGTACGTTTCCCAAAGGGCGGGAATTGGAGCGAAGCGACAATGTAGCGATTTGGGTTCACCTTTAGGTGACCGAGCGTAGCGACCGATGAATACCGTAAAAAAAATAAGAAGATTATGAATAATTGTGCATCATTGGTCTCGGTAAAGAGCTGTAGGGAATTTCAAGCCATTAAACTGTCCGACAGCACTGACCTGTGATTTAAAATTTTATATTTCAAAATAATACTGAACCCGCTATTGCTTTTACACAATGTTGCCAGTAGTTATTTATTTCATTGACATCCATTTCTCCAAACTTATTTCCCTAATGGGATATGCAGGATTCTTAAAAGTCCATTCGTTGTCAATCCATTTCTTTACCGTGCTAAACAGAATTGAGTCAAGTCCGTTTGCAACTTCACTTTGTCGTACCCACATATAAATTTCAGCATCAAAATCAGCCTTTTTAGAAGGTTCAATATATAAGCAGCCAAGCACTTGACTTTCATCAAGACTCACATTGTTTAAGCACAAAATAGCAATTTTTTATATACTTTGTTGTAACCAGTTTTTTAATATCCGATTATTGATAAAGCTGGTTCCGATTTATGACATTCCACATTTCGTTTTTCTGGCATAAAATCAGTCTCAAACTCTATACTTATTCCATTATTTATATAAGATTCAAATCTTAAATTATCTCCAATTTTGTTTTCTCCGTAAAGATGCCATTCAAATAAAATTTTGTCAGCTTTTTTTATCCGTAATTCTTTATGTCCGATTTCCAAGTCAGATGGATTCCATAATGTTATTTTCTCTCCGTCATTTAATGTCAAAATCAGAATATTATTGGGTTTGTCAAATTTCACGTTTTCAATTTCGTGATAATTGTCCATAGGTTTTCCAAACCAATTTCCCCAAAAGCGCAAAGTTCCACCATTGATTTTTATATTTCCGAACTCTTTTTCAAGAATGTCCAATGGAATTTTTACTGATTGGAAAGTGGTAGTTTTATTTTCCGCTCGTGTTGCCAAAAAAGCAATACCTCCTAAAACTAAAATTCCGATAATTATTATGGTTAGCAGGTTCATTGTTCAAATGTTCGTTAATATACATTGTTTACAAAAGTTATAGATTAGCGTTTACACTAAGTTAGTTTCTAACCTTACTGATTGTTCTTTCTTTCTAAACACATGTTCATCAAAGTATCCTAAAAATACGTTTCTATAAAACACCCTCCAAACACCATTGCCAATGTCCAGTGCTCCGATATGTTTACCTTGGAGCGAAGCGGAAAGGTAAACCCAATTGTAGGCCTTCCATCTGATGGCTCCATTCTGTGTAACTTTTAAGACTTTCATTTTGGAATCGTAATCAAAGTTGGGGATTCTTTCGGGGAAAGGTCTTGCTGAAAATTCGTGTACATAGGCGGGTGTTTTCATGTTCAATGCTTCATGCGGTCTTAGGTTGTTATATTCTTTTACAAAGCTGTTCAAGCGTCTTTGTTGGGCTTTTAGGTCATAAGCTGAAGGATTGGCACAAGCGGCCTTTAAATCCCTGTGCATACGTTCATGTCTTCCGTTCTGTTGTGGCTGTGCCGGGTCGGAAAACACGGGCATGATTCCGAGTTCGATGAACCAATAGGATAACCTGGTAAATCGTTGAATCGCGGCCACGGAACCAAAAGGACTTCCATTGTCGGTATGGATTTGTCCGGGGATGCCGAATTTCCTGAAAACCCTTTTGAACTCTGCTTTGGCCGATGCAAGGTTTTCTTTGTAATGCCCTTTTGCGGTAAATACGAAGCGGCTCTTCGAGTCTGCGATCGTAAGGGGATGACAATAGATTTTATTGCCCATAAGAAACTTGCCTTTGTAGTCGGCACTCCATACTTGGTTACAATGTTTTGGGTCAAAGATGGGGTGTATGGGCTTGACTCTTCTAAGCCTTTTTTGAGGCGACACCAATCCATGTTTTTTGAGGATGTTATGAACGGTCAAGACCGATGGGATTATTTCATCGGGGAAATCTTTATACAACAAGGTGTGCAATTTTTTAGCTCCCCATGCCTTGTGCTTTTCCTTCAATTCAAGAATGCGGCTCACCACCTTTTCATTGGTGGCATTGGGATGTGGGCCACGTGGTTTTCTGGATAGTTCCCTTAGCCCTTCATAGCCTTCGTTTTCAAACCGGGCAATGATTTTGTAAGCCGTCGGTCTTGAGATTTTAAAGGCTCTACAAAGCTCTGTGATGGTGTATTTTCCAGTTCGCCATTCACAGATAAATTCGATTTTTTGCTCCATAATCGTCTGTTCTTTCCAAGGCATAGCATCTGAATGTTGGTTCCAAATGCAACTTAAAAAGTGTAAACGATGTTTCTATAACTTTGTAAAGGATGTTTGTATATCGTACCAAATTGGTTACAACGTCTCGGCTATGGCAAGTAGGGCAGATGATAGGCGATAACCTTTCCGTTTAAGCCCTTAGCCAAAGCTTTTGTATTTTGTTTTTATCTTTTTTGTTCTAAAAGCCAAATCAAAAGATTTGGCGACTTTGCAAATACGCCCAAGCCAATGGGTATAGGACCTACCGCCCTATTTGCTATAGCCATTGTTGTGCAAAGTATTTTTATGTGAGGTCTAATTCAAACGCCTCTTTATAAAAATCCATTCTTTCTTTTGGCTGATTAATTGTATCTGACCATAAGATTTCTTTCTTATCAAAATCAAAATCTTTAGAGTTTGAAATTCCAAGTTGCATTAATCCACCACCGCCATCGGATGGGTCTTTTATCACTATTGTTTCACGTACTTCATCAAGAATAAAATTTTTATCAAAAACGTCTGGTTTAAGGGCTATATTCTCGAAAGACAATTTTTCTTTAACACTTGGGTATAAAATTCCTTCTATACTACCATTATCAAATTCATTCAGGATTTTATCAGAAAAGAATGCGCTAAAAATATAATTCAAATGGTTTTTTGAATTCACAATTTTTCCAAATTGGTAAGCTATAAACTTTGAAACATTGAGAACTGCTTCTTTCATATTTCCAGAATATTGTTTGTCAATAATGTTATGGAAATCCTGTGTTAATTCAAATGTCCTTGGGTTAAATGTGTTATTAGTTGGTTGTTGAAGAAATATTGGGCAAATTTTAAATGTATGTCCTGTTTTGTTTCGCCAAATGGATTTAGTAATTAAATCGCCAACTTTTGGTCGCATTTCTGAAAGCGCAGTTGTAATTAATGTAGCTCCGTAAAAAACACTTTGATTTTTTAAATTACACCTACCATAGCTTTTTACATATTCCTTTGGTGGATATTTTAAGAAATCAATATTTCTAATTCGCTTATTTGTTTTTAATATATTTCTATTTATCGTAATTCTCTCAATTTTCTTAAAATTATAGTGGGCAACAAGATGAGTAGTTAAAGGCATTAAATCAGTTAGAGCCTCAATAATAAAAGCTTCAGTTTTTTCCGTCATTTCAAATTTTCCAATCTCATTCAATGAATTTAATAATGCATTTATTGAGTTTAGCTCGATTGAAGAAAAGTTTGTCATAATATTTTGCACAACGGTCAAGGTGTAAGTGCCGTAAGGTGTTTTTCACACCTTACAATAGGCACGTTGAAATACGCCTTATGGCATTTAAACCATGTTATCTGTAGTAGGGTAGCGATTGAAAACGAATTGAATAAATAAACGCAGTACTTGGTCAAAGGCGTATTCTACCTTGACCGTTATGCTGTAATAAAAGTGAACAATAGAAATTTTAAATTAAAAATATCGATAAGATGGCTGGAAATGATAATTATGGATTAAGCACCAATAATGTTTTTACCTATGAAGAGGCAAGGAACTATGATAAATATCTGCAAAGTCAGCCGACTTTTAGAAGTCATAGTTGGAGGGATGTAAAAACTGGCGGATTAGTAGGATTCAATCATTTTTAATTTAATGTTTCGTTCACGGGGCTCGATGCCCTATTACAGCATAACGGTGCGTATAAGAAAAGTAGGGCAGGTCGTACGCGATGTGCTTTCCGTTTAGCCACAAGCCAAAACTTTTGCATTTTGTTTTTACCTTACTTTTCTAAAAGCCAAATCAAAAGATTTGGCGACCTCATAAATATACCCAAACCTTTGCTTAAGAACAATTCGCCCTATTTTTTTTATACATCTTAAGTTTGATTCTCGGTAAATTGTTGTTGTAACCAGAAAGAACAAAAGAGAGAATTAAGGTTATGTTATACAGTGAAGCTTTAGACTTCGACAACATTGATAATCCTCTCTCTTTTACTACTTAAACCACGTTCAGTTCTGTGAGACCTTAGATCTCGTTTTCAAGTTGTTGCGGTCATAAGTAGCCGGTTCTTTCATAAAACATTTCTTATGAATAAATATAAAGAAACTTTTGGAGTCGACATCAGTAAAGATGTCTTTGATGTACATGGAAGTAGGAAGGGTCACGAGCAGTATAAGAACGATGAAACTGGATTCAAGAAATACCTTAAGGAATTACCCAAAGGTTCATTGGTCGTTATGGAAGCTACCGGATATTATCATTATAGGCTTGCACAGTTTCTTTACAAGAACGACGTAATCGTTTCGGTAGTAAATCCATTGTCGATCAAACGTTTCATTCAAATGAGACTTGCCAAGGTGAAAACGGACAAGAGCGATGCGAAGGCTATATGTGAATATGCCCTGGTCAACGAGGTGTCTATTTATAATGCCTTGACAGATGTTCAGAGTGAATGTTTACAGTTGTTCCGGTTATTGGATAACTATTTAAAACAACGAACGGCGACCAAGAACAAGATACATGGGGAGGTAGTTTTAGGTATACCCTCAAAGTTTGTTTATCGTTCCTTGATACGGAACAGGAAGCAGCTGAATAAAGAGGTAGCTGCAATCGAATCAAAGATTTTATCATTGGTAAAAGAGGACCAACAGGAGCAATTGACATTATTGATGTCAATACCTGGTATAGGTCAAAAGACAGCATTGTTCCTAATAGTGGTCACCGATGGTTTCAACAAGTTCGAAACGGCCTCGCAGCTTTGTAGTTATGTAGGTATAACCCCAACGATACGAGAGTCTGGGAGCAGTGTAAGAGGTCGAGCGAGAATAAGTAAGGTCGGTAATAGAAAGCTTCGTAACCTATTGTTTCTATGTTCTTTCAATGCTTGTAAACACAACAAGGCATGCAGAGAGGTATATGAGCGAATCGTGAACAAGGGCAAGAGCAAGAAACTGGCATTGATAGCCGTTGCCAACAAACTATTGAAACAGTCCTTTGCCATCGCAAAATCTGGCAAACCATATGATGAAACTTACGTATCTGTATTGCTGAGATAAAAGCAGATAAATCAAATAAAAAAAGCTCAAAGAACCTGATTTTAGAATCTATGAGCCTAGAATAATATTGTCTCAGATTAAAGAAAAATTTGTTTGTTTTTTACCTCAGTTCTTTGTTATATGCTGGCTTTTAAGCTCTTAATTCAATGTCTAATTGTCTATTTAGTATTCCTTTACCACCTGCCATTAAATCCTTTATTTCTCCATTATCGATTCGTAAATTAACAATAATCAAGCTCGGTGAAGGTTCTTTCATATACTTGCCTTGTTGAATATGGAAGGAGCTTTTCTTTATTTTTAAAATGTCAAATAAGTAGCAACCTAGTGGTCCGGCAGCCATTCCTGTTCCTGACTCTTCTAAAATTCCATAACGAGGACCAAACATTCTTGAAGTAGCGTCATACTCTGTCTTAGTAGAAAATACATAGTAGCCGATTAAATCGAATTCGTCACTAATTTTGGTTATCAAGTCAAAATCAGGAATTAAGTTCTTTAAAATTTCATTGCTTTTAACGGGAACGAGTATGAATGAATTTCCTGTGTTTACTAATTGAATTGGAGCATTTGGTATAAGGTCAGTTTTTTTTAATCCTAATGATTTTAGAATTAAACTTTCTTTCTGGCTTACATCAACATATTTTGGAGCCAATTGTTCCATAAAAGCTAAATCTCCATTTATTTCTATTTTTCGTTTTCCGTCTATTGTTTCTTTTGATGAACTATTATCCTGCAGAGCACCTATTTGTTTTAAATAGGAAAACGTAGCTACTGTCGCGTGGCCACAATGGGCTATTTGTTTGTTTGGCGTAAAGAAGTCTAATTTAAAGTCTTCCGTTTTAGATTTAGAAACAAATGCGGTTTCTGACAAGCCTACTTTTTTAGCAATCTCAAGTTTATTTTTATCAGATAAATCATCTGCATTTAAAACCACACCTGCGGGATTACCACCTGTTCCGTTTTCTGCAAAAGCGTTAAGAATTTGTACTGTAACTATTTTTGAATTGTCCATTTTAATATTTTTTTGTTTTATATATCTGATGGACGCAATTATTTAGAAAAAGACGTAGTTAATTTTAATTATTTTCAAAGTTTAGTAATTTGCCTGTTTTATCTGATTCTACATTTGGACAATCTAATATGTTTTCTTTTAAAATTTCTTTAGCTTTTTGAACTCTTGATTTCGTTCCAGAATATGAGATTTTTAAATAATCTGCTAGTTCTTTTTGTGAATAATTTTTGAAAGAGGTTAAAATAATTGCTTCTTTATGTTGTTTTGAAAGGTTTTCTATTTTTTGATTGATACAGTTTGTTAGATTTGAGTAGTCAAAATTATGAGTATCTATTTCTGGAATATCAAATTCATTTATTGAGATGTTATTATTTTTAGCTTTTCGATAATGGTCAATGATGCTATTTCTAGTAATTTGGTAAATCCAAGATGTCAGTTTGGAAGTGTGTTTGAGCTGATGAATTTTAGTTTGAATTTTTAAGAAAACCTCTTGATGAATATCTTTTGAAGTTTGCTCATCTTTTATTTTTCCTAAAATGAACTTATAAAGTTCTTCATTTAGGTCAATCCAAATTTTATTAATTTCAGTTTTCACGATTATAGTTTTTTCAGCTTGCATATAACGTGATTGTGTATGATTTCGTTGCGTATTTAAGTACTAAAGTTAGCAAATAAATCACAGATAGAAAGTCCGCGAGGACTTTCGTAAGTAGGCTATAACTAGCAATGAATTATACACGGTGTTAGCTGTAGTCTTTTCATTTATTTATCTTTTCAATTACATTACCTGCAACTGAATAGCCAATCGTTCTAAGATTCCTTATTCCGTTTCGAGTATAATCTTCATCAACTACTCTTTTCGAACCTAACTTAAGTTTAGTTCTCTTATTTTGTTTTATATATGTCTGATTTACAATTCCATTATTATGCAGAATTATATTTCTCGTTGTAAATAATTCAATTATTTCGTCTTGGACTTTCTCTATTTCCGGAAAAGTCAAGTTAAACTTTTTGTTTAAAAACTTAAGTTTGTCTTTAAATGAAGAGTGGGAAAATTCAAGAATTTCTCTTTGTCGGATTGATTTTATTAGTTCATCTATATTCTCAAATTCAATAGCTTCTTTATAAGTTATAGTTTTGTCAGAAATCAAAGATTTTCTATTCCATAAAAACAGACATTCTAGTATGTCATTTAAATATGCCTCAGTTCTCGCAACTGCATTTATAATAGCTAAGACATTTATTTCTAATGTATGTTTCGGTATTTTTGAATTTATTCTCGTAAATAGAGTCATTCCCTCGTCATCAGGCTTATTTTTTTCTAATAGTTCTTTGTACTTATCTTGATAAAAAGCATAAGATAGCTTAGTTTCAAAGACAAAATCATCTATTTCCCACAGATTCTGACTAAATTCATTTTGTGTTTTTTCTATTTTCTCTTTAATGTTCAATTTTTATCAGATTACAGCTAACGTGCCATAGATAAGATTAGTTGCGATAATTTAAAGACATAATTATGTTAGAAAAAATAGACAAAATACAAGAATTATTAAACGTGCCAAATGTTGATGCAGAGCCAAAAACCGCCATAGTAAATATGAAAATACTTAATCTATTAGTTGATTTAAGAGCAGAATCCCAGCAATTAATTTTATCTGGTGTTAGCATTTCGTTTATAGAACAAGTAAAAAAGCAAATAGAATACCACAAAGAACAAGAAACCAACCGAAGTAAGGTAAAAGATTATAGCCAAGCAATATACCACGATAATAGGCGAGGTGCTTTAGAGGACTTACTTTTATGGATTAAGTTAAATGAACGCTAACGTGTGTGTATATGGTTTGTTGCGTGGTTTAACACGTAATTTAGCAAATAAAAACCGAATAGAAAATCCGCGAGAATTTACGTAAATAGGCTAGAACTAGCAATAAATTATATACGGTGTTGGGCTTAGTTATTTTGTTAGATTATATTTGATAAATTTTTTCAATTCCTTCGGCGTATCCAGTCTACAACCCAATACTTCTACTGCATTAGCTTTACTTAAATTCAAATTCATTTTTAGTTTTGGTTGCCCTTGAACTCTGGTTGCATTTGCATTCATTATTAAAGCGTCAACAAAGGCTACTAAATACCATATCTCAAACTTCCCTCTAAGATGAATTTTATTTTTCCTGATTCCATTTAACTGATTGTAAATTTGCTTGACTTCTTTCCAGCATTCAGAATTATCCGTATTATTAGTTTTACTGTTCAAATAATCAAATAATTTTTGTCCTTGTGGTTTTTTAGTACTAATAATTTCTAAATTTTGGTCAAAAGAAAAAATATGAGATAAATTTAAATTTGATAATGGAATGTTATTGTTTTTTTTACGATGAAATATAATCCAAGATGTGATTATAAACATCTGGTTACAGAAAACTTTGTATTGTTCTTTAAATGTTTTTGTAATCCGTTTAATAGTGATTGTGTCAGTTATGTGAATTAAATCAATTAAAATTCTTTTTAATATTTTACTTGTTACTAAATAATTTTCAATTGAATAGTACTTAGTAACAAAGATGTTTTCATCAGTTTTATATTGTAATTGTAAAATGTCAGAGTAGTCTTTATCTACAAAGAATAAGGCTTTGTTTTTATTAAAAGTACTCCAATCTATTTTATCATAGTTATCATAAACACCATTTTTATTTTTACTGTTGTAGAAGTATAGCTTATACTTTTTTCCCGCTATATTTGTTATGAAATTAGTGTAAAAAGAAGGGTCGTCATTTCCTTCCATAAATAAGTGTAAGGCTTTATCTGTGTTTTTATATTCTTGTAAAAACCTTATATAGAGCGTAATTGGCGATGCAGCCGCATTTTTTAAAGATTGTAAAAAACTCATCGAGACTAAAATTTTGTTTCAAATTCATTAAGACCGTGAGCATACTTTTCTAAGTTGTTTTCGAAAATAAACGGTGAATGTGTTACTGAAATTAAACCTAAACATTTTTCATTATTTGCAATGTCCGATAGAAAACGTTTTTGCCAAGAAACTGAAAGTGATAATTCTGGTTCATCTATTATTACTATATAACTTTTAGATTTAGAAAGATATATGTGACTAAATAATGAAACAATTTGTTTTTCTCCAGAAGATAAATCACTAAACTCTATCGGTTTCTGAAAGTTTATTTTTTCATTCCTAAAAGGTCGAATTAGTATTTTGAAATTTACATAATCGTATAAAAACACTTTGTTAGAAGAATAATCATTACACACACGTATAAATTCTGTTATGTCTTTTTCGTCTTTTTCTAATTCGGAATATATTGTTGTTAGTTTGTATATGAAATAGGCTAGAATTTTGTTTTCTTCTTTTTCAATTGTTCCACCTTTTCTTATATCACTCACGAATATGTTTAGTTTTTTCTTTTCGGTATTAGAAAGTACATCTTCGTCAATTCTATCGAATATTCTCTTTAATGATTCTGGTGTTAATGATTCTATTTGATTATAAGTGATTTTTGAATAATTTTTATTAATCACATCTTTTAAATATCCACCAGTAAGATTGGTTTTTAAATTTGAATTGAAATCCTCTCTTAAATCACTTAATTTCTTATTTACTTTATCTACCACATCTTCCATCCCAAATTCAACTAGTTCGACAAACCCACTATCTTCATTGTTGACTAATGAGCGATATTTTTTTCTTCTATAAGAGTTTAATTCTTCTTTTAAATCTGGTAAGATATTATTTAAATCTTGCTCAATTCTTCTGTAGGTCGGTAAATAAAGAATTTGAGTGTCAATTAATTCAGAAAGTAGTTGTTCCTTCTCTTTTAAAGTGTCTTCAAACAGATTTATTTGCTGTCTTTCCGCATATCTGCTTATCTCCATAATAAGGCTTTTAGGAAGTCTGTATTCATCAGCGATATATTCAAGTTTATCTATATTATTGCTAATATCTGAAAAGTCATAGTTTTTTAATAGTAACTTAAATCTTTCTCTTATTGAAGGGCTATATCGTCTCATTAGACGATTTAACTTGTCAGAATTTAAAATGTCAATTTCGCTTTTTTCTAACCTTATAGAGTTTTGAGAGAATTCTACTTCTACTGCAAAGAAATCATATTTTAAAAGTTTAGTCCACTGTCTGCTAATGAAGTAATATATAATATTTACTATTGTTGTCTTGCCTGCACCATTTTCAGCAACCAATATTAATCGATTGTCTTCAAGTTTGATTTTATAATCTTTCTCTCCGAAGAGTTTCTCGATTTTGATTGTTTTTATTTCAGTCATCTTTGTTTTTTTCTAATTAAGCCCAACACGTAAATATATACAACTTTCAGTTAGTGAATTAAAACCCAGTTTTTTGAAAGTATCACAAAATCAGGTGTTTATTAAATTTTAATATTTGGTAATCTGTATATCAAATTATTATATTAGCAAATCTGATATACAAATTACCTGATATGAATTTTTCAAAATATTCTTTCAAACCCGACATTCATCGAGATAAAAGAATAATTCTTATCAAGTTTAAATATAACAAATTACTCCAAGAACAATTGCGACACAGGTTTCCGTCAGCAAGGTGGAGCAAGACTAAAAAAGCTTGGTATCTACCCGATTTACCCGTGATTCGAAGGGAGTTGAATATCGACCAAAAAAATAGTATTACAATAAAATCGGGCAACATCAATACCGTAAATCGAGAGGCGTATAATCGATTACATGAACACTTACAACTAAAAGGGTACAGTCAAAACACGGTTCGCATCTATTTGGCTGAATTCAATCATCTGTTGAGTCTTTTAAAGAATTACCCGGTAGACAAGCTCGACGCTAAAAAGTTAAGAGACTATTTCTTGTACTGTTTAAAAACAGAGGGTATGGGAGAACGAAAAATAAACGGAAAAATAAATGCTATCAAGTGTTATTTTGAACAGGTTGTACACCGTCCGAAAATGTTCTTCGATATTCCCCGGCCAAAGAAACCCTTGACACTGCCCAAAATGTTGGATAAATCAGAGGTGAAAAAAATATTGCAGGTTACAAAAAACCAAAAACATGCAATGGCACTGCAACTCTGTTATGGCATGGGCCTAAGAGTGTCAGAAGTGGTAAACCTAAAGGTCGAAGATATCGATAGCCAGCGAATGGCAGTGCATATAACCTCGGCCAAAGGAAAAAAAGACAGGTATGTGCCCTTGCCGGCCAGCGTACTTCCCAAACTCAGAGAATATTATATAAAGTATAGACCCAAAGATTACCTATTAGAGGGGCAATATGGTGGGCGCTATTCCATAGGTAGTGTTCAACAAGTGTTTAAGACGGCGATGAGGAAGGCCGGTGTAAATAAACGAATAGGGGTTCATGGCCTACGGCACAGTTATGCGACTCACTTGCTAGAGGCAGGCGCCGATATGCGTTTTATTCAAGAGCTTTTAGGCCACAATAGTATTAAGACTACACAGGTTTATACCAAGGTAACCCCCAGAAGCTTGTCTAATATAAAGAGTCCGATAGACTCTTTATAAAGTATGTTGAATGAGTTGGGCAAAATTGTAACTGGCAAATTCTAAATTGGCAAAACTTTTTTTCATAGCCTGCTCTAAGGTCGAAATTCCCTTTATTATCGATGCTGTATAAACAATGCCCAGTTCGTTTTGTTGCGCTTGGGTGATGGCTACCGAACCGCAGAAAGCCGCCACCGGTATACCGTGTTTCGCTGCAGAGCTAACAACGCCATCTATTGTCTTTCCCGATAGGGTCTGCCCGTCGAGCTGCCCTTCACCGGTGATGATCCAATCGGCCCCCTCGATAACCTGATCAAAGTTGGCCAACTTTTTGACCAGTTCGATACCCGATTCCAATTCAGCATTCAAAAAAACCATCGCTCCGCCACCGATTCCACCAGCGGCCCCAGCACCTTTGATAGTTTGTAGGTCTGTTTTGTAAATTTCCTTGATCAGCTTCGAAAAATTTTGCAGGCCCTTGTCCAAATGAACAATATCTTCTGGTGAGGCTCCTTTTTGGGCACCATATACTTTGGCGGCTCCGTCATCCCCATAAAATACATTGGTGACATCACAGGCTATTTTAATAGATGCTTTGGCGATTAGCGGATTCATCTGTGAGCTGTTAATGCTCTTGACCTTTATGAGATTGCTTCCTACGGGCGATAACTCTTGGCCATGCGTATCTAAAAAACGATATCCTAAGGCTGTGGCCATTCCCAGTCCGCCATCGTTGGTAGCGCTTCCTCCAATACCTAAAATAATTTCCCGTGCTCCCTTATCCAAGGCATCGGCAATAAGCTGCCCGGTACCAAAAGTTGTGGTGTGCATGCAATCACGTTCGCCGCTAGATAGAAGCTTAAGGCCTGAAATTTCGGCCATTTCAATATAGGCGGCCTTATTCTGCTCAGAAAAGAGGTACGAGGTTTTCAGGGGTCTGAATAGCGGGTCTTGGGCAGTTAAAGTTATGATTTCACCTTTGATATAATGTCGAACCACTTCCATCGTACCATCACCACCGTCGGCCAATGGCATTTTAATGATTTCTGCCGTATCTAATACCGAATGTATACCATTGGCCACAGCATCACAGAATTCAAAACCGGTCAACGAATCTTTAAACTTATCTGGGGCAACTACGAATTTCATGATTAAAGGTGTTCTGTGGTTAAATTAATAGGTATCTATCAACGTGTTTAACTATTTTTTCTACGTTGAAATGCCAAAATTAAGCGTTCAACTACCAATTTTAACATAATTTAAGTGAATTATGGGTGAAACCTATGAATTTTTATTAAGTATCAGTGAGCGGGTTTTAGTGAACTTTGTCGTCAGATATTAACCCCTAATCGAATTATTATGAAAAATTCGCTAACCTACAATGTGTTTTTCGCATTAGCAATTACCTGTTGCTTCAGTACGGCAACAGCACAGTACTCTACCAAATCAAATACTGTGGCAGACCGTCAAATCGAGAGAAAGATGGAACACTACAGAATTTTGAAGGATCAAGGCTACACAGACCAAGAGATTTTTGAAGACTTGGGCAATGCCAACTTTCTAAATGAGAATTATACGGCTGCCTCTTTTTGGTACGGGCAGTTGAAAGAATCTAAAAAGGGCGAGCCCCTGAGTAAGAGTTATCAAAAACGATACGACTTTGCCTTAAAGAAGTCGAACCAAACAGCTGATACGGCTTCGTTAGAAAGTAATGATTGGCTGGCAGAAGTTAAAAGCGACTATCAGATCAAAAAGGCAACGGTCGAAACTTTTCTAGACAGACCGATTTCAGAACGGTATAGAGAGCTTGATTTTCAGAGCTCGAACGGGTCTTTTGTGGTCGACGATCAAAAAGTGGCCGAACAAGGTCTTAAGTCGATTATCGGTGATGATATCGATAAGAACCACCCCTATAAAATGCCTGTTGCGGTTACACCTGACGGAAATACGGCTTTCTTCAGTAAAACCGTAAGCGAGAAGCCTTTATATGGTATATTCTCTAAAAAAGAGCAAGTACACAAAATTTTTCGGGCCGAAAGAGTAAACGGAAAATGGGCGAATATAGAAGAGGTCGCAGCGGCACCGAGCCATTCATCGGCCAAACATCCAGCTATTTCTGCCGACGGTAGACGTCTGTTCTTTGCCTCTAATATGCCGGGCAGTTTCGGCGAGTTTGATATCTACGTATCAGAGATATTGAGCGATGGTAGCTTGGGCGTTGCCAAGAACCTGGGTAAAAAAGTAAATACCGAAAAGAACGACCTATACCCGAATGTAGTGGGCAACAAAACTTTGTTCTTTGCTTCTGAAGGAAGAAGAGGTTATGGCGGTCTTGACGTATACATGACTCAAGTCGATAATAGAAAAGTAGATCTGGCCATGAACCTAGGTAGCGAAATCAATAGCGACGATGATGATTTTGCCATTGCGTTCACCAGCCAGAGCGGTAAGGCTTATGTCATGTCGAATCGTGGCAAGAATAAAGGTGGTGTTGAACGTATAGCGTTCACATACGCTGATCAAGAAGAACCGTCGTACGATAAGAACGAATATAAATTGATGGAAGCTTTGAATTCAGAAAGCCAAATTCGATATACCTCTTCAATGTTTGAAGATGAATAAACAAATGGGTCTATAGTGTAGGCCGTTCGGTTACCACCTGCGGCCTACATATAAAACTATGATCATTTGTAGGGCCTAGAAAGCCCACCCCTTTAAAATCCCAAATACTACTACCATGAGCTACAATAGTAATACTACCAAAAGATTTGGCCTGCTTTTTTTGTTCTGTGCCATGTTGGGCTTTCAGATGAGCTACGGCCAAGAAGCACCGATTACCGAAATCAATTCAAAAAGTACCTATCACAATCAATTGTTTTACAATCGCTTTTTGATTAATCCGACCTTTTCGTTGGTGAGAGAGAACAAGTCGTATATCAATATTTTGCATAGAAATCAATATGCAACTTTTGAAGATAACGATCAAAACTACTTTCTGGGTTTCAGTAATAAGCTGAACGAGAGCACCGCCTTGGGTATTAGTGTGTATAGCCAATGGTCTGGGGTAGTTCAAGAATTCGGTTTTAACGCCAACTACGCGACAGCGGTAAAGTTAGGTGATAAGAACAAGCTTACTTTTGGTACCAATCTTACCTATTATAATGAAGGGTTGGATCGCAATCGAATTGTAGCTGTAGAAAATGATAATAAAATACTTGACTCGAAAAAAGAAAGTAAAGTGGCAATTCAGCCAGGGGTAACCCTTTCATTGGGTAGTTTTGATTTTGGCCTATATGCGACCGATCTATTCAAATACAATCAGACCGCCAATACCTTTTTGACCAATATGAGTACGAAGAGTGTTAAGGCTTCTGTACAGTACAGTCACCAGTTTATGGCCAATCGCGGCATTTTTGCCGACGCAAGGTTAATGCCAATGGTGCAAGTTGGCCAAAACGAAGATGGTAGTTTAGACTATGTGGGCTCTATGGTACTAGACCTGCCGACCTTCGGCTGGTTTCAGGCAAATTATGATGACACCTATGGGCTGAGCACAGGTTTAGGGTTCAACTTGAGCAAAAGAATGTCTATTGGGTACCTATTGGAGAAAGACTTGAATCAAGATGATGCCGATTTAGGGTGGAACCATGAAGTTTCGTTGGCCTATAACTTTCAAGACCATGGCTCAAAGGTCAATAGCTTGGTAGATGCTTCGAACGATGCACAGATAGATCGTATCGTTAGAAACTACGAAGAACAGATATTGAGGTTGACCGCCGAGAACGAAAAGGCAATGAACAAAGAAAGAAAATCATTTAAAAAACAAGCGATAGAAGCAAATTCGGCCCTAGATGATCCTAATTCTTTGGCATACGAGAACCGTTTGATACTAGATGAGATGATTTTAAGACAAGATTCTATCGATGCCGCCAGAGATGCTGCTTTTCAATCACGCTTAGAGAGTTTGGTAGATGTATTAAAGCAAGAAATACGACAGTCTAAAGAAGCCGACGCTGAAATCAATAAAGAGAAGACACCTAAGTTCAATACCGGCTTGGCAGAGAACGGTACAACAAAGACTGCAATCGCTAAAGAAGAGCTGGCCGTTGTTGAAGAAAGCCCTAAAGTTTCAGATAAAGAGGATGTTAACATAAGCTTGATTGCGGATGTCGGCAACCAAGTAGCGGATGCGACCGTAGACAACGAAATACACAAATCAGTAGACACATTCTTTAATCAGAGAGAAGAGGCCATGCAACGTCAAAGAGAACACCGTGTGGCACAGGCGGAAGCTAAACCGGTTACCGGAAGCAAAAACGTTGCCTCGAAGATAAAAGAAGAAGTGAATCTTCCTATTCGAGTGCTGAACCAGGCAAATATCGTGGGAGCTCAATCAGGGTATTTCGTAATTGCCAATGTGTATAGCAACAAAAAATACATGAACGCCTTTATGGAGAGCTTGAAAAAGAAAGGTCTTAAAGCTGGGCAGTTCTATAATAAAGAAAACGGATTATACTACGTCTACTTGGCAGACTATAACTTCAAGCAAGATGCAAAAGATGCATATGTAACCAACTTAGACGGTAAATACCAAGATGAAAAATGGATCATGCAGGTAGATGACCATTCTGCAATCGTTGATAATATGTACAACGACTATTAAAATATTAACTTATGGTTAGTGGGACCTGATTTTTTTGGTAGAAAATTAGGCAAAACAGCAGGGGAGGCCCTGCTGTTTTTTTGTTTTTAGCACTTTCAAGCTAAAAATTCGTAGGTTATCATCACGTTAAAACTCCTGAAAAAAGACATCGATTAAATACAAAAATGCCGATTAACTGCATTGAAAATGGGCTGTTTGGTGTATTTTGACGAAAATGGGATGCCGTAAAAGAGAGGTGAAATAAAAATTGCTATGTTTACTGAACCAAATCGAATTAACCTATTTATGAATCCCCAAAATCCCATTGCCATGAATCATTTCCTACAACAATTCCGTAAAAGACGTAGCTGTAAAAACTCTAAGATGAGTTTACATTATCTCAACTTCTGAGAGCTAAAAAATAAGCGTCATTTTGATTTTGATACCTATTGGTGTCAATATCTGAAAATTCACCCAGCGTAAAAGAATAACTGTTGCTATTTATGAGCAAAGACTTTCGGGAGTACCCTCCCTAGTGCCGTCTATGCCCATAAGCAGAGTTTAATAGTGATACTTCTAGACCTAACCATCTAAGAAGAAGCACCTTTCTACGCCAAATTTTAAATAATTGCTTACCGGCAATACAATTAAAAACAAAAATTCAGTCCCAAATTTAACCTAGATATACTTCTGACAATTAAGTGGTTAGAAAATATATCGCTAATACCCACTACCATGAATACCACGTTACCAAAGATTATTGTAATCGATAATGATCGATTTTTACACGAGGCTTACCAAAAGTATTTTGAATCGTATCTCGAATATTCCCTTGGTGGAATTTACAGTACTATTTCTGAAGCTGTAGCGGAATTTGATGAAGTTAAGCCCGACATTATTTTTTCTGAAGTTGAATTGCCCAAAATCTCAGGTATTGAGGGCATTCAGCTTTTCAGAAAAAAAGATCCCAACGTCAAAATTATCATGCTCAGTGAGAATAAAGAATATGAGCTGGTAAAAAAAGCGTTCAAGAAAACGGCCAATGGCTATCTCTCAAAACCGATTAACGAGCGAAAGTTGTACAATGCCTTAGACTCCATCAAAAATGAAGGATCTACCATGAGCAATGATATCGTGAGCCAGATTATTTCAAAATTTCAACGAAAATCAAACGATTATTTTTCAGAAAGAGAAAATCAGGTCATCGAATACCTTTGTCAAGGGGCTACGTACAAGACTATTGCCGAGAAATTGTTCGTAACCGCAAGTGCCATTAACTTTCACATTCAGAACATTTATTTAAAGCTGAACGTGAATTCAAAATCAGAAGCATTGAGAAAGTTGCAAGAAATGGAAATTTCGCGTGCATTGATATAATTTTAAAATATGATTTGGCTGGGCTTCACGAGGTGAAGGCCTTACTCCTGTAAAGAGACCGTCAGTACTGGCGGTCTCTTTCTTATGTAATAGGGTCGATTTGCTAAAGCTTAAGCCCGCATTGCTTAGCTAAGAAATAAATTCGGGTTATTTTTGTTTCCCTACAGTTAAATCCATCCTTTTCAAGGAAATTGGTTTTGGTTAGGTTTTCAAATTGACAGTAAGAATTGATCATGGCGAATACGATTAAGAACTTAGAATGGCGGTATGCAGTTAAAAAATTTGATGCTGACCGATTGCTTCCCGATGAAAAAATAGGGTGTTTAAAAAAGGCCTTTAACTTAACGGCAACTTCTTACGGTCTTCAGCCGATTACATTGTTGGTCATCCAAAATAAAGAAATTCAAACACGCTTAGTACCGCATTCGTATCAACAAAAACAGGTGGCCCAAGCTTCTCATTTGTTGGTAATATGTACCCAGATCGCAATTGACGAAAAGTACATTCAAAAATATTTTGAACAGGTGAAGAGGGTGAGGGGCACTGCCGATGAAATACTTGACCCTTTTAAAAAGGCACTGATAAGTGATTTTTCGGCAAAAAAATTAGAAGAAGTACAGATTTGGACTAAAAATCAAGCCTATTTGGCCCTGGGAAACCTATTGGCCGTCTGCGCCATGGAAAAGATTGATTCTTGCCCCATGGAAGGCTTTATTCCTTCAGCTTATGATGAGGTATTAAATTTAACCGATATGGGGTTGACCTCTGCGCTCGTCTTACCGGTGGGGTATCGTGCTGGGGACGATATGTTTTCGGAACTGAAAAAAGTGCGCAAAAATTTAGAAGACAGTATAATAGAATTCAATTAATAAACTCAAATAGAATACATGCCAGGATTCGAGCTTTTCGGGGATCGAGAGAGAGCCCAAGTACAAGATGTGATGGATTCCGGAGTGCTGATGCGCTACGGTTTTGACGGAATGAGAAACGGTCATTACAAGGCCTTGGAACTTGAAAAGGTCTTGGCCGAAAAAATGCAGGTCAAACATGCCCAATTGGTCAGTAGCGGTACGGCTGCCCTGACCGTTGCTTTGGCCAGTGCCGGTATTGGGGCGGGCGATGAGGTGATTATGCCCACATTTACTTTTGTCGCAAGTTTTGAATCGATTTTAGCGTTAGGCGCCATTCCCGTTTTGGTAGATGTCGATGACACTTTGACCTTGAGCCCAGAAGCAGTGGAAAAGGCAATTACCCAGCGTACAAAGGTAGTGATGCCCGTGCATATGTGCGGTTCTATGGCCGATTTAAAAAAGTTAAAGACCATTTGCGACAAGCATGATTTATTGCTTTTAGAGGATGCATGCCAAGCCATCGGAGGCAGTTTTGAAGGTAAACCGTTGGGCAGCTATGGTGACTTAGGTTGTTTTTCTTTTGATTATGTAAAAATGATCACCTGTGGCGAAGGTGGGGCGGTGATAACGAACAGCGACCAATTCAAATTGAACGCCGACCATTATTCGGATCATGGTCATGACCATGTAGGTAATGATAGGGGTGCGGAGACCCATCCGTTTATGGGGTATAATTTTCGAATATCCGAATTGCATGCCGCGGTCGGTCTGGCCCAAATTCAGCGATTGGATGAATTTCTATCGATTCAGAAAAGAAATTATATGATCATCAGGGAAGCATTAGGTTCCATCGAAGGATTGACGTTTAGAAAAGTTCCTGACGGGGGTGTTGAGAGCTATGCTTTTTTGAGTTTCTTTTTACCGGATAGTGAAACGGCCAAGAGGGTACATGGGGCACTGGGTACAGCTGGCGTAGACGCTTGTTTTTACTGGTTCGATAACAATTGGCACTATTATCGTAAATGGGAGCATTTATCGGCTAAAAAGTCACTTCCTAAAGTGTCTTGGGAGGTTAATGAACTTTTACGTGACTATTCAACCGTTGATTTTTCAAGGTCAGACCATTGGGTGGGCCGTAATATTTCGTGCTTGATCAAATTGGGTTGGGCAGAAGATGAGGTCAGGGCTAGGGCCGATAAAATGGTAGAGGTTATTTCAAAATCCATCTAAAATAGATCAAACCCTAACCGGCTTGATTTAATTATTTATATTTATTTCCGAATTAATAACAGAACTTAAACAAACTATAAAATGAAACTGATCAAACTACCGATTCTTCTAATGGCCATGGTTTTCACGGCGCAGATACAGGCACAAACAAAGTATTCGAGTGTTCCTCCTGAAGAATCGCCTATGCCCATGAAACCTGAAATGACCGAGATTTGGGAGCCTGAGGTTGAAGTGGTTACACCTGCCAAAAAATTGGGCGACGCCCCTTCTGATGCCATTATTTTATTTGATGGTTCAACTTTAGACCAATGGGTAAGCCAAAAGGACCCCTCAAAACCGGCCCCATGGAAAATTGTTGATAACGACCATATGGAAGTGGTACCAGGTTCAGGTGGAATCAGTACAAAAATGAAGTTTGGCGATTGCCAACTTCATGTAGAATTCAGCGCACCTGATAAAGTGGAGAGCGAAAGCCAGGGTAGGGGTAACAGTGGGGTATTTCTTCAAAACCGCTATGAGCTACAAGTTTTAGACTCGTACAATAACCGAACCTATCGAAATGGGCAGGCAGGTAGTATCTATAAAGACCATGCACCATTGGTGAATGCAATGAGAGGCCCGTTAGAATGGAATACCTACGACGTTATCTATAGAGCGCCTCGTTTTAAGGAAAATGGGGAAATCGACACCAAAGCGACCATTACCGTTTTGCATAATGGCGTCTTGGTTCAAAATAATGTAGCTATAAACGGAACCACTTTCTATATCGGACTTCATAACTACCCAGAAGCCCATGGTGATGATGTGATTTCGCTTCAGGATCATGGTAACAAGACCCAGTTTAGAAATATCTGGTTGAGAAAGCTATAAGTTTCACCTACACATAGGAAATAAAAAAGGTGCAAGTTCTAAACTTGCCCCTTTTTTTAGTTCCTGTATTTTATAATACTACGGCATTAATAACCCACGTATTCGACAATTTCGAGTCCGTAACCCACAATACCCACACGCTTGGTTTCCGGTGAATTGGAAAGCACCTTCATCTTTACAATTCCCAAATCATGAAGTATTTGTGCTCCGATACCGAAATCCTTCGAATCCATATCAATTTTGGGGGCTTTGTAAACTCCCTGTCTTTGTAACTCTTTAAGTTCAGACAATCGTGCCAATAGATTCAAAGCTTTTGGGTTCTGGTTGATAAAAACAATGGCCCCTTTTTCTTCTTTATTGATGGCGTTGAACATATCTTCTAACTTTGCATCAACATTGTTCGTTAGCGTACCTAATATATCATTGTTGACCATAGTCGAGTTGATGCGAGTCAATACTTTTTCATCTTTGTTCCAAGTTCCCTTAGTTAAAGCTAAATGTACATGGTCATTGGTAGTCTGTTGATAGGCCCGTAACCTGAAGTTGCCGAAACGTGTGGTTATTTCGAAATCTTCTTTTTTGATAATAAGACTATCATGATCCATGCGATAGGCGACCAAATCTTCAATCGATACAATCTTTAGGTCAAACTTTTTCGCAACCTCATAGAGTTCTGGTAGGCGTGCCATAGAACCATCGTCGTTCATGATTTCTACGATAATACCGGCCGGTTTTAAATCCGCTAGGCGCGCAAAATCTATGGCGGCCTCGGTGTGCCCCGTTCTGCGTAAAACACCACCTTCTTTGGCAATCAATGGAAAAATATGACCCGGCCGTGCCAAATCATGAGGTTTCGTTGCGGGGTCGACTAGTGAGCGAACCGTTTTTGACCTGTCGGAAGCGGAGATTCCCGTGGTGACTCCCTTGCCCCTTAAATCTACCGATACGGTAAAAGCCGTTTCCAAGGGGTCTGTATTATTGGTGACCATCATGTGAAGCCCAAGTTGTTTACATCGACCTTCGGTTAACGGGGCACAAATCAATCCTTTACCATGAGTAGCCATAAAATTGACGGTCTCTGGTGTAGCCAGTTCCGCTGCGGCCAAAAAATCTCCTTCATTCTCACGGTTCTCATCATCGACCACTATAATGACCTTGCCGTTCTTTATGTCTTCTATAGCTTCTTCAATTGTGTTCAATTGAATTGTATTGTCAGTATCGGTAATTTTCATTCCTCTGATTTAGCCTTTTTTATAAAGAGTCTCTTTATTTTATCTATTCCGTTGCCAAAACTCATCATACCTCTGTCAGCAGTGGCGCGTTGGGTCAAATAAACCCCCAAAGGTAACATTATCATTGAAGAAACCCATGCCCCGATAATAGGGTGAATATTACCTTTATAGGAATAGTTCTCGGCAAAAACACCTATAAAATAATAAGCCAAAAATAGTAAGATGGCGATTACCATAGGTAGGCCTATACCGCCTTTTCTAATAATTGCTCCTAATGGGGCACCTACGAAAAACAGAATTATGCACGAAAGTGCCAGGGCATATTTGTCGTGTAGGGAAAATATGTGCCTTCTGTGTATTTCATAGCGCTTGTCTAGTTCGTTCTTTTTACCATCGACCGAGGTCATAATGTTCGATACTGAGTTTTTCGCCGCATTAATGATTTGACCTTGTTGGTAGTCTTTAAACAGCTCCATAATATCACCCGTAAAAGGTTCGGCAATTTTCGCTTCGGTATTTGAGTTTAAAGAATCACCTTCAGTAGTGTCAAGAACAGTATTTTCATCGATTATTTCTTTGGAAGATGGAGCTACATGTGGTTTTTCTTCTGCTCTATTTGTAATGGATGAATCAATTTTCGGCAGTACCGCAAATGCTCCCATACGTTGAACGATATTCTTTGAAAAGGCGGTAACGATACGTTTATTGTCCTGCTCAATGGAGTCCATATCTTTTATAAGACGGGACACGTTTTTCATCTTTTCCCGATTCGAAACATTCTCTTCTTCCAGGTCTTGGTCCATTTCCGGTACTTCGATGTTCCTTCTATAAACATCGAAATCTGCTTTAGTAAAGGGGTATTTTCTTTTGGTATTCTTGTCCTTATTTTCTACATCCCTATAATAATGACCATCTCTAAGAACCAACTGAATAAGTTCTGAGTCTTCGCTACTGATCAGTTCGCCCGTTTTAGCTTTGATTACCGTGCTGTTGACGTTGGCATCGGTCTTCTCATGAATGATCACATTTTTTAAGAAACGGTCTTTTTCACCATATTTTTCATCTACTTTGATGCTCATACCCTCAAAATCGCTAAAAACCCCTTTCTCAATAGCGGCGGCCGGCTTTACTTTAGCAATGTTCCGACGCATATTGTAAATTTTTTGCTCAGATGCAGGTATTACGTTATTGGCAAAATAAAAAGTAACTCCACCCAAAAGCACCATGAAAATTATTAAACTTAGCATAGAACGCTGCAGCGAAATTCCCGAAGCTTTCATAGCGGCAAACTCGTAATTTTCAGCAAATGTTCCGAAAGTAAGAATAGAGGCCAAAAGCACTGTCAAAGGCAAAACCTTCTCTGTAAGGCTGGGCATCATATAGAAAAAGAACTTCCCTATAATCATGATATCTAGACCTTTACCTGCAAAATCGTCAATGAAGAGCCATATCGTTTGAAAGATGAATATGAACATCAGTATAACGAACGAACTCAGAAAATTATAAAGAAATCGCGATAAAATATATCGGTCTAGAATTCTCAAGGTAGCTTACTTAGTTTCTTACAATGTAGTAGCCGTCGTTTTTGTATTTGGCCTCGTCAAAAGTAAACAAGGTTTTTGACAATGGCTGATTCGTTTTGAAAGTATTAACTGTAATAGTGGTCGTTGTACCGTTATTTCCAGTCTCGATGACCTTATAGATATGTTTGGTCTCGGCATCGATACCTAGAAGTATATTCTTGATTTCAGAATCGGTATCAATGGGAGTCAACTTTATAAATTGAATTTTTCTTCCGTTTACATTCTGAAGAATATCCATTTCGTAATTGTGGCCTTCACGATAAAAAGTCAACATTTTATCAGGGGTAAGAGCATTGGAGTCCTCAGATTTATCTTCAATAG
Organism: Flavobacteriaceae bacterium MAR_2009_75; assembly: GCA_002813285.1. NCBI lineage: Bacteria > Pseudomonadati > Bacteroidota > Flavobacteriia > Flavobacteriales > Flavobacteriaceae > Flavobacteriaceae bacterium MAR_2009_75. The sequence continues at coordinate 4,585,838 of PHTZ01000001.1, forward strand.
TAACTTCTTCATTTTCAGGAACTATAGTATATACCTTTGAACCATCATAAAGTTGTGTGGCCCCGAAAAAATTACCGATATATTTTTTACCTTCTAAGGTTACTTCACCACGGGTTTCTTGGTTGATGCCCGCCTCGGCGTTGTTCAATACATATTTGAAATCTACTTGTATATTGTCATAACTTTTAACTTTGCTGTACACATCTTCTAAAAGCGCTTTGGCCTTATCTGAATTTTGGGCACTCAACATATTTAAACCCACGAAAAGGGTAAGTAAAAAAGTAATTTTTTTCATTTTTAATTTAATTATGGCCCGTTATTTAGAGCCTTCGTTGCTTAATAATTGATCTAAGGCCAACAGGTCGGGCACCAATACCTGACGGGCCTTACTACCTTCAAACGGACCGACAATACCGGCAGCTTCAAGCTGATCGACAATTCTGCCCGCTCTGTTATAACCTAATTTAAGTTTTCTCTGGATGAGGGAAGCCGAACCTTGTTGTGCCGTTACAATGACTTCTGCAGCATCGCGGAACATGGCATCTCTATCCGCTATTTCATAATCAATACTTGTGCCAGACTCTTCACCGGAATACTCAGGAAGCTCATGTGCATTCGGATAGGCCCTTTGTGAACCGATATATTCGGTTATTTTGTCTACTTCAGGGGTGTCTACAAAAGCGCACTGAATACGGGTAACATCGTTACCTTGAGTGTAAAGCATATCACCACGGCCAATCAACTGATCCGCACCTTGGGCATCTAAAATGGTTCGGGAATCGATTTTCGAGGTTACCCGAAAAGCGATACGTGCCGGAAAGTTAGCCTTGATAATACCTGTAATAACGTTGACAGAAGGTCGTTGAGTGGCAATGATAAGATGAATACCAATAGCCCTGGCCAACTGTGCCAAACGGGCGATTGGGGTTTCTACCTCTTTACCCGCGGTCATGATTAAATCGGCAAACTCATCAATGACCAATACAATGTAAGGCAAGTACTTATGCCCATCGTTGGGGTTCAATTTACGTGCTTTGAACTTCGCATTGTATTCCTTTAAATTTCTGACCATAGCCGTTTTCAATAACTCGTAACGGTTATCCATCTCGATACAGAGGGAATTCAAGGTATTGATAACCTTAGCGTTGTCGGTTATGATTGCCTCTTCTGAATCGGGCAATTTCGCCAGAAAGTGGCGTTCGATTTTATTATAGATCGATAATTCTACCTTTTTAGGGTCGACCAATATAAATTTTACTTCCGCCGGGTGCTTTTTATACAATAGCGAGGTTAGTACTGCATTCAAACCTACCGATTTACCTTGGCCTGTGGCACCAGCCATCAAAAGGTGGGGCATTTTAGCAAGGTCGACAACGAAAGTCTCGTTGCTAATGGTCTTACCAAAGGCAATGGGCAATTGCATTTCCGCTTTCTGAAACTTGCTCGAAGCGATTACCGATCGCATGGAAACAATGGTCGCATTCTTGTTGGGCACTTCAATACCGATCGTACCTTTACCTGGTATAGGGGCTATGATACGAATACCCAAAGCCGCTAATGATAAGGCTATATCGTCTTCTAGGTTTTTGATTTTTGAAATTCGTATACCGGCTTCCGGAACAATTTCATACAGGGTTACCGTTGGCCCAATAGTAGCTTTGATCTGTGAAATCCCGATTTTGTAATTCTTGAGGGTCTCGACAATTTTGTTCTTGTTTTCCTCAAGTTCCTCTTGATTGATGGTAATACCACCGGTTACCCCGTGAGGGTCTAAAAGCTCGATTGTAGGAAATTTGTAGTTGCCCAATTCAAGGGTAGGGTCGAACTCTCCGAAATCTTCTACTAGCTTATCGGCAATATTATCTGTTTCTTCTTTTTCCTCAACGATTTTTTCTACTTCCATAGAAAGACTATCCTCGGTCTCTTCCTCCACAGGAACATTCACCTCAAAATCGTCTTTGACCTCTTCTTTTTCTATAGATGGAATATCTTTCTTGTGGGTGTAGGTGTCGATTACTACGGGTGCCTCGTCTTCCATTTCCGCTGCCATGACCGTCGAAGCTTTGGATTCCGTTGTATTGGCGTCTTTTTCTTTCTTAGATGCAGTCTTCCCTTTTCTAGCGAAAAACTGAACGATAATCTCTGGGGTAAAATTAAATAAGCGAACAAGAATCAGTACAAGACCGAACAGTAGAATAAGCACAACGCCTATTGCACCTGTATAGTCTTTTAAAAAATCATTCATTTCATAGCCGACCAATCCGCCCAACAAAGGATGTGTTTCTGCGGCGAAACCTAATGCTATCGAAATCCACACCATGAAAATTAAGCCCCAGATCCACTTTCTTAAAAGCCCCTTTTTATCAAGATTTAGAAAAAGGTAGAGTCCGGTGATACAGAGTAAAATGGTAAAAATTAGTGTAGCTATTCCAAAACCCTTATATACAAAGAAATGGCTGACCGAAGCTCCGAACTTGTTCAGCAAATTTTTGGCTTCTTCGTTTCTGTCGCTAAATTCGGTTAGGAGACTTTGATCGTCTTGCCAAGTAAAATAGAACGAAACAAAAGAAAAGAAAAGAGCCATGCTGAACAATATCAGCAAACTGCCCAATATAATTGTATTCTGTTTAGATGGCTTTAAGCTCACCTTTTTAGAAGCCGTCTTTTTTTTTGTAGTTGTTTTCTTTTTCGCCATTACATTTTTCAGCTGTGTGCAAAAATACGTATTACGAACTTTTCGACACGATGAATACTAAAAGTCTTTTTGTTTTGATAATAATTAAGTCAGAGTATATATTAGATTTCTAATTTAGACATCTGTTAATCAATATCTTATTTTAAATTGATATAGTGTTCAATCAATTAAACACGATAATGAAATGATTATTGTTTAGTATTATCGGTGATTGGGCAAGTGCCATGAATTTGTAAACTAGGGTATGTAGGTAATAGAGAAGTTAAAATATTTTGGGCAAATAAATTATAAGGCCTACAATAATGGCACCTATGGAAACTAACATTACGGCACCCGCGGATACATCTTTAATAAAACCGATACGCTTGTCAAATTCTGGGTGTATAAAATCGCACAATTTTTCAATAGCGGTATTCGCGCCTTCAATACCTACTACCAATGATATGGCCAATACCTGAAGAATCCACTCGGTATTCGATATTTCAAAATAGAAGCCTGCAAGGGTCACTAATATGGCCAAGGCCACTTGAATTTTGATACTGGCCTCAGTACGAATCAGAAGAAGGGCCCCGCGAAAAGCGAAGCCCACACTTTTAATTCTATTTTCAAGAAACGATTCTTTACGCATCTGCCAAGGCTTCAAGAGCAGCCTTATAATTCGGTTCGTCTACGGTCTCGGCAACTTGCTCTGAATAAATTACGTTACCAGATTCATCGATAACTATGACAGATCTCGAATGTAAGGGCATCAATGGGCCATCGCTGAACGATACGTTGTAAGCCTCACCAAAACTACCGTCTCTAAAATCGGAAAGCATTTCGACATTATCGATTCCTTCGGCACCACAAAATCTAGCTTGGGCAAAAGGTAAATCTTTAGAGATACAAAGAACCACTGTATTATCTAGTTCAGCGGCCTCTTCGTTAAATTGGCGTACCGATTGGGCACAGGTACCGGTATCAACACTGGGAAAAATATTTAAGATGACCCTTTTACCTGCAAAATCAGATAATGATGCACTCGAGAGGTCACTTTTGGTCAATGTAAAGTCAGGTGCCTTGCTTCCGTTTGCGGGAAGGCTTCCTACGGTATGTATTTCATTTCCTTTTAAGGTAACTGTAGCCATTTTTGAAAGATATTTAGATTAGGGGTGAAATTAAAAAAATTAATAATGAAAACTTGCATCCATAGACCATAAAAAAGAACTGGTTAGCTTCTTTTTGTATAAAATTAGCTAACCAGTCGTAACAGATGGTATTCTATAAATACCATCGATATAAAATAAAAAAATCATTTGTCAATTGACCCCATCACTCTTTGCATAAACTCGTTTAACGCCTCTTTCTGGGGCTTACCGTCTTTTATCGATTTGTTGACCTCCACGGCACCGTACATATTAGAGATAAGTTCTCCGATCACATCCAACTCCTCATCCTTTAAAGAAGGCACTTCAGTCAAGGCCTCAAGGGTTTCAATGGTCTCGATGACATAGTCTTCGTCGTTCTCTTGTATAAAATTCGTAAGGTGTTTAATTACTGGCAACTTCATTGATCAAGTCTTTTAGCACATCATATTTGTTGGTCTGTACCTGATTTTTGAATGCTCCGTTCGAGAAGGAAGCAAAAGTAGGAAGGTTATCGACCGTAGCCATTTTTCTGCTCTCAGGATATTTCTCTGCATCGGCAATTACAAAGGTGATATCTTCGTGAGTCGAGGCCTCTTTCTTAAATTTTGGCTTCATAATGCGACAATTGCCACACCAACCAGCAGAATATTGAACCACCACATTTTTGTTCTCGGCAATAATTTCTTTGAGGTTGTCTTTTTCTAATTCTAATACCATAATCTATTGTTTAAAGTGAAACAAAGTGCGTTTTGCCCAAAGGTAAAACGCACTGTTTCAATTAATGGTTAAATCTTTTAGTTCGCGTGAACTGAAAGGTAATTTGCAACACCTTTTCTGTCAGCGGTCATCGCTTCTTTGCCTTCTTCCCAGTTCGCAGGGCAAACTTCACCTTTTTCTTGTACGTGCGTATAAGCATCGATCAATCGAAGATATTCGTTTACGTTTCTACCTAATGGCATGTGGTTTATACCTTCATGAAAAACAGTACCTTCTTCATCGATCAAATAAGTGGCACGGTAAGTAACATTGTCACCTTCGACGGTAATTACACCGGTTTGTTCATCGTATTCTTCGTTAGTGATGTCTAAAATACCCAAGGTAGAAGCCAAGTTTCTATTGCTATCAGCTAATAGGGGATAGGTTACACCTTCAATGCCACCATTATCTTTATCTGTGCTTAACCAAGCAAAGTGTACTTCAGCAGTATCGCACGAAGCACCAATGACTAGCGTGTTTCTTTTTTCGAATTCACCTAATGCAGCCTGAAAAGCATGAAGCTCTGTCGGGCAAACAAAAGTGAAATCTTTAGGGTACCAAAAAAGTACCACTTTCTTATTATTTTTTTGGGCTTCTTCTAATACGTTCAATTTAAAAGTGTCACCCAAGTCGTTCATTGCGTTTACGCTAAGATTTGGGAATTTTTTTCCTACTAAGGCCATAATTTATCTGATTTTGTGATTTCTATTTAAATGTAAAATTACGTTCTTATCCCTCGTTTTCTGCAGTAGTGGATTTAAAAAATCTATTGGCCGATAACTATTGTGAATGCTTGATAGGGCAAGCTGTGTAAGTTATGATTGCAGTAAATTCGAGATTGTAATTTTGGCTTTTCAATAAGATAGTTGAGCTCAAATTCCGAAATCGATAAAACAGTTTTTTAAGTAAAATTTCAGCCTACTGTTTATTTACTTTTTTTCGAAACCAAATGTCTGATTTTTATGTGCAATGCTGCAAAAACAAGAGTGGTTATGGGGCTGAGCCAGTTAAAAATGGCAAAGAAGGCATATTCCGCCGTACCGACGCCTAAAACACCACTGTGATAAGCACCACAGGTGTTCCAAGGTATTAAGACCGAAGTTACGGTACCGGAGTCTTCCAATGTTCTACTCAAATTTTCAGGAGCTAGTCCTTTATCCTCGTAAGCCTTACTGAACATCTTTCCGGGCACTACAATGGCCAAATACTGATCGGAAGCCGTGATGTTCAGCGCCAAACAACTACCAACCGTACTGGCAAACAGTCCGAAAGTAGACTGTGCCATGTTCAACAGTGATTTGGTAATACGATCTAAGGCTCCTATGCCATCCATTATACCTCCAAAGACCATGGCGCAAACAATAAGCCAGATGGTGCCCAACATGCCGGCCATACCACTGGCTGAGAAAAGATCGTTCAGCGCCTCATTATCCGTGGGTACGGCGGTATCGACTGTTATAGCTTTTAAAATTCCCTTATAACCATTTTCAAATGTCAATATTTTTGATTCGGTTATACCTGCAACGATTTCCGGTTGAAAAATTAGAGCGAACAATGCACCTAACAAAGTACCGATTAAAAGAGCTCCTAGAGGGGGAGTCTTCTTAACGATGAGAAAGATTACGATTGCCGGAACGATAAAAAGCCATCCGTTGATCGTGAATGTAGCATCAATAGATGTTAACAGCGATCCTATTTCAGCGGAGCCACTGGTATCGATGTTCAGTCCAATTATGATAAAGACTATTAAGGTGACGCTAATGGTGGGTACGGTAGTGTAGAGCATGTAGCGAATGTGTTCGAACAATTCACCGCCGGCCATTGCCGGGGCCAGGTTCGTAGTATCACTTAATGGAGAGAGCTTATCGCCAAAATATGCGCCCGAGAGTACGGCACCAGCGGTCATTCCCAAAGAAACGCCCAGAGCTTCGCCGATTCCAATAAGTGCAATACCTACAGTGGCAGAGGTCGTCCAGCTACTGCCGGTGGCGACTGATATAATGGCGCATATGATGACACAGGCGGCCAAGAAAATAGTGGGGTTTAAAATCTGCAGGCCGTAATAGATCATGGCCGGTATAATGCCACTGATCAGCCATGTACCTGCCAAAGCCCCGACCATCAATAAGATTAATAAGGCTCCTGTAGTCGATTTAATGTTTTCTGAAACCTCCCCGATCATCTTTTTGTAGGAGACCTTGTTGCGAAAACCGACTATTGCCGCTACCGCGCCGCCCAGAAGAAGTATAAACTGGTTTGAACCGCTAAGGGCATCGTCTCCAAAAACATAAACGTTATAGGCTAACATGGCCACCAAAGCAATAACGGGTATGAGTGCCTCAAAAATGTTTAACTCTCTGTTCTCTACGATATTTTCATCTTCTCGGTGCTCTCCTCCCTGTGAACTTTGCATAAAATCTGTGTTAGCCAATGCGTAATATTACAATTTTAGCCTGCTTTGTGCAACTACTTTGTATAAATGGTAGAACGGTTCGCTAAAACAGAAATTAGTATTAATTTTGTATTTCAATTCAAAGAAAAATTTATGAGTCAATATGATGTGGCCGTTATCGGCTCTGGTCCTGGAGGATATGTAGCTGCAATTCGTTGCGCCCAGTTGGGAATGAAAACGGCAATAATCGAAAAATATAGCACTCTTGGGGGTACCTGTCTGAATGTAGGCTGTATACCGTCAAAGGCTTTGTTAGATTCTTCCCATCACTATGAAGATGCCGTCAAGCACTTTGATATCCACGGAATCGAAATACCGGGCGAGGTGAAGGTAAATTTAGAGAAAATGATTGCACGCAAACAGGGTGTAGTTGATCAGACCACAAAAGGGATCGAGTTCTTGATGGACAAGAATAAAATCGATGTTTATGAGGGATTGGGAAGTTTTAAAGATGCCACACATATCGATATTAAGAAAAATGACGGTAAATCGGAAACGATTGAGGCTAAGAATATTATCATCGCTACCGGAAGTAAACCTTCAACACTTCCTTTTATAGAAATCGATAAGGAAAGAATCATAACTTCAACGGAGGCCTTAAAGTTGAAAGAGATACCGAAACACCTTATTGTTATCGGTGGAGGGGTAATTGGTCTTGAGCTTGGCCAAGTGTACAAGAGATTGGGTGCCGAGGTAACGGTCGTTGAATATATGGACCGGATCATACCAACTATGGATGCTTCCCTTTCGAAGGAGCTTACCAAAGTGATGAAAAAGCAAAAGGTGAAATTCAACCTTTCGCACAAAGTGAAATCCGTAGAAAGAAGCGGAGACGAAGTAATCGTTAAAGCAGATGATAAGAAAGGTCAAGAAATAGAGCTTAAAGGTGATTACTGCTTGGTTTCCGTTGGCCGCCGCCCGTATACAGACGGATTGAACGCGGAAGCTGCCGGGGTTAAAATTGATGAGCGCGGAAAAATTGAGGTCAACGACCATTTACAAACGTCAACTTCGAACATTTATGCCATCGGTGATGTGATACGAGGTGCAATGCTGGCGCATAAAGCTGAGGAAGAGGGTACTTTGGTTGCTGAGCAGTTAGCGGGTCAAAAACCGCACATCGATTATAACTTGATTCCAGGTGTCGTTTACACTTGGCCGGAGGTTGCCGCTGTAGGCAAAACCGAGGAAGAACTAAAAGAAGCCGGGGTTGCTTATAAAGCGGGACAGTTTCCAATGCGCGCTTTAGGCCGTTCACGCGCGAGTATGGATCTTGACGGATTTGTAAAGATATTGGCCGATAAAGAAACCGACGAAGTACTTGGGGTACATATGATCGGTGCACGTTGTGCCGATTTGATCGCCGAGGCGGTTACCGCAATGGAGTTCAGGGCCTCTGCTGAAGATATTTCAAGAATGAGCCATGCACACCCAACTTTTGCCGAGGCGGTAAAAGAGGCGGCATTGGCTGCTACCGATGACCGTGCTTTACATATTTAGAATAAAAGGTTTTAAGCAAAATATAAAAGACTCGATAAAAATTTATCGGGTCTTTTTTTAACTATTATGTGAACCGTCGCAATAGGGTGGAGTGCTCGTTTCTTTACAAGTGCATAACCAAGCTTCACGGTCTTCCTTAACCTCAAAAACCATGGGAGGGGTGGCCTTGTTCGCTTTGTGCGAACCATCGCAGAATGGTTGCTCATTACTAAAACTGCAGGTACACCAAGAGTAGCGTCTACCAGTTTTTAAATCGACTTGAATGGGATTGTAATTTTTATCGCTCATAGTATCTGTTCTGTTTTACCTTTAAGATACTAAATAATGGTGGTATTTAGTTTTTTACCAACCCGAACCTTCGAAGAAATCTAATAAAACGTGGTTTTGCCATTTCATATGCGGCAATAGCAAGAGTTTCGACTGAAGAGAAAACGAATTTGACTACGGTTGCTATATGTAGTTTTATTTCCTCTCTGTGTTGCTCGTAGCGAAGTGCAAAATAGGTGCTGAAGAACATAAACAATAATGCTCCTGGAATAGCTAAATAGGGATTTAAGGAGTGATGCAAGAAGCGATAAAGGCCCAATCCCGTAAAACTTCCATAGAGAATTATAAAGTGAACTACGTAAATTGATAAGGTGCTCTGACCAATTTTTAAGACCGTACTGTTTTTCATGAGGCCCCGTAACAACATAAATATGGCGAACACTATAAAAACATCTCCTAAACGAATGAAGAGATAGTTGTTAAAAAAGATATCGGCAAATAATTGAATACCCGTAAATTTTGATAGCGTAAGAAATACATCCGAAGAAAAGTATATTAAAGAAAATCCAACACTTGCAGCAGTGGTAATAGCAATCGGATAAAAGAACCTGATTTCTTTAAATCGTGTAAAAACCAATGACAAAGAAGCTCCAATGGCGGCATAACCGAACCAGGGTATAATTGTAAAGACCGACCCGTTGGCCTTGGTCAAATAGTTGGCAAAAGCGTTGGGTAAAAACGAAAAGCCCCACTGTTTATACATAGGCTCAAAAAGAAAAAGCACTATTGCAATGCCGGCAAGGCTGATGGTAAAGGCGTGTTTTTTCTTCTGATAGGTGAGTAAATAAATACCAATGATTCCCAATAAGGAAAGGCCGATGCAGTGTAATACATCTACCATAAAAAATGAATCATAGAGCTGCCCACTAAAAAGGCCTAACAAATTAGTTCGTAATAAATATCCTATAAATAAAAGTTCAAGTCCACGTTTGATACCTTTTTTAACTCTCGGATTTTTAAAACCGAGATTCTTGCCCCGAACCAATAGATAGGTGAAAATGAATCCGGAAACGGTAAAGAAAACAGGCGCCGTAATGCCTCTGAAATATTTCCAAACATTAAAAACTGCATTCGAACTATCACGAAAGGCGTTATCAAGAAGACCATCGATAAAATGACCCTGAAGCATCATAAGAATTGCCCATGCCCTCATCGCATCAATAAAATATAATCTGGTAGAAGAGTTGCTCACTGGTTGTTTTTTGATTTGATGACCTCTAACCTATATACTTGTAAAACAAGGGTTTTGGATTTCTTTCGGGGCAAAATTAGATAAATTACTCGCAAATCAATTGTATTTGATATATTTTCGCTGAAACACTTAAATAAAATCACTATGGCTAAGATATTGGCATTTGCTGGTAGCAATTCTTCAAAATCTATTAATTATGAATTGGTGAAATTTACGGTTTCAACCATTGAAGATCATAAGGTGGAGGTTTTGAACATGGCAAATTTTCCCTTTCCGATGTATAGTGAAGACCATGAGAGTGAAAATGGCTATTCGAATTCAATGATTGAGCTGAAGAACGATATTTCGGAAGCCGATGGGGTGATTATATCTGTAAACGAACATAACAGTAATCCTTCGGCCTATTTTAAGAACCTCTTAGACTGGTTGTCTAGGCTCGAACGCAATTTCTTGCAAGATAAGCCGGTACTGTTAATGTCGACCTCTAAAGGTAAGAGAGGTGCTGCTGGGGCAATCGAGGTGGTTAAAAATTTACTGCCCCGTTTCGGGGCCGAAGTGGTCGGTACTTTTTCATTGCCTAATTTCTTGGATAATTTGGGTAGTGGCCAATCTATTGTAGATGCTGACTTAGCCCAGGCACATAGCACGGCCGTACAAAATTTTCTATCTAGAATTTAACTTTACTTGTTTGCGGGTTACCAAATTGTTTTCAGTTTCAGATATGCCGCGTTTTAAGACCGATCTGCTGTCTTGGGCGCAACAATATGATGAAACCGTTTGGCTTGATAGTAATGGTCACCACGATAAATATGGGGTTTTTGAGGGGTTGTTGGCGGTCGATGGATTAACCTGTATTCAAACAGACCATTACAATGCCTTTGAAGAGCTAAAGGAGTATCGGAATCAAACGAATGATTATATCTTCGGATATCTTACTTATGATTTAAAGAATGATCTTGAAAAACTTTCGTCTAAAAACCATGACGGACTGGAATTTCCGGAACTGTATTTTTTTCAGCCCAAAAAAATAATCAAGATTATTGAGGGCTTTGTAGAGTTCAGCTATCTGAAAATGGTCGATGATGAGATAGAAGAAGATTTCAAGTCTATCTCTGAAGGAGATTCACCTGCTTTTCATGACTATGAACACGCTAAAGACATTCGCATAAAACTTCGTACGTTTAAAGATGAGTATTTTAAGCAAGTAAAATCATTATTGGCGCATATACAGCGTGGAGATATTTATGAGGCCAATTTCTGTCAAGAATTTTATGCTCAGGATACCGAAATTAATCCCTATAAAACATATCAAAAACTGAATGCGATCTCTAGGGCGCCTTTTGCTACCTATTTAAAAATATGGGATAAACATCTTTTGTGTGCTTCACCGGAACGATACTTGAAAAAAACCGGAAAGAAGGTAATTTCCCAACCGATTAAGGGTACGGCCAAAAGGGCTGAAGATGTGGTAGAAGATAGCAGATTGAAAAGTAACTTAGAGCAAGATGTAAAAGAACGGGCAGAAAACATTATGATTGTTGACCTAGTTCGTAACGACCTTTCTAAAAGTGCCTTGAAAGGAGGGGTAAAGGTCGAGGAACTTTGCAAAGTCTATTCTTTCGCACAAGTGCACCAAATGATTTCGACGGTTTCGGCTCAGGTAGCCGAAAACATAAATCCAGTAGATATTATAAAGGAGACTTTTCCTATGGGGAGTATGACCGGAGCTCCGAAAATTTCGGCCATGCAACTTATTGAAAAGCATGAAAGTTTTAAACGGGGCCTTTATAGTGGTGCGGTTGGGTATTTTAGTCCTGATGGTGACTTTGATTTCAATGTGGTCATTCGAAGTATTTTGTATAATTCCACAAAGAAATATGTTTCCTTTTCAGTCGGCAGTGCAATTACGGCCAAGGCACTACCGGAAATAGAATATGAAGAATGTTTGCTCAAGGCCAAGGCCATGCGCGAGGTGCTTGAAAAATTGGGGTAGGTTACTGTCGGTTTATCGTGATTGTACCTCGGGCTACTTCCTTACCTTTGCAGCGTGTTAGCAAATTTCAAAAAACATATCGAAGATAACTTTCCTAATCTATTACAGGAAAAATTTTTACTAGCCGCTAGCGGAGGGGTAGATAGTATGGTCATGATGGACCTATGTGCTACCCTTAAACTCGATTTTGCCGTAGCCCATTGTAATTTTAAGCTCAGGGATGCTGAAAGTGATGCCGATGAAAAATTGGTGTCTGATGTTGCTGCCAACTACGATAAATTTTTATTTGTAACTCATTTTGATACAATAGGTTATTTGAATAAAAATAAACTTTCACTTCAAGTAGGGGCGAGGCAATTGCGGTATGAGTGGTTTGCTGATATTATGAGCGAAAGTGGTATCAGTACCTTGGTTACCGCACATCATGCAGATGATAGCTTAGAAACGTTTTTAATCAATCTGTCTAGAGGTACCGGTATTGATGGTCTTTCAGGTATACCTGAAAAAAAAGATTTTATTTCAAGACCTTTACTTCAATTTTCACGTCAGCAAATTTTGGATTATGCTAAGGCAAGGGGTTTGCAATGGAGGGAAGACGCCAGTAATAAAGATACGAAGTACTTAAGAAACAAAATACGTCATCAATTAGTTCCAGCTTTAAAAGAGTTGAGTCCAAATTTCTTGGATAATTTTAAATCTACCCAAAAATATTTATCTCAAACAGCTGAAATAGTTAAAGAAAGAGTTGCTTATCTAAAGAACAACTTATTTATCAAAAAAAATGGCATTGTACATATTTCAATTGAGGAATTGGATAAACTTCACCCTTTAGAGGGCTATCTATATGCACTTTTTCAAGAATACGGTTTTACGGAAATGAAGGATTTGGTTCAGCTAACAAAGACTATAAGCGGAAAAGAACTCATTTCTAAAACTCATCGGTTAATAAAAGATAGGGGTGAGCTGCTCTTGACTGAAATAACTATTGGGAATAATGTTGAATATTCACTAGAGGCCGACCAATTCGAACTATCAATTCCGATTTCATTGACAATTGAAGAAGTAGAAGAACTAAACGAAATAGGCGAACACATACTTTATGTAGATAAAGATGCGTTAAATTATCCCTTGACGATAAGAAACTGGCAAAATGGCGACTATTTTTATCCCTTGGGTATGAGTGGTAAAAAGAAGCTCTCAAAGTATTTTAAAGATGAGAAGGTCGATATTCTTACCAAAGAACAGCAATGGTTGCTGTGTTCTCAAAACAAGATTGTTTGGGTGATCGGAAGGCGTGCAGATGGGCGTTTTAAAGTTACCGATAAGACTAGAAAAATATTAAAATTTATATTGAATTAATGAAGCAGATAATTCTATCTATATCATTATTATTGAGTTTTTTACAGGTTTATTCGCAAAGCGATGAAGACCCTGTTCTTTTTACTACGGAGGTAGAAGAAATATCTGCTACGGAGTACCAGCTCATTATTTCGGCAACTATTTTTGAGGGCTGGCATGTTTATTCTCAATTCACTGCTGAAGGTGGCTCATTGCCCAGTGAGTTTAATTTTAAGAATGCGGGAGAAGACTATGAATTGATTGGTGAGACCACCGAGAGCGAAACGATTACGGAGTACAGCGACATTTTTGAGGTCGACGAAACGTTTTTTAAAGATAAAGCGATTTTTACGCAACGTATAAAATTGCTTAATCCTGATATAAATCAGATAAATGTCAATCTCTTTTATCAAGTCTGTAAAGAGATCTGTATACCGGTAGATGTTGATTTTTCCTTTGTTTTAGATGGTGGTGTAGCGATAAAAACCGAGCAGACCATAGATGAAAGGAGCGCGGCTATGGCCACTTCTTTAAAATTGAACCTTAAGAACAAACATCTGCTCAAAAGCTCGGAAGAAACGGTAGGGGCCGGTTCAGAATTATGGATGATTTTTGGCCTTGGCTTCTTAGGGGGGTTGATAGCCTTGTTGACGCCTTGCGTATTTCCAATGATACCATTGACCGTATCATTCTTTACCAAACATTCGAAACAGAAGGCCAAAGGTATAGCGAATGCCCTTTTGTACGGCTTCTTTATCGTGCTAATTTACTTCTTACTAAGTCTACCATTTCATTTATTCGATTCAGTTGATTCACAAATACTTAATACGATTGCAACGAATATATGGTTGAATATCGTTTTCTTCGTGGTATTCGTATTTTTTGCCTTTTCGTTCTTTGGTTATTATGAACTCACACTGCCTAGTTCTTGGGCCAATAAAATGGATGCCGCTTCGGCAAAAGTTGGTGGGGGAATAGGTATTTTCTTCATGGCGGTGACCTTGGCGATAGTTTCGTTTTCATGTACCGGACCAATTTTAGGTGGACTCTTGGGCAGTACGGTCTTAGAAGAAGGCGATGTAGCGACCAATTTAAGTGCGGGCATGACGGGCTTTGGTCTTGCATTGGCCTTACCATTTGCACTTTTTGCCTTATTTCCGGCGTGGTTGAATTCGCTTCCTAAGTCTGGCGGATGGATGAACACGGTAAAAGTGGTTCTTGGCTTTTTAGAATTGGCTCTAGCCCTTAAGTTTCTTTCCAATGCAGACATGGTCGGTAATTGGGGCATCTTGAAAAGAGAAATTTTCTTGGGTATATGGATAGTTCTTTTTCTTCTTCTTGCCTTGTATTTGTTCGGTATATTCCGATTTCCTCATGATGGCCCCAACCAAAAACTATCTACAGGGCGTAAAGTAACGGGACTTATCAGTGTCGGACTATCCCTTAATTTGCTTTTAGGGCTTTTTAATATGTCAAGTTTAAAGCTTCTTAGTGGGTTTCCGCCTCCTGCATTTTATAGTGTATTCGAGACGGAGAGCGATTGTCCCCTAGGTTTAAACTGCTTTAAAGATTTTGATGAAGGTGTAGCATATGCTAAGAAGGTGAATAAGCCCATTTTACTTGATTTTACCGGGTGGGCTTGTGTTAACTGCCGCAAGATGGAAGAAAATGTATGGAGCGAAGCTGAGATTTACTCGATTCTAAAAGAAGAATATGTGCTGATTTCACTTTATATCGATGATAGAAAGGAACTTCCTGAAGCAGAGCAGTTTGATTATAAGTTCGATTCAGGGCGGGTCAAGAGCATAGAGACCATAGGAGAGAAGTGGGGTACCTTTCAGACTATTAACTTTAACGCCGCCTCACAGCCTTATTATGTGCTGCTATCCCCAGAACTGGAAATTTTGAACAACGCTGTGCAGTATACCGATAGCGATACATATCTCGATTGGTTGAGACAAGGGCTTTCGAACTTTCAGAGTGAACAAGAAATAGTTTTACAAAAGTGAAAAAGGTCGCCTAACGACAGGCGACCTTTAGCATAAAAGATTTTAGTTCAACAGATTTTAAAGAATTGAATCTTCGATAATCAAGTCAAGTGTAGAAATGAAGGCGTCATGAACCTCTTGCTGACTCAAGATATGCCCTTTTTTCTTAGTATTATTTGCCAAGTTATAACCAGCCTTGGCCGCAGCTAGACGTTGCGCAGGAGTGCCGTGATGACCATCTTCTTCGAAGCCACAATCTCCTATGAAATAAAAGGCCGATAAAAAATCCTCAACTCGTTTCCAATTGTAAGTAGCACCGCGTTTATGAGTCAGATAATAACCGGTTATAAAATCGGCCTCCAATTCAGTCATTCGGGTCGATTCCGGCGTATTAATAAATGCCGGTACGGGGTATTCCCACGTACCAAAATTTAAAAACTGAATTTGATGTCCCCACTCATGGGCCAAAATACTTGACCATACCACTTTTGGGTCAAGTCCGGCCTCTTCAAGAAAGGTCACTATACCATCGCCAATTACTATGGTTCTATCAAAAGTGGCGAACCCATCGGATGCAAAAAATGGATTTTCCGGAATTTGATCACTATTTGAATTGAAATGTTCGGCAATTGCCATAATAATTTCGATCTCCTCAGGTGTGGCATCAGAATAAACTTCGTAAATGTATCGTATAAAATCTAGATCCTGCAAGGTAGCCGTGTGTTGACCGTTTACCTGTATTAGATTAGGCATGTCCCAAAACTTCTCCAAGCTTCTTACGTTTTTCTTCATAAAATTGGTGTACTCACCATTTGCCCCAAAATAATCGGCGTTCTTGTTTTCGGTGGTGGCAGCAATTTGATTGATAACAAAGTAATCACCGAGAATTATATCAATAGCTTCTGGATTTCCGTCCCAAACGGAAATGAAGCTGTCGATCAATAAATTGTTGTAATAGGTAGCGACTTCATTAAAGGGGGTCGGACCGCACTCGCTTGGTTCTACGGCCTCGGATAACTTTAATTCAAGGTCGAAATCATTGATGAGGCGTTCGGTGTCCAAATCAAAACGACTTGTCGGTTCGATGCTCAGTTCTTTTGAAGTTTGGGCACGAACTGCCGTTGTGGTCTCAATATCTTCTTGAACGATTTGTTCATCTGAACATGAACCTAAAATCAATCCGAAGGTTAGACTTAGGGGCAACAGTTTTGTAAATTTAGTTTTCATATAGGTATTTGAATTTATTAGTTTCGATGAAAATATTAAGAAATATTAACAAGAAATGTTAAAATTATAACAATTAATGTGGGAAAACGTTTTTTTTAATATTTCTTAAAATGGAAAGGCTAATTTTTTTTATTTCGCCATTAAAACTATATTGACCTTAACTATTATAAATTTCAACTGAATTGAAGAAGGTACTGTGGTGGTTTATTGCCCTGATTATTTTAATCGTTATTTCCGCTTTTCTATTTATAAACAGCATGAAGCCCGATTACGATGGAAAAATCAAATTAAAAAACCTTGTTTCTAAGGTAGAAACCTATTACGATCCTTACGGAATTCCGCATATTTACGGCAAAAACGAAAAAGACGCTTTTAGGGCGCTAGGCTATGTGCACGCCCAAGACCGATTGTGGCAAATGGAGCTTTTGCGTCGCATAGGCAAAGGTGGTCTTTCAGAACTTTTTGGAAAAGACCTACTTCGAACCGATAGATTTTTTCTAGCCCTGGGCATCGATGACGCATCCGAAAAAACCGTAGCGGGCCTGAGTTCTAACGATCCCGGGGTGCAACTCACCCAAGCCTATCTTGATGGCATCAATGAATTCATTGAACAAGGTCCAACACCAATTGAGTTCTATCTCACCGGAATCGATAAAGAACCTTTTGTTATAAAGGATGTATACAATGTAATGGGCTATATGGCCTTCAGTTTTGCAATGGCACATAAAACAGACCCATTACTGACCAAAATTAAAGAAGAGCTAGGCGATGAATATTTAAAAGACCTAGCAATATCAAGCGACACGACTACGGTTTGGTTAAAGAACCATTCAAATAATAAGAACGATTCGGTAAATGGTAAGTTAACCGCTGGAATTTTTGATGTTCTTCAAAAATATCATATTCCACAATTTGAAGGAAGCAATAGTTGGGTCTTGGGCGCAGAAAAAACAAAAAATGGAAAAGTGATTTTTGCAAATGACCCGCATATCGGTTTCTCACAACCATCCGTTTGGTATGAGGCACATGTGAGCACACCTACCTATGAAAATTATGGCTATCATTTGGCCGGTGTTCCATATCCTATTTTAGGGCATAATCGAAAACTTGCCTATGGTATGACGATGTTCGAGAATGATGACGTCGATTTTTATTATGAGGATATTAATCCAGATAACACTTCAGAATATAGAACCGCAATGGGTTGGCAAAATTTTGAAATTGTAACGAAAACCATAAAGGTCAAAGATTCTGGGAATATCGATTTCTCTTACCGAAAAACAAATCGAGGCCCGGTTTTAAATGGAATTGCAGATGGGATAGAAGGAGAAAGACCCATTTCTATATGGTGGATATATACCCAAGAAGAGAATAGGGTTATGGACGCGCTTTATGGTATGTCGCATGCCGAAAATTTAAATGAGTTTGCTTCGCATCTTCAGGATGTTCATGCACCAGGGTTAAATATAATGTATGGCGATGCCGAAGGAAATGTGGCTTGGTGGGCTACGGCCAAACTCTATCATATACCAGATAGTATAAATACCAAACTGGTTTATGAAAAAGATAATGTTTTGTCGGCTCAAAAAGAGTATTTAGATTTTTCTCAAAATCCGCACGCGATAAATCCTCCATCGAATTTTGTTTATTCGGCAAACAATCAACCAGATTCAATTGCCGGTATGCTCTATCCAGGGTATTATTTGCCCGAGAACCGTGCGAAGCGTATTGTTCAATTACTCAAACCAAAAAATGATTGGGATAGAGAGTCTGTAGGTGCTATGTTGAACGATGTTACTTCATCCGTAGATGTCGAAATTGTTAAGAACCTACTCAAACACATTGATACAGTAGGTTTGAACGATGAACAATTAGAATTTCTTGATAAGTTAATGAATTGGAACGGTACTTATAACCTGAACAGTACTGAAGCCACACTGTACCACAAGTGGGTCTATCTTCTCTTAAAAGATGCATTTATAGATGAGTTGGACCATGAAGTTTTCGACCAATTACTAAGTACTCATTTAATTAAGCGAACCATAGCGCCCCTTTTTGCCAACACAGAATCTATTTGGTGGGATAATATTAAGACTGATGACAAAACTGAAACATTAAAAGAACTGGTCAATTCGGCTTTTCGAAATGCATATGACGATTTAAAAGAATCTTTAGATGATGATACTTCAAAATGGACATGGAGTAGAGTTCACACTCTTGAACATGGGCATCCTATTGGGCAGGTAGAGGCCTTACGTGATTTTTTCAATGTAGGTCCTTATCCTGTTATTGGATCCCGTGAAGTAATCAATAATATGTTCTTTCCGTATTCAGATGATGGGGAGTATAAAGTAAGTTCAGGTCCATCAACGAGACGTTTAGTAGATTTTTCAGATATTGAAAATAGCATGAGTATTCTACCAACAGGGCAATCGGGAAATCCGTTTAGTAAACATTATAAAAATCAGGCTCAAATGTATATTGATGGTAAGTTTAGAAAAATGATGTTGAACAAGGCAGAAATTGAGTCCACCTCAGAATCATTGCTCATATTTGAACCTAAATAATAGCGCAGATGCTTGTGAAAAAGACAGTTAACCATTAAAATATGCTTAAGAAAGTTTACGGAAGTGCCGTATTTGGTGTCGAAGCGACGACCATAACTTGTGAAGTAAATGTAGACACGGGTGTTGGCTACCACTTAGTGGGTCTACCCGATAACGCCATTAAAGAAAGTAATTATCGTATCGCCGCTGCATTATTGAATAATGGCTATCGTATTCCGGGCAAAAAGATTACGTTGAACCTTGCTCCGGCAGATTTGCGAAAAGAGGGCTCAGCTTATGATCTGACGATGGCGCTAGGCATACTTGCCGCCTCAGGGCAAATTAAATCTGAGAATATTGAAAAATTTATTATCATGGGAGAGCTGTCTTTAGATGGAAGCCTACATGCGATAAAGGGAGCTCTACCCATTGCCATCAAGGCAAGGGAAGAAGGTTTTGAAGGCTTTATACTCCCCAAAGAAAATGCCAAGGAAGCTGCGATTGTCTCTGATTTGAAAGTGTACGGAGTTGAAAATATCAGTGAGGTTATCGGCTATTTTGATAAAGGGGAAACGCTCGAACAAACCATTATTGACACTCGGGAAGAATTTTATAAAAATTTGGATTTTCCAGAGTTTGATTTTTCCGATGTGAAGGGCCAGGAGAGTATAAAGCGTTGTATGGAAATCGCTGCTGCCGGAGGGCATAATATTATTCTAATTGGACCACCAGGAGCCGGTAAAACAATGTTGGCCAAACGTTTACCGTCGATTTTACCACCAATGACATTGCATGAAGCGTTGGAAACAACAAAAATTCATAGCGTTGTAGGTAAAATAAAAAATATGGGCTTAATGAGTCAACGGCCCTTTCGTTCGCCCCATCATACAATTTCTGATGTCGCCCTAGTCGGTGGGGGCGCATACCCGCAACCAGGTGAAATATCGCTATCACATAATGGAGTTTTATTTTTAGATGAGCTTCCTGAGTTTAAAAGAGGGGTACTAGAAGTTATGCGGCAGCCCTTAGAAGATCGAGAAGTTACTATTTCAAGAGCACGTTTCACCGTTACATACCCGAGTAGTTTTATGTTGGTTGCCAGTATGAACCCAAGCCCCGGTGGTTATTTTAATGACCCCGATGCGCCGGTGACCTCTTCGCCGGCTGAGATGCAACGGTATTTAAGTAAAATTTCCGGTCCTTTATTGGATCGTATCGATATTCATATTGAAGTGACACCGGTGCCGTTCGAAAAACTATCGGAAGATAGAAAAGGAGAGAGTAGTGTTGAGATACGTAAACGGGTAACGGTAGCCCGCCAGTTACAGACGAAACGGTTTGCAGAACTTGAAAATGTGCATTATAATGCCCAAATGAACACCAAACAAATTCGTGAGTACTGTAGGTTAGATGATGCTTCGAAAGAATTGTTGAAGAACGCTATGGAAAGGCTCAATCTTTCCGCACGAGCTTATGATCGTATTTTAAAAGTGGCTCGTACTATTGCAGATTTAGATGATTCAGAATCGGTAAATGGTAGTCATATAGGTGAAGCCATTCAATATAGAAGCCTTGATAGAGAGGGGTGGTTGGGGTAAAGTAAGGTCGTTTATAATTATGTCTACCCGTTGTAAGGATGAATGAATTTGATATAATATTAATACAAAATATATGGGAAGTAACATTGTTTTATTGGATATTTCTGTAAGGCTTGGGCTTTTTATTTTTATTAATTAAAAAATTCATTCTATTACAAAAGTGCACAATATAAAATGACCTCATATCATAATCTTAACTATGTTAAATGTATATTTGAGTATATAAATGAATTAAATCATTGGAAACCAAACATTATGTAATAGTTGCCTGTATTGTTGTTGGGGCATTAGCGGCGGGACTACTTTCTGCTTGGCAATATATAGACGGTGTTAAAAGCGATGCGAAAAACAAAGAATTACAGACTAAACTTGGTAAATTACAAAACGCAGTTTTAGAAAAACAGAAGAAATCAGAACAATTGGTTAGAATGCAAAAACCTATATTGTTTAGCATTGATTGTAAAATTTCCCAAGAATTTGTGCCCAATTTTATTTCAGATGGATATACCTCAAATAAAACCAAAGACATATTAAAAGGCTTTATTCATTCTTTTGAATATTTATTAACCGTTGCGGTTGAGGAAGAATACACTGCAAATCCCAAAAATAGAATTGCATATTACGCCGCTTCTCAGGAAGATTTTTTTTTCATAGAAAGTGAAAATTATCACAATCAAAATGCCATTTATGTTGAAGATTTTGAAGTAAATGATGGTGAAATGTTTTATTTCCGTATCGAGTTCAAATTAATTCCTCAAAACAATAAAGGATTTTTGTCATTTAATAATGATGATTCCCCTAGATTTACCATGCGTTTAAATTACAATAGAGAAACTCCATATACCAAAATGGGTATGGATAAAGAACTAGTTAGGAATGGTTTAGTGAAAAAATTTGTAAGAAGTTTAGCTATTCAAAGTGCTTCTATAAGAAATAATGGCAACCTCAACCTTAGTTTAAACCTCAAAGAAACCCGTAGTAATGAAGGTATGATTAGAAGTTGGGATGTACATGAATATACTTTTTTATTTGAAGTTCGTCAATAAATCCAATTATTGGTTAGCATAAAGTTTGAGAGAGATTATCTTTTATTCCTTGGATAAGGTAGGTCAATAAAAAAGGCCCTGCTAAGTGTAAACAGGGCCTTTTTTGAATTTTAACGTTTTGTCTAACGTTCAATATCTTTCATTATTCTCAAGAACAATTGTCTTTCTTCTTCGAGTCTTTTCAATGCAAGTAGAATTACTTTCATGATACCGGGGTTAAATAAGTTTTCTATATGTTCTAGGCAAATATATACTTTTAAGGCTATCGAGTAGACGAAATGCACTTTTTTTCGATGAAATACACTTATATTTTAAGTGAAACCATAAAAAAACCACAACTATTAGTTGTGGTTTTTACCTTAAAGAAAAGCTACGATGGCATTTAAAAGTTTCTGTTTCACCCTACACTAGGTGCGATTGAGAACCAAAAAATGCTACCGCCAATTTTGTTTTTAGAAAGGATAACTATAAATCAAAAAAATAGTCATCGCAATTATAAATACAATGTTGAAGGCCACATAGATGTAGGTAAGTTTATCTTTAAATTTCATAATTAATGTGTCTCTTATACACTAACGAATTTAAAGACTAGATTAAAATACAACACCTAGAAAAACCCCAAAATTTTGAGGGAATAATCTTAAAATAGTTGGGGTTTTTCTTATTGAAGGTTTTTCAATACGAACTCACGCTAGCCAAGTAGGCACTAAATTTTGATTAAGTTATTGGCGGCTGCAGATTTATAGACTGCTTCTACCACGCGAATATCTCTCAATCCTTCTTCTCCCGGTACCATTAATTCGGTCTTGTTCATAATTGCTGCCGCATCATCGTCCATTTGTCGAGCTTGTTGGTTCTCTATAGGAAAATTGATTTCAGTTCCGTTAGACATAACACCTTTATTCCCGTTGTATGAGGAGTGTGGTTCCATTTGTAACCATCCTTTCTCATAATTGATTTTTAGGTAGTTCATCGAGATGCCAAAACTGGTATGGCAAGCAGCTCTTGCACCACTGGGAAATTCGAGCTGAAACATTGCGGTTTCTTCAACTTCGTGATAAATTTCTGGGCGATTGGTAAACGTCTGGGCCAATACCGAAATGGGTTCTTCTCCCGTAGCCAAACGAGCCCCTTGTATGGCATAAACTCCCATATCGCCCATTACGCCACCACCCATGGCTTTTTTCTGTTTCCAATGGTCGGTGCGGCCATCAAAGTAGCCTGCTGCCGATGTAACCATATCGACCTTGCCAAAAGTTTTGTCCTTAGCGGCTTTCATATACGCCTGAATGTTGGGGTCGTGCTGACATCGATACCCGATTGCCAGTTTAACTTTATTATCATTACATGCCTTAATCATTGCTTCGCACTCTGCTACGGATGGTGCCATAGGTTTTTCGCACCAGACATGTTTTCCTAGATTGGCAGCCTTAATTACGTATTCGGCATGCATTGATGGCGGTAAAACAATATAAATAACATCGATTTCATCATTCTTGGCGATGTCGTCAAAAGTATCATAGCTGTAAACGTTCTTATCGGCAATATTATACTTCTCTTGCCAAACTGGAATTTTTTCCGGACTACCGGTTACAATGGCCTTTAGCTCGCAGTTTTTTGTTAATTGTAGCGCAGGCGCCAAGAGGTCGGTACTATAGTAGCCTAAACCGACTAAGGCCACACCAAGTTTATCTTTTTTAGGGTTTGTCGCTGCCCATAGGGCATTTGGTGCAAAAGCGGTAGAGGCAGCGATAATGCCCGTTTTTTGTAAAAATGTTCGTCTCTTGTTCGTTTTCATATTGAATTTCTAATATAAGTTGAATTTAAGGTTAGAAATTACGATAAGAATTCGAATAAATCAATATTGGAACGTTGAAGCTTATTTCTAGTATTTTCTAAGGGGTCATTCTAAAGAAAATAACATATAGAGACCAAAAGAAGCAAACTGCACAAAAGATATAGATCAAATAATCATTAGTAGTAGTTTTTTGTTTCATAAGACTAGGGTTTATTATAAAACGCTGATAAGTAATCAGTTTCGACTATAGATCGTGCAAAGGGCATTTATTTCGATTGTCTACCAAAATGCAGATTAACGGCAACTTTACTCCTTGAAGTAGATGTTTTGTTGTTACTAATAATCCTGAAAAACAGTGTTTTAACCTTTATTTATCCATGAGCGTTACAGAAATATATTTCTTACGGCAAACATGCCAATCGTACAAAATAGATTACAATCTATACAAGAATCGCCGATTAGTAAACCGAATTCATATACTTTAGAAGAGCGTATTATTTTAAAATTCTCATCAACATTTAAAAATTTAACAATGAGAGATCAAAAAGAAATTCACTATTGTAACCTACCTAAAATGCCCGAGCCTGCATTTGACGCGCCAGTAGGGCCTATGAGAATGGAGGCCATAATAATCATGGCCAAAAAATGGGTGAACGGTACAAAGTTGAAATATTCATTTTTTGAGGGAGATTCTTTTTTTACACCGGTTACCGATACCAATGGAAATCAATCTAAACTTTTTTGGAAAGGTACTAATGAAGAAAAACAAGCTGTAAGAAATGCATTTTCAAAGTGGAAAAGCCAGGAAATAGGATTGGAGTTCGAAGAGACAGATGATCACTTAGAGGCTTTGATACGGATAGGTTTTGCAAAAGGAGAAGGGTCTTGGTCTTATGTAGGTCGAGATGCTTGGGACATACCTAAAGAAGAGCGCACGATGAATTTTGGATGGGATATTGTTTCCGATGAAGATACTATACTTCATGAAATAGGGCACGCCATGGGTTTTCCCCATGAACATCAAAATCCTAAGGCTGGCATTGTTTGGAACGAGGAGGCCGTTTATAGTGCTTTGGCAGCAGCACCAAACTTTTGGTCACGTGAACAAACCTTTCATAACATCATAAGAAAAATTTCACCTGATGATGTTCAAGGATCAAGTTGGGATCCAAATTCAATAATGCATTATCCGTTTGGGGCCAATATGATAATAGAACCACCGGAGTACAAAGACGGACTTTCACCAGAAGATGGTCTGTCAGATCGAGATATTGCTTGGGTCAAACAATTTTACCCGAAAATTGATAAACGAACTTTTGTAGCGTTAAAGCCTTTTCATTCCGAAATTATTTCAATCAATGCCGGTAATCAGATCAATTTAGAATTTTCACCAGAAGAGTCAAGATATTACACGATTCGAACTTTCGGTAATATGGATACTGTCATGGTGTTATCGGAAGTGGTCAATGATGAAAATATATATCTCTCTGGAGATGATGATAGTGGAGAAGATAGAAATTCAGTAATCAAAGAAAAACTACTAAAAGGTAAAAAGTATCTAATTAATATTAGGTTGTACTATAAGACGAGTGCAGGCGAAACCTGTGTTATGGCCTACTAATGTAGCTTAAAGTAGAAACTCTTCGTTATTTCGGTCGTTGTTCTCGATCTTGTTCGAAGTAAAGATATCTTTCAAAATATACGCCGCAATAATGGTTACACCGAATACCAATAGCGGAATAGCAAATTTCCAGTTCATTACATTTAATAGGCTTCCGGTGATGATAGCCAATGCACCTACCACCATAGCGAAATTCCAGATGACTTGAATTTTATGATTTTTAACTCGGCGATCTTCATCGAGAAAGTATGCTGTACCTTCCATAACGAACCAGGTAACAAAAGAGAGTCCGACTAAAATTTGAAGTATTAATGTATGGGAAAAATCAAGGGCGGTAAGAACTCCGTTAACCGTCCAACTTAAAACTAAGACCAGCTTTACAAAATCGATGAATTTTTTATCATTTTTATTAGCAAGTCTAAAAAGGTATAGAATGCCAATATTGGCAAAACCAAAAAGAATGACCTCTGTTGCGTAGGGCCACTCAAGAATATTTAATAGCATACCTAGGAGTACGATAGTAATTGAAATTCTTAGAGGAACCTTTAGAATATTATCTTTTTTGGGCATGATGAAAGCTTTTAAGTTAGATGGCCTTAATGTGTACACGAAGCCCTTCCATGATTCCAAGAATATTATTAACGGTTTCTTTTAGATAATATTTTATGAGCACATGGGGTATTCGTATAGTTGTAAATCCGTTTTTGAAAGAATGCATGGCTTCCTCTAAATCATTAATGGCCTGTTCGTGGGTCATCATATGATATTCACTATCTATTTCTATGTTGAGCTTGACTCTTGAAATTGCGATATCAATAGATTTTGTTCCATCCCACCATTCTAGCATAGCGGTCACACCAGCCGCCTTGAGACCATAATAAAGCTGAATAGCCTCTTTTGGGGTGTCATGGCTCTTCATTAATTTTACCATTCGTTTGTAATGTGAGCCACAAAGCTCAACACCTAAAGAATCAATACTCCTTTTATTTTCAGAGTAGTCGAGTTGTTTATTACATTCTGCACAAGCCATATAAGTAGGTCAATTTTATCCGGGGGGTAAAGACCGGTTTGTTCGATTTGGGAATATAATAACCCTCTATTTTTTGTAATATTATATAGATTCGATGTACGGCACTCTACTTTTAGACGAACTGCATTTTTTTAGATAAACGGCAAGTTAAAGTGTTAAAATTGTGGTGAAAACCTTTGCCTACACTAAGATTCTGGAAGAAAGCTCTTGCTTTTACCTTAAGCTTTTTTCATTGGTATCGACTGTTTTTAAGCCCATCAATTATTTTTACCTTTCAGCGTGAGACGCGAATTAAAAGTAGAATTAAAATGATTGAAATTAATTGTGATGTAGGCGAAGGTAGTGTAGGTGAAGAACGTTTGTTTCCGTTGATATCATCATGTAGTATTGCTTGTGGGGGGCATACTGGTGACCGAGTTTCGATGGAGAAGGCTGTTCGACTCGCTAAACGGTATCAAGTCAGGGTTGGGGCACACCCTTCATACCCAGACCCTGATAATTTCGGTCGTGTTTCTATAGCTATTTCTGAAAATAAATTAGTAAAGAGCATAAAAGAACAAATACATAGCCTGATCGATATTATAGAAAACGAAGACGAGCAATTAGACCATATCAAAGCCCATGGGGCTCTGTATAATGATATGAATAAAAATAGCTATTTGGCCAAGCTATTTTTGAGCGGAATAGAAGAATATAAATTAACAACTCATTTGTTGGTGCCCTATGGCTCTGAAATCGAAAATGAAGCCATAAAGCAAGGTTTCCGAATTAAATATGAAGCTTTTGCCGATAGAAATTATAATGCTGATTTGTCTTTGGTGGCTCGTAGCAAATCAAATGCTTTGATTGAAAATCCGCAGAAAGTATTAGAACATATATTATTTATAAAAACTGAAGGTCAAGTAAAAACTATTAATGGAGGGTTGAAAAAAATAAAGGCAGATACCTTTTGTATTCATGGTGATACTTCGACAGCATTTGAAATAGTGTCGTATATTAGGCAACAGTTTCCGAACCCTAATTCCAGAATTAAGTGAGCGCCTTTGAAATTTCAATACGGCCTTTTGGTGTGCATGCAATATTAATAGAATGGCCTCCACGAGTAGAAGAAGTAATTCTAGACGATATTCTAAAGTTTACCAGATATTTGAACGAGGTCAGTTTAAAAGATGAAAATTGGGAAGTAGTGCCCGCTTATAATTCGGTCACCCTTATTCAGCGAGAATACCCTATTAACTTCAATGAGTTTAAAATAAAATTAAAAAAGTGGTATGGCGAAGCCAAAGTGATGTCAACCCATAAAAAGTATCTATGGCGTCTACCAGTCTGTTATGATCCCGAATTTGCCATAGATTTACCAGAGGTAGCAAGTTACCTTAACTTGTCGGAGAGTGAAGTTATTCAATTGCACACATCGCATATTTACACACTTTATTGCATCGGTTTTCTACCTGGCTTTATGTATTTGGGTGGATTGGCGAAAAATTTAGAAATACCCCGAAGACCGCAACCAAGAAGCAAAGTCTTGAAAGGAGCTGTCGGTCTTGCAGGCAAACAAACGGGAATTTATCCTCAACAGTCTCCCGGAGGTTGGAATATTATAGGTAATTGCTCGGTCCCCATGTTCGACCCTAAAAAGGAGGAGCCCTGTTTTATAAGTGTTGGAGATAAGGTGCAGTTTTATAGTATCGAGAAAGCGGAGTACGATTTACATAAAATAGAAGGAGAAGTAGGTATTTATAAGTTGGAAAAAATAGAATTGGATGCTTAAAGTTTTAAAGGCCGGGCTATTTACAACCATTCAAGATCAGGGGCGCTATGGTTTTCTGAACAAAGGTGTGCCCGTAGCGGGCTATATGGATGCATTTTCAGCTACCAAAATTAACGCTCTGTTAGAGAATAAAAAGGAAGATGCGGTTATGGAAATGACGATGACCGGGCCAACCTTGCAATTTGAGCGTGCTACCTTTATTGCCATAGGTGGTGCAAATATTTCGGCTACCTTAAATAATAAAGAAATAATAAATTATAAAGTTCTAAAAATAGAAAAAGGGGATATTCTGTCCTTTGGTAAGTTAGAAAGCGGATTTAGGGGATATCTAGCCGTGAAAAATGGTTTTCAAGCACCAATGGTCTTGGGCAGTCGTTCATTTTTTTCAAGTATCACCAAAAAAAATCATTTACAAGATAGAGATGTTGTCGACTACATTGAGAGCACAATGTTCAAACCAAAAATTACCGAATTACGCCTAGATTCGTTTCTAGGGGAAAATATTTTAAATGTTTCAGCTGGTCCTGAATATGAATTGTTAAATGACAGACAACTGGAATGGTTGTTCTCGAAAGAATTCACGGTTTCTAATGAAAATAACCGAATGGCCTATCAATTGAAAGAACAAATACCCGGTCATGAAATATCGATGCTTACCTCGGCCACTTTGCCTGGCACGGTTCAGCTAACTCCTTCAGGAAAAATAATGGTGCTCATGAAAGACGGTCAGACAACAGGGGGATACCCTAGAATTTTACAACTTTCAGATAAAGCCATCTCAATAATGGCCCAGAAGAAATATGGAGATAAAGTGAGGTTCAAGTTGAAGTAAACTAGATATATAAACATTTAATCTTGATGAATCTTTGAAGAGTTTCGTATTTTATTTAATATTGCTCTAATGATTAGCAAATATCTTATAGTCCAATTGATTTTAGTCATTCCTTTAGAGGGGTGATATAGAATTCTATTGACTTTAGAGGCCTGTATCAAACCTATATTGATACAGGCCTTTTATGTTTTTTGATAGATATGTTAGTATAGTTTTTATTTAAATACCAGGTTTGATAGTTTGCCGATGAATTGAATATGATAAAATATTACATCTAAATACTTGATAATAAAATACTTAAGTGACATTATTTATTATTGGATTTAGATACAAATGCTGCTCATCAGATGCTAAATTATATAAAACTATACCTTTGAATATACAGATTGAAGAGAGTTAACTGATCAACCAATTTTATAGCGCTGAATGGAACTGAACAAATACAGTAAAAACGTAACACAAGACCCAACTCAACCGGCTGCACAAGCTATGCTTTATGCCATAGGTTTTAAAGATGAAGATTTCAACAAACCACTAATCGGTATTGCGAGTACAGGTTATGAGGGCAACCCTTGTAACATGCATCTGAACGATTTGGCCAAATTGGTAAAAGAAGGTGTAAACTCAAAAGAAACCGTAGGGCTTATTTTTAACACCATTGGTGTAAGTGATGGTATTTCTATGGGAACCCCAGGAATGCGTTTCTCGCTTCCTTCAAGAGATATAATTGCGGATTCAATGGAAACCGTGGTTCACGGAATGTCATACGATGGTCTAGTGACCGTTGTAGGATGTGATAAAAACATGCCGGGCGCCCTAATGGCAATGTTGCGTTTGAATCGTCCATCGATACTAGTATATGGTGGTACTATTGCTTCCGGTTGTCATAATAGCAAAAAGCTGGATATCGTTTCCGCTTTTGAAGCATGGGGAGAAAAAGTTGCGGGCACCATGGAGGAGCCTGAATACAAGAGTATTATTAAAAAGTCGATACCTGGCGCCGGTGCCTGTGGAGGTATGTATACGGCAAATACCATGGCTTCGGCAATTGAGGCTTTAGGTATGTCTTTACCTTACAACTCTTCGAATCCTGCAATAAGTGATAATAAAGAAGAAGAGTGTATCGCCGCGGGTAAGCAAATGCGAATATTGATTGAAAAAGATATTAAGCCCTTAGACATTGTTACACGAAAATCGTTAGAAAATGCTATTCGCTTGGTAACGATTATGGGAGGTTCGACCAATGCTGTACTCCATTTCTTGGCCATAGCAAGGGCTGCTGAAATTGAATTTACCCTGCAGGATTTTCAACACATTAGCGATACAACACCTTTTATAGCAGATTTGAAGCCTAGTGGTAAGTATTTGATGGAAGACGTTCATCGTGTTGGTGGAATACCTGCCGTATTGAAATACTTATTGAAAAACGGGCTTTTACATGGTGATTGTTTGACCGTAACGGGAAAAACCTTGGCTGAAAACCTTCAGGATGTGCCTGATTTGGAAGAAGGTCAAGATGTTATTATGCCTTTAGATAAGCCCATAAAAGCAACAGGTCATTTACGAATGTTGTACGGAAATTTGGCGGAAAATGGTTCTGTGGCGAAGATTACTGGCAAAGAAGGATTGTTGTTTAAAGGAACAGCAAAAGTCTTTAATGGGGAGTATGCTGCCAACGACGGTATTCGAACTGGATTGGTTAAAAAAGGTGATGTTGTGGTCATTCGTTATGAAGGGCCAAAAGGAGGGCCCGGAATGCCTGAAATGCTAAAACCGACTGCAGCAATAATGGGTGCAGGTCTTGGTAAAGAGGTTGCTTTGATTACCGACGGGCGTTTCTCGGGTGGTACCCATGGTTTTGTGGTGGGCCATATTTCCCCAGAAGCTCAAGAAGGAGGAGTCATTGGTCTTGTGAAAGATGGAGACATAATTACAATAGATGCAGAAACCAACTCCATTAATGTTGAGGTTTCGGCTGAAGAATTGGCGATACGTAAAGAATCTTGGGTTCAGCCCGAGTTAAAATTCAAAAAAGGAGTGTTGTATAAATATGCACGCTCGGTATCATCTGCTTCTCAAGGTTGTGTTACCGATGAGTTTTAAGATTTAATAGTTATAGAAAGAAATTAAATTTCTTATTGTTTAAATACGTGTTCGGTTAGTCTGGGTTTCAAAGACTAAAAGCACTAATACTTGAACGTAAAGATGGAAATAGTTAAGATGAAGACCGAAGAGCCTCAAAATAAAACAAAACTTAAAATAACGGGTGCAGAAGCCATTATTCATTGTTTGTTGGCTGAAGGCGTCGATATATTATATGGTTATCCCGGTGGGGCTATAATGCCCGTTTACGATGAACTCTACAAGTTTCAAGATAAACTTACGCATATATTGACTCGTCATGAACAAGGCGCTACGCATGCTGCTCAAGGGTATGCTCGAGTTTCCGGCAGAGTGGGGGTGGCTATGGCCACATCTGGTCCTGGAGCGACCAATTTGGTTACAGGCTTGGCAGATGCACAAATAGATTCGACTCCAATGGTTTGTATTACAGGCCAGGTGACGCGAGCCCTTTTGGGTTCTGATGCCTTTCAGGAGACCGACATCATTGGTATTTCAACTCCGGTCACGAAATGGAACTATCAAATTACAAAGGCCGAGGAAATACCTGAGATAATGGCCAAGGCCTTTTATATCGCTAAAACTGGGCGACCAGGTCCGGTATTGGTCGATATAACCAAGAATGCCCAAATCGATGAATTTGAGTTCATCTATGAGAAATGCACTGCAGTTCGTAGTTATAATCCCGTTCCTAAACCGGATGTAAAGGCGATAGAGTCTGCTGCAGACCTTATTAATAGTGCTAAAAAGCCAATGATTGTTTGGGGGCAAGGTGTTATTTTGGGAAAAGCGGAAGAAGAATTGAAGGCTTTTGTAGAAAAAACAGGTATACCTGCTGCGTGGACGATTATGGGGGCTTCAGCCATTGATTCTGACCACCCTTTAAATGTAGGCATGGTAGGTATGCATGGTAATTATGGTCCGAATGTATTGACCAATGAGTGCGACCTTTTGATTGCTATAGGAATGCGTTTTGATGACCGTGTTACAGGAAATCTTGATACCTACGCAAAACAAGCAAAGGTTATTCATTTTGAAATAGACAAGGCAGAAGTCAATAAAAATGTACGCGCAGATGTCGCCGTGTTAGGTAATTCTAAAGAAACCTTAGACCTCATATTACCATTGGTAAACGAAAATAGCCATGAAAAGTGGCACAATGAGTTCAAGAAGAAGTATGAAGTAGAATATGAGGCGGTTATCAAAAATGACATACACCCGACCAAAGAAGGGTTGACTATGGGTGAAGTTATCGAGCAAATCAATATAGCTTCGGGAAATAAAGCGGTCATAGTAACCGATGTGGGTCAGCACCAAATGATAGGTTGTAGGTACGCTAAATTTAAAGAATCGAAAAGTAATATCACTTCTGGCGGTCTTGGTACGATGGGGTTTGCACTTCCTGCGGCTATCGGTGCCAAAATGGGTGCTATGGATCGTGAAGTTGTGGCAATAATCGGTGACGGCGGTTATCAGATGACCATTCAAGAGCTTGGCGTAATTTTTCAACATAACGTTCCTGTGAAAATTGTGGTTTTGAACAATGACCACTTGGGTATGGTACGACAATGGCAAGAGCTGTTTTTTGATAGAAGATATGCATCTACAGTTATGGTGAATCCAGATTTTGTGAAAATTGCAGAGGGTTACCATATTGAATCAAAGAGAATTAGTAAAAGAGAAGACTTGCAATCGACTATTGAAGAAATGATAGCTTCTAAAAACCCTTACTTTTTAGAGGTTAAAGTTGAAAAAGAAGATAATGTTTTCCCAATGATACCATCGGGTGCTTCGGTATCCGACGTCCGTTTAAAATAATCCGAATTTAGTTTTTGGTAAAAATAAAGGTATACGGTCATGGTAGATTCAAATATTCTAGACATTCCGAAAAGTTATGAAGCAATGGTACTAAAATCGAAGGAAATCGGTTTTACGATGCCTTCTGACATCTATATAGGTGCTTTTCTTAAAACCTTGGTCGCTTCAAAACCTGATGGTGATTTTTTAGAGCTAGGTACGGGTATCGGTTTAAGTTTGGCTTGGATGCTAGATGGTATGAACGCCGAATCACATTTGACATCGGTAGACAATGATGAAAACCTGATTACTATTGCTAAAGAGTATTTTGGCAGTGATGCCAGATTAAAACTTATTTGTGCCGATGGTACTCAGTGGATAAAAAATAATTCTGATCGAAAATTCGATTTAATATTTGCTGATGCTTGGCCCGGAAAATATAGTGAGATAGATGAGATTTTAGGTATGGTCAATATCGGCGGATTTTATATTGTTGACGATATGATTACCCAACCCAATTGGCCTGACGGACATCATGAAAACGTTTCTAGATTAGTTGATTATTTAGAAAAGAAAGAAAATTTTACTTTGACCAAAATGAATTGGTCCACAGGGTTGATAATTGCGGTAAGATACAAATAAGGCGACTTCATCAGTAGCCTATGAAAATTAGTATGACTTCTCGAGCGCAGTCGAGCGGTTTTAATAAAGATTAATTAATCGACTGCGCTCGACCGATTATATGCAGTAAGTGATGAAAAAACAATGGTTTACAATATCGGTTTATTCCGAGAACAACGTTGGCCTATTAAATAGGATATCCGGTATATTTCTAAAGCGTCATATCAATATCGAGAGTCTAAACGTCTCGAAATCTGAAATCGATGGGGTTTCAAAGTTTACCATTGTCGTGAATACCACCGACAAATGGGTACGTAATATAGTAGGTCAGATTGAGAAGCAAATTGAGGTAATCAAAGCTTTTTATCATACGGATGAGGAGACGATATATCAAGAGTCTGCCCTTTTCAAAATTGCTTCGAACCTATTGTTCGACGAGAGAAGAATTCAAAATATTATAAAAGATAACAATTCGCAGATTGTTACTGTTGCCCGCGACTTTTTTGTTATTGCGAAGTCGGGTCGAAGAAACGAAATCGATGACATGTACGAACAGTTGAAACCATTTGGTATTATGCAGTTTGTACGTTCTGGCCGTATCTCGGTATCTAAAGAAGAAATGCAAATTACCGCCTTGCTTCAAGAATTTTATGAAGAGGTATAAGTAAATCAAGAAATTATCTATTAATATGTATATTTTCGTTTGGCGAAAACTATAATAACCAATAAATGAACGTTTTCCTGTACTACAGGATGAAAAGAAAAATTATTTATCTATGGCAAATTACTTCAATACACTATCGTTAAGAGATCAACTGACCCAGCTGGGAAAATGTAGGTTTATGGAAGCTTCGGAGTTTTCCGATGGTGTATCCGCTTTAAAGGGAAAAAAAATAGTAATCGTGGGTTGCGGTGCCCAAGGTTTGAACCAAGGTTTGAATATGCGTGATTCAGGTTTGGATATTTCTTATACACTTCGTGAAGGTGCAATTAAAGAAAAGCGTCAATCTTTTATAAATGCGACCGAAAATGGCTTTAATGTGGGTACGTATGAAGAATTGGTGCCATCGGCCGATTTGGTAATCAATTTAACACCTGATAAACAGCACACTAGCGTTATCAAAGCAGTTATGCCATCGATGAAAAAGGGGGCTACGCTTTCCTATTCCCACGGGTTTAATATTGTTGAAGAAGGCATGAAAATTCGAGAAGACCTGACGGTAATCATGGTAGCGCCAAAATGCCCTGGTTCAGAGGTACGTGAAGAATATAAAAGAGGTTTCGGTGTACCGACATTAATAGCTGTGCACCCTGATAACGATCCACAAGGTAAAGGTTTAGAACAAGCGAAAGCTTATGCAGTTGCTACTGGTGGTCACAGGGCAGGTGTACTTGAATCTTCTTTTGTTGCCGAGGTTAAGTCTGATTTAATGGGTGAGCAAACCATATTATGTGGATTGTTGCAAACTGGAAGCATCTTGTGCTTCGATAAAATGATCGAGAAAGGTGTTGATGCGGGTTATGCTTCAAAACTTATTCAGTACGGTTGGGAAACCATTACCGAAGGCATGAAGTACGGGGGTATCACCAATATGATGGATCGCCTTTCAAACCCAGCAAAAATAAAGGCATTCGAACTTTCCGAAGAATTAAAGGAAATCATGCGTCCACTTTTCCAAAAGCATATGGACGATATTATGACCGGCCATTTTTCAAAAACCATGATGGAAGATTGGGCCAATGATGATAAGAACTTATTGGGCTGGAGAGCTGAGACCGGTGAAACTTCGTTTGAAAAAACACCTGCCGGTGATATGGAAATTTCTGAACAAGAGTTTTATGACAATGGGGTATTGATGATCGCTATGGTTAGAGCTGGTGTTGAGTTGGCCTATGAGAGCATGACAGAATCAGGTATTATTGGTGAGTCTGCTTACTACGAATCATTACACGAAACTCCACTGATCGCAAATACAATCGCAAGAAAGAAATTGTTCGAAATGAACCGTGTTATTTCTGATACTGCCGAATACGGTTGTTATTTGTTCGATCATGCCTGTAAACCTTTATTGGCCGATTTTATGAAAAAAATCGATACCGATGTAATCGGAATTTCATATGCAGAAGGCAAAGGTCTTGGTGTAGATAACGCAAAATTGATTGCGGTAAACAAGGTATTGCGCGAGCATCCGGTAGAAGTGGTTGGTTCGAGGCTACGTGCTTCGATGACGGCCATGAAGCCCATTGTATAATTTAATATAGACCCTGTCCGGTTTTGGGCTGCCATTTTGGTGCCATCTTTCGGACAGGGTTTTTTAATATGTCATACTTTCCTAATATAGCCGACATCCGCAGTGCTGCGGAAATTATTGGCCAAGTAGCAACACAAACTCCATTGACTACGAGTATACGCCTGTCCAACGTTTATGGTGCCAACGTTTTGCTTAAGCGAGAAGACCTGCACAGGGTGCGGTCATACAAAATTCGTGGTGCGTTCAATAAAATCAGTTCGCTCACTGAGAAGGAAAGAAAAAACGGCATTGTCTGTGCCAGTGCGGGTAACCATGCTCAAGGTGTGGCGTTCGCATGTCATCATTTGGGTATTCAAGGTACAATTTACATGCCATCGGTAACTCCTAAACAAAAAATTGAGCAAACTAAAATGTTCGGTGGGCAGTGGGTCGATGCGGTTTTAGTTGGAGATACTTTTGATGATTCGTTTAATAGTGCGATGCAGTTTTGTACTGCAAATCAAAAAACCTTTATTCATCCGTTCGATGATCCCAAGGTTATAGAGGGGCAAGGTACGGTCGGACTTGAATTGTTGCAGCAATTTCAAAAACCTATCGATTATATTTTTGTAGCCGTCGGGGGAGGTGGGCTTGCCTCGGGTTTAATCGCGGTATTCAAGCAGTT
Source organism: Flavobacteriaceae bacterium MAR_2009_75 (assembly GCA_002813285.1). Taxonomy (NCBI): domain Bacteria; kingdom Pseudomonadati; phylum Bacteroidota; class Flavobacteriia; order Flavobacteriales; family Flavobacteriaceae; species Flavobacteriaceae bacterium MAR_2009_75. The sequence goes on from PHTZ01000001.1 coordinate 4,622,130, forward strand.
GGCACCTCAGGCCAAAATCATAGGAGTGGAGCCGGAAGGCGCACCATCAATGAAAACATCAATGGAAAAGGGTCTAAATACCAAACTTTCGGCAATCGATAAATTTATTGATGGGGCCGCGGTACAAAAAGTAGGTGACCTCACTTTTGAAATCTGTAAAAACGGTCTTGCAGATATGCTTACCGTGCCAGAAGGCAAGGTGTGCCAGGTCATATTAGATCTTTACAACCGTGATGCCATCGTGGTTGAGCCTGCAGGAGCTTTAACCATTGCTGCTCTGGATAATTTTGCACAAGAAATTCAAGGTAAGAATGTGGTTTGTATTTTGAGCGGTAGCAATAATGATATCACTAGAACAGCAGAAATTAAAGAAAGAGCCCTGCTTTACGCAGAGTTAAAGCATTACTTTATAGTTCGTTTTCCGCAACGACCGGGGGCTTTAAAGCAATTTGTAGCCGAAATTTTGGGCCCAGAAGATGACATCACACATTTTGAATACTCAAAAAAATCAAGTCGCGAAAATGCTCCCGCCATTGTTGGTATTGAATTGAAACGACCAGAAGATTTAAGTCCCTTGATCGAGCGAATGAAGGCGAATAACTTTTATGGCGATTATTTAAATGATAAGCCTGATCTTTTTCAGTACCTGATATAAGAAAAATATGCTGTTCTGTGATATTGATAAAAGCACAACGATTTAATAATATTTTCAGCCTTTTCTGTTTTTTTTATTCCGTATTTTCGTTTTAGCACAAGAGAATTGTACAACACACCTATATATCATAAAATGAATAGTATTCCTGAAGAGTTTCAGATAAACGAATTTATAGAGCAGAAGAAATATTTGATCAATGGAGAATTAAAAACTTGGAGTGGTAATACCACCGAGGTTTTTTCTACCATTTCTTCTACGGAAGATTACAAGCCTACCATTTTAGGCAGCATTCCTGACATGGGCGAACCAGAAGCCATGGCGGCCCTAGATGCTGCAATGGGAGCTTATGGCAGAGGTCAAGGTATTTGGCCGACCATGCACGTGAAGGACCGTATTGAATGTATGGAGAATTTTGTCGGGCAGATGGAAACTAAGCGTGATAAAATTGTGAAGTTGTTGATGTGGGAAATCGGAAAGTCATTGCCCGATTCACAAAAAGAATTTGATCGTACCGTAGAGTATATTTATGATACCATAGAAGAGTATAAAGAATTGGATCGTAATTCGGCCAAATTTCAAAAGCACGATGGCGTTTATGCCCATATTAAAAGAGGTCCGTTAGGTGTCGTTCTCTGCTTAGGGCCCTATAATTATCCTTTAAATGAGACTTTTGCCCTTTTGATTCCCGCAATTATCATGGGTAATACCACGATTTTTAAGCCTGCCAAGCATGGGGTGCTTTTAATTACGCCACTGTTGGAAGCTTTTCAAAGCTCATTCCCCAAAGGGGTGGTGAATATCTTGTTCGGTAGGGGTAGAGCTGTGGCAGCACCTATTATGCAGACCGGTAAAGTTGATGTTCTGGCCTTAATAGGTAATAGTAAATCGGCCAACGCCTTACAAGAGCAACACCCCAAAAGCAATCGATTACGATTGGTACTGGGCTTAGAAGCGAAAAACCCCGCTATTATTTTACCGGATGCAGATTTGGATTTAACGATTGATGAATGTATTGCGGGTACCATGTCGTTCAACGGTCAGCGATGTACTGCTTTAAAGGTAATTTATGTTCATGAAGATATAAAAACGGAGTTCTTGAAACGCTATTCTAAAAAAGTAGACGACTTAAAATTTGGGAATCCGTGGGATGATGGGGTAAAATTGACCCCTTTACCTGAACCGAGCAAGCCAGCTTACATTCAAGAATTAATTGACGATGCGGTAGCTAAAGGAGCTAAAATTAAAAATAAAAAAGGGGGAGAACATTTCGACAATTACATTTGGCCGGCCGTACTTTATCCGGTAACCAAAGATATGCGGGTCTATCAAGAAGAGCAATTCGGCCCTATAGTGCCAGTACTTTCTTTTTCTGATATTGAAGAACCACTGAACGATATGGCCGAGAGTAACTATGGGCAACAAGTAAGTTTGTTCGGTAAAGATGTTTATACACTCTCACCTTTGATAGACACCTTAGTAAACTTGGTCTGTAGGGTTAATTTAAATAGCTCTTGCCAAAGAGGCCCCGATGTGTATCCGTTTACAGGAAGAAAAGATTCTGCTCAAGCAACCTTGAGCGTTCATGATGCCTTGCGTTCATTTTCTATTCGAACATTTGTCGCTTTTAAAGACAATGAGTTGAACAATGAGACCATTCAACAATTATTAGAGGCGAAATTATCAAATTTCGTTAGTACGGATTACATATTATAAAGAATTAATCTTCTAGTATACTTATCTACAACTCCACAGGACTATGGCCTGATGGAGTTTTTTTATGACGTGAAGTTTAGGAATCCCCTGTTGTTTTAAAAATATAGATATAGCGTCTTGAATATAAGCTAATTGATACCTAAAAGGTCCTCTAAAGTTAGACTTGTGTTAAATTTTAACACGTTATTATCCCTTGTATTGATATGGCTGGTAATATAGCATAGATATTGGATAAATACGTAAATCGATTTCTTATCCATGCATAGTACTTTTGTAGTGTAGAAATTAATAGTATTCCTGAGTTAAGTTTAATTGATGTTTCGGGAGTACACATTAACAGTACAAATACAAAGAATATGGAAACAAAGATATCTAACAAAAAAGCCCTGATTGCGTTGGCCGTAGGTGGCTTTGGCATAGGGTTGACCGAGTTCGTTATTATGGGTATTCTACCCGATGTGGCGAAAGGTCTTAACATAACAATTCCTGAGGCAGGTCACTTTATAGCGGCTTATGCCTTAGGTGTAGTAGTAGGTGCACCATTATTGACCAGATTCAGCTCAAAAATGGATTCTCGTATGATTCTATTATTACTGATGGGCTGGTTCACCTTATTTAACACTCTTTCCGGTTTTGCCACAAATTATAGCACATTATTGGTCACCCGATTTCTTTCTGGTCTGCCCCACGGTGCTTTCTTCGGAATAGGTGCGGTAGTGGCCGGTAAGTTGGCAAAAGAAGGTAAGGCGGCTCGAGCAATAGCGGTAATGTTTACAGGTTTAACAATTGCCAACGTGATTGGGGTACCGATTGGAACCTATATTGGGCACCATTACGATTGGAGTATTTCGTTTTTCATGGTCGGTATCGTCGGCGTGCTTGCAGTTTTAAGTGTGTTTTTGTGGATGCCTCAACTTGAATCTGAAAAGCCCAAACCGTATTCAAAAGAGAATAAAGGACTGAAAAATGGGGAACTTTGGGCAATGATATTACTAACAACTATAGGTACTGGAGGTTTCTTTGCCTGGTACAGTTATATCGCACCGTTAATCACTGATATTGCCGGTTGGGGTGAGTATATGGTTGGCTACGCAATGATACTAGCAGGCTTAGGTATGGTCTTTGGCAACTTTATTGGGGCAAAAATGGCTGAAATATTTTCTCCTATTAAGGCTGTAGCAATAAGTCTATCGATAATGGTCATTCTATTGTTAATCAATTCAGTACTTGCATTTAACCCGTATATTGTATTGGGTATGACATTTTTTGTGGGTATGGCGGCCTTTACGGTTTCAACTCCGATACAAATGGCTATTATCAATACCTCAAAAGGCAACGAAATGTTAGGTTCTTCTATGAATCAAAGTGCTTTTAATATGGGTAATGCCTCAGGGGCCTATTTGGCCGGTTTGCCTATGACCTTTGGGTTTAGTGTGGTCTATGCGGGCGTCGTTGGAGCATTTCTTGCGGGCATGGGAGTATTAATGGCAGTAGGTATAATAGTGTACAGAAGACATAAAGCTGGATATAGCTTCAGGAAGATGGCCTTCAACAATTAAACTGTTACCATAGAATAAAATATATTAACCCCAAGTTCTAAAAGAGCTTCGGGTTTTTGTGGTTTATAGGTGGTTGTCAAAATGGATTATATATTCTTTTTAGAAGAACTATTTACAATTTCTGATAGGGTGTCGAATAATTCGTCAGGATTAAATGGTTTACTTATCAGTCCATTAATACCATAATCAATTAAATCATTTTTTACTGATGCTCTGGTCGATGCAGAAAGCGCATAAATTGGCATAGTTTGATTATGCAGATTGTCTGAGGCTCTAATTGCCATACTGGCATCATAACCATTCATGATTGGCATTTGCAAATCCATAAGAATAAGGTCATATTCTTTTTGAAAGGCTTTTTTAACGGCTATTTTACCATTCATGGCAACATCATATTCTACTCCCCACTTTTTTAGAAATTTTTCAACTACAAGTAGATTGATTCTATTGTCGTCTACCACAAGAATTTTTCGACCACGTAAACCTGAATGCTCAATCGAAATTTTTTCATGAATATCATCCTCAAAAATAGAGGCAATTGGGTTTCCTTTTTTCAGGTCAATAGAAAAACTAAAGGACGAGCCAACTTGATAGGTACTTTCTACTTTAAGGGTAGTACCCATCATTTCCAATAATCTTTGGCAAATTGCAAGACCTAAGCCGGTACCCCCATATAGTCTTGTTGTGCTTGGGTTTGCTTGAGCGAACGAATCGAATATCTTATCTATTTTATCACTTTGTATACCGATACCTGAATCTATGACCGTAAATAATAGATTAGAATTATCTTCGGTTTCGGTAACTACTTTTACGTCTAACAGCACTATACCTTCTTCGGTAAATTTTATGGCATTACTGACCAAATTGGTCAAAACCTGTGACAATCGTGTACTATCACCAATTAACGTGTCTTGTAAAAGAGCATCTTTCTTAATTTTAAATCGAATTCCCTTTTTTAAAGCTTTATTACTAAAAATACTTTCTACGGTAGTCAAAACTTGTTTTAAGCTGAAACTGGCTTCTTCTAATTCTAAAGAACCAGAAGCTATTTTATTGTAATCTAAAATGTCATTTACCACCCCCAGTAAATGTTCCGACGAATATTTTAAAGTGCTCAAATTCTCAATTTGTTCTTTTCTAGGGTTTTCAATTAGAAGGAGATGGGCAATACCGATTACAGCGTTCAAAGGCGTTCTTATTTCATGAGACATGGTCGATAAAAACTCTCCCTTCGCTTTATTTGCCTTAACCTCTTTTTCTCTGGCTCTTATCAATTGAAGCTCGGTTCGCTTTAAGTTTGTAATGTTCACAATGGTACCTATATAACCTTCAATTGTTCCCTTCGATGATTTTATGCTTTTTATGGTAAAATCTAACCAAACTCGTTTACCGTCTTTATCTAAAGATTCTAGAGTTTTACTAAAGTTGTTCGATTCTGGGTTCTCGATGTCTAATAGGTTAATGAAAGATTTACCTTTAGTATTTACCAAAAACTGGCCGAGAGGCTTGCCCAAGGTTTCAGTAACAGGTCTACCGGTTAGTTCTTCCCAGGCCGAATTTAGGTATGACCAATTGCCTTTTAGGTCAATTTCGAAAATAACATCCTTAATATTGCCCGCAACTTTTGTTAATTGACCGGTAACTTTCTTTACACTATTTTTTAACTCCAAATTTCTTAGAAATAACTCTTTGGAGCTTTCTTCTAAAATGGTCTCAGCATGTTGTATGTCAGCGTCTAACTTTCTATAGCTTTGATTCACCATTTCAAGAAAAGGAGCAATCTGATCTAAATCATTTTGATTTAGACCTGATTTCTTTAACTGTCTCTGTAATTTTCTATGGTACTTCATATTTCAGAAAATGTTGTAATACACATGGTCAGGTTATGTAGAGAGGTCTTCGAAAAACCAAAAAAGGGAGATATTTCTCCGTAAGAATAAAATCCTATGGTTTCAGTATTTTTAGGAAACTGGTCGGTCACTGCCTCAATTTCTTCAGATACTAATTCGCCCATAACCTTTCTTCTTCCTGAACAACTGATTAATATGGCTAATTGATGGTTGTGATTACTCTGTTCCGCAATAATTTTTGCGGAATTTTCGGCACCATTGATGAGTCGGTCTATATTTCCCTTCATGAGACGCACGTAGGATCCAATGGGAATATCTTCTGACATTATTAAGCTCTGCTCTTCTTCATCTATAGCTAAGAGCGCGCGCATGACTGGGTTGGAGTGGTCTTCATTGCGGACTTTCATTGGATAATTGAAACCATCATCACCAATGTTTTCCAAAACTTTTGGATCTACGTGATTTTGATAGAAATGAAGAGCTGGTTGCTCATCGATTTCAAGTATGCGATTCTCTTTTGATTTAGTGACCAAACATTCAACACCGTAACTGTCCCATCCACCTTGAGCATTATAACTCACTTGTAACGAATCTCCATACATGGCGAGAGCAATTACACAATTTTGTTTTATTATACCATTATCGATAATAAAATTGGAATCTGTAAATGAATTTCTACTGGCCAGGCCACCTGTTACGCTAATACTTGGTTTAAGCTGATTATTCATGCCTTTCAGTAGATTGGCAGCCCTCAAAGTTTGTGCGTCAGAAAGTAGAAATATATGTTCTAAATTTTCTTGATCTATTTTTTTGGCAAATATCTCTCCTGAAGAATAACCGGTAGATGAGTCAGAAGATAGGTTGCCGGAATAGAGTTTGAGTTTGGTTTTATGAAACTTTACGGCGGCTAGAACAATAGTATCATCAATAACTTCTTGGTCAATTATTTCACCAGATGTTGTTCCTCCTATTATTATTGATTTTTTATATTTGGCTTTAATTTCTTTAATAGCACTTTCTACTTCTTTGAAATTTAAAGAAATAAAAAGGAAAATTACCTCCGGGTTGAAACCTATATCTAGATTTAAAATATCTTTCTTAGACTCAATTTTACGTTTAAAAACCTCCATAATACAGATGTAAGAAAAAGTTTACACATTAATGGAACGACAAAAGTGATCAAATCATATATATAAAATTAAATGTTCGACGAAAATGACAAAAAATTAACTTTATACGAGAAAAGGGTCATTTTCAACAGAAAATGACCCTTTGATTCGTTAAGCTATTTATGTGAATTATAGCTATTTGTAAATTCTAAAGATTTTCGGCCAACCAATTACCTACTTCACTTGTTTTATAAGATTTGCCACCCTCAGAAAGATCTTCGGTAACCACGCCCTCGGCTAAAGATTTGTTCACCACACGGCGAATATCGTCTGCTTCTTGCTGTAAACCAAAATCTTCGAAAAGCATGGCGGCAGATAATACAGTGGCTAATGGGTTTGCAATATCTTTACCAGCTGCCTGGGGATACGAACCATGAATCGGCTCATAAAGTTTAGTCTTTTCACCCACGGAAGCTGAAGGCATCAACCCCATAGAGCCTGAAATAACAGAAGCCTCATCGGTTAAGATGTCTCCGAACAGGTTTTCTGTAATAATTACGTCATATGCCTTTGGCCATTGTACCAAACGCATGGCAACAGCATCTACAAATTCATAAGAAACTTCTACCTCCGGGTAATCTTTCTCCATAGCTTGAACGGTTTCTCTCCACAGACGAGAAGATTCCAATACATTGGCTTTGTCTACGCAGCACAGTTTTTTTGAACGGGCCATGGCCATTTCAAAACCTTTTTTCGCCAATCGCTGAATTTCGGCTCGAGTATAGGTCATCGTATCGTAAGCCGTATTACCGTTGTCTTCTCTTCCTCTTTTGCCAAAATAGACACCACCGGTCAATTCTCTCAGAATTATTAAATCAGTTCCTTCGATTCTATCTCTTTTTAATGGAGATTTGTCGATTAAAGAAGGAAAGGTAAAAGTGGGTCTTACGTTAGCGAACAAACCTAACTTTTGACGCATTTTCAATAAACCTTGCTCAGGGCGAACTTTAGCCGAAGGATCATTATCAAAACGCGGATGCCCGATTGCACCGAAAAGAACGGCATCGGCATTGGCACAAACTTCATGGGTATCGTCTGGGTACGGTTCTCCAACAGCGTCAATGGCAGCAGCGCCTGTTAATGCCGGTTTCCAACTAATTTGGTGATTATATTTCTTCGCAATGGCATCAGATACTTTTACGGCTTGATCGATTACTTCCGGTCCGATTCCGTCTCCGGCCAATAAGGCTATGTTTAATTTCATTTTTTAAGGATATTATAGGTATATGTTGCACAGCACTAATTAATAGTGATGTACGTCTTATTAATTAAATTATATTCAGCATTTTTTCAGTGGCTTTGATAGCCGAAACAGTCTGGTCAGAATCTAAGCCACGAGATGTAAATTCTTTTCCTTCGGCATTCCATGTGATTATGGTTTCACACAAGGCATCAGAATTGCTGCCAGGTGGTATTCGAACTGCATAATCCACTAATTTGGGAAGTTGCATTTTTCGAGTAGTATAGATTTTGTGTAGGGCATTCATAAAAGCATCATATTGCCCGTCTCCAGAGGCATTCTCTTCATACGTTTTACCATCGATTTCTAACAGCAGGGTAGTAGAGGGGCGTAGTCCTTTAGAATGGGTAAGCACATACGACTTTACGAAAACCTTTTGTTGGTAATCGGTATCAAGAACATCGGAAATAATATATGGTAAATCTTCTTTGGTTACCTTTTCCTTTTTATCACCCAACTCGATAATTCGAGCGGTAACTTTTTTAAGTTCTTCATCATTTAAGGTCAGCCCAAGCTCTTGAAGATTTTTTTGAATATTGGCCTTACCTGACATTTTTCCTAAGGCATACTTTCGTTTTCTACCAAAACGCTCAGGCATTAAATCACTAAAGTAAAGATTGTTCTTACTGTCGCCATCAGCATGTATGCCGGCAGTTTGTGTAAAAACATTATCGCCCACAATAGGTTTGTTCGCAGGTATACCGAAGCCCGTGAATGCCGATACCAGCTTACTTACTCTGTACAATGCTTTTTCGTCAACATTGATTTTTACCTCTGGCAAAAAGTCATTGATTACGGCAATGGCACTGGCCATTGGGGCATTACCTGCACGTTCGCCCATACCGTTCACGGTAAGGTGTAGACCATGACAACCCGCTTGCACAGCTTCCATTATATTGGCGACTCCAAGATCATAATCGTTATGCCCGTGAAAATCGAAATGCAAGTCAGGAAAACGTTCAACAATTTCCTTGATATACTCTCGCGTCTCACTATATGTTAGAATGCCTAAAGTGTCGGGCAACAGTACTCGTTTTATAGGCTGGGTAGACAAGAATTGTAGAAATTCAAAGACATACTCTTTAGAATTTCGCATTCCGTTACTCCAATCTTCCAAATAAATATTGTTGATAAAACCTTTCTCGGTAGCTTTTGAGAAAATATCGGCAATCTCTTTAAAATGCTGTTGCGGTGTTTTTCTTAGCTGATGCTTCAAATGGTTCATGGAACCTTTGGTGAGCAGGTTCTGTGATTTTGCACCAGCTTTTTCCATCCACTCTAAAGAAATTCCACCATCAACAAAGGTGAGTACTTCTACTCGATCTAAATAGTTCTGTTCAGCTGCCCATTTGGTAATTTGTTGCACAGCTTCGAGCTCCCCTTCAGAAACTCTTGCCGAAGCTACTTCAATTCGGTCAACTTCAAGCTCATCGAGCAACAGTTTGGCCAAGGTGAGTTTTTCGGAGGCGGTAAATGATACACCAGATGTCTGCTCGCCATCGCGCAGCGTAGTGTCCATAATTTCCAAGTGTCTCTTCATTTTCTACCTAGCGGTCTTCAGATGTAAAAGTTGATTTTGTTTCTCGAAAGCGATTAAAACGGTCTTTTTTGAGCGAAAGTTTTGATGTCTTCTTTGATGTTCAAAAGATAATCGATATCATCGAAGCCGTTGGTCATGTTGTCTTTTTTGTAGGTGTTGATATCAAACCCTTCGCTTTCGCCAGTGGCCAAAATGGTCACTTTTTGCTCAGGAAGATTCACTTCGAATTCCGCTTTAGGGTCTTTTTCAATTTCAGTAAAAATTTTCTGAAGAAAATCTGCGCTTACCTGAACGGGTAAAACCCCAATGTTCAGGCAATTACCTCTAAATATATCGGCGAAAAAGCTTGAAATAACACAACGGAAACCATAATCGTACACAGCCCAAGCAGCGTGCTCGCGAGAAGAACCGGAACCAAAATTTTTGCCGCCCACCAAAATTTGACCACTGTAGATCGGATTGTTCAAAATGAAATCTTTCTTTGGTGTATTGTCTTGATTGTAACGCCAATCGCGGAAAAGATTATCGCCAAAGCCCTTTCTTTCTGTCGCTTTTAAAAAACGAGCAGGTATGATTTGATCTGTATCGACATTCTCTATAGGAAGCGGGACTGCCGTTGAAGTTAATTTTGTGAATTTATCGTATGCCATGGTTTATTTTTTTTGATGATGTTGCCAATATTTAGCCTGCAACTTCTTCTTGCATTAGTTCTCTAGGGTCGGTAACCTTACCGGTAACCGCTGCTGCTGCCGCTACTAACGGACTGGCGAGAAGGGTTCTAGAGCCTGGGCCTTGTCGCCCTTCAAAGTTTCTGTTCGATGTACTTACGGCCAATTTTCCCGGGGGCACTTTATCGTCGTTCATAGCCAAACAAGCGGAACAACCGGGCTCACGAAGCGCAAAGCCGGCTTCGGTCAAAATATCCAACAGGCCTTCTTCTTTGATTGCAGCTTCTACTTTGTGGCTTCCGGGTACTAACCAAGCCGTTACATTATCCGCTTTTTTTCTTCCCTTGATAACAGAAGTAAAAGCTCTAAAATCTTCAATTCTTCCATTCGTACAACTTCCCAAGAAAACAAAATCAATAGGCTTACCGATCATCTTGTCGCCTTCGCCGAATTTCATGTACTGCAAAGACTTTTTATAAGTTGTGGCACCACCTTGGGCCTCATCAAAAGTAGGAATGTCGTTGCTGATACCCATACCCATACCAGGGTTGGTACCGTAAGTAATCATTGGTTCTATCAATGAACCATCAAATGATAATTCCTTATCAAAAATGGCATCATCATCGGTATAAAGGGTTTCCCAATATTCCATAGCTGTATCCCAAGCCTCGCCCTTAGGGGTAAACTCACGACCTTTTATGTAATCAAAAGTGGTTTCATCGGGAGCGATCATACCACCACGAGCGCCCATTTCGATACTAAGGTTACAAACGGTCATACGACCCTCCATCGTCATATTCTTGAACACATCACCTGCATATTCTACAAAATAGCCGGTGGCACCAGAAGTTGTTAATTGAGATATAATGAAAAGTGCGACATCTTTTGGCGTAACCCCGAATTGAAGGTCACCTGTAATATTGATGCGCATTCTTTTTGGTTTGGGCTGCATAATGCATTGAGTCGCCAATACCATTTCAACTTCAGAGGTACCGATGCCGAAAGCAATGGCACCAAAAGCACCATGGGTAGAGGTATGCGAATCACCACAAACGATGGTCGCACCTGGCACGGTAATACCATATTCAGGCCCGACAACGTGTACAATACCATTTTTTTCATGACCAAGGCCCCAGTAAGAAATACCATGCTCATTGGCATTTTCTTCCAACATTTTAAGCTGGTTGGCAGATAATGGGTCGGCCACTGGCAAATGTTGGTTGATGGTAGGGGTGTTATGGTCTGCCGTAGCAAAGGTTTTTTCAGGGTGTAATACTGGAATACTCCTATTTTTTAAACCTAAAAAAGCCACGGGGCTAGTTACTTCATGAACCATGTGACGGTCTATAAACAGTACGTCTGGTCCGTTTTCTATTTGGTGGACCACATGCGAGTCCCACACTTTATCGAACAATGTCTTCTTTGCACTCATATTCTTTCAATTCTAAGCAAACAAATCTAGTGAAACATAGCATTTATAAGAAATTATTACGATTGAAAATTACGATGTTCAAACTAATATCGGTGTCATTTAATGGATACTTCTATTTAATTACGTTAGTCTCGATTGCAATTTCAACCTTTAAAGAATAAATGGCTATCTATTGTACTATAGCGATAAACATATTCGTTTAACGAATGCTCAAGAATAAGGAGTTTAAGGATTCTATTCGAGAACAAAGTGGCTTGAGAAGACTTTTTGATTGCATCTGAATTACGGTCAATGAAATCTATTATGCCATCGAGGGTTATTTGAAATCGGTCTAGAAGTATTATAGTTCAGAATCAGCTAATCGGGTCAACTAATATAATTCCAGATATTCTTGTGTTTTACAAGTTGAATATAGGTATGCCTGATGACCAAATTTTCGGGCTTTTCTAGCTTTGCGTCCTCTTTTAGCAACTCAATGGCATAATTTCTAGCGGTTTTCAAAATGTCGTTATCTCTAACAATGTCGGCAATCTTCAAGTTGAGCACGCCGCTTTGTTGGGTGCCCATAAGATCTCCCGGTCCGCGTAGTTTAAGATCAACTTCGGCAATTTCAAAGCCGTCATTGGTCTGAACCATGGTTTGTAAACGGGTTTTTGCCTCCGAGGATAGTTTATGGCCGGTCATTAGTACACAAAAGCTCTGATCAGCACCGCGACCAACACGTCCGCGCAACTGATGCAGCTGAGACAGACCGAAACGTTCGGCACTTTCAATGATCATTACCGATGCGTTAGGTACGTTTACGCCGACTTCAATAACTGTGGTAGCGACCATAATTTGAGTTTCTCCACGTACAAAGCGGTCCATTTCATAATCTTTGTCAGCAGGTTTCATTTGACCGTGCACAATGGATATCTGAAATTCGGGAAGCGGAAAGTCCCGAGCAATACTTTCATAACCATCCATTAAATCTTTATAATCCAAAGCCTCGGATTCCTGTATCAGCGGATAAACAATATAAATCTGTCGGCCTTTTTTAATTTCATCTCGAATAAACTGAAAAACCTTTAGTCGGTTTGAATCGAATCGGTGAACGGTTTTAATAGGTTTTCGCCCAGGAGGAAGTTCATCGATAACAGAAATATCTAAATCGCCATAAAGGCTCATGGCTAGCGTACGCGGTATTGGGGTTGCGGTCATCACAAGAATATGTGGCGGTATGTCGTTTTTGTGCCATAATTTCGAACGTTGACCAACCCCAAAGCGATGCTGCTCATCAATAATGGCTAAGCCCAAATTTTGAAATTGCACCTTGTCTTCCAAAAGAGCATGAGTGCCGATTAGGATGTTCAACGTTCCATTTTCTAGTGATTCATGAATGGTGTTTCGCTCCGATTTTTTTGTGGAACCTGTCAGTAACGAACAATTTACGTTGATGTTAGAAAGCAATTCTCTAATACCTGTATAATGTTGATTGGCCAATATTTCTGTGGGAGCCATTAAACAAGCTTGAAAACCATTATCTATAGCCAATAGCATGGTCATAACCGCCACTATAGTCTTGCCAGAGCCCACATCACCTTGTAACAGACGGTTCATTTGGGCATTACTGCCTAAATCCGCCCTGATCTCTTTGATAACTCTTTTTTGTGCTCCGGTTAGTTCAAACGGAAGGTAATCGTTATAAAATTCATTAAAAAGTTTGCCTACTTGATTAAAAGGGAACCCCTTTATTTTTTGTTTTCGAAGTGCCTTTTTAGTAAGTAGTTGCAGTTGTATGTAAAATAACTCTTCAAACTTTAATCTGAATTGGGCTTTTGCCAACAATTCTTGATTTTTAGGAAAGTGGATATTAAAAAGCGATTCAGCCTTTGGTAAAAGTTTCAGTTCATAAATCAGCTTGTCGGATAGCGTTTCGGCGAATCTTCCATTGGTTTCTAGGAATAATTGTTGAACCATTTTACTGATTACCCTATTGGTAATACCCTTATTGCTCAGTTTTTCGGTGGAGGGATAGATGGGTTGCATCACAATTTTGTGACCCTGTTGATGTTCTTTCAGCAGTTCCATATCTGGGTGTGGCATAGAGAACTTACCATTAAACCAGTTGCACTTGCCGAAAATTACATATGGGGTATTGAGCTTTAGGTTTTCCCTAATCCATTTTTGACCTCTGAACCATACAAGCTCCATATCTCCGGTATCGTCAACAAAGGTTGCTACCAATCGTTTCCCCCTTTTTTGCTCTACCGTTTTGATATTAATGATCTTACCGATAATTTGAACATCGGCATTACTCCGTTGCAATTGTCCAATCTTGTAGTACTGTGTCTTATCTAGATACCGATTGGGATAAAGATTGAGTAAATCTTGAAATATTTTGATACCAAGCTCGCTCTGAAGGGTTTCGGCACGGTTAGGGCCTACACCTTTCAGGTATACAATCGGCGTTTGCATGAAATTGGCATTCATGCGACTAAATTAGCGGTTAGGTCTAATAGGCACAAACTAAAACCTTAAATTTGGTGTACTCTTTGTTTGCATAACTTCATGAGAAACGTTTTTCTACTTATTTTTTCAAGTATTTTCTTGCTTTCATACGGTCAACATCAAGATAAGGTCGATTTTCTCCGTGCCGATATTGAAGTCGAATTATTTCCTGAAAACGAAAAGGTAGTTGGTAGTATCAATTATGAGTTTATGGTACTTCAAGATGTAGATTCCGTTTTTCTCGATGCCCATAATATGGTATTTGAAAAAGTGGAAATTGATAATAACAAGATAATATACAACAATAGCAATAGATATATTACCGTACATGGAAAGTTTCTAAAAGGAGTGAACTATCAACTTTCATTAAGCTATTCTTGCCAGCCCGAACAAACCGTCTATTTCTTAGGATGGAATGATGCCATCGAAAATAATGAACAAATTTGGACCCAAGGTCAGGGGAAGTATACCAGTCATTGGCTGCCGAGTTTTGATGACATGCAAGAAAAGGTGGAGTTTGATATGAACATTACCGCCCACAAAGACTACAAGGTGGTTGGTAATGGGTTATTTAAACAAAAAATGAAGACTTCAGAAAATAAAGTTCGCTGGTCGTTCGATATGCAAAAGCCCATGAGCAGTTATTTATTGGCATTTGTAGTAGGCAACTATAGCGAGCAAAAATTAATTTCAAAAAGCGGAGTGCCAATAATAAATTACTACTACCCTCAAGATACTTTAAAAGCAGAACCTACTTATCGGTATACAAAGCAGATTTTCGATTTGTTTGAAGAGGAAATCGGGGTTTCTTACCCGTGGCAAAATTATAAACAGATTCCCGTTCGGGACTTCCTGTATGCTGGAATGGAAAATACCGGTACCACCATTTACTCCGATGGCTATGTTATCGATTCTACAGCCTTTATAGATAAGAATTATGTGAATATTAATGCCCATGAAATGGCTCATCAGTGGTTCGGGAATCTTGTTACCGAAAAAGATGGGCACCATCATTGGCTTCATGAAGGCTTCGCCACTTATTATGCGTATATAGCAGAAAAAGAAATTTTCGGGGAGGAGCATTTTTATTGGCACCTCTACAAAACCTTACTGGATTTAAAGCAAGCTGAGAATAGGGGAGAAGGACAAAGTGTATTAAACCCAAAAGCAAGTAGTCTTACATTTTATGAAAAAGGCGCTTGGGCCCTTTTTGCCTTGCGTGAACATCTAGGTGATGCCGAATTTAAGGCAGGTATAAAAAATTACTTGGCCAAACATGCCTTTAAAAATGTAACTGTCACAGACTTTTTACATGAGATGAAAAAGGCCAGTGGCAAAAATTTATCAGAATATAAGAAGCGATGGTTAGAGAGTTCTTCAATCGATACATCAAAAGCATATGAACTTCTAGCTGACAAATCGAAATCACTTAAAATTTTGTTCGATTTACAGGGCAAAATAAAAAATGGTGAAATAACTACGGAAGATTACAAATGGTATTGGCAAAACAGTAATTCTACCTATTTAAAGAGACACCTTTTAGAAGCCTATTTTAATGAATTACCTAAAAAAATAATAAAAGAGGTGTTTACTTCCTCAGATACAAAACTAAGGCAAGTTTTATCAGAAAAAGTTGAGGAGATTCCTTTAGAACTTAAATCCGATTTTGAATCGCTCTTGAATGATGATAGTTATATAACCATTGAAAATACATTGGTCAAACTTTGGTCAGCATACCCTAACGAGCGTAAGAAATATTTAGATGCGACCAAGAATATGGTGGGGCTGCCGAATATGAACATACGGTTGTTATGGCTGACCCTAGCCATTTTCACACATGATTTTGAGGTTGAAAAAACCCAAGAATATTTCAATGAACTTAGTGGGTATACTTCTGCCTCATTTTCGTGGGAGGTTCGATTAAAGGCTTTTCAGTATCTCACAGAAGCTGGTTTTACCGATGAAGCTCTTCAAAATCTTATTCTGGCAACAGAACACCACAGTTGGCAATTCAAAAAATACGCCCGTAATTTGATAGAAAGCTTTTTACAGAATGACGAACAAAAAAATCGGATACACGAACTTTACAAAGAACTAAAACTTAATGATTTTCGTTATATGAATATTAAATTAGGCATAGAATGAGAGCGTTGGTTATTTCAGGAGGAGGTAGTAAAGGTGCTTTTGCAGGCGGTGTCGCTCAATACTTAATGCAAGAGCTGAATCATAAGTATGATTTATTTCTAGGTACCTCTACAGGTAGTTTGTTGATATCGCACCTGGCACTTCAGAAAATAGATAAAATAAAGGAAATTTATACCTCGGTCAATCAGGACAGTATTTTTAGTAACTGCCCATTCACCATAGAGAAGAAGTATGGTGTTCATAGTATAGGAATCAACCATTGGAACGTACTTCGAAATTTTTATCGAGGAAGAAAAACTTTTGGAGAGAGTCGAAACCTACTGAAACTCATTCAGAATACCTTGACTCGTGAAGAGTTTGAAATATTAAAGAAAGGCCCAATGGAAATTATTTCTACGGTCTCTAACCTTTCACTCAATCAAGTAGAATATAAATCTATCAACGATTATAGCTATGAAGATTTTTGTGAATGGATATGGATATCATGTAACTACACCCCATTTATGAGCTTGGTTCGTAAAAATGGATGTGAATACGCCGATGGCGGACTAGGAAACATGGTGCCTATTGAAGAAGCGGTCAAACGAGGTGCCAAAGAAATAGATGTAATAGTTCTACAAACAGAAGTAAATCATCTAAATAGACTACCGTCAAAGAATGCGTTTTCACTATTGACTACTATGTTCGAGTTCATGTTAGACCGTATCGAAATGCAGAATATTAAAATAGGTAAGTTCGCCGCCAATACGAATGATGCCATTATCAATTTTTATTATACACCCACCGTATTGACCACCAATTCACTGGTTTTTGATAAAGAAAAGATGACTGCTTGGTGGCAGAGTGGTTATAATTTCGCCAAATACAAGAACAACGAGCTCAATCAAATAGAACCAGAAAAGGGCGAAGTATTGTAGTTATACTTGCCCTTTTTGATGATGTTTTTAAACGTTTTGCGTTACCAGAGTTCCCCGATTTCTTTTTTCACAAATGAAAGTGCCGTGGCAGAAGGTGATTCTTTATCCATGGTTTCGGTCAAAATATCTTCACGTAGTTTATCGGCAGAATCAGTTTCACTCATTGCTGCTTTACGAATCATTTGAACCGTAGCACTTTTGGCGGCTTTGATAATGTTCCAGCACTCATCTGTCATATATATTTGCTGAGAAAGATTATGGTCGAACTCATTTTCAATAGTTCTAATCAATAGCGATTCATAATCGTTTTTATCAGATGATTTTGGGGCTACCCTGACGACCAAACTAGGTATGGCCATACGCTCTAAAAACAAAGCCATTCTTTCATAGGCCTGGAGACGAATCGGTAAGGTGTTTTTTTGCGAATCTTTCTGTAATAAAAATCTTCTGCGCCCTTCTTCATTGCGAGTATGAAGTTTGAAAAAATAAAAAGCCACGATACCCGTGACCACGGCCGGCAATAAAAAACCGAAAAATTGTAAAATAGTTTCTCCTGACATTTTTTGGTGGTTTGTAACCGAGTCTATATGGATTTCTCGGTATAATGTTATGATAAGAAAACGAAGTTTTTTTTAAAAAAGTATGGTTTTGTACTAGTTCTTCAAGAAGATTTTAAATTGGATGGTTGAGCTATTGACTACACCTAAATAAGTTCATTTTCGTAGATGAAATTGTAGGCGTTAAGATTACAACTATTTTAAGGATAAGATTTGCTTTAAATAGCGAATTAAAAAAAGGCCTCAATTTTATCTTTTTATTTGGTATAAGTACAATTCTTCTTCTTTCTGAGGTAACTTAGTTATACCAATTTTGTGTAACCCTAATTTTTTTAAAAGGCATTGTGAACCAATATTGTCTTTCGAAGTAATAGCACTGATAATATCTATTTCAAAAATTTCAAAAGCCGCATTCAATACAGAGCGTGATGCCTCGTAACCATAGCCCATACCCTCATAAGCTGGCAAAAGACCAAAGCCAATATCTATGCCGTCCAAGCCTTCTCTGTTATACAGGCCACAGGTGCCAATTTTTTGATTTTCTAATTTGGTAATTAATGTATAGCTCGAATAGCCCAAGTTTTTTAATTGGGGCAGCATGTTTTCCACAATATATCGCTTTGCTACTTTAATGGAACTGATACCTCTATCACCCACAAATTCTAAAAATTTAGGTGTGTTCATTAATTGAAATATCAATTCAGCATCTATTTCTTCCGTCGGCCGCAGATAAAGCCTTTCAGTTTCTAGTGTGGAATGCAAGCTCATAAACAAGTGTTTACCTGACTTATTATCAGTGCTTTAAAACTAATTAAACTTTGTGTTAAATTCTAATGAATTTTTAGTTTGTATATGTTAATAATAGTTATCCTCTTGATTTCATTCGTAAGTCGTGATGGTAATTTAAGACTAGGTGGCTGCGACGATTTTATGAATTCGATAAAAATGACGGATTTTTTGTGCATCCATCATAATCAGAAAAGATTCTTTTGATCTTACAGAATCTTGATGAGATAACCAGAAAGTAAGTAATCTAATGTTGATTGTAGTATATATAAAAGCTGCCGAGAATAAAATTGATTTATTCTCGGCAGCTTTTTAAATTAAATCTTAAAGAATAGCTACGCTTTAATTCTTCATTTCTTCTCGAACCATTAAATAAAAATCTCTGAAAGAAGGGTGAATACCTACCTGAACACCTTCTTTTAAATTGCCGTCTCTACCCAAGCTTACGATTCGTTCTCCCTCAATACCCAATTGCTTCAATTGAGCAGCGACAGATAAAGCTTGTTGCGCCGGTATATTCAAATCACCCGTCATACTAAGGCCTTCTATAGTCACTGAAGTTTTAGGGTTGGCCTTTAAGATATTGGCAATTTTTTCGACCCATCCTTCCGCTTCAGTGGTAAGTTTATCTCCGGTATCATTGCCGAATAGGCTGTTTAAGTCAGAAGAAATAACCACAGTACCTTCGCTTACGCCAATTTTGGCATTTTCGCCCATAGTTTGTTTGGCATTGGTCAAGATGACTATTGTAGTAGAGTCGTTGGTCGCAATGGCATCCTTGATGGATTTCAACTGCTTTTCCTTTGCTTCTAAACTCTCCATGGCGCTGGTTACAATACTTGAATTTTTATTCGATACTTCCGCAAAACTTTTCATGTTCTGCATTAGGGTATTGTTAGCGTCTTGTAGTTCGGTAACTTGACTTTCATAAGAAGCCGATTTAGCGTTAGCAATGCGTTCTGTTTTTTTTGATTCCAATAATTCTGAATTAATTGAATCTAATTGCATTTTCAAATCATCGATTTCGGCAATCAAATCGCTCTTACGTTGTGCCTGAACAGATAGCATAGTAAACACAAGTAAACAAAGGGTCAATAATTTATGTTTCATTTATAGGATTTAAAAAAGTTTTTATAAGTAGGTAACGTATTTTAAGGCATAAAAATATAGTATTCTTGCTTCTTGCAAAAATACCATTGAAATTAAAATGTAAAGAAGTATTTCAGACGGGTTACTTTTGAAGGTAGTCTAAACTTATTTCAGTTAAAGCTTTTACGCCAAGTAGTAGTCCGCTATCATCAATTTTGAAGTCTGGGGTATGATGCGGAAAAGTTTCGGTCGTACCAGGGGCCATTCCTCCCAGAAAGAAAAAGAATCCTGGCACTTCATTTTGAAAATAAGAAAAATCTTCCCCACCGGTAACCGCCTTTTGCTGCTGCACTTTATCAGCTCCCGCAACCCTGATCAATGAAGGTGTCATTTGATCGGTTAGTTCGGGGTCGTTAAAGGTAATATCGGTTTGATCTCTGATTTCAATGGTAGCATCACCACCATAGGCACGGGCAATAGCCGGTACCATTTCTTTCATACGACGCGTAATTTGTTCTTTCATGTCATAATCAAGGCTACGAACCGTTCCGATCATTTCGGCACTTTCGGGTATAATATTAAAACGTACGCCACTGGTGATTTTACCAACGGTAATTACCGCAGCTTCGTTGGTTAGTTCCATTTCACGACTTATAATAGTCTGTAGGCCATCGATAATCTTGGCACTAATTAAAATAGGATCGATACCTGACCAAGGTTGTGAACCGTGACTTTGCTTCCCTTTCACATTTATAGTAAAACTTTGTACGGCCGCCATAGTGCCACCTGATTTGTAACGAATGACCCCCACGGGGGTTTCAGAATTAATGTGAAGCCCGAATATTGCGTCCACATCTGGGTTTTGAAGCACCCCCTCTTTGATCATAAGTAGGGCTCCACCTTCTTCACCCGGTGGCGGACCTTCTTCTGCGGGTTGAAAAACAAATTTGATGGTTCCATTTATTTTATCGGTATGTTTTGATAGTATTTCAGCAACACCCATAAGAATAGCCACATGGGTGTCATGACCACAGGCGTGCATCACAGGTACGGTTTCCCCTTTAAATTCTGCGGTTATGGTAGATTTATAAGGTAGGTCGTTACGTTCGGGTACGGGCAGGGCATCCATATCTGCCCGAAGGGCGATAACCTTACCCTTTTTCTTTCCTTTTAAAATTCCAACAACTCCGGTATGAGCGACACCCGTTTGCACCTCGATACCGAGCGATTTTAGATGAACGGCTATTTTTTCAGCGGTTTTAAATTCCCGATTTGAAAGCTCGGGATTTTGATGAATTTCACGGCGCCAATCAATTACTTTCTTCTCAATAGCGGCGTAATCCTTATCAAATCGCAAATCTTGAGCTATGGTAGAATAGCTGAGAAACAATAGGCTTATAAATAACAATCTGTGCATAACTATTTCAGTTTGTTAAATATAATCAATAGCAAAGAGAACTATATAAGCGTTGGGCAATACTTCTATCAAAAGAATATCTTTGTATTCGTTGTATACATTTTAGCATAAGGGTAATTATGGCTAAATTCACATCGCTAAAAAAGAAGATTTGGAGAATTTTATTGACGGATTGAACGATGCTCAAAAAGCACCGGTATTGCATAAAGACGGACCCTTAATGGTGATTGCTGGTGCGGGGTCGGGCAAAACCCGTGTACTTACCTTTCGTATTGCACATTTAATGGCGCAAGGTGTAGATTCTTTCAATATATTGGCACTTACATTTACCAATAAGGCGGCCCGTGAGATGAAGGCCCGTATTGCAACAATTGTAGGAAATTCGGAAGCCAAAAACCTTTGGATGGGTACTTTTCACTCGGTCTTCGCTAAATTATTACGCTTTGATGGCGATAAATTGGGCTTCCCCAGTAATTTCACCATTTACGATATCCAAGATTCACAGCGATTGTTGGCATCCATTATTAAAGAAATGGGGCTTGACAAAGATATTTACAAGTACAAACAGGTACAGAATCGCATATCATCTTACAAAAACAGTCTGATTACGGTTAAAGCCTATTTTCAAAACCCTGAGTTGGTCGAAGCCGACGCAATGGCCAAACGGCCTAGAATGGGCGAGATATATCAAAATTATGTCGACCGTTGTTTTAAGGCCGGAGCGATGGATTTTGATGACCTCTTGCTTCGAACCAATGAGCTCTTAAATCGTTTTCCAGAGGTGTTGATGAAGTACCAAGAGCGGTTCAAATATATATTGGTAGATGAGTATCAAGATACCAATCATTCCCAATACCTTATTGTGAAGGCATTGGCCGATCGTTACCATAATATATGTGTAGTAGGTGATGATGCACAGAGTATTTATTCGTTCAGAGGTGCAAATATTAGTAATATTCTCAATTTTCAGCGTGATTATGAGAATGTGGCCATGTATCGATTGGAACAAAATTATCGCTCTACCAAGAATATTGTAAATGCCGCGAACTCAATAATCGCTAAAAACAAAAACCAACTTGAAAAGGTGGTTTGGACGGATAACGATGATGGACCATTGATTAAAGTTCATCGAAGTACTACTGATGCAGAAGAAGGTAGGTATGTAGCAGGTTCAATTTGGGATACGCAGATGAACGAACACTTGCCCAATGGGCATTTTGCCGTTCTATACCGAACCAACTCACAGTCCCGTTCCATAGAAGATGCACTGAGAAAGAGAGATATTCCCTATCGCATATATGGTGGACTTTCGTTTTACCAAAGAAAGGAAATAAAAGATGTTTTAAGTTACCTTAGGTTAGTCATCAACCCCAAAGATGAGGAAGCCTTAAAGCGTGTAATTAATTTTCCTGCCAGAGGTATCGGTAATACTACTTTAGATAAATTAACCGTTGCCGCCAACCATTATAACCGTTCGATTTTTGAGGTAATGGATAATTTAGATAAAATCGACCTCAAAATTAATTCGGGTACTCGAAGAAAGTTACAAGATTTCGTGACCATGATCAAGAGCTTTCAAATCATGAACGAAGGCACAGATGCTTTTACCCTAGCTGAACATGTAGCCAAGAAAACAGGGGTTCTTCTTGAATTTAAGAAAGATGGAACACCAGAGGGTATTGCCCGTATGGAAAATATCGAAGAACTCTTGAACGGTATAAAAGATTTTGTCGAAGGGCAAAAAGAAGTGGTCGATGCAACCGGTAATATTAGTGAGTTTTTAGAAGATGTAGCCTTAGCGACTGATTTAGATAAAGATACCGGTGATGACGACCGTGTGGCACTGATGACCATTCACTTGGCCAAGGGTCTAGAATTTCCGTATGTATATATTGTTGGAATGGAAGAAGATCTTTTTCCTTCGGCCATGAGTATGAATACCAGAAGTGAATTGGAAGAAGAACGTAGGCTTTTTTATGTGGCCTTGACCCGGGCAGAGAAACAAGCCTATCTTACCTATACTCAAAACCGTTATCGCTGGGGGAAGCTCATCGATGCCGAACCCAGTCGATTTTTAGAAGAAATCGATGAAAAGTTTATTGAGAATCTGACGCCCATAGGTACGGGTTATCGCTATAAGCCATTGGTCGATGCCGATATTTTTGGGGAAGTCGATAAAAGCAGATTAAGACAAAATAAACCTACAAGTGGTACACCCCCGAGCCATAAGAAGCCCAATGAAAGCCAACTTAGAAAATTACGTAAACTTAAACCGGAACTTTCGACCCCTGTGGGTAATACCAATGTAGTCGACCCAAATTTGGCCGAAGGTTCTTTAGTAGACCATACACGGTTCGGGCGAGGTAAAATTCTTAAAATTGAAGGTGTCGGAAATGACAAAAAAGCCGAAATTCAGTTTGATAAGGGCGACATCAAAAAGCTTTTATTACGGTTCGCTAAGTTAGAGGTTGTAGGGTAAATACCTGAATACCATTGTTTTTATCCCCATTTAAATACTTGAGAATAATTGGTATGATAGGTGATGTGAATTAATGGAAAAACGTTTAATTTACAGGATGGTTTTATCCATTTAGAAAATATGTCCGAACTAATAAGAATATACGAGGAAAACCCCAACCCTAAAGAAATCAATAAGGTTGTTCAGGTATTACGAAAAGGGGGATTGGTCATTTACCCCACAGATACGGTATATGGATTGGGTTGCGACATCACTAATTCTAAAGCTTTAGAAAAAATAGCCCGAATCAAGGGTATAAAGTTGGCCAAGGCCAACTGGTCTTTTATTTGTGCTGATTTAAGCAATCTTTCCGACTATGTGCGACAAATAGATACGGCAACGTTCAAAATATTAAAACGGGCATTACCTGGGCCATATACCTTTATCTTACCTGGAAATAACAATTTGCCCAAAGACTTTAAAAAGAAAAAAACAGTAGGTATACGAGTGCCCGATAACGCAATTGCGAAGGCATTGGTCGAGGGGTTGGGAAACCCAATTGTATCTACTTCCATTCGAGATGAAGACGAGGTGTTGGAGTATACCACAGACCCTGAACTTATTTACGAGAAGTGGCAAAACCTTATCGATGTCGTAATTGATGGCGGATACGGGGATAACATGGCTTCTACGGTTATCGATCTTTCAGAAGGTGAGCCAGAAATTATACGTGAGGGTAAAGGAGACTTGAATATTTTTAATTAACCAAGGCTCCCAGGTCTCTAAGACTAAAATTAATAATTTCTTGAAAAAGAAGTATAAAAAAGCCGCTACTCAATGAGTAGCGGCTTTCAAAATATTTGCTAAGGGGTTAAACCTTAGTTGTTGATTGCTGGATCATCCATTCCTTCTTCGATCATGCTATAGAACTGATCGATTTTTGGAAGAACAACAATTCGTGTTCTTCTGTTTTTAGATTTCTCAGTTTGAGAAACAGGAACATACTCTGATCTACCGGCAGCGGTCATACGCTTAGGATCAACGTTAAAGTCGTTTTGAAGAATTCTAACAACTGCTGTTGCACGTTTTACGCTCAAATCCCAGTTGTCTAAAAGATTACCGTGTTTTCCGTAAGGCACATCATCTGTATGACCTTCTACCATGAACTCAAAATCAGGCTTGTTGTTTACCACTTGTGCAACTTTTCCTAGAACTTCTCTAGCTCTTCTAGTAACGTTATAGCTTCCACTACTGAATAATAACTTATCAGATATAGAAACGAAAACAACACCTTTCTCAACACTGATTTCGATATCTTCATCATCAAGGTTACCCAAAACTCCTTTTAAGCTTTGTACCAAAGATAGGTTTACAGAATCTCTTCTAGTGATAGCATCTTGAAGCTTACGAATAGTTAAGTCTTTTTCCTTTAAGCTTTCTAAAGACTTTTCTAAGTTCTCTGCTCCTTTAGAGGTTAGGGTCGTTAGGTTGCCCATGTTGTTGATCAACTCTTGATTGTTTGCTTTCAAGAACGCATTTTGATCTGACAACGTTTTGTTTTTTGAATCTGCGGTCGCCTTCTCTTCTAAACAGTCATTCAGCTTAACTGTAGCAGAATTCAATAAATCTTGTGCTTCTTTGTGCTTTGCCTCTAAATCAGCAAATTTTTTCTGTGATACACAAGATCCTAAAAGTAGGGTTGCTCCTAAACAACCTAAAATTATTTTTTTCATAATGTGATGTGGGTTACTAAGTATTAATTGTTGTTATTTGTTTTTGAATCTTTGACAATAAGGGACAAAATTATATAAACGCCAAATTAAGTTTTTGCAAAATTAGTTAATCTTTTACTAAAACGTTAAAATTCTTTATATGATGTACGAAATGGGACCAAACTATGGATTTTGTTTGGTAATAATTTAATACAAAATTAGCTTTCTCTCTTTTCTTATACATCTTTCCAAAGTTTTTATAAAAACTCATATGGGCCCAAAGAATAGCCCAACAATGTTTGGGTTTTAGCTGAAATACAAATCTGATAGCGGCAACTGCGTCTAGCAATAACCGAATTAAGATTATTGGAAACGCTTTTCTTCTAGGAAGGTTCTTTGTAATTGAGAAGAGTGAGTTTCTAAAATTCAGGAAAGTTTTTTTCGGATTCATGTTACTCAATGTTGATCCACCTAAGTGATATACATGTGAATCGCCTACATAAAATACTTTATGACCTTTATTTTTTGCGCGCCAACAAAGATCTACTTCTTCTTGATGGGCAAAATAACTCTCGTCGAAACCCTCTACTTCCCAAAAGACATTGCTTCTTATGAACATACAAGCCCCCGTTGCCCAAAAAATCTCTATTGTATCGTTATACTGCCCTTCATCTTTCTCTAAAGCCTGAAAAATGCGACCTCTACAAAATGGGTAGCCTAGCCGGTCGATGAATCCTCCTGCAGCACCAGCATACTCAAAGTGGTCTTTTCGCATCAAATCCAAAATTTTAGGCTGTACTATGGCAGCCTTTGAATTGTCTGCAAATAATTTTTTAATGGGTGATATCCAATTCTCAGACACTTCAACATCTGAGTTGAGAAGACAATATATATCGGCATCTACGTGTTTTAGGCCATGGTTGTATCCCTTGACAAAGCCACCATTTTCAGAATTTTGAATTACCTTTATTGTGGGATAGTTTTTCTCAACAAATAAAACGGAGTCGTCTGTTGAAGCGTTGTCAATTACATAAATGTCAGCATCACGTGAATATTTCACGACAGAGGGTAGGTACCTTTCTAAAAGTACCTCACCGTTCCAATTAAGTATGACGACAGCTATACGCAAAACGAGGGCAAATTAACGGCTAAAATCAGGAATATCCTTTAGAAACTGATATTTTTCTGATTGAAAATCCATTTTACAATAAAAATGTTCCAATCCGTTAGTGACCATTAAATATGAAGCTTGTAATTGCAGGTTGTATTGAGCAATTTGATCAAAAGTTGTCTGGTCGATTTTTATTTTAGGCGCTTTACATTCTACTAGAATATTGATTTCACCGAGAGAATTAAATACCACGATATCGTAACGTTTGGTAAGGCCATTGAAAGTCAGCTGTTTTTCTACATTTATTAGACTCTGAGGATATTTTTTGTCTTGAATTAAATAATTGACCACATGTTGCCTGACCCATTCTTCGGGTTGTAACACCACAAATTTTTTGCGTATAACATCAAAAATTAGGATGTTATTTTCCCTATTTTTGAATCGGAAATTATACTTGGGTAAATTCAATGGGTACATTGAGTACTGGCTAGTTTTTCTATTTCTCATCTCAAAAATAGGGTAATAAAATTCGAACTCTATTATAGTAACCAATTGTTCTCAAAAATCTTTTAAGTTTTAATGGAGGAAGTAAGAAATATAATCAAAGACATAAAAAATGGTACGATAAGGCCTATTTATTTTCTCTTTGGGGAGGAGCCATACTATATCGATGCCATATCTTCTTACATTGAAAAAAATGTGCTTTCTGAAGAAGAAAAAGGTTTTAACCAAATGGTTCTTTATGGCAAAGATGTGAGTATAGACGACATTGTCGGTAACGCAAAGCGATACCCGATGATGGCCGAAAGACAAGTGGTCATCGTTAAAGAGGCCCAGCATCTTTCTCGAACAATTGAACAATTGGTCGATTATGCAAATAATCCTCAACCGACTACAGTGTTGGTCATTTGTTTCAAGTATAAAAAACTAGATAAAAGAAAAAAACTCTATAAAGCAATCAAGGCGAGTGGAATTCTTTTCGAAAGTAAGAAACTTTATGAAAACCAAGTTTCTGAATGGATTCGCAAGAATCTACAAAGTAGGGGCTATAGTATTTCTCATAAAGGTGCAATTTTACTTACCGAATATCTGGGAACCGATTTGAGCCGAATCAATAACGAGCTTGAAAAATTACAATTTGTATTGCCAAAAAGATCTGAAATTACTCCTGAAGATATCGAAATACATATTGGTATAAGTAAAGATTATAACAACTTTGAACTAAAGAAGGCTATTGGAGAGCGTAATGTGCTAAAAGCAACAAGAATTATTAACTATTTTGCACAGAACCCTAAAGATAACCCTTTGGTGCTGACGGTATCTTTGTTGAACACATTTTTCACTCAGCTGCTACAATACCACGGTTTGAATGACCACACTCCGAAGAGTGTAGCCAGTGCTTTAAAAATAAGCCCTTATTTTGTGGGTGAGTTTCAGACTGCCGCTCGTAATTACCCTATGAGAAAGGTCAGTGGTATCGTATCTCATCTTCGGGAGATAGATCTTAAAGGTAAGGGCGTCGGCTCGAACGCCATTTCACAGGCAGATTTATTAAAAGAATTGCTGGTAAAAATAATCTAATTAACGTCGGTCGACACTAAATTTACCCGGCCCCACCAAAGCGATGACGACAAAAATGGTCAAGTATAATAATGCCATTTCCTTCTTTTGAAATGGGTCCGCACCATGTGCGATAAAAGCTGCAACAGCCATTGTAATTGCTGTTGGTATGGCTGCCCAACGAGTTTTGAATCCGAAGATGATTAAGATAGGGCAAACAAACTCACCGATAACCGCTAAAAAAAGAGAAGGTGTTGAACCAATACCGATAGGGTTACCGAAGTCAGCTCCATTAATTAGCATCTGTAACTTTCCGTATCCGTGGGTAAGCATCATTGCCGAAGCAGCAATTCTCAAAAAGGCCAAACCGATGTCTTTCATAAGTGTATTTTGCATTTTTTGGTTGTTTAAATCAGTATAAATGTATTCAATTTTTTTATGAATAGTTCAATACGATTCACATCACCACTGATAAAATAGCGCAATCGGTATAATTGTGGCAAGTGTTCATTTCCCCTTTTATGGGGCAATTTCGGGGTCGCTCTAAATAGATGAGTTTACTTTTGATTTGTATTCAATTGACTTTCAGTTTTCTAGATGCTTTGTGCATGAACAAGTATCTGATTGAGGTAATTGTCTTTCAAATTATTGGGTATTGAATAAGAACCACTATTTAAGTATAAATACGATTGAATGAGGAATTGAAAATCTTTCTGTCATCTTAATTTAGGATAATTTTCAGGGTCACTTTCGTGAATCATTGCATAGACCTTTTCAAAAATATCTTCGGCATTGGGCTTAGAGAAATAGTCTCCGTCGCTACCGTAAGCTGGTCTGTGCGCTTGGGCGCTCAATGTTTGTGGCGTACTGTCAAGATACATGTAGCCTTTTTGATTCTCTACAATCTCATTTAAAATATATGCAGAACACCCACCGGGTACATCCTCGTCAATAACAAGTAATCTATTTGTTTTTTGAACACTTTTTACGGTATCGTGATGAATGTCGAAAGGCAAAAGGGTTTGAGCATCAATAACTTCGGCATCGATACCCACCTGTTTCAATTCTTTAGCGGCCTGTTCGACTATACGTAGAGTAGAACCATACGAAACCAGTGTAATATCAGAACCTTTTTTTACAGTTTCAACGACCCCTATCGGAGTGCAGAATTCTCCAAGATTCTCAGGTTTCTTTTCTTTAAGTCGGTAGCCGTTCAAACTTTCAATTATAAGGGCGGGTTCATCGCTCTTCATCAAAGTGTTATAAAAACCCGCCGCCTGTGTCATATTTCGTGGTGAAAGTATATACATGCCCCTTAAAGAGTGTATAAGTGATGCCATTGGCGAGCCTGAATGCCAGATACCCTCAAGGCGATGCCCGCGAGTTCGTACAATCAAGGGTGCTTTTTGTTTCCCGAAAGTTCGATATCTCAAACATGCAACATCATCGGTGAGTGTTGCCAAAGCATAAAAAATGTAATCTAGATATTGAATTTCAGCAATTGGACGAAGGCCGCGAAGTGCCATTCCGGTGCCCTGACCGATAATAGTTGTTTCTCTTATTCCGGTATCGGCGACTCTTAATTTCCCGAATTTTTGCTGAAGGCCTTCCAGCCCCTGATTGACATCTCCGATAGCGCCAGTATCTTCTCCAAATACTAATGCATTAGGATTGTTCTCGAACAATTTCTCGAAGTTGTCACGTAAAATTAATCGACCGTCGACCATTTCAGGGCTTTCGCCATAAGTGGGTTTAATCTCTGAAATGTTAGTTGCTCGATTTGGCCCTTCATTATAGAGGTTTGCACTATACTTAGGTTGGGTTTCAGCCAAAAACTCACTAGTCCATTTGAGGAGGTCATTTTTTTCTTTAAAATCTTCTCCAATTAAATACCGTAGAGCTTTGCGTGAACCAATGGCCAAGTCTTTTTTCAAGGGCTCATCGGTAGCGATCAGGTCGTTTTTTATTTTGTTGATAAAATTCTTGTTTGCACTTTTACTTGCAGCATTATCAAGAAGGGTTACGAGTTTCTTTTTATGTGGTTGATGCGTTGTCAAATATTCGGCCCAAGCTTCTTTTTTGGCCTTTCTTACTTGCTTTAAAATATCTTTTTCTAAAGCCCCCAACTCATCTTCAGTAGTAATTCCGGTTTCAAGAATCCATTCTCTGAAACGTTTATTACAGTCGTTCTCTTTTTCCCAATTTAACCGTTCTTGACTCTTATATCTTTCATGTGACCCTGATGAAGAATGGCCTTGTGGTTGGGTGAGTTCATTTACATGAATGATTACTGGCACATGTTCTTCTCGAGCAATGTCAGAAGCATTTTCGTAAGCATGCATAAGAGCAGTATAATCCCACCCCTTTACCTTCAGCATCTCAAAACCTGCTTTTTCTTCGGTTCTTTTAAAGCCTGATAGCATTTCAGAGATGTCTTCTTTAGTGGCATGATATTCGGCAGGTACCGAAATACCGTAATCATCGTCCCAAATACTGATAACCATGGGTACCTGAAGCACACCCGCTGCGTTTATGGTTTCAAGAAACATGCCTTCACTCGTACTTGCGTTACCAATAGTGCCCCATGCTACTTCATTACCTTTATTTGAAAATTTAGAGGCATCTATATTTTTCAAGTTTCGATACATTTTAGAAGCTTGGGCCAAACCTAATAATCTAGGCATTTGCCCTGCTGTGCAAGAAATATCGGCACTGCTGTTTTTCTGTTTTGTGAGATCTTTCCAACTGCCATCTTCATTTAGACTATAAGTTACATAATGGCCTCCCATTTGTCGACCGGCACTCATAGGTTCTTTCTCTATATCTGTAGTAGCATATAGCGCGTGAAACAAATCTTTAGGTGTCAACAGACCCAGTGCCATCATAAAGGTTTGGTCTCGATAGTATCCACTACGAAAATCACCGTTTTTAAATGATCGGGCCATTGCCAATTGTGGCAATTCCTTTCCATCTCCAAAAATTCCGAATTTCGCTTTACCGGTTAAAACCTCTTTACGCCCCATCAAACTACAGGTTCGACTAAGTACCGCTATTTTGTAATCAGTTAAGATTTGTGTCTTAAAATCATCGAAAGAAATATCGTTACTAGTTTTAGGCGAAATATCCATTGAAGCTTTTTGATTTTCCACAAAAGTAGCAAATCAAATGGATTTTTACAATATCAGAAAATGGGTGAAATTTTTATTAAATTTTAATTTAAATCCTTTATTGATGAAAAAAATCAAATAAAATTTAAAAAAACCAGAATTTATTGAGGATGTATTAGCTAGGCTAAAACCATTTACGATTGAAAAGACCAATAAGTGTTTTCGGACTCACGGTAACGATAAACCTAATTTTTTCACCATAATTAGGTTGGGAAACCTCCCAACCATTATTGGAATATACAGGAAAATAAAGTTCAAAATAATCGGTAAGTAAATTAAGGCGGACACCAGAATCGTATACAAATTTACCTGAGACCTCCTTATTCTTAACATAGCCCATATCACCGTATACTTCAATCCAGCGCCAAAGGTTCACACTGGTGTTCACGGTGGCCATCCAATCATTAGCAAAACGAAATTGCTCTGGCATGAACGATTTAAAACCACCCTCGGCAATTATTATTTGCTGACTGTAAAGCCCTGAATCTTCTGAGCGCCCCAAGTATCCATAGTCAAAAAGATAATCTGTAGGGCGATCTAAGGCAAAACTAAAAAAGTTGGGGTTTCTGTAATCTGTAGTTTTATTTCTCAAGAACTTACCGGCAAAGAATCTTAAATTAAACTGCCTATTGTTCTCGAACAATTGTCGGTATTCAAGTTCAAAAGCTACTTTGCTAAAGTCTTTGGCGTGTTGTGCATCTGCGAACCAAGAAAGATAATTGATAATACCCGGATTATGGTTTGTATACCTTGCGTTCAATACACTGTAATCTGGCGGAGTTTCAAAATCGGCAAGATTATCGGCTTTGTTTCGCAGTACGTTTACATATCGGAAACTTAAAAACTCTTTTTTGTTCGATCTTAAATTCTCTGGTCGCCAACCAAAAGATAAAGAGGGGGTGATTTTAGTATATCTGGAGTTTTCTTGAAAGTGATAAGTAGACCCCCCTAGGCTATAGTTTGCTACATAAAGACCGGTCTTGCTCAAATATTTTCTATAGCTGAACCTTCCCGATCCTACAAGAGATTTTTCACGGAATGAATATGCAGGGGCAAAATCGTATACAAATGGTCGTTCAAGAAAAGTTTTATTATAGAGCCGTAAACCGGGGGTCCACCCATCATAAATATTAAAATTAAGTATAGGCACGTAGAATACTTGATTGTAATATGGGTTTTCAGAATCGCGAAAGAAGGTAAATTTCAGTTTTTTGTTACCGGATAAAAATCCACCTAACGATTTCCAGTTGTCTCGCTGGTTAAACTCCGGTATTTTCTGGTCGTAATTGAGAACGAGTCTTTCC
Source organism: Flavobacteriaceae bacterium MAR_2009_75 (assembly GCA_002813285.1). NCBI lineage: Bacteria > Pseudomonadati > Bacteroidota > Flavobacteriia > Flavobacteriales > Flavobacteriaceae > Flavobacteriaceae bacterium MAR_2009_75. The sequence goes on from PHTZ01000001.1 coordinate 4,654,669, forward strand.
TCCTCATTTCTAGGTATGACCACTCTTTTAATAGTCTCAATATCTAAAAACCAATATTTAGAAACTACCGAATCATTTTTCAATCCGAATAAAGAAATTGGCACGTTCGTACCTTTTTTATTTTTTAAGGTGACATATAAAGAGTCTTCGGTTTTTTCAACTTTCTTTATTTTAAAGTCTATTTTTCTATCTGTAGAGACATAGTCTTGAAAGAACCAGTCGATATTTTTATTGGTCATTCGCTTTAATATAGACTCGAAATCAAGTGTTTTTACCTGACTGAGCTTATAATGCTTATAGAAAGTTTTTATACCCTTGTCAACTTTGTCTTTTCCAACATAACTCGCTAAATAAGAGAGACCAAGACCAGCTTTGTATTTGTTGGCAATTTTTTGATTGAACTTGATCAGTGAGTCGTTGGAAGTCAGTAGGGGTTGGTCAAGATTTCTGCGGGAAGTCAGCATATATAGAAAAGGGTACTGCTCATTAAAATCCATCTTGGCCAAATTAAAACTTCGTACCCCCCAAATTTTTGAAAGTTTACCCAAAAGCTTTTGATCGGGATAGTACTCATCGACATAAGCGATCATGAGATAATTAGCGATTGCATCACTTAGCCATTGTTCTTTTCTAGGGTCGAGAAATAAAGTTTCTTCTAAAATGTTGATCAAAGCGGTTTTTAAGAACTTCATTTCATATTGAAATTGTTCTTCATAGGGCCTAATAAAAGAAGGCAATTGATTGATGCCGTAAAGAGGATTCTTATTATAATCAATTGTACTGACCAATAACTGGGAATGTGGATAGTCACCTAAGTTATCTTTAATGAATTTTGTGACCCTATTAATAGATATACCCCTTGCTATTTCACTATATTTAGCTGACTCTATGTCGGTCATAATAGTCATTTCTGGGGTAACATGGGTCATGAACTTTTTCTCAGGAGTGAGAATAAGTTCACAGTTTTTTTGCTGAGTAGCCGTAAGTTGTGCTAATTGACCATTAGAGAACTGACTATTGCCCAGAACTTGAAAGTTTGAAACTAAATTTAGCCCTCTAGGGTAGGTGAAATTGACCGTTGTACTTGTAACACCAGTGTAAAGATCCTCTAAATTTTTGTTGGAATATAAATGCCATGAACCATCAAAATAGGCAGGAGTCAAATACCAGTCTTTTAAATAGTAGTTATTCTTATTATCATAACCATATGGTGTAAATTTATTTTCAGGAAGTTTAACCGAATAAGTGAGAAAAAGCTTTGCCGATTCTCCGGGGCGAAGAGGGGTATTTAGCTCAATTCTTATAATATCATCACCAGTGGTACGCTTCCAGTTCAGGCCCCTATAATTATCATCAACAGCACTTAAGATAGTGGTATACCCCCGTTCATTCTGCTTGGCAAGATGAAGGCTTCGCTTAAATTCTTCGGCAAAGCGTTTTGCGAGACCGGTATTTTTATTGGAGTAGGCATGTGCCCAATCATTAAAATAAATTACATTTAAGATAACATCGGAGTTGTTCTCATAAATGAACTCTTGCTGAACGGCTATTGCTTTACTGTCGTCATCAAGTGTGGCAGTCAGTATGTTATTATGTTGAGCATTGCACACACTATACCCAAAAAGGGAAAAAATTATACCAAAAAGGCACGATATGGGAAACTTTGCTCTCAAGTACAGGCGTTAAAAATTAGGGCTGAGGGTATGCCCTTTGTAAAACGCGTCAATAATATCTACCACTTCTTCTTCAGTATCGACGATTTTGATAAGGTCTAAGTCATGTGGGCTGATATTTTTAACTTCAAGCATGGTGTTCTTTACCCAATCCATCAGACCTGTCCAAAATTCGGTACCGACCAGAATAATCGGAAACTTTTCTATCTTGTTGGTTTGGATCAAGGTTATTGCCTCAAATAATTCATCTAAGGTGCCAAATCCGCCAGGCATTACGACAAACCCTTGAGAATATTTGACGAACATAACTTTTCTAACAAAGAAATAATCAAAATCAAGGCTTTTATCAGAATCAATGTAAGGATTATCGTGTTGCTCGAATGGCAAATCAATATTTAGACCTACTGAAGTTCCGCCGGCCAAATGGGCTCCCTTGTTACCAGCTTCCATAATACCTGGTCCACCACCAGTGATAACTCCGTATCCGGCTTCGGCAATTTTCTTTGCTATATTAACTGCCAATTCATAATAGGTATCACCTTCTCTGGTGCGAGCAGACCCAAAAATTGAAACACATGGGCCTATGGTGCCCATTTTTTCAAAACCATTGACAAATTCGCCCATTATCTTAAAAAGGGCCCAAGAATCATTGGTCTTAATTTCATTCCAACCTTTATGGTGTTGTTCTTTGCGCATATTTTGTTATTTTTTTGTCAGCGAAGCCGAAAATAAGATTTATTTTGAACATCTAAGGGCAAGAATATATGCCTTAACGTGGATTTTAGCTCAATTCTTTCTTTAAGAATTTTGCTGTATAACTCTTTTTATCTCTAGCAACTTTCTCTGGGCTACCCTTTGCAACTACCATGCCACCACCACGACCACCTTCGTACCCGATATCGATAATGTAATCTACCATTTTTATGACATCCATATTATGCTCAATTACCAAAATCGTATTTCCTTTATCGACCAAACGATTCAAAACTTCCATTAACACTCTGATATCTTCAAAATGGAGCCCAGTCGTGGGTTCGTCCAAGATATAAAACGTATTTCCGGTATCACGTTTTGATAGTTCAGTGGCCAGCTTTATACGTTGAGCTTCACCACCGGACAAAGTTGTTGATTGCTGGCCTAAAGAAATATACCCCAAACCTACGTCTTGAATTGTTTTTAACTTACGGTATATCTTGGGTATCAGTTCAAAAAAATCAACCGCCTCGTTGATCGTCATTTCTAAAACATCGGCAATCGATTTACCTTTGTAGCGAATTTCTAAAGTCTCTCTATTAAAACGTTTACCATTGCATGTCTCACAATCTACGTAGACATCGGGCAAGAAGTTCATTTCTATGACCCTTAATCCGCCTCCTTGGCAGGTTTCACATCGACCACCTTTCACATTAAAACTAAAACGGCCAGGCTTATAGCCACGTATAGCGGCTTCAGGTGTTTTGGTAAAAAGTGAACGGATTTCGCTAAATACTCCCGTATAAGTAGCAGGATTAGACCTTGGTGTTCGACCAATGGGTGATTGATTTATATCGATTACCTTATCGATATGCTCTAGTCCCTTGATGCTTTTATAGGGCATCGGTTTTTTAACACCATTAAAATAATGGGCGTTCATGATAGGGTAGAGGGTCTCGTTGATCAATGTAGATTTACCGCTACCTGATACGCCGGTTACGCCTATCATTTGACCTAAAGGTATCTCGATGGTCACATTTTTTAAGTTATTACCGGTACAACCCGCCAACGTAATTTTTTTACCATTTCCTTTTCTACGTTCTTGGGGTACTGCTATTTGTCTCTTTCCGGTAATGTAGCCAGCTGTAAGAGTGTCGTGTAGTTTGAGTTCTTCGGGCGTTCCCTCAGAAATAATCTCACCACCGTGTTTGCCTGCTCTTGGGCCTATATCGATTACATGATCTGCACGCTCTATCATATCTCGATCATGCTCGACAACGATAACAGAATTACCTATATCGCGTAGCGATTCAAGCGATTTTATCAATCTGGTATTGTCTCGTTGGTGAAGGCCGATACTGGGTTCATCTAAAATATAGAGTACCCCGACCAATTGCGACCCAATTTGAGTAGCCAATCGAATACGTTGGGCTTCACCACCCGATAGTGACTTTGAGCTTCGGTTTAATGATAGATAGTCTAAGCCGACATCTAGCAGAAAACGGATGCGAGTACGAATCTCTTTAACAATCTCTTCTGCAATTTTGAGCTGATTGCCTTCAAGCTTTTTTTCTAATCCTTCGAAAAAGGTGGCGAGCTCGGCAATGTCAAGATGCGCCAATTCGGCTATATTTCTTTCATCAATCTTGAAATTCAATGATTCTTTGCGTAGGCGAGACCCCTCACATACGGGGCAGGTCACCTTATCCATAAAATCTTTCGCCCAGCGCTTTAGAGAGGTAGTACCGGCTTCTTCGTACTGATTTTTTATAAAGTTTGAAATGCCTTCATAATCAATTTTATAATTACGTTTGACCCCTAAAGTTTTAGAATCTACCTCAAAAGTTTCGTTACCACCATAAAGTAGCACTTTAATGGCCTCGTCAGAGATATTTTGAATAGGATCGGTCAATTCAAAACTATAACGTTGACCAATAGTTTCAATTTGTTTAAAGGCCCATGATTTTTTATAATCACCAAGAGGAGCAATTCCTCCCGACTTAATCGATAATTTTTTATTCGGAAATATTTTATTTTCATTTACCTCGTAAACATGACCCAATCCGTTACAGTGGTTGCACATTCCTTTCGGGGAATTAAAAGAAAACGTATTCGGTTCCGGAACGGGATAAGATATTCCCGTAGTCGGGCACATAAGGTCACGGCTAAAGTAGCGGGCTTCGCTCTCACCTTCCTCCAAGACCATTAAAACATTCTCACCGCTGTACATTGCGGTATTTATAGTTTCTGTAAGTCTCTTATCCAATTCGTCGGAACTGGAAACTTTTAAGCGGTCGATTACAATTTCGATATCATGGGTCTTGTATCGGTCAACCTTCATACCTTTGACAATGTCTTTTACCTCGCCATCGACCCTGACCTTCACAAAACCCTGTTTACCGATTTGTTCAAAAAGTTCTCGATAGTGTCCTTTTCTGGACTTTATAACCGGGGCTAATATGTTTATTTTCTTGTTTAGGTAATCTTCTGTGATCAACTCTTTAATTTGCTCATCACTATAACTCACCATTTTTTCACCCGTGTTGTAGCTATAAGCATCGCCGGCCCTTGCAAAAAGTAACCGTAGAAAATCATAAATTTCGGTAATGGTGCCTACCGTTGAACGTGGTGATTTTGAAGTTGTTTTTTGTTCTATGGCGATTACCGGTGAGAGACCATCGATTTTATCAACATCGGGCCGCTCTAACCCGCCTAAAAATTGACGTGCATAGGCAGAGAAAGTTTCTATGTACCGACGCTGACCTTCAGCGTAAATCGTATCAAAGGCCAAAGATGATTTTCCGCTACCGGAAAGGCCGGTAATCACTACTAATTTCTCTCTGGGTATGGTAACATCTATATTTTTGAGGTTGTGTACGCGAGCGCCCTGTACCTCTATATTTTCCTCGTAGTTTATCATTTTCTATAGCAAAGCTGCAAAGGTACGTTTTTGAGCACTAACCGAGAAGTGAGAGCGTTTAATTGTATAGTGAAGATTAACAGATTACGCTTAACTATTAGCTCATTAAGATTTCAGTATTCGACCCAATCAAATTGCCTGCTTTTTCTCGCTTAAATATTTCCAATATCTTTTTGGAACATGTTGTGTGTGTAATTTCAGATTGATTCGAGATTTAATATTGGTACTCTTAAAATAATTATTCCATAAATCTTGATAGTCATATTCATTAGCAGTCATTTTATGACTTTTATGAATACTGTTACTATGAATTTCGAACAAATCGAGCGAAACTATTTCCACTTTTTCCAAATCATAATAGATACCATACTTACGTTTAACGTCATAAATCAACCAATACTGGTCGGCATATCTAGACCTGAAATGTTTTGAAATAAGGGGCAACACATCAAAATCGGGTTCAATATTGGCAAAGTAAATACCATCTTTGGTCAATTGAAAACGAACAAATGCCTCCATACGATGTTTTTCGCGTCCTACCGATTTTGCTAGTTGACTAATTTTTAGCACCACACCATCTGAATAATCATAAGCAATAGATGTCTCATGAGTAAATAATTTACAGATGTATCGATAGAGTAATAATTCTACATCTTGACTTTCACTTTGAAAAGCAAAATAAATATTCTTTAAGGCTGAATTACTTTTTTTCTGAATACCGTTCCATACCCGTTTTGCTTTATCCACCTGTGTTAAAACCGTCTGTGTCTCAGAAAATAATCCGCTTTGACAAACCGTTTCTTTCTGAATTTGTGATACGGTAACTTTCTCTTCAAAAGCAACAAATATTGTGGTTAGAAAACCATTGAAACTTCCGTCGTAGATTAAAACTTTAGAATTGTTCATAGCATTAATTTTAAATACCTAGACTGCTTTTGAATTGAATAGCTCTAACTGAGTACTATACTCCTTTCTAAATTTACCAGCGGAGTTCTGTATAATCATCCCTTTAATTTTATCGGCATCCAAGTCTCGATGAACCCATTTATTGGAATCACATAGAATGAAATACTTCGCTCGATTTAGGGCTATTCCTATTTTTTTGAGATGCTCCCAATTTAAATTTCTGAACCTTCTTGCATTCAAAATCTTATGAACCGATTTTAAACCTATACCCGGTACTCTGGCCAGCATTAATTTATCGGCTTTATTGATGTCGATAGGAAAATGATTTAGGTTTCGCAAGGCCCAACCCAGCTTTGGGTCTATATCAATATCAAGATTTGGGTGATTATTGTTTAAAATCTCTTGCACATTAAAGCCATAGAATCTCAAAAGCCAATCGGTTTGATAAAGCCTGTTCTCTCTCAACATCGGCACTTGGGTACCTATAGCTGGTAATCGAATATCTTCGGCTACAGGTACGTAACCCGAGTAGTATACCCGTTTCATATTATAATTTTTATAATAGTGTGTTGCGGAATACATGATGTCTTTATCCGATTCTCCGGTAGCACCAATTATCATTTGAGTACTTTGACCGGCAGGGGCATATTTCGGCGTACTGCGAATCAATTTTTTTTCAGATTTGTACTGAATAATCTCATTTTTGACCTTAAGCATAGGCTTGGTGAAGTCTTCATGTTTTTTATCCGGCGCTAACAATTTTAGACCTGAAATGGTAGGTACTTCTATATTTACTGAAAGGCGGTCAGCATATAAACCTGCCTCTCGCATGAGTTCATCGCTCGCACCTGGTATCGATTTTAAATGAATATACCCGTTAAAATTTTCCTCTTCGCGAAGTTTTTTCGCTACGGCAATCAAACGCTCCATGGTATAATCAGGACTTTTAAAAATGCCGGAACTAAGAAAAAGGCCTTCAATATAATTTCTACGATAAAAATTGATGGTCAAATCAACCACCTCCTGAATTTTAAAAGCTGCCCTTTTAATGTCATTGCTCTTACGGGTAACGCAGTAAGCACAATCGAAAATGCAATAATTGGTCATTAAGATTTTCAAGAGCGATACACAGCGCCCATCTTCTGTATAACTATGGCAAATTCCCATTCCAGAGCTATCTCCAAGACCCTTATTGGTATTAGTACGTTTGCTACCGCTGCTCGAACAGCTCACATCGTACTTAGCGGCATCCGCCAGAATATTCAATTTTTCCTTAATTCGGTCAAAATCCATAACGCAATTGTAATTACTCCAAAATTATGGAATTAATCCTAATTATGGAAATAATCCAAAATATTTAATGGAATATATCCAAAAGATGTATATTTGAAATTATTCAGGGTTTATCGAAATGAACGAAAATTAGAATTAGAATGTTATGGAAAATGAACTGACTTTAAAACGCTTTACAGATTTGCGGAGAGAACTGGGCCATACCCAAGTCGAATTTGCAAAAATGATAGGTGCCGGTAGTACCACGGCCGATATCGAGCGGGGTAGAACAAAACTTTCGGGCAGAGTGGTGTCTGAATTGTTGAAGCAGTTCAAAATCAATCCGCTCTGGCTATTTGGTGAAAGCGACAATAAATTTTTAGAAACCTCGAATACGAGTGTTATACCAAAAGTTGTTACCGTTGATTCTGAGGATCGTGAAAATATGGTACTTGTAAACGCAAAGGCTGCTGCCGGATATCCTCAAAATATTCAGGACACGAGCTGGTATCGCCAATTACCCGCTTTTGATTTACCCATTCCGGAATTTCGAAATGCTACTTATAGAGGTTTTCAGGTCGAGGGCGATAGTATGTTGCCCAACTTGAAACCTGGGGAATGGGTTTTGGCTAAAGCCGTTGAACATATCGATGATGTAAGCTCAAATAAAATGTATGTTGTGGTTTTACAGGATGCAGTATTGGTGAAAAAAATAGAAAGAAGGCCCAATTCTAATAACATTACCTTGGTGTCATTGAACGAAACATATCCTCCCTATGAAATCAAGCCCTTTCAGATTCAAGAAATATGGCAAGTGAGCAGCCGTATAACTTTCGGAGAAGATGCAAGTACCGAAAAAGGATTGCTTAAGCAGTTGCAAGAATCGATGGAAGAACTCAAAGGGCAATTACAGCACGTGAAAAAAGTATAAGGTCTATTTTCTGAAATTCAGATTATAGACACCACTTTCACGAATGGTAAAGCCCAAGCTTTTATAGAGGTTGATGGCTGCCGTTCGATGATGCCCTGTGAACAAGAGAATTTCATCAACACCTTTTCTTTTAGCTTCTTCCAAAAGGTTTTCCATCAATTTTCGGCCTATTCCTTGTCCCCGGTAGGCTTCGTCTACCACAACATCTTCAACCAAACCTCGAAAACCTGACACCACCTTATAGGTGGCCATAAGGGCAATACCTACAATCTCTTCTTTATCATTTTTACAGACCATAAAAATCACATGATTGTCTTCTTGCAAGACTTGATGTAATGGCCTTGGAACAATGATGGAATTCAATTGTTTATATAGAGCCAGAATACGGGCTATATTATCATCGTTCAGTTCAAATTTGTGCAATACTTGAATGGTCATAGTCAATTATAATTTCAAAGATTTAAATACTATATACATCGAAAATCAGGTGAACGGGCAATCTAAAATCCGACAGCGGTATCATCCCCTCTTTTGTCAGCTCCTCCTTCTAATTTTCCGTTGTCCAATACCCGAATAGCATCAACCTTACCGATTATGGGGGTGCGCTCTTCGTTTATATGGTAACCTTTTGTCTTTAGGCCCGTTTTTAGTTCTTTAGAAAAACCTTGCGGTTCAAAAATAACAACATCGGGCAGCCATTGATGATGAAAGCGGGGAGCATTTACCGCTTCTTGCATACTCATATTAAATTCATAACTGTTCAGTATGGTTTGGGCCACAGCGGTTATAATAGTCGAACCTCCTGGAGTGCCAACGACCATCCAAAGTTTATTGTTTTTTTCTACAATAGTAGGGGTCATGCTGCTTAGCATTCTTTTTTCGGGCGCTATACTATTGGCTTCCGCTCCAATGAGTCCGAACATATTCGGTACTCCCGCCTTGGCGCTAAAATCATCCATTTCATTGTTCAAGAAAAAACCCAATTCATCACAATAGAGTTTACTTCCGTAGGCACCGTTCAAGGTCGTGGTCACAGAAACCGCATTTCCTTCTTTATCTACAATAGAGTAGTGGGTAGTTTCCATACTCTCTGCCATTTGTATATTTCCTTCTTTTATTTTGGAGGATTCGCTGGCAGCATCAAATGAAAAATCACTCATTCTCTCATTTATATAATCACGACTTAAGAGAACATCAACAGGAATATCAATAAAATCTGGGTCTCCTAAATAATAGTTGCGGTCTGCATAGGCTCTGCGGGCAGCCTCTGTAAATAGTTGGATGGCTTTTTCTGAATTATGGCCATACTTACCTATATCGTATCGCTCGATCATCTTAAAAATCTGATTGATAGTAACGCCACCACTGCTGGGCGGACTCATTGAAATTATACGAAGATCCTTATAATTAAAAATTATGGGCTGTCTCCATTTAGCTTCGTATTTTGCTAAATCTTCTTCAGTTATAAAGCCTCCTTTTTCTTGAATAAAGCTGGCCAAGGTTTCTGCAACTTTTCCCTTATAAAAACCATCATGACCATCTTCGGCAATACGTTTCAACGTATTAGCCAAAGCAGGGTATTTCACGATGTCGTTAACCTTAGAGTCGATAGGAAAAGTTGTTACGCTATCGTTCACTTCTAAAATTCTATCACGTACCGCAGCAAACCTATTCGCTTGATTTGCGGTAACTACGATACCGTTTTGTGCCAGTCTGATTACCGGCGCCAATATTTCTTCTAACGGCAGTGAACCAAATTTCTTATGCACTGCAATAATACCTGCAACAGTACCGGGCACCCCTACCGCAGTCGCTCCTTTGGTGCTCATATCAGGTACAACATTCCCCAATGAATCAAGATACATATCACGACTCGCGGCCAAGGGTGCTTTTTCACGATAATCGAGCGCGCCTACATTTCCATCAGCTTTTCTGTAGACCATAAAACCACCACCACCGAGATTACCAGCGAAAGGATAGGCCACCACAAGGGCCATTTCGGTAGCTACCATGGCATCAAAGGCATTACCGCCTTTTTCCATAATTTCCACACCAATTTTAGAGGCTTCTTCACGTGCCGAAACCACCATGGCATTATCGGTCACCAAACCAGTAGGCTCTGCAGGTAGTGTTTTGCAATTAATGAATAAAAATAGGGCGGGGAGAAAGAATACTAAAGGGTTGATAAACGGTCTTTTCATATTTGAATCAGTTGCTGTCGGAATTTAATGAAATGTATTTTTGTTTCGAAAAAGTCATTAGCTCTTCGAAAAAGTCGGTAAACTCTTTTTCAAAAGCCTCGTAGTGCTGCTCCAGATCTAGAATGGCAAAATTCATTTTCGATTTATTATTGGTACGACGGTTCATGCCATTTAGTACCTTGGCAATTCCATCCATTTTTGAATAATTGAAAATCCAGTTATCGGCAATCATATAGGGCATCATTCGCTTAACGCCGACCGGTAAAATGGTATAATGGTCTTCAAGCAGGTCATAAAAATTTTCAACGAAAGTGTCGAGCGGTGTTTCACAATATCGCTTCCAATTTTTGGCTAAAAAATGATCGTAGAAGATATCAACTATAACCCTACTGTAGTGACTGTAGTTTTCGTGCAGTCGTTTACTGCTCATTTTAGGTATCGGGTGAGAATCGGTAAAGGTATCGATTTCACGATGCAGTAAAATACCTTTTTGAACACGTAGCGGTAGATGTTTGAATTTATTCCCGCGAATGCTGTCGGCAATAAAATTACCCAAAGTGATTTCGTCGTCGTTGTATGATAGATAAATATGGGCCAAAAAGTTCATGGGCTCGAATTTACAAATTGCTTACATAGTTTTTGCTACATACCTGTATATTTGCCAAAACATTTAGAAAAATATGACACTGATCAAATCTATTTCTGGAATAAGAGGAACCATTGGGGGCAACCCAGGAGACAATTTAACCCCAATAGATGCTGTTAAGTTTGCAGCAGCTTATGGTATTTGGCTAAAAGATTATTCTAATAAAGAGAAGTTGAAAGTTGTCATTGGTCGTGATGCACGACTTTCTGGTGAGATGATTCAAAATTTGGTAGTCTCTACATTAGTAGGTTTAGGCATAGATGTGATAGATCTGAATCTGTCAACAACACCCACAGTGGAAATTGCCGTACCCTTAGAAGAAGCCGATGGAGGAATAATTCTTACGGCCAGCCATAATCCGAAACAATGGAACGCACTAAAACTACTTAACGAGAAAGGGGAGTTCTTAGATGCGGCACAAGGTGCTAAAATTCTCGAAATTGCCGAAAAAGAAGATTTTCATTTTTCAGATGTGGATGATTTGGGTGAAATTGTTCGTAACGATTCTTATATAGATATTCATATTGACGAAGTGTTGAATTTATCTTTGGTAGATGCCGATACTATTCGCAAGGCAAAGTTTAAAGTCGTTGTAGACGGGGTCAATTCTACGGGAGGTATTGCCATACCTAAGCTGTTAGAAGAACTTGGGGTAGAAGTGGTGAAACTTTATTGTGATCCTACGGGTCATTTTCCACATAACCCTGAACCTTTAAAAGAACACTTGGCTGATATTTGTGCGTTAGTTGTAGAAGAGAAAGCGGATTTCGGAATTGTAGTAGACCCCGATGTCGATAGGTTGGCGTTTATAGATAACGAAGGTGAGATGTTCGGTGAAGAATATACTTTGGTCGCTTGTGCTGATTACGTTTTAGGTAAAACCAAAGGTAATACGGTTTCAAACCTATCGTCTTCTCGCGCTCTTCGAGATATTACCCAAAAACACGGTGGCACTTATGAAGCTTCAGCTGTTGGAGAAGTGAATGTGGTAACCAAAATGAAGGCCAACAATGCAATAATCGGTGGTGAAGGTAATGGAGGTATTATATACCCTGAAAGTCACTATGGTCGAGACTCTTTGGTCGGTACCGCATTGTTTTTAATGTTGATGGCTGAAAAAGGGGGTACTGTTGCCGAGTTAAAGGCAAGTTATCCCTCTTACTTCATGAGTAAAAAGAAAATTCAGCTTACTCCAGAACTGGATGTCGACGCTATACTGAAAGCCATGGCCGAAAAATATCAAGACGAAGAAATATCGACAATTGACGGAGTGAAAATAGACTTTGCAGACAATTGGGTGCATTTAAGAAAATCGAATACCGAGCCTATTATTAGAATTTATACTGAAGCGGCAAGTCAACAGGCAGCTGATGAATTGGCAGACCGCATTATTGGTGAAATCAAGACGGTAGCCGGAATATGATAGTTAAAACAATGAAGACCTTTACGGGTATTGTAGTTCTGTTGTATATCTTCTCGTTTGTGGTTGAAACCCAGGCCCAAGATACCCTCAGGGTTATGAGTTTTAATATATTACATGGAGCTACGGTAGAAAATGATTTTAATTTGGATTCACTAGCTGGAATCATAAAATCATACGATCCGCATTTGGTAGCTTTACAAGAAGTGGATTTTAAGACTAAACGGGCCAAATCTTACGATTTGCCAACAGAGCTAGGTTATCGTACCCAGCTAGCTCCGCTATTTGCCCGGGCCATGTATTATGATGGCGGTGAGTATGGTGAAGGTATTCTTTCTAAATTCAGTTTTGTCACAACAGAGAAATTGGCCTTACCACATTTACCCGATTCTGAACCTAGGGCTGCGGTTATTGTAAAGGTAGAAACACCCAATAAGAATATCGTTCAGTTTGTGGGTACACATTTAGACCATCAAAAAAACGGTAAGGATAGGGAAATGCAGGCAAGGGCCTTGGTAGAGCACTTTAGCAATGATTCTACACCAACCTTATTGTTAGGTGATTTAAACGCCCAGCCAAATAGTGAGACCATTGCCATTCTTAAACGTGTATTTACCCAAAGCACAGTAGAAGGGGCAAGAAAACATACATATCCTTCCAAAAAACCCAACATAAAAATTGATTATATTTTATTCAATCAGCCGAATTTTTGGAAAGTAATAGATTATCAAGTTTTGTGCGAAAATTATGCCAGTGATCACTGTATTGTAATGGCTACTTTGGTTTTTACACCGTGATTTTTTGAGAGTCAAAATATTCCTTTCGTACCACCTTGGCAGTTTTATGGTCACCTGTGTGATGCCAACCCGGAGGCATAAAAATGTACATACACTTAGTTTTAATACTAGGGGCATTCCAAACATCCTTTCCTAGCGCAACAAATTCACCAAAGTAAACATCCATAAAATTACCGGAATCCATTTCTCGGGTGATTCCGTACTTGATTTTTTCCCCGTCCTGTTCTTCTTGGTAGGTACCAAAAGCCCGGTCCCATATATTTAAAAGATTACAAAAATTGGTATCCATATATAATGGATTTTTTGCATGATGGACCCTATGATGTGAGGGCGAAAGAATATATTTTCCCAATCTACCAAACTTACCTTTTTTAATTACGTTTTCCCCTGCGTGTATAAATGCGCCGTAGGTACCATCAATAAACATGATTGCAAAGAGCATTTCGGGTTGTACTCCCGCTAAAATGCAAATAGTTGTTCTAATCGTATCTGCATAGGGAGCTTCTAAAAAGAAATGCGCGTAGGTAACAGAGAGATTCATGTCTTCAGGAGCATGATGGGTAGAATGTAAGCACCAGAACAACCGAACCTTGTGGCCAAGGTAATGGTATATAAAATGCGCGAACTCCCAAATAATATAGCCATAGATAAACCAATACCAAGTGGCGTCTGTCTGAAATGGGGCCAAAGGTTGAAACCAACCTATACAAAGGGTGACCATGGCAATGGCTATAAACCTTCCGACAAATCTGTTGAAAACATATATCAGAAAATTTACTTTATAGACCCTTGTTTGCTGTTTTTTATAGATAAAGCCCAATGTCAGTTCCAACAAAACTAGCAAAGGAATAAGGGGGATGATAAAAGATGTGATGCCGTCGTAAGTGCGCAAGGCACCATAATTACCGGTTTTGAGAATTTCCCAAGCCTGGGATATCCCTAAAAAACCTATGATTTCCTCATAGATAATTTCTAGAACTTCCATGTATTCTTAGATTTTTGGTTGTAAAAATGGTTTGGTACCGAAATATAAAAAGAACTAATTAAAATCCTATAAAAATTCTTCTGGAGCACTATTTCTATGCTTCCATCTACGGTGGGTCCAAAGGTAGTGTTCCGGCCTTTCTTCAATCTGTTGTTCGGCGAGGCGTAGAAAGGCATCCGTAATTTCGTTCTTTTCTGTATTGGCTCCTGAGGTTGTTATGGGTATGAATTCGGCCTCATAAAAACCTCTTTTCACTTTAGATACTTTGAGAAAAACTACAGCGAGATCCATTCTTCGGGCCATAATTTCGGCTCCGTTTACAACGGGAACCTTAATACCCATGAAATTGGTCCAATAATGGGCTAAATGTTTCTGGGGCGATTGATCGCTCACCATTCCGAAAATACCCGTAATGTTGTTTTTATGGTTTCTAACTACTGTTGGCACCACCTGTTTCTGGGTGATTAAAGTGGTATTCCACCGCGCACGTACATTTTTAACCCATTGATCAAAATATTTGTTGCTTATTTTCTGGTAAACGGCATAACCTTTGGCTTGAACATAATTATTGATGCTCACGTTCCATTCCCAATTGGCATAATGGGAGCATACGACCAAAACACTTTTAGATTTTTCAATTTCTAAAAGTAAATCAATGTTTTGTACTGCATATTTCTTTTTGACGGCCTCTTTAGATAAATTCATAGTTTTTACCATCTCTAAAAAAGTGTCACATAAGTGTTTGTAGAACTTTACTTCGATTGATTTTAATTCCGATTCCGATTTAAGTGGTAAGGCTAAGCGTAGGTTGGAGCGGACAACATCTTTTCGATAGCCGACAATTCGATAGACAATAAAAAAAACAAAATCTGAAAAGCCATAAAATAGTCGATGTGGCAGTCTGGAAATCACCCAGAGCAAAGGAAAAGCCGATACGAAAACGAGCCACTGCATGCTTAATTTTTAATGGGCAAATATAGCTATATTTGGCACGAAAATATCTTACCACATGTACAATATAGATTTGATCACCATAGTGGTCATCGCAGCGAATATTCTAGTTTCCCTTAAAGGCTTCAACGATGTTTCGTTCTTTGAGCGATATAAATTTAATATCTCGGCCATTGGGGCTGGCCAAAAGGAGAGAATGCTCACTTCTGGGTTTCTACATGTCGATTGGGCACATCTTTTCTTCAACATGTTCACTTTATATTTTTTCGCCCCGGTGGTGATCAGTTGGTTCGGCCCTGGTAAATTTCTAATCGTATATTTTGTGAGCTTGGTATCGGGTAGTCTATTGGCAATGTTTTTTCATAAAAATGAGCCTTATTATAGTGCCGTTGGTGCAAGTGGGGCGGTTACAGGCGTGTTATACGCAGCTATTCTATTACAGCCCAATATGCAGTTAGGTATTATGTTCATTCCCATTCCATTACCAGCTTACGTTATTGGTATCGGTTACTTATTATATTCTATCTACGGAATGAAAAGCCGTATTGGAAACATAGGACATACCGCACACTTTGGCGGAGCCGTAGGAGGCTATGTGGTAACTTTGCTGTTTTTCCCAGATTTGTTGGTAAGGGAAACTTTAATGGTTTTTTTATTGGCGTTGCCCATAGTAGTTCTTTTTATAATGGAAAAGATGGGCAAAATATAACCAATTAGTTTCTACATAGAATTTACCGTTCATCGATACAAAGTTGCTATGCATTAAAAATTTCCAACCGTTTATCGAAAAATTTAATCGAAAATATACACTTCGATTAATTTTGACGTTTGATTAGAACCCAAATCTAATTGCATTAAACCTACTAATGATGAAAAGAGTTTCCCTATCCGCCTTGGCGGTACTCATGTTCGCTGCCTCTTGTAGCGATGAGACAACGGTCTACAGCGACCCTTCAGAAGATGTTTCTATTGAAAAAAGTGAATCGGTCTTAGAAAGCAGTATACTTTTCGATGATGCCGGTGTTCTAGATATTGCTAGCGAAGCCTCTTTAACAGGTAAAACTGCTAAAGGTGCCGAAGAAATGGCCGGTGATTATCCCTTGACCTTGGTGGCGCGTGTAGACCCACCATCTTATAGTGGTGCTGAGAATTTGACCGCCGCCCACGTACATTTAGATGGCGATTACGCCTATGTTGCTTATAATACGGTAGAAGATGGTTATGCCGGGGGTATAGACATTGTTAATGTCAATGATCCAAACAACCCTCAAGTCACTTCTAGATTATATTATTCTAACGCTGATATTAACGCGATAGAATATAATGATGGATATATTTATGCCGTTGGCGGTGTGGATGCCGAAAAATCGGTTAGAGCTACTTCTAATTCATTTGTAGTGAAAATTCTTGTGTCGGGAGGCCGAATGGATACTGGTGCTGGCCTAACCTATGGTTTTCAAGAAGGGTTTAATGCCACCGATGTAGAAGTTACAGGTAATACGGTTTACGTTACAAGTGGTAAAGACGGTTTGTTGACCGCATATAATAAATCTGACCTTAGCATTCAGAACGACGCATCTTATGCTGATTTGAGGTCAGTTGCCCATCATGATGAAACGATTGCAGTCTTAGATGCGAGTACTGGCGTTATTCTTATGGATGAAGGCTTGAACGTAACTAAAGAAATTGCCATTGATTCCGATTTTGGCGATTTTAGCAAGCGAACACTTGATATTTCAGATGATAGAATAGTTGTTTCTGAAGGATCAAAAGGTGCCGGAATCTATAATCGGTCTTCTGGGTCTCTCATAGAATACGTACCTATCTTAATTAATCCGGAAGGAGTAGACCAAAGCAATATTGTAACCAATGCCGTTGCCACCAACGAAGAAATATTGTTAATGGCCAATGGTGGTGCAGGACTTTGTTTATCTGAGGCGCAAGCCGATAACACCGATTTGGTAGGTGTCATCGATCTTAATGGATCAATAAACTACGTAGAGACCAAGGGTGATTATGCTTTTGCTGCATCAGGTAAGGCTGGTTTACAAATCATTAAATTAAATAGACCTAATGAAAGTTTAGAAGCTCGCTGTGAAGATTTACCGAGTTATAACGGAAGCTACAACCTATCTGTCAATGAAGGTGAAGAAAAGGCCTATCGAGGTTCAAAAAGGCTGAACAGGGTAACAGTCAATGGTTCTTTGCTTCTTTGCGGTACCTGGACGGCCTATAGCAATTCTTATGTGAATAGTAACGGCCTATTTGAATTGAGTGGCTCATTTGCTATCGGGAGAAATAATAGATCAAGGAGTATAACTGTAAATCAAGGTGCTACATTTAGGGTTGAAGGTGACCTGACCATCTATGGTGACTTGATCTTAAATGAAGGAGCTACACTTGAGTTTGTTGGTAGCGACTCTAGAGTTAATGTATTCGGAAGCGTCAAGAAACTAGGTAATGTAACCATTACTGGTGAGTTTGAAGATGTACAGAACAAATTCTAAAATATTCAAATAATAGAAAAACCCTCGAGCAGTTCTGCTCGAGGGTTTTTTGTTTGGTAACGGTCTGTACTTTAATTCAAAAGCTCAGCTATTTTCTCTTCAAGTGCCGGACCTCTTAAGTTTTTTGCAACAATTATCCCATTCTCATCTAAAAGAAATGCTGCAGGTATCGCATTAACGTTGTAGAGTTTTGCAATTGGGTCATTAAAATACGAGACATGCGATACATGGTTCCAAACCAAACCATCATCTTCGATGGCTTTTTTCCATGCGTCGGCTGTTCGATCCAAAGAAACTCCTAAGATATTCAATCCCTTATCATGATATTTGTTGTAAACAGCAAGTACGTTCGGGTTTTCAGCTCTACAAGGTTTGCACCAAGCGGCCCAAAAATCGACAAGGGTAACTTTGCCCAAAATATCTTCAAGAGCTAAGTCTTTACCTTCAGGGTCAGGAGCTGTAAAATTCGGGGCTTTTGCACCAATAGAAGTGTTCTTCTCATTGGCTTCGGCCTGCTTTTGGGCCTCTAATTTCTCTGAAATTGTTTTGGCCGTTTTGGTTTCTTTTATTTCAGGTGATAGAGCGTCATACATTTCTTGAGCTTCTTCGGCAGTAACTGTACGAGTGCCCAAAGCTCTATCGATAAGTAATGCCGAAATCAAGGCTTCAGGGTGACTTTTTATATAGTCGAGCTCAAAATTCTTATATGACTCTTGTAATTCATTCATCTCATCACGCAAAGAGATAGCAGTAGCCGTATCTCGACTTATATTGGCTTGCTGCATATCTTGCTGAATTGATTGGGCCTGTTGGGTCAATTCTTTTGATTTTTCCACGTAATCTGCGAAAATATCGTTTTGAAGTGTTCCTTTTACCTGCGCCATGCCCAAGCTATCTTTTTGTGCAGTAAGCTGAATTTCACCGTTTTCGATAATGACAGCGGTATATCCCATTAACTGATCCACAAACACATAGTGCATTTCAGGTGTTTCGGCTTGACCCGTAAAAACAAATTTTCCGTTTTCAACAGTGGTGGTATCAACATCTACGGGTTGGCCATTTTCACCAACCGCTCTTAAATAGACATTGGTGCCGTTTGCGACTTCTCCGGTCAAATTACCCTGAAATGTATATCCTTCAGGTTTTTGGTTACAGGCCGACAAGCCTATTAAAATGCATAATGACGCTAGTATTTTTCTCATTGTTTTGTTTTATGATGAGCAAAAATAGTCATAACGCACAAAACAAAAAAGCCCTTAACAATAAGTGGTTAAGAGCTTTGATTATAAAGTTATGTGTAGTCTAAAACTGGTATCGAACCCCGAGTGCAATGTCAAAATCGAAACCATTGTCAAAGTCACTATATCCTATCAAACCCAGTTCAGGTCTAAAGTCCAATGAAATTAATAGGGGTATGTCAAAATTATATTCTATACCGACATCACCTGCAGCAAATACAAAAAGACCCCCGTCAGGTTGAAAAGGTTGATTACTATTGTTTAGGCGAGGTTCAAAGTCAACATTGCCCAGTCCACCACCAACACCATAATACCATTGTAGGCCTCCGTCGATACTGTGAACCCATTGGTAAAGTCCGGTCAATTTAAAGGCGTCATACTCGCGGCTATCGCGCCAACCTAAATCAAGTTCTACCCTTGTATATCTTCCAATTGATTTTTGATAAGAGATTTCCGCACCGAAACCATCACTGTCACCAAGCCTCAATCCGAGGGCGTGGTCGGCAATTTCCTGTGAATACAAATTGGAGAATGCACCGAATAAAGTCAAGCAAAGAAGTAATTTTAAATTTTTCATCATCATGTTCGTTTTTGTTTTAAAAACAGTTTTCCACTGTCCCTTTCAAGCATAAAAACTTAATTTAGCGGTCAAAATTGTTTTCAGTTGAATAAAAATTTACTTCTTGACCTCGGCAACTTACTTGAAGGGCAATTATTATCCGATAAGTTGACCAAAGCACTATACGCTACCGATGCTTCCGTATACAGAAAAATACCCTTGGCGGTAATCTATCCGAAAACCGTCGATGACATCAAAAAAGTTATTGGTTTTGCCAATGAGCATAAAGTTGGTCTAATTCCGCGAACAGCTGGTACATCTTTGGCCGGTCAATGTGTTGGTGAAGGTATTGTTGTAGATGTTTCACGACACCTCAATCAAATTCTATCGTTCGATGAGAATCGAAAACAGATTACCGTACAACCGGGAGTTGTTCGTGATGAGCTGAATCAATACCTGGCACCATACGGACTTTTTTTCGGGCCTAATACATCTACCGCTAATCGTTGTATGATCGGTGGCATGGTAGGCAATAATTCTTCAGGTACCACATCGATCCAGTATGGCGTTACCAGAGACCATGTAGTTTCAATGAAAACGATTCTTTCAGATGGTAGTGAGGCGGAATTCGGAGCACTCTCCGAAGAAGAATTTAATTTAAAACTGAAAGGCAGTAACTTTGAATCTAAAGTTTATAAAAACCTATTTAATGAGCTATCTAATAAGAGTATACGAGATGATATAGTTTCAGAATTTCCGAAGCCGGAAATACATCGAAGAAATACAGGCTATGCTGTAGATGAGCTTTTGCATAATTCAGTTTTTGGAGCGCTCGAGGAAGACTTTAACATGTGTAAATTGCTTAGCGGAAGTGAAGGAACCTTAGCTTTTACTACCGAAATTACGTTGCAGCTACACGATTTACCACCATCTTTTTCTGCGATGGTAATTACCCACTATAATACACTTGAAGATTGCCTTTCTGATGTGGCACCCGTGATGGAGCATTCGTTACATCTTTGCGAAATGATGGATAAAGTGATTTTAGACTGTACCAAAAATAATCGGGAACAGCTGAAAAACCGCTTTTTTGTAGAAGGTGATCCAGCTGCTTTGTTGATGTTGGAATTAAAGGCGGACACAGAGGCCGACTTAACCAATCAAATTGCCGCATTGCAGACCACAATAGCTAATTCTGGGTTGAGTTATGCCAATCCCGTACTCTATGGCAATGATATCAACAAGGCGATCGAGCTGAGAAAGGCCGGTCTCGGGCTTTTAGGCAATATGGTGGGGGATAAGAAAGCCGTTGCCTGTATCGAAGATACCGCTGTGGCCGTTGAAGATTTGAGTGATTTTATTGCAGAGTTCAGTAAAATTATGAAGGGTTACGGGCAAAGTGCTGTTTACTATGCGCATGCTGGTGCGGGAGAGCTTCACCTAAGACCGATATTGAATCTGAAAAAGTCCGAAGATGTCGGTCTGTTCAGAGATATTACTACCGATGTAGCTAAATTGACAAAAAAATATAAAGGCTCTTTTAGTGGGGAGCATGGTGATGGTATTGTTCGAGCAGAGTTTATTCCCTTAATGATAGGTGAGAAGAACTATGAATTGCTCAAAAGGGTGAAGTCTTATTTTGACCCTAATAATATTTTCAATCCAGGTAAAATAGTTGATGCCTATCCGATGGATGAGTCGTTACGGTATGAAATAGACCGTTCAGAGCCTCAAATTGAAACCTTTTTCGATTTTTCCGATAGTGAAGGTATTCTGAAAGCTGCCGAAAAGTGTAATGGTAGTGGCGATTGTAGAAAAACCGAGAATATGAAGGGGGCGATGTGCCCTAGTTACCACGCTACTAGAAATGAAAAAGATACAACTAGGGGGCGCGCAAATGCATTACGGGAATTTCTGACTACCTCTGACAAAAAAAATAAGTTCGATCAGAAAGAACTTAAAGAGGTTTTTGATTATTGTCTAAGTTGTAAGGCCTGTTCTAGTGAATGTCCAAGTAATGTCGACGTTGCCACTTTAAAAGCTGAATTTTTATACCAGTATCAAGAAGCGAACGGGTATTCTTTACGTAGCAAACTCTTTGCCCACAACACGAAATTGAATCGCCTGGGCAGTAAGGTTGCAGGTCTCACCAACGCCGTTTATGATTCTAGTTTATTCGGTGGCATTCTAAAGAAATCGGCAAATGTAGCGAGCGAAAGAAGTTTGCCAAAAGTTTACAGTTTTAATTTTAATAATCACCTTCAACAATTTAAAAATCAATATGAAACACCTAAAAGAAAGGTTGTGTTATATATTGATGAATTCAGTCAGTTTTTAGATATTGACTTGGGTAAAGATGCTATTGAATTGCTGACTCGTTTAGGTTACGATGTGCAGCTTTTTTATGGTGAAAGTGGCAGGTCTTATCTTTCAAAAGGCTTCTTGAAACAAGCTAAAAAATTAGCATTGAAAAATATTGAGGAGCTCAAAAAATTCATGAAACAGAACCTACCGGTCATAGGTTTGGAGCCTTCGGCAATCTTGACATTTCGCGATGAATACAAAAGATTTTCTGATGATTCAGAGGTAACCAATGCAATTGCCTTAAATTCATTTTTATTGGAAGAATTTCTATCACAGGAGATTCAGAAGGGTGAATTAACCTCCGAGGTTTTTACCAAAGAGGCTAAAACAGTAAAGATTCATAATCACTGTCACCAAAAGGCTTTGAGCAATCAAAAAGTCACTTTTGATGTACTCAATCTGCCTGAGAACTATACGGTGTCTATCATCAGCTCGGGTTGCTGCGGTATGGCAGGCTCTTTTGGTTACGAAAAAGAACACTATGAGGTGAGTATGAAAATTGGTGAGTTAAAACTTTTTCCTGCAGTTAGAAAAAGTGCTGAGGACACTATTATTTCTGCGAACGGTACAAGTTGTAGACATCAAATTTACGATGGCACAAAAAGAAAGGCGCTTCACCCGGCCACTATTTTGAAGAATGCTTTAGTTTAAACTGAATGTTCCCCGGATTAGCGTTGTGATTTTCTGTTCTTTCGCCGTTGCTTCTCTTCTTTTTGGGTCGCAATGGCCTCAACAAGCTCTTGCATATCCATTTGTTTTAATTCCTCATCCATAAAGAAAGGAGAAAGTTTATCGTGATTGTAACGGTAGACTTTCCAACGTTTCAACGAATATTCTAAAGCAGTCAGGTTTTCCGTCCAGTCACCGGAATTCAAATAGGTACAACTTCCTTTTTTTGTAGTGTGCTTCTCTTTTTTTGATAAATGCAAGTGACCGCATATCACATAATCATACCCTTTTTCGATGGCCATATCGACTGCAGATCTTTCAAAACCTCTAATGTGTTTAGTGGCGTTTGTATCTCTTTTTATTTTTTGGGAAAGTGAGTGATTTTCTCTTCCTAATTTATTGAATAACCAATAGTTGAGTTTATTTATGTTAATTAATAATTTATATCCTTTTGAACCAAATTTTGCTAGAGATTTTGCATTTCGAAGCGTAGTATCGAAAACATCTCCATGAAAGAACCAGGCTTTTTTTCCATCCATCTCAAGCACCAATTTGTTTACGATATGTAAATTGCCCATCGATGTGCCGCTTAGTTTTCGAAGTATGTCATCGTGATTTCCCGTCACATAATAAACTTGTGTTCCTTTCGATGCCATGGCCAAAATTTTACGAATAACTTTCATGTGGTTTGGCGGAAAGTAATTCTTGTGAAATTCACCTACGTCGACAATATCTCCGTTCAAGACCAATTGCTTGGGCTGAATACTGTTCAAATAAGTGATAAGTTCGTCGGCATGACTGGCCAAAGTGCCCAAATGTACATCTGAGATTACGGCAACTTCTAATTTGCGTTTTTTCAAGGGATTGTAATTTGATACCTAATAAAGCAAAACCATATAAATTAAAAGTAAAGGGTTTATCAAGAATCTATTATCATATGTTAAATAAGGGATATCGATAACTTTGCAAGACTGTTAATTAAGATTTAACTTTGAGCACAAGAAGATAGGCGAATCATAAATTCTGAAAGACGGTATTAAAAACGAAGTTCAGCTTCTTATTGGCTCTTCTACAAACAACTGATTTAACCAATTTTTATGGCAGGCAATACTTTCGGGAATATTTTTAAGCTCTCTACATTCGGTGAATCTCACGGGGCAGCTATTGGAGGGGTTTTAGATGGATGTCCTTCTGGAATACAATTAAATCTCGAAGCGATACAAACAGACTTAAACCGTAGAAAACCTGGTCAATCGGCAATTGTCACGCAACGCAAAGAGCCTGATACGGTAGAGTTTTACTCCGGCATTTTCGAAGGAAAAACTACTGGTACGCCTATCGGTTTTGCGATACACAATACCAATCAAAAATCGAAAGATTATTCGCATATAAAAGATTCATACCGACCATCGCACGCCGATTATGTGTATGATAAAAAATATGGGTTTCGCGATTATCGCGGTGGCGGACGAAGTTCGGCGCGTGAAACGGCAAGTAGGGTAGTGGCCGGGGCTATTGCCAAACAGTTTCTTGCGGGCATTAAAATAAATGCCTTTGTGTCTCAAGTCGGAACATTAAAAATGGACAAGCCCTATCAAGAGCTTGACTTTTCAAAAATAGAATCGAATCCCGTAAGGTGCCCAGATCAGGAGATGGCCGCCAAAATGGAAGAGTATATAAAAGAGGTTCGCGGTGAAGGCGACACCATTGGAGGTATTATTACCTGTGTTGCCCAAAATGTACCTGTAGGTTTGGGCGAACCCGTTTTCGATAAACTTCATGCCGAGTTGGGTAAGGCCATGCTCAGTATCAATGCCGTTAAGGGATTTGAATATGGCAGTGGTTTCGAAGGTGTGCAAATGAAAGGCAGTGCGCATAACGACCAGTTCAATAGTGACGGTAGCACCCAATCGAACCACAGTGGCGGAATTCAAGGCGGTATCAGTAACGGTATGGATATCTACTTCAATGTGGCTTTTAAGCCTGTGGCTACAATAATTCAGCCGTACGAGACCATAGATAAAGAGGGCAACAAAGTGCAGACCAAAGGTAAAGGTAGACACGATCCTTGTGTTGTGCCCAGGGCAGTACCGATAGTAGAGGCCATGACCGCTTTGGTTTTAGCAGATTATACCTTACTTAATCGAACTATAAAGGGAAAATTATAGTGGTTTTTTAGGAAATCGATATTTTATCTCTACAGAAGATGCTGTTTTTCGGCTTTCGATGCAAAAACAGTATATTACCTGCATAAACTTACATTTACATGCGAAAACTGGAATTACATTGGAAGATCCTAATAGGAATGGTCTTAGGTATTCTTTTTGGCTTTTTTATGACCATTTTCGAATGGGGACCTGAATTTGTTCAAGATTGGATAAATCCCTTCGGAAGTATTTTCGTAAAACTCTTAAAGCTTATTGCAATTCCGTTGATTCTTGCCTCTTTGGTCAAAGGTATTTCTGATTTAAAGGATATTTCAAAGTTCAGAAACATTGGGCTTAGAACTATCGCCATTTATATCGGTACAACCGTTGTGGCCATTACCATTGGCCTTCTATTGGTCAACGTATTGCAACCGGGTAATGGAATTTCTGAAGAAACCATAGCCCAGTTGACCGAAACATATTCCAACGATAGCGGTGTTACCTCTAAATTGGAGGAGGCTTCGAGACAGAAAGATAGTGGACCGTTACAATTTTTGGAAGATATGGTTCCTGATAATGCCTTTAAGGCTTTGGGAGACAATAGTTCTATGCTACAGGTGATATTTTTCACCATTTTCTTGGGCATCTCTATGCTATTGATTGGGGAGAAAAAAGCAAAACCGTTAAAAAAATTCTTTGATGCCCTGAACGATGTAGTCTTGAAAATGGTCGATTTAATAATGCTAACGGCGCCCATTGCCGTATTCGCATTGTTGGCCAATGTTGTGGTCTCATCAGGTGACCCTGATATTTTGTTGGCCTTGTTGAAATATGCAGGTGTAGTGGTTCTTGGGCTTTTATTGATGATTGTTTTTTACAGTTTGGTGGTGGCTACTTTTACACGCTATAACCCCTGGACTTTTTTGCAAAAGATAAGTCCTGCCCAATTATTGGCATTTAGCACCAGTTCAAGTGCCGCAACATTACCTGTTACCATGGAAAGGGTAGAGGAGCATATTGGGGTAGACAAAGAGATTTCCAGTTTTGTACTCCCGGTCGGTGCGACCATCAATATGGACGGTACCAGCCTTTATCAGGGGGTGGCCGCCGTTTTTATTGCGCAGGCACTTAGTTTTGATTTGACCTTCGGCGGTCAATTGACCATTGTTTTAACGGCCTTATTGGCCTCAATAGGTTCTGCTGCGGTACCGGGAGCCGGAATGGTGATGTTGGTCATTGTATTGGAAGCCATTGGCTTTCCTGCCGATAAACTAGCTATTGGCCTGGCATTGATTTTTGCCGTCGATAGACCGTTAGATATGCTGCGTACGGTAGTTAATATCACAGGCGATGCCTGTGTTTCTATGATGGTGGCCAAATCTGTAGGCAAGACCATCAAGCCAAAAGTTAAAAATTGGGATGATAATTTAGAGGACGTAAAATAAGACTCTAAGCATCGAATTTACGGTATCGGGCATGGGCGAACATGTAAATGCCATAGCAGACCAATCCCGCAGCTACAAGACCCATTAACCAAGGGCCTGAAGAATTGTCTTGAAGAAATGAAAAGGCCTCTTCGGTTCCTTTCATAGATTCAGCATCTGCCCCTGAAAAAGAAAATCCCGCCTTTAGAAAGAAATATGAAATAATACAGGTCATAATACCCCGTGCAATAAGTCCGCTATACCCAAATGTTTTGATCGCCTTTTTCTTTTTGGAGTCGGAAATGGTACCAAGTTGAAATTTTTTAAGAAAATCGCCTTTGTAAGCCTTTATAAATTGATAAATACCCTTACCTGCCAAAGCAAGCCCTATGGCTATAAAAGCATACATTTTTAATTGCGGACCCAAAAAAGAGCTTCCGCCACCTCCCGAACCGGAATTGGGTTCGTAGAAAATATCAACTATCGCGAATATGCCCAAAGCTAGGTAGACAAGCCCACTTATAAAGAACGAAACCCTTTTTACGATTCCTTTTTTACTCGAACCAATATTTTCGGGGTCTTGTACGCTTTGTATAAATCTCCATATCGCATAACAAACTAAACCTGTTCCCAAGACTGCCAAGAGTACTTTTCCAAAAGGCTGCTTTTCTAAAAATTCAATAACCTGAAATTTACCGGCTTTGGAGCCGCCTAAATTAAAAGCGGCCAAAAAAGCCAAAATACCTGTTATGGTATATACAGCTCCTTTAGCCGCATAGCCGGCATAAGCTACATTTTTTATCTTCTTTTCCATTGTTTCTATTGATTGAACAATGGTAACCATTTAATCGACCTATGGTTAACTCTTTAAAGTTGAGTTTTGGGCTATTAAAGATTGAATCAAAGAAATTTTGATTGCAGTTCTGGGTTGGGCACCATACATTGGTCTTTTCTACCGTACCATTTGTATCGGTTCTTGGCTATAAAATCATATACGATATCGCGCAAATTACTGGGAATAACGGAGAGTATCGATGAAATGGTACGATACCCTTTCAACCCCTTACCGATTTCAAGTGCAGCGGTAGATTTGGTGTAGTAGGCGGTACCGGGATCGATTAATATAATGGAATCTACCGTAGATGTATCAATACCACGCTCTTTGGTCAATTGCCGGCCCACCTCACTTTGCAGGGCGGCATAGCGAAACACATCATTTTCGTCTCTTTTGATAACAAACTGTACGGCATTGTTGCAAAGATTGCAAACCCCGTCAAAAAGAATGATTTTTTTATTGCTTTCCACTTTGTAAAGATACGATGGAAAAAATTGTGTGAAAAAATTAAAACATGAATTGAAATATTGTTATTTCTTTCTTTCCACCAATTCTAACTGGTCTACACTTACATTTGTGGTGAACATACCGTAGTTGACAATGGCCTTGCCTTTTTCTAAAGAATCTATACTGCCTACGGCCTTGCCGTCTTGCATACGTACACGGTCTCCCACCTTAAAAACAGGTCTAGGTTTGTTCTTTTCCTTTTGAACGGCTTTCTGTTTCTCTACCTTTTTCTTTTCGCGAATGACCTTGACCTCCTTTTGTACTTCTTGGGCTACCTGTGCTTTTTTGGTACGTTCCGCTTTGGCCTCTTTGGCCGTTCTCTTTTTACGCTTACTGTTTTCAGTTTCAACGATTCGGAGCATTTCCGACACTAATGAGCGCTTTTTCTTATCTCTAAAATACTTATCCGCTGCTTTGTTCACCTTATTGCCCAATTGGATCATGCGCTGATCATGATCATAGAGTTCTTGATAGTTTTCCAGTTTGCTCTTGATTTTGGCATTTAATTTCTCCAATCGTGCCGCTTCTTCCTTAGCCTTACTTTCCTCTTCTTGCAGTCTAGAGCCCGTTCGGGCCATTTTACTGCGCTCTTTTTGTAGTTTGGCTATAGTCGCATCAAAACGCACCTTGCCCCGCTCGATTTTTTTCTTGGCCTTATTGATCAAGGAGTAGGGGATGCCGTTTTTTTGGGCCACTTCAAACGTAAAGGAGCTACCCGCTTCTCCCAAGACCAATTGAAAAGTAGGCTCTAGGGTGCGGCCATCAAAAAGCATGTTGGCATTGGTAGCATATGGAAGTTCATTGGCCAAAGCCTTTAAATTTGCATAGTGGGTAGTAATTACTCCATAGGCCTTTCTTTCATAGAACACCTCTAAAAAGGCTTCTGCAAGTGCACCGCCCAGCTCGGGATCACTACCCGTACCGAATTCATCGATCAAGAATAAGGTGTTGTCATTGCACAATCGTAAAAAGTTGTTCATGTTCTTTAAACGATAGCTGTACGTACTTAAGTGATTTTCTATAGATTGATTATCACCAATATCTGTCAAAATCATATCAAAAAAGAAGACCGAACTCCTTTCATGAACGGGTATTAAGAGCCCTGATTGAAGCATTACTTGAAGTAAACCGATAGTCTTTAAAGTGATACTTTTACCCCCTGCATTAGGACCGGAAATCACGATAATTCGATTTTCGTCATGCAATTCTATGGTCTGCGGGTAGGTCTTTTCCTTTTTTAAGGTATTGCTTAAAAATAAGAGCGGATGATAGGCGTCTCTAAGATACAGTCGCTTTTCCGAATTGATTTCAGGAAGCAAAGAATTCGTGTCCGAAGCATATTTGGCTTTTGCCGAGGTGATATCAACGTGGGCTAAAAAAGATTGGTATACGGCCAATTGAGGGGCAAATGGCCGTATACGGTCCGTTAATTCCTTAAGTATTCGCTGCACTTCCTCTTTTTCATCAAACTCGAGGTTATTCAGTTCTCTACTATATTTTAGAGTGGCTTCCGGTTCGATGTATACAATGCTCCCTGTTTTGGAAGTGCCCATAACCGTACCCTTCACTTTTCTGCGGTACATGGCTTTTACTGCCAAAACACGCCTGTTCTCTACAACGGATTCTCGAATATCATCTAGATAATCGGAACCATTGTAAGTATTCAGGGCAGAGGCAAAGCTTTGTCCGATTTTACCCTTAACTTGAAGCATCTGCCTACGAATCGTAAAAAGCTTGTCAGAAGCCTTGTCTTGTACTTCACCAAAACGGTCGATAACGGTGTCTATATAATTAGGTATTTCGGTATTGGTGTCGACTGATTCTGATGATGCGAAAAGTAGGGGATAATATTCCTTAAATTTTTTTAGGAATTTTTTTAGTGCATTTACCGTTAGACAGATACTGCCAATTTTACGAAAACTGCCAATTTCCATGGCTGTATTCTCGATGCCCAATAGCTGAAGTTCTTTATCTATACCTTCAAAGCCGTGAGGTGGAATGCGGTTTTCGCTCACAAAAGAAGAAAGGTACTCGGCGGTTTGGCCCAACTGCTCTAAAATGAACTCTTCTTCCGTAAATGGGGAAAGCTCTAAAGCTTTTTCTTTACCCAGTTCCGTAGTACAACGAGCAGCCACCTGTTGGAGTACCGTTGGAAATTCTAAATCTTGTAATGTTTTGGGGTGAATACCTGCCATATTGCTCAAAATCGGAGGCAAAGGTAGCCAATCGTATTTATTAATTCTGCATTTGTGCCCTATTGTCCCACCTGCACCTTCAGCGGAATATGTAAATTAAATGATTTACCGTCCGTTCTAGGATTAATATTTACTATAGAGGTCGCTGTATAGAGAACAAGGGGTTCTCCATTATTATCCGTGAGTAGTTGTGGCCTTTCCAGTCTGTGAAGCTTTATGGTCTCTCCAGAAATTAAATCCACCTGTTTTTTCATAAAGAGAGGTTGTGCCGCTTTTCGCCAGTAAAGCCCGTTCTTTGAAACGATAAGGGCTAGACCTGGCTCTTTTTCAGTTATTTTACCGGAGAAATCCTTTACGATAGCATAGAAGTGGTTGGTTTTTTGATGAAACCATACATAGGGGTCTTCAGCGGAGGCAATTCGCCCATCGTCCAATCTGAAATCAAAAACAACATCATCCAAAGGTAGAAATGGGCCGTCCGGTTCGTCTGCAATGGCCAAACCATGTACTCCGCGCCAATAGGGGTCATAAAAATTACCCTTAAAATACATGAGGTATTTACCGTCTGATGGGCGATGGACCACAGCAGGGTTTACAACGATTACGTTATCGGGTTTTGGTTTCGTGCCTTCCGGAGAAGGGTAGACAATATTGCTGCTTTTCACCCTAGTTCTTGGACTCAAAAGTGGTTCTTGAGGCCTTATAAAGTTTCCGTCCATCAAATCTTCAAAGCTTTTAAATTTTATAACACCAATCCTGAGTGTTTGTTGAACCCGGTTTCTTTTATTTAAGCTTCCTTTAACTACTTCAGGACTGTTACCTGGGTCTCTACCGCCCACATAATAGAGGTAGTAGTGGTCTTTAAACTTCTTTAAGTGTGGATTGGTCACTACTTGCGCGTCCCAAGCTAAAGTATCTCCAAATGACTTTTTGCCTTCTAGTATTATCTTTTGAAATTTAAATTTTCGGTCAGGATAATCGGAAATCGCATAGGCTATTTGCGAATGCAAAACCCATGAATCTGAAAATTGAGGTATAGAATCACCGCAAGGCCATGTGTTGTATAACATATGATATTTGCCGTCATCACCTTTTAAGACCGATGCCCCCCAAACGAATCGGTCCGAATCATTTAGCACGGAAGCACCCGTAAGAAGAGAATCTTTCTGGACGGCATCAATAGGTTGGGGAATAATATGTAAATCTGAACTTTGTGAAAATATGGTTGAGTGAAATAGTAGAAGTATGAAAGTCGGGAGTAGGGCAAATGTTGTTTTCAGCATGGTCAGGTGATCGAGTTGGTTTTGTCGTGCGCAAAATACATTAATCCATTCGATTAATATGAAACCATCAAAAAGTAAAGTGTAAATGTGATGTAAGGGTTATATGGTATAATTTTGTTTTCATTACTTTTTAATTATTCCCCCTCGAGGGGGAATACATTCCCGCCCTGCGCGCACCCCCTTCTAAGGGGGAATTGCTGCGTGTTATTGTCCCCTTGAGGGGACAGTAAAAACCTAAACGGTTTTTACTGGGGTGTTCTGTAATTGTTTTATGTTCATTATAAATCCTTGTCTTTACTTATTACTACTGTTGACACAAGCGTGAGACTCGCGCTAGCGGGGGTAACCGCATACAGTGGCAAGCTGCCAAACAGGCCGCATAGAATGAAAAGTAGCATATGTGAGTTATTGTTTTTCATCTATTTGTTTTTACTGTTGAATGCCCGGTTGTGACGGAAATAGATCATGTATTTTGTTCATATACTTACAATTATCTGCTACCTTGATCAATATGGTGTCTCCAATCTTTAGATTATTAAGAGAGGTCTTGGGTGACTTAATTGATTTGGTCATATTACCATTTAATTCAAATTCAAAAGAACACGTATCCGAGTTCTTAGTAATGGATATATTATAGATAATTGCAGGGATTATTTTGTTTGGATTGGATTCAATTCTTGAATTAAGAAGTTTTTGTTTCAATGGAGAACTAATTACAAGTATTACCAACGGTATTAATAAGTAAAATCTCAATGGCAAGTATTTTATATTTTAACAAATAGATAACCCAAAAAGCACATCAAGACATATGGACCAAGCCCACCTTTTACGGTAAAAGAAAATTTGTAATGACTACAATCATCGGTAAATGAAATAATTCCAATCTCATATAAAATAATTAGAATTATTACACTATAATAAATCAAAGTGATTATTGATATCTTTTTCATTCTAAATCCAAATAATCCCTCGCTGGCACGAGCATCCTTGCTCGTGCCCCATATTAATTCTTTTATCAATCATTATTCCAAATATTCTCAGATTCAAAAAAATTCAACTTCTATAATAGAGCAACATTTTACGAGTCTATAGTTTACAGTGCCACCACCTAAGATACATATAACAGCATATTTCCTTTTCTATTATACCAACAACTTGTGTGATCATTCTAAAATCAATTCCTCGATTTTTAAGTAATTTTAGGCTCTGATTGTAAACCTAAATAACGTATAGCAACCCATGGCCGTTACCATAGAAGAAAGTTGGAAACAACAATTGCAAACCGAGTTTGAACAACCATATTTTAAACAGCTGTCCCAATTCATTAAAACAGAATATGCCATGCACACTTGCTATCCTAAGGGAAAGGATGTTTTTGCGGCTTTTGACCATAGTTCGTTCGATAAAACAAAAGTGGTCATTATTGGTCAAGACCCATATCACGGTCCGGGCCAGGCGAACGGACTCTGCTTTTCCGTAAAGGATGGTATCGCGCATCCGCCGTCCCTCATCAATATTTTTAAGGAAATTGAAACCGATTTGGGCAAGCCCTATCCTAAAAGTGGCAATTTGGAACGGTGGGCAGAGCAGGGGGTATTGCTACTAAATGCCACGCTAACCGTAAGGGCACATGAAGCGGGCAGCCATCAAAAAAGAGGTTGGGAAACCTTTACGGATGAGGTGATTAAAAAACTGTCGGATAAAAGAGAGGGGCTAATATTTCTGCTTTGGGGTGGTTTTGCCAAAAAGAAGGCGGCATTGATCGACAAACAAAAACATCATATACTAACTTCTGGGCATCCTTCTCCTTTAAGTGCCAACCGAGGTTATTGGTTCGGGAACAAGCACTTCAGTAGAACAAATGAAATTTTGAGACAAAACGCAGAAGCACCTATAAATTGGTAAATTAATCTTTATATTTATTTAATTGATGTACAGTATATTACGCTATTAAAACTCCATTCTTAGTTCAAGTAAATAAATTTGATTTTTTAAATGGGATTTACTTATTTTAATACAATTCTAATCAAAAGATTTAAGTATTTTTTCATTCGCGACCTTTTCAGATATCAGGTCAAGGGAGTATAAGGTGTCCTGTACCTCGTTAACGGTAGTGCTATCTATTTGAGCTTGGGTCCAACGAGTCATGGCAAGCCATTCTTTAATATCCTCAGTTTTTTGGTCGTAGCGATTGGCCAATGTTCGGTCTATACTTGGTATTTGTTTAAATTCCCCCGTGTAGGAGTTAATGGTGTTCAAGATATGTTTAAGCGTACCTTCTTGTTCGGCGATAAATTTATCGGTTGCAGCTATTACAAAACAGGGCCATGGGGTAGGGCAATCGCCCAGTCTTCTAAAGGTGCCGTTGTCGACCAAAGGTTTGGTAGTAAAATGCTCCCACATAAAGTAATCGGCTTTTCCGGTACTCAATGCTTCAATCGCCCCATCAAGGTTATTGATGACCTCGAATGACAGGTCAGATGCATCCCACCCCTCATTTCGGGCGTTTACGACCGCCATCAGGTGGCTTCCGCTGCCAAATCTGCTAATAGCCACCGAAGCGCAGTTAAGTTGTGAGATGGATTCAAAATCGCTTTGGGCGCCAACGTGAATTCCCCAGTACAAAGGGGTAGCAATATAACCTTGAACGATTTTTGCGGCATTGCCCTCGACAATGCTTTTCACGATGCCTTCAGTAAGAATTATGGCCAAATCGGTTTCTTCGTTCTGCAACATTTGACACATTTTACCAGTTCCTTCGGGAACCTCCGTCCATTGCAAATCGATACCTTTATCTTCAAAAGCACCTTCTTCGATGGCCATATGCCATGGTAGATTAAAGTGTTCGGGAACGCCAACTATTCTAACTTTTTTCATGAAAACAACATAATTTTATAAATACTAACTTTAAGATGCAAACTACATCAAAGATAAACGAAAGATGAAGTAAATGGAATCGAATATCAATTGAATAGCTAACGCATTGCGTATAAATTTTAATATTAAATCGTATACGATTATTCGATAACGCTCTATTTTATAAATGAATCAGGATTTCGATTTTAAATAATGGTAAATTGCGTACTGTGACCTTAATTCTTCGCCCCCCTGACTTACATAAACATTGGATTCTTCTTCGTTGACCAATCTTGCCTTTACATTATCGGAAAATTGTAGGTCGAGAATATGGCCCAACTCTTCAAAAATGTCGTCATCGTAAATGGGTGCGAGCACTTCGATACGGCGGTCAAGGTTTCTGGTCATCCAATCCGCAGACCCGATATACATTTTTGGCTTTCCGGCATTCTCAAAACGATAGATTCGGCCATGTTCTAGAAAACGATCGACAATGCTAGTGATTTTTATATTTTCGGAAATACCTTGGGTATTCATATCTAGACAGCAAAAACCACGTACCAATAATCGTATCTGAACACCTTCGCGAGCAGCTTGATAAAGTTTATCGATTATTTTTTGATCTTGCAAACTGTTCATTTTGGCCTGAATGCTTGCGGCAAGCCCCTTTTTGGCATTATTGATTTCACCATCAATAAGTTCCGTAAAACTCGTTCTAGTGGAGAATGGAGAAACCATCAAATGCTTATTTACCGGGGCTAATCGTTTACGCTCCAGCACCTCGAAAACGTGGGCAAGTTCGGTGGTTATTTTGCTATGCGCAGTAAAAAGTCCGTGGTCCGCATAAATTTTTGAGGTCTTTCGATTAAAGTTTCCCGTACTGATATACGCATAAGATATTACCTTATCGTTCTCAAGCCGATCGACCATCATAATTTTGCTGTGCACCTTAATTTCAAGGTCGCTATGGTACACCTTTGCACCTTCTTTCTTCAATTTTTTGCTCCAATCCAGATTATTGGCTTCATCAAAACGCGCTTTTGGTTCTACGAACACCATCACCTCTTTGCCATTTTTAAGCGCATTAAGCAATGAGCGTGCAAGCAAGGAGTCTTTGGCTATGCGGTACAACGAAATCTTGATAGAACTTACCTTTGGGTCATTTGAGGCAGTTTCAAGAAAGTCGAGCACAGGCTCAAAGCTGTGATAAGGAAAATGAAGTAACTGATCTTTTTCTTTAATTTTCTTAAAGAAATCTTTCGATTCACTTAAAACAGGGTGGGGCAAGGGGGGCAAGGGTTCAATATGTAACGACTCATTATTTGTAGGGTCAGGAAAACCCATGAAATCACTGTAATTATGATACTTTCCACCTGGGAACATGTCTACCTTACCCAATTCTAGAAGTTC
Source organism: Flavobacteriaceae bacterium MAR_2009_75 (assembly GCA_002813285.1). Lineage (NCBI taxonomy): Bacteria > Pseudomonadati > Bacteroidota > Flavobacteriia > Flavobacteriales > Flavobacteriaceae > Flavobacteriaceae bacterium MAR_2009_75. The sequence goes on from PHTZ01000001.1 coordinate 4,690,058, forward strand.
CCGTAGGCTTCTTTTGGCTTCCTCATCCATACGAAAATCATAGAGTAGGCGAGTGGGTTGGCCGATTTGCCGTTGTGATAGCGAGTCTTCGATTTGTTGGGCTATATCGCCATCGAAGTTATCTTCCCAATATAGCTCGGCATCACGTGAAAGTTTTACTTCAAAAAAAGATTCTATGTCTTTATTTTTAAACAAGTTATGCAACTCGTTCGCGATTATATCATCCAAAAAAGTGATATATCTCGATTCACCTTTTGAGGAGAGTGTTACAAAACGGTCAATTTTATTTGTTGGAATGGAAACAAAGCTGCTTGAGGCATCCGTAAAGCGAACATAAAAGTAAAGTTCATTGTTGGCCAGAAAAGGAATTTCTCCTAATTTCGATTCTATAATTTCCAATTTATCGACCACTTGGTCTTTAAAAAAGGTATGCATCTCGTTCTCTTGGTCCGCATCGTAATGTTCCTTTCCTATTAAATAAATTTGATTATCCTTAAGTTCAGGAACGATTTGGTTCTTGAAAATGTCACCAAAAAACTCTTGCTGCTTCTCAACCGTAGAAATTATATGTTTGAGGGTTTTGGTCGGTTTAAGTTTGAGCTTTTTACGAATGGATTTATCAACCTTTTTTATCTGTCGCAGTTTAGAGACCCTAACTCTAAAGAATTCATCAAGATTTGATGAAAATATAGCCAAAAACTTGATGCGTTCGTAAAGTGGATTCCTGAGGTCTTGGGCTTCTTGTAGCACCCGACCATTAAAACTCAACCAGCTTACGTCGCGATGCTTATACAATTTGTCATTCATAGAATGGCAAAAATAACGAATGTGGCAATTATAAATTTAAATTAATAGTTAAGTAATTTAAGAAACTAGCTGGTTCAAGGTGTATTGAATAAGCTCATCTACACTCGAACCGGGCTTTTTACTGAATTCACCTGTAGCACGGTTGGCAAGAATACAGTTCATTGAAACCGCCCGATGTCCAAGCAATTTAGAAAGGCCATAAATACCAGAAGTTTCCATCTCAAGATTGGTAATCTTGAAATTTCTATAGCTGAAAGAGCGAAGTTTATCTTTCAACTCGACATTATCGACAGGTATGCGAAGTACTCGCCCTTGAGGGCCGTAAAACCCAATGTTTGTTACCGTAACCCCTAATCGTATACGATTTGAATAGAGTTTATCTCCTAAAATTTTATCATAATTTACCACATACGGTATCGATTTTCGAGAGGGCCAGTTGGTGTGATTTATAAACGCATCAGAAAACTCTTGATGCTGTACGTGTTGGCTTTCATAAAAATGAAGCAATCCATCAAAACCCATAGCGTATTCGCTCATTAAGAACGAATCGATAGGTATTTCAGGTTGAATGGCGCCAGAGGTACCAATTCTTATAATATCTAAGGATGTTTTTTGTGCTTTTATCGTTCGATGGTCAAAATCGATATTCGCTAAAGCGTCAAGTTCGTTGAGAACGATATCAATATTATCAGTACCGATACCTGTGGAAATTACCGTAAGTCTTTTGCCTTTAAAGGTGCCGGTATGGGTATGAAACTCCCGCTTACCTTTTTTTAGTTCAACGTTATCAAAATGTTTTGACACATCGGAAACCCGATCTGGATCGCCGACCGTAATAATGGTCTCTGCGATATCTTCGGGCAATAAATTAAGGTGGTAAATGCTTTTGTCGGCATTTAGTATTAGCTCAGAAGGATCTAATTGCATACTATTAGAGCTTTAAAATTCTGCTCGAATCGGTATTGTATAGAAAATTATATTTTAGGGCGCCTCCCAAATAGACATCGGTATCTTGAATACGGGCATAATAACTGGTTTTATTATCCAGAATTTCTTTGCCTTTTCTGCTTAATCTCACCGGATTAAAGGCCGTGAAGAGGGGTTTCATTCGCGTAAGGGCACGATCGTATTGAGAATCACCAAAACCTAAAAAACCTTGATCTTGTAAGATTTCGGCAATAAATGCTTTTTTAGATGTAGGTTTTTTATCCCTGCCTATTTTCAGAATATTGTTTTCCATGGCATTAAGTCCGTTCTTAATACTAGGAAAGCGCTGTAGGTGGGCCTGTATGGCATCAGGTAAGTATTCAAACTGGAACTCGGAGAAATCAGAGAGATTTTCAAGACGAATGGGATTATCACTACAATACAGTTGCCACACGTAATCGGCGTATTCGATATCGTCTTGCGTGAGTTCTATTTTGTTTTTGTAAAGTTCAAGTAGTTTTTCGTCACTGAGTTCACCAAGCCCGAACAACTTATCGGAACCATCTTCTTTGCCACTACACACTAAAGAAATTTGAGCGTATTTGCGATTTGCCTTTAGCCAGCTGAGCACGGCAATCATATTTACTTGACAAAAAAGATCGTACTCGAACCAGAGTACGATCTCGTCTTGTTGTTTATGGTTACAAAGTGAGCGATATTCTTTTAAGGTTTTTTCGATAAACCAAGATTTCGAAACCTTATAATTTTTGTTCAAGAATTCAAATCGTGCTTTCCAAAAAGATTCACTTCCGACATTGGTCAAGGTTTTGCCCTCGCACAGCATCTCACGCCAAGTGATTATATCTCCTTTTAGTTTGAGCGATTTCAGTTTCTCCGTAAAGCTATCTCCGTTGGTGATGTGCAAAAGGGAACTCATGAATAGGGTGGATTAGAAATTGATTAATAAAAGTAACATTTAATCAAAAAAAACAAAAAATAATTAACAGAAATCATTTTTTATAACTAAAACGTTTGCAATAGTACCAAATAGACGTGCTTAACCTCCTACACGTTTTACCGAAAATCCTTTTTCCTTTAAAATAGCCATGATTTTATCACGGTAATCTCCTTGAATTATAATCTGATCGTTCTTAAACGACCCCCCGACACTGAGTTTTGTCTTAATTTCTTTGGCCAACTTTTTAAAGTCGCTATCTGCGCCATTGTATCCTTTTAAAATAGTGGTCGGTTTACCTTTTCGTTTTTCGTACTTGCAAATAATGGGGTCGTCTTGCAACCAGATATCACTTTTCTTCTCTTTAGAAGGCTTGTCTTCGGAAGGTTCGTGGTCTGGAAAGAGATTTTTCAGCTGATCTTGCAAATCCATACTTAAGCTTTTATCAATCCTAACTCGATCAGCCTTTCGTGCAAGAATTCACCCGCAGTAATATCGGTAAACTGTTTGGGATTGTCTTCGTCTACACAATTATCCAGGCAATTTAAGGGCATTTCGCTAACAGGATGCATGAAAAATGGAATCGAGTATCTAGAGGTGCCCCAGAGTTCTTTCGGTGGGTTCACCACTTGATGTATGGTCGACTTTAATTTATTGTTGGTCAAACGAGATAACATATCGCCCACATTAATCATTAACTGGTCGGGTTTAGCAATGGCATCTACCCATTCGCCTTCATGGTTTTTTACCTGTAGTCCTCGACCATGGGCTCCCATCAATAACGTAATTAAGTTGATGTCGCCATGTGCGGCGGCTCTTACGGCATTTTTTGGTTCAGAAGTAATAGGCGGGTAATGTATGGGGCGTAGGATCGAATTACCGTTTTTAATATAATCATCAAAGTAAGTTTCTGCGAGGTTTAGGTGCAATGCTAATGCGCGTAAGACATATTTCGCTGTTTTTTCAAGCATTTTGTAAGTTTCTTTACCTACTTCATTAAAGTTCGGGAGTTCGTCTACCGATACATTGTCCGGATATTCCTCCTCTAATTTTGCGTTATCTTCAACGTATTGACCGAAATGCCAAAACTCTTTCAAATCACCTTCTTTTCTTCCTTTGGCATGTTCTTTACCAAAAGAAGTATATCCGCGCTGACCGCCAATACCCTCAATTTCGTATTTGTCTTTCGTCGATTGCGGCAACTCAAAGAACTTTTTGATTTCTGCATACAGGTTTTCTACCAGTTCATCAGATAAAAAATGGCCGCTCAGGGCAACGAAGCCGATATTCTCAAAAGCAGCCCCGATTTCTTTAATGAATTTTTCTTTTTTTTGTGGGTCCGACGAAACAAAATCCTGTAAATCTACACTGGGTATGGCACTCATAGCTACTTTTTATGTTTCGTCAAAGTTAATAAATTAAAGCTAAAATTATCACTATGGGTAATGGTGGTAAGAGCGTAGGTTTTTTTATTTTTACTATACCATTTTAGTCCCAAAATCTAAATATGAACTTCACAAAACATGGTATAAGCAATCAGACCCTAATTGAGCTCTATCAGCGCATGCTAATGCCGCGTATGATAGAAGAGCGAATGTTGGTATTGTTACGCCAAGGGAAAATTTCTAAATGGTTTAGCGGTATTGGGCAAGAAGCCATTTCGGTAGGGGTGGCAAGTGCTCTTTTACCAGAAGAATATATTTTACCGATGCACCGTAATCTCGGGGTTTTCACTACCCGCGATGTGCCCTTGTATCGTCTGTTCGCACAGTGGCAGGGTAAATCTAGTGGTTTTACAAAAGGTCGAGACCGTAGTTTTCACTTCGGTACCCAAAAATACAATATTATCGGTATGATTTCCCATTTAGGACCGCAGTTGGGCGTTGCCGATGGCATAGCATTGGCCGATGTTCTAAACAAACGGGAGCAGGTCACTGCTGTTTTTTCTGGGGATGGGGGAACTAGCGAAGGTGATTTTCACGAAGCGCTGAACATTGCATCGGTGTGGGATTTGCCCGTACTGTTCTGTATAGAAAATAATGGATATGGACTATCTACCCCAATAAATGAACAATACCGTTGCGAAAAGCTATCGGATAGAGGTATTGGTTACGGAATTGAATCGTATACGATTGACGGCAACAATATTTTAGAGGTCTACAGCAAGGTAAAGACCCTCTGTAAAGAAATGAGAAAAAGACCAAGACCGGTATTGCTTGAATTTGTTACATTTCGAATGCGAGGGCATGAAGAGGCCAGCGGAACTAAATATGTGCCCGATGAATTGCTGGAAACTTGGGGACAAAAAGACCCCATTAGTAACTATGAAGCCTTTCTGTTGAAAGAAGGTTTTCTCGATAATTATGAAATTGAGAGCTTAAAATCTAGCATTGAGGAAGAAATCAACCAACACCTACAAATAGCCTTCGATGAAGAAATTATCGATAGCTCTGAAAATCAAGAGTTGAACGATGTCTTTAAACCTTTCGATTTCGAGGAAATTGCACCTAGCGAAAAGAGTGAAAATATTCGTTTGGTCGACGCCGTATCACAAGGGTTGTTTCAATCGATGGAAAAACATTCTAATCTTGTTATTCTGGGGCAAGATATTGCAGAGTACGGGGGCGTATTTAAAATCACCGAAGGTTTTGTAGAAGCTTTTGGCAAAGACAGGGTGCGGAACACTCCTATTTGTGAATCGGGCATTGTATCTACGGCCATGGGGCTGTCTATCAACGGTATGAAAGCAGTCGTAGAAATGCAGTTCGCCGACTTTGTAAGTAGTGGCTTTAATCCTCTTGTCAACTATTTGGCCAAATCGCATTACCGTTGGGGGCAACATGCCGATGTGGTCATTCGTATGCCCTGTGGTGGCGATGTTGGTGCGGGTCCCTTTCATTCCCAGACTAACGAAGCATGGTTTACGAAAACGCCGGGATTGAAAGTGGTATATCCGGCATTTCCTTATGACGCCAAAGGTCTTTTGACGACAGCGATCAATGACCCTAATCCCATTCTCTTTTTTGAGCATAAGGCCCTATACCGAAGTGTGTATCAAGATGTGCCCTCAGATTACTATACGCTACCCTTTGGTAAAGCCTCCTTACTAAAAGAAGGCAAAGATATTTCTATTGTTGCCTTTGGTGCGGCGGTTCATTGGGCACTGAAAACATTGGAAGAAAACCCTGATATTGAAGCGGACCTTTTGGATTTGCGTACTTTGGTTCCTTTGGATATCGATTCCGTTTACGCATCCGTAGAAAAAACAGGGAAACTAATCATTCTTCAAGAAGATAGCCTATTCGGTGGTGTAGCCAGTGATATTTCCGCTTTGGTCACCGAAAATAGATTCGAATACTTGGATGCTCCCATTAAAAGGGTAGCCAGTTTAGAAACTCCTATTCCGTTTGCCAAGACCCTTGAAGACAAGTATTTGCCGAAAGGGCGTTTTCTGAAGGAACTTATTGACCTTCTGAATTATTGAAGTTGTATTTGCGTCAAAAAAGCTTTCTTTAAAAAGTCTAACAGACTATTGTTCAAAATTTAAATATGGATTTACGAATTCCGAATGAAATAATATTTATATGTAAGGCATAGGTGCCGATTAAGCACCTATGCCCTATAAATTGATGTTCTTATATTTTATTTAATTGGCAGACTCTTTATCTTTTGCAAAGAAGAGCCAATTTCATCAACAAACTGTTCAATCGTTTTTTGAGCAGAAGTTGTCAATAGCTTATCAAATTTACTAGAATCTATCTCTTTGTCACTCATGTCATCTTCTATATTATAAGATTCAAAGATATCAATCAATACCCCACCCATGATAGCCATAGTTGATTGATTTAATTCGATAAATGGTATTGGATCAGGCAATGGTTTTGGTTTACGAGGATCAAAAGGAGGGAAAGGGTCGAGATATTCTCGGAGTCTGAAATCTTTAACGAGCCAACATACCCATTGAAGTACTTGGCATTGTGGGGCTGTTCTCTGCAGCGCATCTAGCGCTATAGTACCTAATTGTATTTTACTGAATATCGACTTATTAATCTTACCAGATTGTTGAAGAATAATACGAATATCTACATCACGAAACGGAAATAATACACCTCTTCGTCGTATGCATGATTGTAATGCTGGTGTAGCTAACCAAACAGCGATATTCCTGAAATAATCTTTAATAAGCTCGTAATTATCCATGGTCAACATATCTTCCGCGCTAGGAGACATTCCATTCATGATAGCTAATTTCACAGAATCTTCAGCTGCCTTGAAGCCCATCAAATTTATGTCGAACCAGTGGTGCCAAGTTGAATCAACCACAACCCTACCGACACCCACGTTGTGACCATTGTAAGTCGCAATCATACCAAAATCGGTATTATCATCAAAGTTGGTTCCTCGAGCTATAACCTCTGGCACCTCCTGGTGTCCACTCTTCGAGGGGTACTCCTTGCTACTGTAGCCATTAAAGGTCCAAGTTTGACTTAAATCTGAAGGTACTTCGACCAATCCTTCATGCTGATGATCTGGCATGATGTTAATTATACCTTTTGGACTACATAGTAAGGGGTGGGGATATTTAATTTTTTTAAATAATCCAAGTGAAGAACTATAATATTTCACCTTAATCTTTTGGGGCACATGATCTGATTGACTTTGCTCTATGTCTGGCGTATTTGGGTCATCGGTCAATGTGTAAATTCTATCTGCACCCGACCCTGGAGCTATTGGTTCCCCATTTGGCCCTGCATCGGGATAGTACCATCGCCTCATGCTTCGAACCCTCGGAACTTTCGCACAAATTGCATTTCCCAATGCCGCATGGTCTCCATTAGCAAAAACGCCTCCTCCATTATCCATGAACTTTGATACTGCTTCTAGTTCAGAATCGGAGAGAGCATTTGTCGAAGCTTCTACAGCAATCATCCAAATTTGACTAAATTGATTAAGATCATGATCGTCAAACCTAAATCCATCAAGGTCTGCATTAGAGTCTGAATCTAAACGGTTCGCCTTTGTGATTTCAAAATCTACATAGGGTGCCGGGTTTGTGCTCATAATTCTGAATATCTCGGATAGAGAGAAACCTCCAAATCCTCCAAATCCAATTGAATGATCTATAACAACTAGAATTTTGATTTTACATTTCTTATAAAACCTAGGAAGGAGTTTTTGAGGTTTAAGTAGTTCTTCTACTCTAATTTTGTTTAAACGGTTCTCAAGTAGTGGTGTCATATTACTTTATATTAAGGTTAAAAATCTGTTACTTATGACGTTTTGGATATTCTTCATCTTGATGCATCTTTATGGGTTAACCATATGTCAAGCATCACTTTATCCAATATTCTATTCTAAAACTATTCTACATATTTAAGTCTATAATCTAAATCTGTATAGTGTGTAAGAAATATTGTATAACTTGTGAAGTTAACTGGAGACTTTTTACTTGTGGAGTGGATAAGAAGTTACAAACAAGGCGATTCGGTTATTAATGCTGCTTTTGGAGCGGCGGTTCATTGGGCACTGAAAACCTTGAAAGAGAACCCTGATATTGAAGCGGACCTTCTGGATTTGCGTACTTTGGTTCCTTTGGATATCGATTCCGTTTACGCATCCGTAGAAAAAACAGGGAAACTGATCATTCTTCAAGAAGATAGCCTATTCGGTGGTGTTGCCAGTGATTATTTCCGCTTTGGTAACCGAAAATAGGTTCGAATACTTGGATGCACCCATTAAAAGGGTAGCCAGTTTAGAAACTCCTATTCCGTTTGCCAAGACCCTTGAAGACAAGTATTTGCCGAAAGAGCGTTTTCTGAAGGAGCTTATTGAACTCCTGAATTATTGACCTTGTATTTGCGTCAAAAAGCCCACTGTTACACTAACAATGGGCTTTTGTCTAAAACTATTATTTAAACTTTAGGTCAGTATTACTTATACCTGCTATTGACCTTTTGGGCCATTTTACTCGTGATATATTTAAGATGTTTGGCCTTGATAATTTCATTGGCCTTATGGTTCTTACCAAATTTGACACCACCGAAACCAGTTTGAGCAATAATGGCCCCATCTTCAGCGTCAACTACGGCCCATAGATACATACTATGTTGATGTGACCAAATAATCTTAACATAGGTCTTTCCTTTTTCTTTGTTGAGAATTACATTTTGATATTTTTCAGCATCTACGATCTCGAAATTATACTCATAGTAAGAGTCCATTTTTTCTAAATCCTTTTCTTTGAAAAAGGCTTCTGGCAGCATTAATTGTGAGTTTTGATTTTTTTCAATGTTGTAATCAATATTGTAGTATTGTTTTTGAGGCACCTCTTTAGCGGCACTATCAATTAAATGTGTCAGTTGCTGGCAAAGAAATAGATAATCAATCTTTGACAGTTCGCCATTCGCGAAACCGATCTGGGTTACTGATTCTGGTTTCTTTTTATTACCTATTATTTCAAGATTGTAACTATAATAAGCAAAGGTGAAGGCTACCCTTTGATAGCTTACTGATTTTGTCGGTGCATTTACCCCCATACCGTAACTTCTACCGAAAGTTGTCGAGTTTGGATCAGTTGAGGTATGGTTCATTCGTGTTTCCTTCAATAAGCCCTCATCATGGGTCAAATAGGCATATTTAGAATCCTTGGACGCTTTTAATTTCTCGATTTCGGTTTTGGAAAGAAAAACTACTTCCGTCAACTTCCAGTTCTCTTCAAAAATTTGTTGAACAGCGGTGTTGGCACTTTTTCCGAAAGCATCGTCATCGTTCATTAATTGAACGGCCAAAGTGCTTTGTAAAACAATATCCGCATTTTTCTTTTCTGGGTATTCGTATTGGGCGAATAGAGATAAACTAAAAAATAAGAGGGCTAGACGTAGTAGGTTTTTCATAATGAGGTCTTGATAAATTTTTGGTAATATTATGTGATATGTCCATTTTCTTAAAGGATATTCGACGAAGTCTCGATGAACTTGGTTAATAGGCACTTCAGTGAATACCGAAAGAATACGTTTTAGCCTCCAACTTAGCAATAGAGCAAATTTCTACTTTTTTTACACTCGCGCTTCTAATTTTAAACCCCCATCTTGCACCCCATTAACGAGAGATTAACGTTGTGCCGAAAACATTTGTATCGGCCTTCTCGTAAATAGACAAATAATTAAATGATAGATTATGATGAAGAATAGTATAGTGCTTGGCGCACTTTTTCTTTTGTTGTTTTCATGCTCACTTTCTAAAGAGGTTAGGGAGCAACGTAAAACGATAAATGGTACGTGGACACTGCAAAATGTTTCGTATGCAGATGCTGAGGGAGATTTTAAAGCGAAATTGTTCGATGATGCTGATGCCTTCTGTTTTGAGGGCAGTACATGGTATTTCTTGGAAAATAATAGTACCGGAAGCTATACTATTAATAGTAATACGGCAGCTTGCCCAGCCGGAACAAGAAATATTCGCTGGTCGGTAGCCGAAGATCCTTCAGGTGACGATAGACTCCAGTTCAAGTATATCGATGAGAAGAAAAAAGATATTTATGGGCGAACGGGTTATGGTATGGATATTAAGTCGCTTACCGGTTCACAAATGACATTACAATCAAGGGTAACCGTCGATGGTGCTCCAGTATCCGTGATGTATGAATTTACTAAACAATAAAAAATAAATATGAAGAAGTTAATTATAAAATCAGTATACCTATGTATGGCGATGTCTTTGATCGTTAGTTGCAAGACCATACAAAATGCGAACAATAAACAAAAAGGAGCCACAATAGGTGCCGGTAGTGGTGCAGCTATTGGCGGTGTTATAGGTAATAACGTCGGTAGCGGTAACAATACGGTTTTAGGCGCAATTTTAGGGGCTGCCATCGGAGGTGTTGCCGGTGGGTACATCGGTGATCGAATGGACAGGCAGGCGGAAAAAATCGAAGAGGAAATTCCAGGTGCGGAAGTTACCCGTGTCGGGGAAGGTATCAACGTTACCTTCAACGAAGATGCCGGTGTTTATTTTGACACCAACAAGTCTGATGTAAAAGGTACTTCTCAAACTACTTTAAATAGTTTGGCCGAAATTTTAAAAGAGTATCCGAAATCTAATGTACTGGTCGAAGGACATACGGACAGTGCCGGCCCTGATGATTATAACATGACGCTATCAAAATCGAGAGCAACATCGGTGAGCGAATATCTGATGGCCCAAGGCATCGATAAAAGTAGGCTGACTACCAAATGGTATGGTGAAAACCAACCGGTTGCCGATAATGAAACTTCAGAAGGTAAAGCGAAAAATCGTCGTGTAGAATTGGCAATTGTGGCGAGTGAGGCTTTAAAGGAAGAAGCAAAGCAAAAAGTAAAAGGATAAACTGTGCACTACATATAGAAAAATCCCCTAGAGAATCCCGTCAATAATTGAACGGGATTCTTTTTATTAAATACTTATCTTCAAGAAGTGAAATACGATTACGATGTGGTAATTATCGGAGGAGGCTTGGCAGGATTGACTGCTGCATTGCATTTAGCAAAAAATAAGTACAATGTACTCGTCATCGAGAAAAACCAATACCCGAACCATAAGGTCTGTGGCGAATATGTTTCCAATGAAGTGGTACCCTATTTAGATTGTCTCGGCATAGCTTTACCCTCCGCAGGAGCGGCATCTATCAATCATCTTCTGTTGAGTACCACAGATGGAAATCACCTTAAGGCTGAATTACCTTTAGGCGGACAAGGTATTAGCAGGTATACGCTAGATGATATACTCTACAATGAAGCTTTGAGCAATGAGGTGGATTTTCTATTTGAGGACGCTGCTCAAGTATTATTTAAATATTCATTTTTTGAGGTAGTTACGGGATTTAGTAAAAGTACTACTTCAAGAATAGTATTAGGTGCATACGGAAAGAGAAGTACACTTGATAAGAAATTGAATCGAAGGTTTATCGCCACAAAATCATCTTGGATGGCAGTAAAATCGCATTATGAATATGCCTATTTTCCTGAGAATCAAGTGGCCTTACACAATTTTCAAGGGGGCTATGGCGGTTTATCAAAAACTGAAAGTGGCGCCGTTAATTTTTGTTATTTGGCGAGCTATGAGAGTTTTAAGAAGGAAAAAAATATAGAGAGTTTCAATTCCCATGTCGTAGCTCAAAATCCTTTTTTGAAAGAGTTTTTGGCGAATGCAAAACCTTTATTCGAGCAACCTTTGACAATAGCCCAGATTTCTTTTGAACCGAAATCTATAGTCGAAAATCATGTGTTGATGTGCGGTGATTCTGCGGGGTTGATACATCCGCTTTGCGGCAACGGTATGGCCATGGCCATTCATAGTGCTAAAATTGCAGCCGAATGTATTCATGATTTTTTTACAAACGGAGCTGAAAATAGACAGGTACTTGAACAACGATATTCAAAACAATGGCAAAAGGCCTTTAAAAAGCGTCTTTGGTATGGCCGGCAACTTCAACGTTTACTTCTGCAACCCAAATTATCAAGCTATGCGCTATCATTAATCATTAAGCAACCCGCAATAGTCAATAAAATTATTAAAGCTACCCATGGTCAACCTCTATAAATGCTGAATTTCCCGTTACGAAATACCGACCCCGAGTTAATGGACAATCCCAATGTCGATAAATTGGTCTTGAAAGATGTTTTTCAAGATATCAATAAAAGCAATCGGCTATTAGGGGGTGTACAAATCACTATAAAGGCGTTAGAATCTGTAATAGATGTCTATCCAAGAGAATCGTATACGATACTAGATATGGGTTCAGGGGACGGTGAGACGCTTCGACAGGTGGTTTTATGGGCTAGAAAGAAGGGTCTAATTATAGAATGTTTTGGTGTCGATTTGAGTGAAAAGGGGTTGGAGATTGCCGCTGAACTATCAAGTGATTTTCCTGAAATAAAATACTTAAAACGTGATATTCTATCATTGCACGATGATGTAATCACCTGTGATGTATTGTTATGTTCTCTTACTATGCATCATTTTTCGAATCATCAGATTCCGATATTTTTAGAGCGGTTTACACAGTTGGCCCATGTAGCCGTTATCATTAATGATTTAGAACGCAGCGTTTTGGCCTTTTATCTTTTTAAAGCATTTAGCGCTATTTTTATAAAAACCGAAATTGCTAGGAATGATGGGGCAATTTCGATCAAAAGTGGTTTTACCAAAGCGGAACTCCATGCGTTTTCAAAAAATATAACATCAATGAAACATGATATTCAGTGGAAATGGGCCTTTCGATATGTATGGGTCATGACCCCAAAAACGACTAACCAAAATTTATGAATGAAGTTCGAGTAGCGGCAGTGGCCAAAGAATTGCCTCCGTATAGCCGAAAAACTGAAGATATTATCCCCCTGGTCGAAACTTGGTTGGGCGATCAAGATGAGAGATATAGAAGAAAGGTCATAAAGATTTTTGAAGGGGCCGCTGTTGATGAACGTTATAGTATTATGAGTCCGGAAGAGGTCTTTACGATGACCTCCTTTGAAGATAAAAACGCTATTTATGTTCGAGAGGCCAAAAAATTGGGAAAATCGGTTTTGCAAAAAGCATTGACCAAGAGCGATTGGTCGGCTGTTTCTTTGGATTATATTATTACCGTAAGTTGTACCGGCATAATGATACCTTCTTTAGATGCCTATTTAATAGAAGATTTAGGGCTCAAACAAGATGTAGTGAGACTTCCGGTAACTGAGATGGGATGCGCTGCAGGGGTATCTGGGCTCATTTATGCCCATAATTTCTTAAAAGCCAATCCCGGAAAGCGTGCTGCGGTGGTGGCGGTCGAAAGCCCAACGTCCACTTTTCAGCTCAACGATTTTTCGATGGCCAATATGGTCAGTGCGGCTATTTTTGGTGACGGAGCGGCCTGTGTGCTCTTATCATCCGAAGAAAATAGTAACGGCCCTAAAATTATCGGAGGTGAAATGTATCATTTTCCGGAAGCTACCCACATGATGGGTTTTGATTTGACCAATCACGGACTCAAAATGGTCTTGGATATTGCCGTGCCCGAAACTATTTCAGAACATTTTCCTGATATCGTTCATCCCTTCTTGGAAAAATATGGAACTTCCATAGATAAAATCGAGCATTTGATTTTTCACCCAGGGGGTCGTAAAATTGTGCAGACGGTGGAAGCGTTATTCGGTACCATGGGCAAAAATATAGATGATACCCGCGAAGTGCTTAGAGCATATGGCAACATGAGTAGCGCTACGGTATTGTATGTGCTAGAACGTTTTTTAGAAAAGGAAATCAAAGAGGGGGAGCAGGGCCTTGTTCTAAGTTTCGGACCCGGTTTTTCTGCGCAACGGGTTTTATTGGAGTGGTAGACGTTTTAAGAATTTAGTGTTCGGTTATTTATATGGATGTAAGGATGAAAAATGAATGGGCCCTGATATTGGGCGGTAGCAGTGGCCTGGGCTTGGCTACGGCTAAAAAACTTGCGAAACACGGGTTTCATATATTGATTGTTCACCGCGATAGAAAGGCTGATTTTAAAGAGATTACGAACGACTTTAAAGAAATTACTTCAAACGATGTTCGTTTCGAACATTACAACATCGATGTGACCAATATCGAGAAAAGAACCCAGACGATTCAGGCTATAAAACAGTTGATTACTCCCGAAGGTTTTATTAAGGTTTTAGTGCATAGCATTGCTAAAGGAAGCCTTAAACCGATGTATTCGCCCGAGGAAAATGTTTTAGATCTACAAGATTTTCAAATCACTTTAAACGCCATGGCTCTAAGCCTTTATGATTGGACGAAGGCCTTATTACGCGAAGGTCTGTTCGCTGATGATACAAGAATCATATCGTTTACCAGTGAGGGCAATACGCGTGCCTGGCAAGGGTATAGTGCAGTTTCCGCTGCTAAAGTAACTCTAGAGGCTTTAACCCGTAATATTGCCTTGGAATTTGCTCCTTTGGGTATCAAAGCAAACTGTGTTCAGGCGGGCACCACTGAAACCAAGGCATTTCAAATGATACCGGGGCATGATACGATTAAGAAAAACGCCTTAAAACGCAATCCGAATGGTAGGTTAACGGTTCCTGAAGATGTGGCGAATGCCGTTTATCTATTGACCACAGAAGAAGCCCGTTGGATTACAGGAACGATTATCAAAGTTGATGGTGGCGAAAGTTTACAGTAATGCTCTCAAGCATTAAACTTTATGAACAAATGAACGACATACTAGAAAAGCTCCCTTATAATAAGCCTTTTTTATTTGTAGATAAATTGGTTAAGGTGAACGATAACGAGGTCGAGGGCATCTATACATTTGATGAGGAATCCGATTTTTATAAAGGCCATTTTAAAAACAATCCTGTTACACCGGGGGTGATTCTAACCGAGTGCTGTGCACAGATTGGAGTAGTTTGCTTAGGAATTCATTTAATGGACAAAGAAAGTACAAGTGCGAGTGCTGAAATGCAAATTGGTCTCAGTAGTTCTGAAATGGAATTTTTAGTGCCCGTACTTCCGGGTGAAACGGTGAAGGTAGTTTCTAAAAAAGTATACTTTCGGTTTCATAAATTAAAATGCGAGGTGAAAATGTACAACTCTACTCGACAACTGGTCTGTAAGGGCACCATTGCCGGAATGATAAACCCTGTACAACATGTCTAGGCGGGTCGTGGTTACAGGTTTGGGCGTTTGCGCCCCTAACGGAATTGGTTTAAAAGAATTCGGTGATGCCATGATTTACGGCAAAAGCGGAATCCGGTTTATTCCTAAACTGAAAGAATTGAAATTCGGTTGTCAAATAGCTGGGGAACCCCAAATTTCCGAGGCACTATTACAAAATTATTTTACGCCTTTACAATTGAGGGGACTTAAAGCCTCGGGAATCATTTATGGAGTGATTGCCGGTACCGATGCTTGGGCCGATGCCGGATTACCGAAGGCTCCGGATGACCGACCCGATTGGGATAGTGGCATTATATTCGGATCTGGCACCTTGGGTATTGCAAAATTTCATGAAGCTATGCTTCAAGTAGATGAGGGGCAGGTGCGTCGATTGGGTAGCACAACGGTGATTCAGACCATGGCTTCAGGTGTCAGCGCCTATTTAGGCGGAATTTTGGGTTGTGGAAATCAAGTTACGACCAATTCTTCGGCCTGTACCACGGGTACCGAAGGTGTTTTAATGGGCTATGAACGGATTAAAGCCGGTCAAGCGGAAAGAATGTTGGTGGGCAGTTGCAGCGATAGCGGCCCCTATGTATGGGGCGGATTCGATGCCATGCGAATTTTGCCCAGAAATTTTAACGATAATCCAGAAAAGGCAAGCCGGCCCATGAGTGCCTCGGCGGCTGGATTTGTGCCGGGTAGTGGGGCAGGGGCTCTGGTCTTGGAATCTTTGGAGAGTGCGAGGGCTAGAGGGGCTAAAATATATGCAGAGGTACTCGGTGGCGCCATTAACAGTGGTGGTCAACGTGGAGAAGGCTCCATGACCGCACCCAACTCAGAAGCGGTGCAACGTTGTATCACGGCCGCAGTTCGGCAAGCGGGTATTCAAACATCCGATATAGATAGTATCAACGGTCATTTAACGGCTACCGCCAAAGATTCGCTTGAGATAGAAAACTGGAGCCAAGCTCTAGAAAGAACTGGTAAAGATTTTCCGATAATCAATTCTTTTAAAGGGCTCTTTGGGCACTGTTTATCGGCAGCGGGCAGTATTGAGTGTGTGGCTTCAGTATTACAGTTTCATTTGAATAAGGTATTCGGAAATGCCAATTGTGAAGACCTACATCCCGATATTGAAAAACTATTACCTACGGAGCGAATTCCTAAAAGTACCATAGATTATAGACCAAATATTCTGGCCAAAGCCAGTTTTGGTTTTGGTGATGTAAATGCTTGTGTTATTTTTAAGCGAGTTAATTAAAACTGAGGGCACGGCCCATAAGCGGATGGACGAGAATATCAAATACGAAAAATTACGAAATATAATTAAATTGTATCTTCCTGAAGATGTGTCAGTTGAAGATGTAGAGGTAAAGAGCCACTTGATAAATGACTTGAATATAAATTCTGCCAATCTTGTCGATATTGTACTTGATGTTGAAGACGAATTCGACATCATGTTAGAGAACGATGATATGGACACTATGCAAACCGTAGAAGATGCTCTACAAATTATAGACTCCAAAATTGCCAATAAGAACTCATGAACGAATTTTTGTCTTGGGCCAAGGCCAAATTTCAGGTCGATAAGCGACTGATTTTTACTTACTGTATTGTTTATTTTCTATGGGGGTTGGGTATGAACTGGTTCGGTGCCACTGTTGAAATTGCCAAATTCACGTTTTGGTGGCAGGTAATCACCTGCTACATTTTGTATATGGTGCCCATTTCACTCTTGCTACGCAATCTTCCTTATCATATGCAATATGCCTATGGATTGATAGCCATGGGACTTTTGGAGTTCTGTGGGTATTGGTTCGAAACTTCATATGCTTACCCCAATAATTTATTGGACCTATATTTCGGAATCCGTAATTTTGCTTTGGGAATGGCACTTTTCTTTGCCCTCTATTTTCCGTTGGGCAATTGGGCGGTCAATAAGATTTACGAGAGTTTTAGCAATAACAAATAGTTCATTAACTCTCTTTATTAGCCTGTCGCTGTAAACGGACCGGAAATTCGGTTTCTCCACCATAGAGTTTGATTTCATGAATATCGGCCGGCATGTAATATCCCGCATCCTCTAGGGCTTCCTTGACGTTTCTCACCACATTTCCTTTTGTAATCAAGGCCATACGCCTAAAGTCTTTGGTATCTACCCAAAAGAAGACCTTAAGGTTTACGGTACTCGTGGCCAACTCATCCTCTATAACAAAATTTTCATGCTCTTCATCTTCAATGACCCCCGGTTCTTTTCGCAATGCCTCTAAAACAGTTTTCTTCGCACCTTCGATATTGTCTTCGTAAGCGATGCCCAGAACAAAATCCCATCGGAAAAAACCATCTTCGGTAAAATTGGTCACGGGTTCGGTAAGCACGTCACTATTGGGAATATAAACATCTTTACCATCGAATGTTTTCAATTTGGTGTACCTGAACTCCAACGCTTTTACCTTACCGAAATTGCTGCCGATTTCTACGGTGTCGTTAACATCAAAGGGTCGGTTGAAAGCCAGAATAATTCCGGCAATAAAATTTTCGCCGATATCTTTGAAGGCGAACCCAAGAACTACCGCACTAGCACCTGCAGCGGTTAAAATACCTGCCGCTATGCCTCCAAGACCAGCTGCGTTCAAGGCCAACATAATCGCTATAACTATTGAGGAATATTTGATGGTCTTACCTAAAAAACGACTCATTAAAGGGTCATCGGTTCTTGCCGATAGTCGCCGTCTTGCAAAGCGGCCTAACCAAGACCCCAATAAAAGGCCCAGAATAATTATAAAAATGCCCATACCGATGCCCGGTAATTGCTCTATGAATCGGTCGTAAAATGAGACCAGTGATTCGGTAATCGTAGTATCCGTTTTTTGCATAATCGAGTGTTATAGCTCAAGAATGCTAAAAATAGGGTTAGTGGAAAGACCTTATGACCTCAATGAATAAGAAAACTGGCTTTATCTATCTGATAATCAAATGACCTCTTCCTCTTTCTGTGGCAGGAAAAGTGAAGCCAGAATGCCAGCAAGTAGTGATACCGCTATTACAGTAAGCGAAACCCACTCTGGTAACTCTATCTGATGTGAGAACAGCATTTTCAACCCTACAAATGCTAAAATGACCACCAAACTGTAATTGATGTAACGGAATTTTTCGAGCATGCGCGAAATTAAGAAATACATCGACCTTAAACCGAGAATGGCCAAAATGTTCGAACTGAATACGATAAACGGGTCGGCGGTAATGGCCAAAATAGCGGGAATACTATCTAAAGCGAACAGCACATCGGTCAACTCGATAACGATAAGTGCCATAAAAAGGGGAGTGGCAGCATTGACGCCCATCCGTTTCACAAAGAAATCATGACCATGTAGCGTTCCCGTAATAGGAAATATTTTCTTTACCTGCCTAAAAACCCAAGAGTTCTTAGGGTCAAAGTCGCTATCATCAGATTTCAACATTTTATAAGCGGTGTACAATAGAAACACTCCGAATACATAAATAATCCATTCGAACTTGGTAATCAGGGCGACCCCAAAGACAATCATCAATCCGCGAAAAACGATTGCCCCCAAAATACCCCAGAACAATACCCGATGCTGGTATAAAGCCGGTATTTTGAATGAGGTGAATATCACGGCAATCACAAAAACGTTGTCAATACTTAAAGACAATTCTATTAAATAGCCGGTAATGTATTTGAGTACGGCATTGTTCGGGGTAAGGCCTGTAGGGTTATCGACCAAACCGCTTGAAAAAAGCCAATAGATGACTCCACTGAACCCCAGAGCTACTGAAACCCAAACGGCCGTCCAAATACCGGCCTCTTTACTCTTGATTACATGTTCATTTTTGTGAAAAACACCAAGATCTAATGCCAAGAAAAATATGACCAATGCAATAAAGAGAATCCACACCCACATAAGTTCGATTTTGAAGCCGCGAAGTTAGTAAATTCTAGCATTTTCATTGACCCATTTGATACGGTAATAGACCCAAAAGATAGTATTCTGAATCCATCAAAAAACAAATGTGTAGCGTTAAACAATTCTTCTGTTCAGACGTAATTTAGAACAAATTGCTAATGAAAAATTTTTAAGATTTTTAAGATATGAACGAGATAGAACAGATTGCCCTAGATAAGATTGCGGGTAACGACTATGAAATATATGCGCTTTTAAAACAACGTTATAGCCCTAGGATCTTCGATGAAAAACCCATTGACGATGCTAACCTAAAACGACTTTTCGAAGCGGTTCGATGGTCGGCCAGTTCAAGTAATCTTCAACCTTGGCGATTTATTTATGCGCACAAAGGCAGTGATGGTTATGATAAAATCTTAAGCTGTTTGAGCGATTTTAATCAAACTTGGGCCAGTAACGCACCTGTTTTAATGTTAACGGCCTATAAGGTGAACAAACCTGATGGGGAAGAAAATTTTCATGCCCTTCACGATTTAGGTCTTGGTATGGGAAGCTTGTCGGTACAAGCACAGTATATGGGCATTGCCGTACATCATATGGCCGGTGTCGATTGGAAGAAGGCACAAGAAGTCTTTGAAGTACCCGAGGGATATCACGTGACTACCGCGGTGGCCATAGGTTATTACGGTGGGGAACTGGAAAAACTCTCCGATGAACTACAAGAGCAGGAAACAGCGGACAGAACACGACAGCCGCAACACAAGTTCGTTTTTGAGAATGCGTGGAACCATCCACAGGAAAAATAAAAAAATGAAAAAGAATTCGACATTTTGGGCATTATTATTTTCAGGAGTTGGTATTGTAGCGAACCTTCGCGGGCAAGATACTTACTTTCAAGAGGGAAATCGAAACAGTGAGGCGTGGGCAAAATCTTTGACCCAGGCCTACCAACCTGAATTGGTCATGAGCGGCAATCAGACCTTGCTCTTTCAAAAGAAACTGCAAGAGTTTTTGACCCGTGAAAATAAAATTCAACGTTCAGAGATGAGTCCTGAAGATAAGTTGCATTTGCTGTCGCAATTGGCACAGCAGCAACGGGCCGAAATGGCGAATATTTTAACGCGACCCCAATTGAAGCGGTATATCAAAGTAAAACAAGAAATACAACCGGTTTCGATAGTGGTCGATACTATTAATCATTAAAATTCAAATATGTTATTACCTAGAAAAGAAGTACCCCAATTAGAACTTAATTTAGTAAACGATACCAAGTGGAAACTAAGTGCTCAAGACAGTGAGACGTTTACCATGGTCGTTTTTTATCGTGGCATACATTGCCCTATCTGTAAAATTCAACTTGAAGAATTGGCAGGTAAACTAGATAAGTTCAAAGAGCGCGGTGTTAATGTTATAGCTGTTAGTTCAAATACGGAAGAACTCGCTAAAAAAACTGCGGAAGAATGGAAAATTCCGGAATTGCCCTTGGCTTACGGATTCACTATGGAACAAGCACGCGAGTGGGGCTTGTTCATCTCTGAAGGAATTTCTGATAAAGAGCCTGAACAATTCTCAGAACCAGGAATTTTCTTTGTAAAAACCGATAATACCTTATATGCATCATCTATTCAGACCATGCCGTTCGCAAGACCTGGTTTTGATGATATTTTGAAGATGATCGATTATGTTAAGAAAGAAGATTATCCTGCTAGGGGAGAGTCTGAAGTATTATTGGAAGAAACGGTAGCCTAGATTGGTGCTACTATTTCAATAGGTTGAAAAGGAAGATGAATAACATCCGTAGAACGGAATAAAATAATTGAAAAATGAAAATTGGAATAATTGGAAGTGGAAAAATCGGAGGAACCTTGGGCAAGCATTGGGCCCAAGCCGGGCATGAAGTGCTCTTTAGCTCACGGCACCCCGAACAATTGGGTGATATCGTGCGTGAAGCCGGTGATAATGCCAAAGCGGTTAGTGTGGCCGAGGCCTTTGAGGCCAATGCCGATGCGTATCTTTTAGCCACACCTTTTAAGGCCATAGATGAGACGGCCGAGATGTTTGCCGGTGAGTATGGCAATAAAGTAATAATCGATGCGACAAATCCGTATCCGGAGCGGGACGGGGAAATCGCTCAAGATGTGCGTGACGATAATAGAAATGCCTCGGAGTATACGGCAATGAAATTTTCTACCGCTGTTACAGCCAAAGCATTCAATACGATTCATGCGAAAGATTTAAAAGAACGCGCTTTTGACGATTCTAACCCCATGGCGGTACCTTTTGCGGCTCAAGATGCCAAAAGTAGAGAGGTCACCGATAAGCTGATTCGTGACATCGGTTTTATACCCATTTACGTTGGCGATTTAGGAAGTACGAAGGCTATGGAAGTCGATGAGAAAGTTTATGGTGTGAGTACCGATCAGCAAGAGTTACGATCCATGCTGAATATTTCGTAGCTAAAGCCTTAGATTTAGGGTAACGATTACCTTGTTGTCTTCCCTTTGATCTTTAATATGGATGTCAAAATCGGAAGTAAATAGGGTAGTGGTACCTAGAAGCCGATTATCTCTTCGTTCGATGCGAAAGGTAATCGGCTTTTCTATTCCTTTGATCGTAAGGTTTCCGTTGACGGAATAACTACCATCATCCATTTTAACAATTTCGGTACTTTCAAACGATAGCCGCGGATGTGAATCGGCATCAAAATATTTGTTGCCCTTGAGGGACCAATCTCGAATGAAATTTCCTGTTTTTAGGGTTTCAACGGCTACCGAACCCACGAATTTCGAATTTTCGATATGTGCCAAGTCAATATTCGAGCTAGACTTAAAGCCGGAAACACTTCCTTCAACATTCTTAGAGATAAAGGTAAAAGTGATATCCGCAGAAGAAATATCTGTCGTATTCTGGGCATATACATGCTGTAAGGTAAAATAAATTATAAAGAGGAATATAGTATTTCTATACATAAGCACTGCTTGATTTTCAAAGTACGGTAAAATTTTCGTTTTGTCGAATTGTTTTGCCGTTCGACTAGATATTATACGATGCCCTGAACGAATAATTGAATAATTCTTAAATTAGCATAGAGACTATATGAAACCCCCTATGAAAAAATCACTTTTAAAGGGTATATGCCTGGCATTGGCATGTACTGCTGCAAGCACTACTTTACAGGCACAAGAAAAAGAGCAATCGCACGAAGTAACCAAGTATACCGTTATGGAACGCTTTGAGCCACAGATGATATTATCTCCGGAAGAACGGGTAGATTTAAAGGAAGAACGAATGGCCGAAATACAGCGTACCCGCGAAATTGTAGACACCTTGAATATTTCAGAAAGAAGAAGAGAGCGACTTTTGAACGATATTTTGCAAAAACCCTATTCGACACGGCTGTCGAAAACAATGGCCAAGCTTGAATTTGAAGACGACGAAAGCGACCAATAAAAAAAGCCACCGATTAGGTGGCTTTTTCATTTATGTTATTTGATAAACCTATATGAACGATTCGTCTTTAGTAGTTGACGATGTGGTAGGGGAGTCACCCAAGTTCTTTTTTTCCAATCCTGCGGAATCGACTCCGAAAAACTTCAAGACCTGAGATCTACCGGTGACCTGCATAAAGTTTTTACCCTTTATGGCAATAGGGTTTTGCAAAAGCGAAGGATTTTTATCAATCAACTTCAACCAATCATCGGTATCAAAAGAATTACTACTCTCGATATCCAGGGTTTCGGTATTGTCTAGGGAAAAAAGTTCTCCTAAATCTTTGTTTAATCCATCAGCCAAGGTTACCCATACCGCGTGGCCCAGATTGGTCTCGGCGATATCGATGGTACGCAGATGTTCACCTGCCCCTTGCACATAGCCCAAAACCTGCTTGCCCAAGTGTGAAGTGGAACTGTACACCAAGGTCAGTAATTTTTCATCAGTTGTTAGAACACTCATATCGTTCATAGTTTAGTGTGATTTTAGTTCTTCTTTTCTCTTTTTTAATTGTCGTTCTAGACTCGATACCGATTCTTTAATAGAAGCTTCAAAGCTTTCATTGCTTGATTCGGCGAACAATCTTGGCCCGGGAGCGCTTAGACGTATGTTACAGACCAATCCGGTTTCTGGTGATGACGTATTCTCTTTTTTAAAGAATACATCGGCTCGCACCAAGAAATCGAATTTATCAACTAGTTTATTGATTTTATTTGTGGCCAACTCTTCTAAGCGTTCACTGGCACTTACGTTATCGTACTCAAAAATTATTTCCATACTGCAAGTTACCAGCGGATGTAAATCGTTTGGTGCCGAAAAGAATTATTTATTGCCACAGCTACAAATCGAAGGAATAAATTATTGTTAAAACTTGAAAATTCTTACGAATACGAAAACGTTGTAGATGTATTTTTTGTAACTTTAAGAAGTAACCTTGTTAAAATCCTACAGTTTGACCCCTAAATCTATGCGCCATGGAAAAAATCAAAAAAAATCTTCATCATCTCCGCGAGGGAGATAGCAATGCCCTAATCGTCAGGCTTGAACGTAATCAACGTAATTTATCTCAAATGCGCAGTCAGTTGCGGTCATACCGTTGTGAGCCCAAAACCTATAATCTGTTTGAAAGAATAGAGGCTTTAAAAAATACGATGGACCGTTGTAGCAAAAACCACAAAGAAGTGATTCACGCACTTAAGGGAGACGAAAATAGCATGGGGGAATATGTTAGCGAAGCTAAAAAGCAACTTTCGGAATTTAGAAAATTACATGAGAATATAGAGGACTATTTGTCGAATTGTGAATAAAACTTAAACTCTCAGTTTAAGAAAAAGCTTACTGAATAAGTCAAGTTAACATATTTTAAGCTTTATTTTAGCGTTTCGGTAAATAGGTTGTGAATTTTAAGTTAAAAAACCGATAGCACCAACATTTCAAGGAAGTTACGAATACATTTGCCCACAATTCGAATCCCTTAACTACAACGTTTGAAATGACTATTTACGAGAATACGACTACAAAGGCACAATTTACCAATGATAAAAATGTGCAACTTAAACGCTTGGATAGAAACCAACGTGATATTGATCAGTTTTCGCGTAAACTTTCCTCTTATTTATGTGAGCCCAAAACCTATCATCAATTCGTTAGATTTAATGAGTTGAAGGAGAATGTTTCGGAATTGGCCCATTCGAACGAAAATATTACCTCTGAGCTACGCAGTGACGAAAATGCTACGGCACGCTGTTCTGGCATGCTACAGAAACATCTAGACCGTTTTCAGAATTTTGCCAGTGAAGTAGTGGAATATCTTCGGGATGTTAAGGTTACCGAAACTACTATTGCCTAATAGAAGCGCTGCTTTTTGAGATTTATTTCTATAACGGAGGAGAAGGTCTACAATATTAAATTTTACAAACGCGAGTTTTTAAATTATTCTGTAGGTGATTTTACTTCGTAAGCTAGTCGTGGCGTTGGACTTAACAGCTCGATAGTTAATGCCAGCACGCCATCCCGCTCAAAATTCTAAAGATTCTCAATCTTAAGAATTCATGCCGTATTTGACATACGCGAGCTTTTATATTATCCTGTGGATGATTAGAAAGTCGGCGAGATGATGCTGAAGGTCTTCTAAGCAAGAATTTTCATTTAGTGTAAAATATGGTGATAGTGCGCTTTGGAATATTCTATTTTACATAATATAAATTATGATACAGATTCTAATGTGTAAAACGGCGCAGAACTTCAATATAGGAAAGATGTTCGTTTTCTTCGAAAATGTAAAGAGATATTTACACCCATTATGGGCTTGCAAACTTTCTTAAATGGGAGTTCAAATAATAAATTAGTTGGGTTCTATTACCTCTTGAATATATTCGGCGTTGGTAAAGATTCCATCGCGAATTTCCATAATTTCATTTGATTCAATGTCCAATAAATCCATACTGAAAGTACCCGATATCATTTGGGTCTCCTCATTGATCTCTATGATTTGAAAATGGTAAAATAAATCTTCATTAAATTTTGCGGTTAAAAGAACTTCGTACTCGGGTATTCTAACCAGACTATCTTCATATGCTCCAGAAATATTTAAATCTTCAAAATTCGATTCAGCGGAGCTAACAGTAAGACCTTCAACAATAAAATCGGAATCGGCAGAAGAAAAACTTGTACTGAATCCCCATCTCTCAAGGTCATCATTGGCATCGGCCCCAGAAATGCCAAAGGCATATTCCTTGCCGTTTTCAGTAGTAATTTCAATAAAAGCAGCAAAGGGCTTACCTGCACGAGTAGTTCTAGTTTCACCGTTTATGGTAAAAGAGAGCAAACTCTGATTCTCTTCTTCTTCAACGATTTCTTCTTCTTTTGATGCTGCATCCAAGGGTTGTTCTTCTACATTTTCACTAGAGCAAGAAGCCAAGAACCATAATATGCAGGCAAAACTAGAAACGTATGTGGTTTTTAAACAAGACATTAAAGAAGATTTTGTTGTTACACATCATTAAAACCCATAAATATAAAACATTCAACCTACAACTCTCTCAACTTCATATTGCGAAACTTCGATTCAAAATACCAGTTCTGTAGTGCTATTTTGCCTTTGGTGGCTTTTCCAAAGTCGGGTCGGTCCTTAAAATTGGAATTGGCTACCAATTTTGACCACTCCGGAGAGGTTAAATCGGCTGTAGCGGTCTTTTTACCATTGAGGTAAAAGGTTATTTTGCCATCTTGCTGTACAATCTTGGTCTGGTTCCACTGCCCTACCGGTTTGGCTTCTACCTTCGTTATTTGCGGAGCGAGCCCCCAAAGGCATCCAGGTCTTTTAAGAGGCGTTTTGTTATCCATATGGGCAGGCTCCAACAATTGGTATTCCGGTCCCGTTTCATAAGTGGCCTTAAATTGGGGAGTCTCCTGTACATTCACAAAAACCCCACCATTGCCCCTAAGGGCCATTTGCCATTCAAAAACCAGTTCGTAGTTCTCATAATCGGTATCGGTCACCAAATCCCCAAATACCCTGCTTTCATCCGTAGCATTGCAGAAAATAAATCCATCCCGTACTTCCCAAGCAGAAAACTGGGTAGAATCCGGACTGTTGAACAGGTGCCATCCGTTAAGGGTTTCCCCATCAAAAAGTAACTTCCACCCCTGCTCTTTCTCAATAGCCAACAGTTGGTTGTGAACCTTGTTCTTTGCGGCCAGTTCTTTGGAGCGTTTTAATTCAAAGTTCTTCTTTTTCTCATCTTTGCAGGAAACGCTGATGAACAAACAGAGCAATAGCATAAAAGGGAAGTTTCGTAACATACAATTGGCTTAGGTCGTTTTATTGTAAATACAGTTGAAGTTCTACTCTCAAAATTTTCCTAAATATATTAAGTTTATCAAAAACGGACCGTACCTAAATACCGAGGCTATAACCGTTGAAGTACTTGGGGAAACATATATAACTTAGAATCAGCCCTTATTTCGTAGATTCTCTTTTTATCAATTCCGTTTCAAGGGTAATTACCTTGGGAGCAATGGGTTTGTTCTTTTTAATGGCCTTAATTTCCCTATACAACCTTTTAAAGGCGGCTTTGCCCATTTGTACTCCTGGCTGGTTGATCGTAGTTAAAGTTGGAGATATAACTGAAGACATAAACCAATTGCTAAAGCCAACTATGGCAATATCTTCCGGAACGTTTACGCCCTTCTTGTTAAATTCGGTCATGGCCCCAATGGCCACCAAATCCGTATTGATAAAGATACCGTCCACATCATTATGATCTTTTAAAAGTTGCCGGGCATTTTCCTGTCCCTCTTCAAAGCTTCGGTCGTCACATTCACATATATACACCAAAGAGGGATCGTACGGTAGCCCATTGTCCAACAAGGCCTTTTTATACCCTAAAAATCGGTCGATGGAATTTTGTGGTAAAAGCGCGCCCCTAAAATGCGCAATGCGTGTACAGCCGGTATCTATCAAATGCTGGGTGGCGAGATAAGCGGCCTTTCTATCATCTATGACCACCTTTGAACAGGGAACGATCTTAGCGATCTTATCGAACATAACCAGGGGTTTCCCCAGTTCTAAAACATGCTTTAAGTGCGTAAAATCTGCAGTGCCGTTGGCCAAGGATATGATGATGCCATCTACTCGCTGATTCAATAAAAGATCGATCTGTTTTTTTTCCAGTTCGTAAGATTCATTGGACTGAAGGATGATGACCAAGTATCCCTTTTTTTCTGCCTGCGCCACAATACCCTTAATGACATTGGAGAAGAAGTGATGAACAATTACAGGTATGACCAAACCTATGGTCTTAGATTCTCTGGTACGCAGATTGACCGCAAAGGTATTGGGTTTATAGTTTAAGGTTCTTGCAAGTTCTTTTACCAAAGCCTTGGTCTTCTTACTTACATCAGGATAGTCTTTAAGAGCTTTTGATACAGTAGCAACGGAAATATTCAATTCTTCAGCTATCTGCTTTAGGGTTACGGGATTCATAAAAATCGGATTATAAAGTTCAATTTAAACTAAAAAATAGAAATCGAAATGGTTTTCGGTGATTTCGAAAACCATTTCGATTCTTTTATTCACAATTTGAATGCACTATAAAAATAGATTCGTGAAGAATTAAGTATTGAAATTATTGAATAATTAAAATGAAGACCAATGAGTTTAATTAAAAACAATGCGATTTTATTGATTTTGTTATTGCTTTCGGGGGGTGTGGCAACTGCACAATCTATATCCGGTACGGTAACAGACGAGGCAGAAGTGCCCTTGGGCGGAGTAAACATTATTATAGACGGTACTACCAACGGTACGGTTACCGATTTTGACGGTAATTATTCCATAAGCGATTTAGAGGATGGTACCTATACCTTGACCGCTTCTTACCTAGGGTTTAAAAAGATGTCTAAAACCATTGAAATCAATGGCGCCGACCAAACCTTGAATTTTAGTATGCAAGAAGATGCGGAATCTCTTGACGAAGTAGTGATTACCGGGGTGGTCAACCCCAAATCAAAGTTAGAATCGAGTATCTCGGTTTCTACCATGGGTACCAAGCGAATTGAAAATGCGGCGCCTAGAAGTGCCGGTGAACTTTTTAGAAACATACCGGGTATTCGTGCAGAATCTTCAGGTGGTGAAGGTAACGCTAACTTTAACGTTCGTGGGGTGCCTGTTTCTTCTGGTGGTTCTAGATATTTTCAAATTCAGGAAGATGGACTACCTCTCAACCTATTCGGTGATACCTCTTTCGGAAATGCCGATAACTTCTTGCGAATCGATTCCAATATTGGCCGAGTAGAGGCCATTCGAGGGGGTCTGCATCGACTCAAACTTCTAACGGACCTGCCGGTATCATCAACATGATCAGTAAGACCGGTAAAACTGAAGGAGGTTCATTGGCAACAACCTTCGGATTGGATTATCAGACCAGTAGACTTGATTTTGAATATGGTTCTCCCATCGGTAACGGACTCACCTTTCACATGGGAGGTTTTATGAGAACCGGTGAAGGACCAAGGGATATCGGGTACCAAGGTAACAAAGGTGGGCAGTTCAAAGCGAACATCACCAAAGAATTCAATAGCGGCTACGTGCGTGTTTATGCCAAATTCTTAAATGATAGATCGGTCATGTACCTGCCTATGCCTATGTTGTTGGAAGGGAACAATGACGACCCTACCTACTCCAATTTACCTGGTTTCGATATTACCGGAGACGCAACCCAATCGGCCTATTTACAGCAAAGTGCGGGAACCAATCCTTTTGATGGTGGCGGTAGACATGTGAACGATGTTAGAAATGGTAACAACCCTATTTCTAAAGCATTGGGTGCTGAATTTTCGTTTGATTTAGGAAACGATTGGAAAATAGCCGGTAAGGCAAGATACTCAAATAATAGCGGGCAATGGGTAGCTCCGTTCACCGCCGCTGTGGGCACGGTGGCCGAAATTGATGCTACGGCAAGAGCTGCCGCCGGAGCCGGAACTGAGGCCTTGGTATATTCCGATGGAGCTAGGGAGGCATTTAATCCGGAAAACGGATTGGCACAGATCATACACATGTTCGATGTTACCGTAGATGATTTGAGCAATTTCTTTAGCGATACAAAGATTACCAAAAAGCTAGGTGATAATATTGGGCTTACCGCTGGTTTGTTTACGGCAACGCAGAACACCAAAATAGGATGGCAATGGAGCTCTTTTATCTCTGAGGTCAAGGGAGATGGAGAAGCCAGATTGGCTGATTTTGATGGATTTTCAAGAAATGGACAATATTCCTACGGAACTCCGGTCTGGGGCAACTGCTGCCAGCGTAAATACAATACGGTACATAACGTGAACTCTCCTTATGTTGGTATCGATGCCGGTATTACCGAAAAATTGAACTTTGATGGTAGTGTACGTTTTGAGAACGTAAATGTTAACGGAACTATTCAAGCTGGTCCAACTAGTCAAGGTTCTTATGACTATGATGGCGATGGCGTTATTCAAGGAATTGAACAAGTTGTACCCGTAATTGCAGGTAATGCAGGACAAATCGTTAACGATAGCTACAATTTTGTATCCTATTCCGCAGGTCTTAACTATAAGATCAATGATGGTGCGGCGGTATTTACAAGATATAGTAAAGGTGCATCAGGTAGGGCTGCTGATAGAAATACCTATGGTGCAGATGGTTTGGCCGATGTTCAATTCGACGAGCTTTCACAACTTGAAGTAGGTGTCAAGAAAAGACTTAATAACGGAAGTCTCAATCTTACCGGTTTTATAAGTAATACTGATGAAGGTATTAGCAATGAATTGAATAGAACGGTAGGCAATCCGTTTAAGGCTTTGGGTATTGAAGCGGAAACCGCTCTAGCCTTTGGAGAGAACTTTTCCGTGAACGGTTCCCTCACTTGGACCAAAGCTGAAATCGATGGTGGAGACAATGAAGGTAACACGCCTAGAAGACAAGCAGATTTTGTGTATAACCTTTCACCTTCCTACAACTTTGGAGCTACCAAGCAACATGCAGTTGTGTTGAGCGTATTGGGTACCTCTAAGTCGTATGCCCAAGATGACAATGATTTGGTCATACCTGGCTATGCATACTTTAACCTTATTGGAAGGGCAGGATTGACCAAAGGACTTTCATTGGTATTGAGTGTGAACAACCTTTTTGATACCGTTGGTATAACAGAGGTAGAAGGAAATGGTGACGGTGCTTTTGGTGCAGACCGTTTGGTAAGGGCAAGATCGATCAGTGGTAGATCTTCCACTTTATCGCTACAATACAAGTTCTAAATAATATAGCGTTTAAGTTTTGTTGATGAAAAGAGTTGGGAATTGTATAAAGGACCAACTCTTTTTTCTTAAACATGAAAGATTAAAGATGAAAGATTTTCTAATTACCTGTTGCTTGACCCTATTTTTAAGTGTAAGCTGTTTAGGCCAAGAGGTGACACTTGATAATGAACAGGGTTCAACATCAAAAATAAATGCTGATAGCATTATTATCTATGGAAGTGATACCTGCCACTTTTGTTTAGACACCAAGTCTTTTCTTACCAGCAAACAAATAGCGTTCACATACTATGACGTAGATGTAAACATTGTAAAACAACGGGAAATGTTGATCAAGGTTCAAAAAGCAGGATTATCAACCAATCAAATAGCGTTACCGGTGATTGATAAAAATGGGCAACTATTTATGAACGATAGCGATTTTGAGGCTTTCTTAAAAAAGATTGCAAACTAGACCTTAAACGATGCTTAAAAAACCTAAACTTAGTTTTTGGCAGATACTGAACATGAATGTTGGCTTTTTTGGTATTCAGTACAGCTTTGGTCTTCAGCAAAGTGCAGTTACACCTATTTACGACTTTCTAGGGGCAAGTCCGGATCAAATTCCCATTTTACACCTTGCAGGTCCGGTGACAGGTCTATTGGTGCAACCCATTATTGGCGCCCTTAGTGATAAAACATGGAGTCCAAAATTTGGTAGGCGAAAGCCTTATTTTCTAATTGGCGCCATTCTATGTAGCCTCACCTTATTTGCATTCCCATATAGCAGCACTCTTTGGATGGCGGCCGGTCTATTATGGATTTTAGACGTAGGAAATAACACGGCCATGGAGCCTTATAGAGCCCTAATAGCCGATAAGCTGGATATAGAACAGCAGCCTTTGGGCTTTCAGATGCAAAGTTTTTTTACGGGATTGGGCCAAGTACTTGCCAATGTATCGCTGTTTATATTCCCACTTATTATTATTGGCACTACAGGTTCTCTGCCCACTTGGGTATATGCCTCCTTTTTCCTAGGTGCCGTCTGCTCTATAGCCACCATATTGTGGAGCATGAGCAAGACCAAAGAAATACCCCCAACAGCAGAAGAATTAAAACGTATTAGGGAGAGCAGGAGTATTTTGGAGCCTTTGATAGAAATTTTTAGGGCAGTTAAGGAAATGCCCAAAGTAATGTGGCAATTGGCCCTAGTTTACCTTTTTCAATGGTATGCCCTGTTTTGCTATTGGCAAAACTCATCTAAAAGTGTGGCCCTATCCGTTTGGAAGGCTACCCCTGAAAATACCCAGGCTTATAGTGAAGCGGTAAGTTGGACAGGTTTGGTAAATGGGTGGTATAACGTTGTTACTTTTTTAATAGCATTCGCCCTAGTTGGTTTAGCCAAAAAATATAGCGCAAAAAAGGTGCATGCCTTTTGCCTTGTCATTGCCGCCGTTGGGTTTTTGGCATTTCCGCATATAGAAAATAAAAACCTGCTATTCTTTGCTATCACAGGTTTTGGTATTGGTTGGGCAAGTATGATGGGTATTCCCTACCTTATGGTAGTAGCCGCTATACCCAAAGAACGTTATGGCGTTTATATGGGTATTATCAATATGATGATCGTGATACCCATGATCATACAAACATTGTCTTTTGGCTTTATTTTAAAGAACATGCTAGACAATGACCCTAGAAATGCCATTACTTTTTCAGGTGTACTGTTGCTCATAAGCGCGGTCTGTACGCTTTTGATCAAAGAAAACAAAAAAAATTATAGTTCCTTATTTTAAAAAAGTAAAAGTGTTGAGCAACAAGATAGATATTTTAAGTGTAGGAGAGGTCCTTATTGATTTTATTGGTCACCAACAGGGAGTACTTATAAATAATACCAGAGATTACCATAGATACTTAGGAGGTTCAGCTACCAATGTGGCCATGAATTGTGCCCGATTAGGCCTTCGTTCTTCATTGGTGGCCACTGTAGGAAACGATGGTTTTGGAGAATATATAATCAAGAGACTGGATGAGGCCCAAATCGAAACGGATAATATTTATGAGCTGGAGGAAGCATCTACCAGTGTAATCTTTGTATCCCGGTCGGAAAGCACTCCCGATTTTATCCCTTACAGACAAGCAGATAATTGCATTGTAGATTCGCAAATAACCAAAGAAACACTCTCCAATTCTAGAATATACCACACGACCTGCTTTGCCCTAAGCAAAGAACCGGCCCAGAGCACCATCTTAAAAAAGGCCAAGGAAGCCTTTGACCTCGGTTGTAAATTGAGCATTGATGTAAATTATGCCAAAAAGCTGTGGTCTAGCCAAGAACAGGCGGTTCAGGTCATAAAAGCGTATTGTAAATTCAATCCGCTTATAAAGATAAGTGAAGATGATATGCTGCGCTTGTTTGAAAAAAAACTGCCCCACAATGAAATTTTCGAGTTCTTTCATTCAGAAGGAGCGGAAATTGTTTGTTTAACCCTGGGGAGTAAAGGCGTGAAGCTATCGCAAAAAGAAAAAGGTGTCATCGAACTACCGGCCATTAAGGTTGAAAAAGTTCAAGATACTACCGGAGCGGGAGATGCGTTTTGGTCCGGTTTTCTTTTCGCCTATATTAAAGAAAAAACAATCGAAGAATGTCTTGAAGTGGCATTGAAGTTGGCAGCCTTAAAATTACAGAATGTTGGGCGATTGCCAGATAATATCGATATTTTGTCAAAACTATTATAACCATTGTCAAGCACAGTTATGAAACCAAACAATACTATTTTAAATGGCGTAATGTTCAATGCCTACCCAGACAGTATCGGTAGTAATCTTAGCGATACGGTTACCATGCTTAGAATGCCCGAGTTTAAAGAGGTATTTTCCTTATTTTATGTATTACCTACCTTTTTTAATAGTGACCTCGATAGAGGTTTTTCGATTATTGACTATAACATTAACGAAGAACTAGTTTCTAAAGATGATTTAAAGGCTTTGGAAGAACTGGGCATTATGTTGAAGTTCGATATTGTTCTTAACCATTTATCGGTGGCATCACCACAATTTAAAGACTTGATTCAATATGGGGAACACTCTAAATACAAAGATTTTTTTATTAATTGGAATACTTTCTGGAAAGGTCACGGAGAATTGAACGATAAGGGCATAATCATACCAAAAAAAGAGTATTTAGATAAACTCTTCATGAGAAAAGCAGGATTGCCCATTTTGAATGTTCCTTTCCCCGACGGTAGCCAACAACCCTATTGGAATACCTTTTATCAAAAAATAGATAATGAGAACAATAGTATTTTGGGCCAGATGGATGTTAATGCCAAGTCTCAATTAGTTTGGGACTTTTATGAAGAAACATTGGCCAAGGTAAAAAGCTATGGCTGTTCTATTCTTCGTTTAGATGCTTTTGCCTATTTGCATAAAGAGATCGGTAAATCAAACTTTTTTAATAAACCCGGTACGTGGGATTATTTAAAGAGGATCAACCAAATAGCAACGAAAAATGGATTGACCCTTTTGCCGGAAATACATGCCGAGTATGGTCTTCATTTACATGATGAAGTAGCGGATGAAGGGTATCAGATATATGATTTTTTCCTGCCCGGATTAATGATACACACCTTGGAAACTTCAGACCATAGTGCACTGTTCACTTGGGCAAGGGAAATCGTAGAAAAGGGATATAGAACGGTAAATATGTTGGGCTGTCATGATGGTATACCGGTCTTAGATCTAAAAGGAAAGGAAATCTCCGGAACATACCAAAAAGGCCTGCTAGAAGATAAGGAGATTGAAACCATAATGAGCACTATTATGGAGAGAGGAGGTCGGGTAAAGAATCTATATGGGCCATCAGGGAAAAAAATATCCTATTACCAAGTAAACGCCACATTTTTCAGTGCTTTGGGCGAAAACGAGCAAAAGTTGCTATTGGCCAGGGCCATTCAAATGTTTATGCCAGGTATACCCCAAGTCTGGTATTTGGATATTTTTGCAGGTAAGAATGATTATGCTGCTGCGGATAATGCGGGCAGTGGCGGACATAAAGAAATCAACAGAACTACATTGACCATGGAAGCGGTAACCGCTGGACTTCAAAAGAAAATCGTTCTGAACCAGCTAAATATCATGAGATTGCGTAATACATGTGATGCGTTCAATGGCAGCATGAAAATTAATGATTCCGCGAAAAATGAAATAGATATTATTTGGGAGAATGGCAGCGATTTCGCACATTTAAAAGCCAATTTAAATACTTTTAAATTTTCAATACGATATACTCAAGCTGGTAGCACTAAGCAAACGGTATACTAAGTATCGCTAATACTACTAAATTGGTGGGCATACAGAACAGAAAGTTTCTCTAAAGTAAAATGTCTACGCGCAATAGTACTAAATAAGTAAGATTTCTACTATTGGAGAGTGAATGGGCATTAATTTAGAGTTTACCAATTTTCATGAAAATACGTTCATTTTTTAGTCAAATAAATCCCTTTAACTAAAAGGCATATTCTATTTTTGCCCAAAATTAATTATATGGCTTCCGGGTTTTTCGCAATTTTAGATGATGTAGCAACTTTGTTAGATGATGTTGCCTCAATGAGCAAAATAGCCACCAAAAAGACCGCAGGGATCTTGGGTGATGATTTGGCGGTAAATGCTGAAAAAGCTTCCGGCTTTGTATCTAAAAGAGAACTACCGGTACTATGGGCCATTACCAAAGGTTCTTTGCTCAACAAAATCATTATTTTACCCGTTGCCTTTCTCTTAAGTGCCTTTTTACCGGTGGCGGTCACCATTATTCTTATTCTTGGCGGACTCTATCTGGCCTATGAAGGTGCAGAAAAAATCTATGAGTACTTCGTGCCGCATGACCATGAGCAACCACATGCCAAAACCGAAGCGCCATCCAAAGAAGAAATTCTCGAACTTGAAAAGGAAAAGATAAAATCTGCCATTCTTACGGATTTTATACTTTCCGTTGAAATTGTCATCATAGCCTTGGGTACCGTTATTGAAGCGCCTTTGGTCAATCAGATCATGGTGGTATCTGTGGTGGCCCTGTTGGCTACCGTAGGTGTATATGGTATTGTAGCCCTTATTGTTCGTATGGATGAATTCGGGGTCAAACTGATCAACCTCAATGAGGAGGAGAATAGCTTTTCCGATAAGGTGGGACGTTTTTTTGTGAATGCCCTTCCCGTAGTAATAAAATCGTTGGGGTTTATTGGTACCATAGCCTTATTACTGGTTTCCGGCGGAATCTTTTCACATAATGTTCCTTTTTTACATCACTTGTTTCCCTCTTTACCTGCTATGTTGGTGGAATTTCTATTGGGGCTTGTTGTGGGCTTTGTTGTATTACTTATAGTTCTAGGCGTTAAAAAAATATTCAAGAAATAAGGCCATTAGTAGGAGTTTTAATTCTCCCTTACTTGTAAAGCGGCCACCCTTCGTCTCGCTGAAAAATTAGTACTGCATGGGTCACACCTATTTTCTCGTATGTTTTAAAGCGACGAAGGAAATTCATGAATCCCTTTAAAAAACAATAGGCAAACAATGAATTCAAACTATATTACCTTCTTCGTTTGTTAGCACCTGCCTCTGTATGAAATCTTGAAGACTTCACATTGTATGTTCACAAGAGGACAAATTCTATAATTCACTAGCCTTCGCTTAATTTTGTAACCCGCTAAAATGGTATTGAAATAATGGAACTGAGTAATCAATGTTCAATTTTATGGGTATCTCGTACACTGCTAAAAGTCAGGTCGAGCAATTTCCAATCGCCACCATCTTTTTTATAGAATTCGGTCACCGTAAACTCATTTTCGACATCATTTCCCCTTACATGTGCCGTCAGTGTAATGCGGTTCCAAAGTACTGCGATGTCGTCGCCAAATGTTTCTACGGCCACGTCATGCACATCGGCATTTTTGTACCAAATACTTCCCGATTCGATGATTTCTAGTTCCCTATCCTTTTTCCAAGAACCGCTCATGTGTACGAATTTAGATTTATCGTGGAAAAGCGTTGCAAGCTTATCCACATCCTTGTCGGCCATCCATTGCCATTTAGCTTTGGAAAGTTCTTTGATTTCTTTTTCGATAGTTCCGTTTTGCGCGAAGGATGTTGAGCTAAATAGCACTATAAACATTGTAATAATAAGTGTTCTCATTTGTATGATTTTAAAATTATATACTTGCTTCTTCAAAAATACCATCATTAAAAGCAATAGGCGTACCCAAATTACGGATGTTCATACCACTATTACAGATGTGATAATGTCGATTTGATTTGCTTGAACACAATACATTATCTTTAGCTAACAATCATTTCAAGTATGAAAAATAT
Source organism: Flavobacteriaceae bacterium MAR_2009_75 (assembly GCA_002813285.1). Taxonomy (NCBI): domain Bacteria; kingdom Pseudomonadati; phylum Bacteroidota; class Flavobacteriia; order Flavobacteriales; family Flavobacteriaceae; species Flavobacteriaceae bacterium MAR_2009_75. Next base: position 4,726,940 of record PHTZ01000001.1, read on the forward strand.
TTTGGACATCAATTCAGTCGGCGATTATCTCAATTTACGAAACCAAGAGATTTTACATCCTTTGGTGGGTTTGGTAGATTTTGAGAAGGTAAGTGATGAAAGTAAGGTCATTAAAAAATATGATGCGTTAAATTTTAATTGTTATGCCCTGTTTCTTAAGGATGCCAAAGGGTGTAAGATGAAGTACGGGGGAAAGGCCTACGATTATGATAAAGGAACTTTGGTCTTTGTGGCCCCGGAGCAAATGGTTGGTTTATCGTATGACGACCCCAATTTTCGTCCAAAAGGGTACGCACTCCTTTTTCACCCCGATTTACTTCTGGGTACCGAGCTGGCACGTAAAATTGAGGATTTTAGTTTTTTCTCTTATTCCGTTAAAGAAGCTCTGCACCTATCGGCTAAAGAACGAACAGTTATTTTGAGCCTGTTGGATAAAATTCAGTATGAGTTGGAACAGAACCTTGACAAGCATAGCAAAAAATTGATCGTGGCAAATATTGAACTGCTTTTAGATTATTGTATGCGATTCTACGACCGTCAGTTTTTGACCCGCGAAGTAGAGAACCTGACTTTCATGACTAAATTCAATGAATTGTTGAACGCATACTTTAAATCAGATAAGCCCCAAAAACACGGCACGCCCTCGGTAGGTTATTTTGCCGAACAGTTGTACCTGTCTTCCAATTACTTTGGGGATTTGGTTAAAAAAGAGACTGGAAAATCAGCTCAAGAATACATTCAGAACAAACTTATTGAAGTAGCCAAAGAAAGGGTATTTGACCCAGCCAAATCGGTGAGTGAGATTGCTTACGAACTAGGGTTTAAATACCCCCAACATTTTAGTCGCTTGTTCAAGCAAAAAGTGGGGCATTCGCCAAAGGAATTTAGGGCCTCGATTAATTAATTGAGGTTAGAATCATTTAATAATATCAACTCGGCAGTTTCTTAGGCTTAATAATACAACCTGAAATCGAGTAATTTACAGACGTTGTAATGTCTTTGGTGTAGCTCTTCAACTACCTCGAACATATCATCATCTTCCTTAAATAAGTGAAAGAATACCTTATCTAGATTGGCACTGCTAATTCCGTTATATGCATTTCCGTAGCCAGAAATCGCTTTTGCATTGGTGACATCTAAAAAATACTGCGCTTCGTCTTCATCCAAATCTAAAATTTTTGCATTAGAAAAGTGTAAGATCTTTCCCTTTAATCGGCCTTCAAACAGTTCTGCGATTTCTTGTAGATTATAGTAATAGCCATTTAGACAAATGCTATTGGCTTCACCGGCCATGACCAGATAAATAATTTCGTAATCCTTGAAATTATGGTCATCTAAGACAAGGGCATTTAAGCTGTCTTCTAATCCTTCAATAGTATCGCATGTTTTATAAATGCTTGCAATACCAAATTTCATGGCCAATTGCTCCAAATTTTGTTGTGCTTCGGTAACCTTGTCCGTCTCTATTTCTTCAACCCCTTCTAAACAATAAATGAAGTAATCTTCATCTATAAATTGTTCTTGGGGTAATTGTCGTCTTTTCTCTAGCAAGCTTCTAAAATTGTGTCAAGTAAATGAGCCACAAAATTAATAGAACGCTTTTAATCTATTCGGCGTTTATATATAAAAGGAAATTCCAGCATCATTTTTAATGAAGAGAGTCCGAAATAGTAAGTAAAGTGTTGATAGAATTGGCGCAATAATCAGGGCAGAAAATGCCTTAATCTTGCCTTAATTTGGAAATTACCGTACCCACGTCTTTTTCTTCAAAACGGCCCATCATACGAAGTATAAAAGAAACTATTTTAGATTTTGGCGATGTTATGACTCTTCCTAAACCTAGTACTGCCAAATCCATTTGGTTGATGGCATCGTTTTGATGTCCGGTACCTAATCCCCATAAAAGATTGGCATTGTACCATGATAATTCCCTGGCCTTCTGTAAACTAAAATTGATTACTTTTTCATCTGAATTTTTACCCACAAGGTCCAATAAGAACAACATGGGCGATACGCGACTCAATCGGTCTTGCATTTCGTTCACCATGTTAAAGAGTATGGTATTTACCTTATTGAAATCGTTTTGAATGTCGACTATCTCCTGTCCTTGCATGGCAGCACTTGCCGCCAAACCTAAATCAAGATTAATATGCGTATTAATGCCGAGTAAAATATGCTGTAGAATAGTCAAAGGTTCGTTTTTAGATTTAAAAGCAAAATCCCAAGACTTACGTATTTTCAGGTTATTTAGGTGTCCGCTATAAGCGTCTAAATAATAGTTGGCGAACGCAACATCAAAGATTTCCATTCGTTCGTTGTCTTCAAAGTTTCCCAATTGAACTTCATTCAGTATTTCGGCAGTAACCCTTCTGTACAAATAAGCAAAAAAGCCCAGACGGTCGTTATTTGCGATGGCATCATCTATAATGCGATCCAGTTCATGAAGCACTTCTTGTATGTGGGTCGGTCGGCTAATATTGCTCGATTTTATTATTCGTTATACAATGAAATTCGAGTACTCTTTGAAGTATTGCTAATTAGAAGCCTTTCTATACCAGGTACTTTCGATACTTCAACGTACTTGCATTTAAAGATACTTATAAAACCCATACTCAAGTTTTTTGGAGGTACTAAGTTATTTACTCTCAGATATTTAATCGGTCATCTCCATTAATAGGGAGCACTAGACTCTTTCATACCGTACTGAAAACCCTGTAACTTAAAAGCCATATCAATAGATTCTTGGTATATTCGGCCGCATGGAGAAAAGGCATGAAGAAAGAGCGCAAAAAGAAGGTTTTGTCGCCATTAGTGGCGCAAGACAACATAACCTCAAAGATGTAAGTCTAGAAATTCCGCGTGATGCACTGGTGGTATTTACCGGCATTTCGGGTTCTGGCAAGTCCTCTCTTGCTTTTGGCACTCTATATGCCGAGGCGCAACGAAGATATCTCGAGTCCGTGTCACCTTATGCTCGTCGTCTATTTCATCAAATGCCCATACCTGAAGTTGATGAGATTGAAGGTTTGCCCCCTGCGGTTGCCTTACAGCAGCAACGCGGTTCGGGAACTACCCGCTCCTCGGTCGGTTCCGTGACTACCTTGTCGAATCTATTGCGCATGTTATATTCCCGTGCAGGCGATTACCCGCCGAATCAGCCGATTTTATATGCGGATTCATTTTCGACCAATACTCCGGAAGGCGTTTGCCCCGAATGTCACGGACTTGGCAGGGTCTACCAAGTTACCGAAAAGAGTATGGTGCTTAATGACACCTTAACTATTAGGGAAGGAGCGATAGACTCATGGCCCAAGGCTTGGCAGGGTAAAAATCTACGGGATATTTTAGTGACACTGGGTTATGATGTAGATACCCCCTGGAAAGACCTTCCACAGAAAGATCGTGACTGGATTTTATTTACAGACGAACAACCAAAGGTGCCGGTATATCGAAACCTAAATAGAGAAGAACTTCAATTTGCCATCGAAAACAAACACGAACCCAGTTATATGGGTACCTATTCGGGTGCAAAAAAACTGGTGTTGCACACCTTTGCCAATACGCAAAGTTCTTTAATGAAAAAGCGTGTTTCTAAATATATGATTAGTAGCGAGTGCCCTACCTGTCATGGCAAACGCCTACGCCCAGAGTCCCTTTCCGTGACTTTTGCTGGCTATGATATTGCCGATATTTCTAGGTTACCGTTGAAAAAACTACTTGCCATCTTCACTCCTTATGGAAATGGTTCTGCGCCGGGCCTAACTGAATTGGCTAAAAGTCACAAAGAGAAAGCGCTGGTGGCACAGCGTATTGCCGAAGACCTGGTGGCAAGATTGGATGTTTTGCTGGAACTGGGGCTAGGATATTTATCATTGGAACGAAGTACACCTACCCTATCTGCCGGTGAACACCAACGTCTACGGTTAGCGACCCAGGTACGTAGCAATCTATTTGGTGTGGTTTATGTGTTAGATGAGCCTTCTGCGGGATTGCATCCTGCGGATACCGAGGCCCTGTTAAAAACATTGGACCGGCTGAAGGCAAGCGGTAATTCCCTTTTTGTTGTGGAGCACGAATTAGATGTGGTACGCCATGCCGATTGGTTGGTAGATGTAGGTCCCGATGCTGGCGAAGGTGGTGGAGAGATTCTTTATAGCGGACCTCCTGCCGGGTTGCAAAATATTTCAAAATCGAAAACTAGGGAGCACCTTTTTAATGACCTTCCTTTTAAAAAATCAAAACCTCGAAAGCCAACAGGATGGCTGACCTTAAACGGAATCACCAAAAACAACTTAAACAATCTTGAGGCCTCCTTCCCTTTGGGCGTGATGACATGTGTTACCGGTATTTCAGGTTCAGGGAAAAGTAGTTTGGTAAGTCAGGTCTTGGTAGAATTGATGTCCGCTCAACTAGGAAACACTATTGCTACCGAGAAAGAGGAAGAAGAGGATGACCCACTTTCACCAGAAGTAACTGCAATACAAGGCGGAGAAATCACCGTAGGTTCAGAACATCTAAAACGTATGGTCGTAGTCAACCAAAAACCGATCGGTAGAACACCACGATCCAACTTGGCCACCTACACCGGCTTGTTCGATGTAGTAAGAAAATTGTTCTCCACTACAAAATTGGCCAAATCACGTAAGTATAAGGCCGGGCGTTTTTCTTTTAATGTAGGAAAAGGACGTTGTCCCAATTGTGAAGGCGAAGGCGCTGTCATGGTAGAGCTCTTATTTCTGCCTAGCGTTTATGCGCCCTGCCCAGTTTGTGAGGGCACACGTTATAATCCCGAAACTTTAGAGATTACCTATAATAAAAAAAATATTGCTCAGGTTCTAGGTCTGACCGTAAACGAAGCCACAGATTTTTTTAATGAGGAAGAACGGGTAATGCGCCCCCTCAAAGTACTGCAAGAAGTAGGGTTGGGTTATTTACGCCTAGGGCAACCCGCCACGGAACTCTCCGGTGGTGAAGCCCAGCGTATAAAATTGGCAAAAGAACTGCAGCGTCTAAACCGAGGAAAAACACTCTATATTCTAGACGAGCCAACAACCGGCTTACACCCAACTGATGTAGAAAAATTACAACTTCAATTAGCCAGATTGGTCGATGCCGGCAATACCGTAATTGTGGTGGAACATGATATGCAAGTCATTGCAGAAAGCGATTGGGTCATAGATATGGGGCCTGGCGCTGGTGAAGAAGGAGGAAATATCGTAGTAGCGGACGTTCCGGAAAATGTGGCGAAAAACAAACAGAGCAAAACTGCACATTATCTAACGAAAATATTGAACGGTCAGTCGTAACGGATAAGATTCTTTCGTTCTTAAGGTTTTTGAAAAATGCTTTACCAATATTTTTAATATGGTAGGTATCAGAACACTTTTTTAGATAAAATGTATTTAGGATTCTTTTTTAGATGTCATCGAAGGAAAATCTAGAATATAATTTACTTTTACTGCCACGAGTGAAAATCGTCAAGCACAATATAGCCTTATTTTACGTTGCCTTAATTCTCTTGTTCAAGGTTGCGGGCCTGCATGCGCTTACCCATCATACCGATGAACCCGACGTTCAACATTGTGAGGTTTGTGATATTACCACTGCGGTCAATTTCATTCCTCTTCTAGAAGCGGAGCATCCGGTTATACCGCAAAAGGAAACCTTTTTTTACGAGAAAAAACTTAGCCAGAATACATTATGTCTTTTTCTTGGCAACAGACACCTAGAAAGTTACCTCTTTACTAGGCCTCCTCCATCATTGTTATAGTCCATATTTTAGGTTGTACTATCCCGTATTCAAGGGATACTACACCTCGTGCTCAAGTTATTTTGACTTGAAAGGTCTCTAATCGTATTTAGAGATTTTCAAGACATGGCTTGTGTATAGCTACGCTATGGGCACCAACCCTACTCCAAGGGTTATACTTCAATAGAGCCAAATACGCATTTATCGTAAACAACATCGATGAATAGCAGTATTTGCAATACTATCATCCACTAATAAATCATATTATTTTCATGCTAAGAGCAGTAAACATCACCAAATCATATAATGGAAAAGCGGCTTTGAAAGACGTTTCTTTTAAAGTTTCAAAAGGCGAAATTTTTTGTCTATTGGGCCAGAACGGTGCGGGAAAGACCACCACCATCAATATCTTTTTAGGGTTTATTAAAAAGGATGGCGGCCAAGCCTTCGTAGGCGATAAAGAAGTAGGCAAAGACGACACCAATCAGCTAACGGCCTATATACCCGAAACAGTACAATTGTACGGAAATCTGACCGGTATAGAAAACCTTGATTTCTTTAGCCGCTTAGCCGGTTTTACGTATTCAGTACCGGAGTTAGAGCACTTTCTTACTAAAACCGGATTACAGGAAGATGCACAGCATAAAAGGCTCTCTTCGTATTCTAAGGGTATGCGTCAAAAGGTTGGTATTGCCGTTGCACTTGCCAAGAACGCGGAAGTCATTTTTATGGATGAGCCCACTTCTGGCCTAGACCCTAAAGCGACAGCTGAATTCACTAAAATTTGTAAAGAACTGGCCGTAATGGGCAAGGTCATCTTCATGGCTACCCATGATATTTTCAATGCGGTAGAATTGGGTACCACCATTGGTATTATGAAAGAAGGGGTCTTGGCCCAGCAGTTAAAGGCCAGTGATATTGACGCCAACGAACTGAACCAACTTTATTTAGAAACTATTTAAAACAGATGAAAAACTATATAAAAGTCATACTGATGCTATTGGTATGCAATGCAACATTTGCCCAAATTTCAGTAAAAGGTAAAGTTACGGATAACGACGGCGCCCCAATTTTGGGCGCAACCCTCTCCTATTCCGATAAAAATTCTGGCACAAAAGGAGGTACGATTACAGAGGAAAACGGAAATTTCAGTTGGGCTCTTGCATCTACAGGAAACTACCAGATTACCGTAAGTTATATCGGTATGAAATCGCTCAGTTTTCAAAAATCGTTCAATCAATTGAAAGATTATGATTTGGGTACTTTAAAACTTCAAGAAAATGTAGAGCAACTACAGTCTGTTGAAGTAATCGGCAGGGCGAGAAACGATTACAATAGCGATTATTCTTTTTCGGCGACCAAAGTAGCGATCAAGAACAAAGAACTACCGCAAGCGATTTCTACGGTTACCAAAGAACTTATTGCCGATCGGCAGGCATTTAAACTAGCGGATGCGGTAAAAGTGGTGAGCGGTGTTACTCCTTCCAGCGTGTATAACCAATACAATATTCGGGGCATTAGCCAAAACGAAGAAGGGCAAATCATTAATGGATTACGTACCAGGCAGTTCTATTTTCTTCAACCGTTAACCACCAATATTGAAAAAGTAGAGGTAATAAAAGGGCCTGCCAGTGCTAGTTTTGCAAGTGTCGACCCAGGCGGAAGCATCAACTTGGTTACCAAAAAACCATTAAAGGAAGACCGCAAAGAGGTTTCCTTTGCCGTTGGCAGTTTTAGTACTATTCGCGGGGCATTAGATTTCACAGGCCCCTTGAACGAAGATAAAACGTTGCTGTATCGTTTTAATGCAGCATATGAAGAGGCGGGTTCGTATCGCGATCTGATCCAAAATAAATCTATTCTAATTTCTCCTTCTTTCAGCTATTTGCCCAATGACAAAACGGCCATAAATGTTGAAATGATCTATAACGATATGAATGGTTTTCTAGACCGTGGCCAACCCATTTTCGGGGCAATAGACGGGGTCACCTCTTTGACCAGTACACCTATTAGCCTCAATCTTGGTGCACCGAACGATTATTTCAATTCAAAAGAATTTATGCTGACCGGAAGTTTATCTCACAAGTTTACAGATGCCATCAGTTTCAATACGGCATACATGAAACAAACGTGGAAAGAAGATTTGGAAGAACACCGGTCCGTTTCGGCATTTGGGGTAGATATCGATGGAAACGAAATTCCCAGTCTGGCGGCTATGCGCTTCGTACAACGTAAGCAAAATTGGATGATAGACAACCTAAATGCTTATTTCAATTTTGATTTTAAAACAGGCAGTTTATCCCATAAATTCTTGGTGGGCTACGATTTACACTATTGGAAAAAACAAGTTGGCGGCGGTCAAAACTCCGCAAGAGGTTATTTGTTGAACGACGGAAGCGTTACCAATTCTTTTGATGCGACCAACGCGGCAGCCTATCAGACTACTACATATAACGGACTTACCATTCCTTTACCCAACGTGCCGCATTTTAATTTGGAAAATCCGGATTATGCCATTCGAATTTCCGAAGATTACACGTTTAATTCTTTGTTCGCCATTCCACCCGCATTGACCACCAGTAATGCCGTGTACGTTCAAGAGCAACTAAAATGGAAAAAAATCAGCCTGATTTTGGGCTTGCGCAGCGAGTGGTTTGAAGACATCACGAATTATGATACGAACAATGAATTGACATTTACCAATTCTAAAGTGATACCAAGAATTGGTTTGACTTATGAGTTAAATGATGCCGTAAACGTTTACGCAACTTATTTGGAAGGGTTTCAACCACAATCGAACACGGTTACCTTATTACCGAGTACAGGGCAATTTTTTTGGTCCGACGATTCTGCCTCACAGTTTGACCCACTTCTTTCTGACCTAACGGAATTTGGTGTAAAGGCCGACTTGTTCAAAAAGCACATCAAGCTGAATATGGCGGTTTATGAAATCAACCAGAAGAATATTTTGATGAGCGCGAACGATCCTGCAAACCCTGATTTACTTACGCAGCGCGGCGCTGACCGTTCTCGTGGCTTTGAGATGGATATTGCCGGCTATTTGCTTCCCAATTGGCAAATAAACGCCTCTTACAGTTATATCGATGCAGAGATAATCAGTGATGCCAATGATGCATTGATAGGTCTACGTAAAGAGAATACCCCCAAACATAGTGGTAATATTTGGACACGCTACAACTTTAAACAAGGCACTACTTTAAGAGATTGGGGCATCGGCTTTGGCGTGCAGTCCCAAGGCAGTAAAATACCATGGTTCACTAGGGCTTTTGAGGTGCCTGGCTTCACCATTTTTGATGCAGCGGTTTATTACACTCCCACTGCCAGTAACCTTCAAATCGCTTTGAACGCAGGCAACCTTTTTGATAAAACCTATTGGCTAGGGGCGCAGACCTATTTGCGTTTGTTTCCTGGGGCACCTAGAAACTTTACCCTCTCGGCCACCTATAAATTTTAAGTATGAGAAAAAATGTAATCAAATTGTTGGCACGCCAATTATGGCAAAATGCCTTTCGGTCTAAGGTTATGCTGATAGCATCTATTTTGATGTTATGCCTTCTTCTCTTTTCTGCGTACAGCGGATGGGTGAATTATCACGACCAAAACTTTACCAGAGATGAAATTCAAGATGAAGTGAAGGAAAGTTGGGAAAACAACCCCGATAAGCATCCACACCGTATGGCGCACTATGGATCATTTGCCCTAAGGTTAAAGCACGTATTGAGTGTGTTTGATTTGGGAATGGAAAACTTTGTAGGTAATGCCGTTTTCTTGGAAGCGCACAAGCAGAACACCGTCAACTTTTCCGAAGCCAGTATGTCTACAGGTTTACTACGTTTTGGTGAAGTCAGCCTGGCGATGTTGTTAAAAGTAATCGTACCACTTTTAATTTTCTATTTAGGGTTTGCTACCATTGCTCAGGAACGAGAAAATGGAACCTTAAAATTGTTAATTGGCCAAGGCATTACGAGAAAAGAAATTGTATTCGGAAAATGGTTGGGCCTATGGTGTCTGTCTCTAATTTTTCTAGGTGCCATATTTCTAGTACTTCTATTTTTTGTATTGATAGAATCTCACGATACCATGCATGCCGATAGTATATTCAGATATGTTGTACTGTTGCTGGCATACCTACTGTTCTTCGGTGTCTTGAGTGCCATTACCATTTTGGTTTCCGCTTTTAGTGGTACTGCCAAGGGGGCTCTGATAAAACTATTGGGCATTTGGCTATTGTTCGTAATCATTGTTCCAAAATCATTACAGGCAATTGGGTTCTACCTTTACCCTACCCCGTCTAAAATAGAAATGGAAACTGCAGTCGAGCACGATTTGGCTCAGTTAGGCGATAGTCATGACCCTAATGATCCGCACTTTAAGGCCATAAAAGATTCGGTATTACGTGTACATAACGTGGAAAAAATTGAAGATCTTCCTTTTAATTATGGTGGTTTTGTCATGTCTCAGGGTGAAGCAATGAGCACAAAAGTATATTTAAAACATCAAGAAGATTTGTATGAGGTATACGGAAAGCAGAATAATCTAGAGCGCTACTCTGCATTTGTAAATCCGTATACGGCCATCAAGAATTTATCGATGGCTTTCTCCGGAACCGATTTTCAATCTTTCCTTCATTTTAAGGATAAGGCCGAAGCATATCGATTTAAGCTGGCACAAGATATGAACCAATTGCAAATGGATTTAATTCCGAATAAAGGAAAAGCAGGTCCTGATACTATTTCAAATGAGTATTGGAAAGAATTCCCTCCTTTTGAATATCATTTTTTGAGCATTTCCGATATTTTCAAAAATGAGCTCATGTCATTGTTAGCTTTAGTGCTTTGGGGAGGGCTAGCCCTATTCGGACTGTTACGATTGTCTACCAACCTAAAAGCCATATAGATGTATAGTTTATTATTTAAATCATTTTTTCGAACGAAAATTTTCTTGGTCAGTTTGGCTCTATTGTTAACAGTTGGGGTGATAAGCATCTTCATTGGAAAGCAGTATTTGGTAAAGCAAGAAAAGACAATTGCAGCAGCACAGGTATATCAAGAAGAAAGCATTGAAAAGAATGTTGCGTATCACAGCGAAGACTTAGGGTTGCTTCTCTACTATTTACGTTTCACGCTAATAAAGAGACCTCAAAACATAAACGCTATTTCCATTGGGCAGAGCGATGTTAATCCGCTATTGCAGGCCGTAACCATTCGTGCTTTAGAAGCACAGAAATATGATACCGATTTTGAGAATCCGTCATTATTGATGTCCGGTAACCTCGATTTGGGATTTGTTATTATTTATTTGTTTCCGTTGGTGTTAATCGCCATGACCTTCAATTTATATTCTGAAGAAAAGGAGTTGGGTACCTGGCGTATTTTGGCGGCACAAACATCGGCTAAAGCAGGTTTTTTGTTTAAAAAGCTATTGGTGAGAATTCTTTTCGTTTTTGTTGTTTTGGTGTTCCTTCTGTTTCTGGCAAGTGCTATATTACAAATTCCCATGAATGCTAATTTCTGGGCCATTTTTGTACAGAGTGTTCTATATGTGCTGTTTTGGAGTGCCCTCTGTCTTTGGATGGTTTCCCTGTTGAGAAACTCCAGTTTTAATGCCTTGGCTCTAATTTCTATTTGGGTGGTATTGACCATATTGATACCGGCGTTAGTCAACAACTATGTAATTAATGCCTACCAAGTGCCGGAAGCTTTAGATGCCATGGTAGAGCAAAGAGATGGCTACCATGAAAAGTGGGATTTGGAAAAGGATGCAACCATGACGGAGTTTATAGAAGCCTATCCGCAATATAAAAACTACCCAGTGCCAGAAGATGAATTCAGTTGGATCTGGTATTATGGTATGCAATACATGGGAGACTTTGCGGCAAAGGATACAAGTGCCGAAATGACCGAAAAAATCATATTACGTAATACAGTGAGTGAGAAGATAGCGCTTTTCGTGCCTACTATGCATGCTCAACTAAGCCTGAATAGTCTGGCGGGCACCGATATGCGTAGTCATTTGGATTTCTTGAAATCATTGACCGAATTCCATAAGAATTTACGCGATGGCTTTTACACCAAAATTTTTGATCATAAATCTGCCGATGCGGTGGATTGGAAAAATCACGAAGCTAAATTTTATGAACAGGATTATAGCTTCAGTTGGCTGAAGTTGTTACTACCCACTTTATTGATAACGCTTATAATAGCCGTTTTAGCAGGCTTAAATCTTCGGAAATTATAATATAGAAGGGCTTGAAATTATTCCGGCCCTTTTATATTTAGGTAGATGCCATTTCGATACTATCAAGGGTTTTAGGATTTCATGTCTTGCGGCAAAAATATTTTGATGACCACCTACCTAGTTCGCCATATGCCGTTTCTACCCTATCGAACTCATCACCTCCGGGTTTACCATGAATCCTGATATTTTTTGTAGAAAAAAGAATATTTTCTGGTTCGCTGGTTCTATAAATCGTTATTGTAGCCTCCAATTTAGCCTTCTCTTCAAAAACCGTTACGTTATAGCCAGGGTAAATGAACTTAACATTGACCAGCATGGTATACTCTGATTGATCATCATTTGTTGAAATAACGATTTGGCGTTTTTTTAGTTTAAACTTATTGAATTCAGATATAAAAAGCGGTTCATATCGCTCTTTTCTATTCTCGAACCACAATCTCTTGAACTCTTCACCTGACCCATAATTTTTGTTTTCTCTTTTTTGAAATTGGTATTTTATGAACTGTTCCTCTGAATCGTAATTCGGTATTTTTAGATTAGGGTCGTACTCGAAGACTACCTTGTAATTATTTATTCCTCTGATTTTATCTATAGCCCCTTGATCCGTTTTTATTGTTTGTCCTTGCAAAAAAGCTGAACATCCGAGTATAACTAAAAGAAGAATATTTTTTCCCATGGAAAATAGTATTACTCTAACAAAAATAGATGAAACGAGGTCTCTTCAAAATAGAAAAGACACACAGCTAATCTATACGCTGAACGACCCTTGTTGAAGTAGCGATTATTAAAACAATAGCGGTTTATGGTTTACATTATAAATTGTGAACCTCTTTTTTATTATTCTAAAAACGACAAATCCCCATTAGAACAATGAGGATTTGAGTTGCTTAAAATTAAGACCATCGTCTTCTACCCGTTTATGCCATGGCCAATTCTTGTAATTCTTTGGCTGCATTCGCAGGATTTTCTGCACCATAGATGGCTGCGCCAGCTACAGCGACTGTTACGCCAGAGTTTTTAACCGCCGTAATACTATTTAAATTAACTCCGCCAGCAATAGAGACTGCTACTCCTGCCCTGCTTGCTTCATCGATCAAAACTTGAATGGAGTAGCCCTCTTCTGCCTGCTCATCTAAACCGGCATGAAGTTCTACAAATTCAGCTCCCAATGCGATAGCTTCCTGTGCACGTTTAACTCTATCTTTTACGCCAATTGTATCGACAACCACACCTTTACCATGCTCTTTTGCGGCTTTTACTGCACCGGCAATGGTTGAATCGCCTGTTGCACCCAATACTGTAATATAATCGGCACCGGCACCAAAAGCCATATTGGCCTCTAATTCACCGGCGTCGGCAGTTTTAAAATCGGCCAACACCAATTTATCAGGAAAAGCATCTTTCATCTTTCGAATACCTGTTAAACCTTCACTTTTAATAAGGGGCGTACCCAGCTCAATAATATCTATATAAGGTGCTACTTTTCTTGCCAATGCAATAGCATCTTCAATATTTAATAAATCAATCGCTACTTGTAATTTTGCCATAATTTTCTATTTATAATGTTCTAATTTGTATCTGTATTTCCATCGGTAATTATTCCATATTCGCGTGACGCTTCCACAATTCTGATGCTGTACTGCCATCTAAACTCCAAAGGATCTGTATAAATGCATCTAAAACCAAAAGCAACGACTGCTCAAAAAGGCTACCTGCATACTGTTTAGAAACCTTTTCGTCACGGGCTTGTTTTTGTGCTGCTGGTATCGTCACCGTCTGGTCTGCCAATTCGGCCAATGTCGAGGTATTGTCCGTGGTGAAACACAGTATAGCCGCCCCTATTTTTTTTGCCGTTTCCGCTGCTCGTACTATACCATTTGTAGTGCCTGAACCAGATCCCGCAATTAAAAGGTCACCTTCTGCGATTGCCGGGGCCGTAGTTTCACCGACCACATGAACAGTATACCCTAAATGCATTAAGCGCATTGCAGCGGCTCCCATCATCAACCCTGTTCTCCCAGCACCCATTACGAATATTCGCTTAGCATTGGTAATGGGGGCAATCAAATTGGCTATTTCATTATAATCAATAGTGTGTATTAGTTTGATGTGCTCATTTATGATACTGTTCAAGGCGTTTTCGACCAATTGGTTTTCCTTGTTATTAAGAATGTTCTCCATAATCAAATCGACTTGTTTGCGCTGGTTTTTCCTCTTGGGATATAAATTCGAATACAAAGTTATGTCCGCTTTTCTAGAGCTAATGTTACTATTTGATAGTTGTCTGGTACAATTTGCTCATTCCCGATATGATGATGGTGATATTCGCTATTTTTGTGGTACTTTTTGGAAATGAGTGTGTTTTATGCGGATAGACACACCGAATAAATGTTTAATGAAGCACAATTGAAATAAGAGATATGCTGAGCGATCAAGTGTTATATATTCGAGATTTGGGTAACTGCCCACCTGCCTATTTAAATGACCCCGCTAGAAGAGATTTCTTCGAGATTGTATGGTTGCGCAATGAAGATGCCCTTCACGAACCACAGTACGATTTTCAGACCCTACGAGGAGATTGGATTTACTTGATACCGCCTTACCGAGTACATCAATTGAACAAAGCGGGAAAGAACGGGGTTCTGATCTCTTTCAAACAAGAATTACTTGAAGGCGATCTCAAGGAGTTTTTACTCGATGTATTTAGAATGTTCAATATTCAAGGTGAATTCTCTTGCTTACAGGTCAATGAAGAAACTTCAAAGGGGTTGGTTTCCGTTCTACAACTGCTTGAGGAAGATTACAATAAAGAGAGCGTAAATCTAATAATGATAAAAGCCCTATTAAAGGTGTTTCTTTTAAAATTGATTCATTTAAAGGAACAGCATTTTACCCTTCAAGACATTAATGAGAAGCGGGTTTACGAGTTTATGCTATTGTTGGAGAATAATTATAAAGAAGAACGAAACGCTATCTTTTATGCCGAAAAATTAAATTTAAGTGCAAAACGCTTAAACCAAATTTTGAAAGAAAAATTGGATAAAACGAGTGTTCAATTAATCCATGACCGCCTGATTTTAGAGGCTAAACGACAAATCATACATAGTGAGAATACCATTAAAGAAATAGCCTATAATTTAGACTTTAAAGACCACTCATATTTTAGTCGCTTTTTCAAACAACATGTAGAACAGACGCCCCAAGAATTTCAAAACAAGGTGAAAGAGCATGTTATTTCACATGATAACACTTTGTATAGTTAGTTTGAAAATTCAATTGCTATTAGTAACCAACGCACGAAATTCCGTTCGATACCCAAATTCATCGGTACCTATTGCATTTTCGGTCAGGTCTAGGATCATTTCTTTTGAGGCTGTGCCGCTAAATTCGGACTCTTTCATCAATAAACCAAAAGCGGTAACCCCAGCGGCAAAACGCATGTTCTCTGAACTACTTTCAATCGACGATGCCGTATTAGCAATCTCAAGTGACAACGGACGACTTTCTTCGGTATTGGGTTTTTTGTATCTAAAATCGAAAGTCGCTAGCGCACCATTAGGGGTATCCCCGGACAACACAATTTCATAAATCGCGGTAATGGTTTGTGCCGAACCAATTTCACCGGCATCGACCGTATCATCTTCAAAATCATCTTCGTTTAAAGAGCGGTTTTCATACCCGATCAGTCGATACGACTGCACGACATCAGCGTTGAAAGTCACCTGTATTTTTGAATCTTTGGCTACGGCATTGAATTTTCCCCTTTCATGAATAAAGACCTTTTTTAGCTGTGCTATGTTGTCGATGTATTCATAATTTCCATTTCCTTTATTGGCAATTTGTTCCATTGAAGCATCATTAAGGTTACCGGTTCCTACACCCAAAACGGTCAAATAAATGCCATTATCCCTTTTGCCTTCTATCAGTTCTACCAGTTCTTCGGTGGATGATGGCCCGACATTAAAATCTCCATCGGAACCCAAAATGATTCGATTGTTACCCTGGGGAATGAAGTTCTTTTCTGCAATTTCATAGGCCGTTAATATACCCTCCGCCCCAGCGGTAGAACCTCCGGCACCCAATTGGTCTATGGCGGCCTTGATCTGGTCTTTCTCGTCTCCAAATGTAGACTCAAGCAAAACGGCTGCTTCACCCGCATAGGTAACGATGGCCATCTTATCCGTATCACGCATTTCATCGACCATAAGCTTAAATCCGGTCTTTAAAAGTTCCAGCTTTTCGGGACTAGACATTGAGCCTGATACGTCGATAAGAAAAACATAATTGGCATCGGGAATTTCAGAAGCGGCGATAGTTTTGCCTTTCATGCCCAAACGCATCAAATAGTGATCATCGGCCCAAGGGCAATCGGCAATCTCACCATTAATCGAAACGGTCTCCTCCCCCAGTGGTTCTTTATAATCAAAGATGAAATAATTTAAAAACTCCTCGATTCGTACCGCAGCAGGGGGCGGATTTTGCCCTAATTCTAAAAAGCGCCTGGTATTGGAGTAAGATGCCCCATCGGCATCGACGGAAAATGTAGAAACGGACTCATCAGAGGTGTTGATAAAAGCATTTTCTCCGTATTCTGTATATTTTTCAACCTGCGGTAACTCTTCAAATGATGGTGATGGCGCAAAATTCTCTGAAAAAGTACTATCGAGCAAAACATTGCCTTCGGAGTCTTCCTCACAACCTATGACTAATAAAAATACAACTAGATACCCTGCTAACTTTCTCATAATGTTTTTCTTATCAGATAGAGAATCTTGAAAAACGTTGCTTATTTTAATGTTATTAAAATGTTTTCTTGTGAGAATATCTAATATTTTAAATAGGTTTTGGCACTTTTTCCAACGCTCTTAACCCCAAAAATATTTACTTGATTTTTCTCTTCAAAAATTGATTTCCTCCCTTATTTCCTAAACCTCTTAGTACACTTCTTCAAAAATAAAAGTATAACTATCTGAGGCTCAAAAGTGAGCATTTGGCAGCTCTGAATTGTGAATATCTATTGCGGTATTTAGTTGTTCGGGGCTAAAGGTTAGAAGTATGTTTGCACCCCAAAAACAATAGATATGAGTGCAACTTGGTATGAGTGTAAAGTAAAATATAGAAAGCTTGATGAGGCATCGGGCATGCAAAAGGTAAAAACGGAACCGTTTCTCGTCGATGCGATTTCGTATACGGAGGCCGAAAGTAGAATTACAGAAGAAATGCAGGCGTATTTAAGCGATAGCGAAGAAATTAAGATTACCAATATTAAGGTGGCCAATTATGCGGAAATCCATCCGTTCGAGAATTCCGATCGCTGGTTCAAATCAAGGGTTTCGTTGATTGCTTTCGACGAAGAAAGTGGAAAAGAGCGTAAAACAAACCAGTACTTATTGGTTCAGGCCAACGATGTAAAAGAAGCCTATGACAATACCGTCGGTGTTATGAAAGATACTATGGGCGAATACACGATACCTGCCATTGCAGAATCTCCCGTGATGGATGTGTTCCCCTATTTTTCAGGTGAGGAAGACGAGCTGGAACGTTTGGAAAAATTCAATGCCGCAAAAGAATCGGTACCGGTGAATTTAGAATATGATGAAGATTTAGAAATGGCCGATGCCATGGCTACCGAAGAAGAATAGAATATTTTACAAACACTTGAAAAAAGGCTGTCTAACTACTTGTTCGATAGCCTTTTTTGTTTCTTCCAATTCTTGAAAGGATTACAAAATTCTCTGAATGAGCCGCTAGTTGTGAGGACTAAATTCTATTTTCTCACAGATTTAAGCGATATAACATTCACGTTAAAACCAAGATATGACTAGAGACGATTTATTAGGAAAAGAGATGAGCAACCTCTACGCCATTGCAAAACAAGTGAACCACTATTTTAATGATAGTGATATCAGCTTTTTAAAGAATAGGATGCAAAATCTATTGAGCAATTATGTAAAGTTTAGCTGTACCCATGAGGAACAGACCGCTGAGATGCTAAGAAACCTACACGTAAACCCGGGTAATACGACAGATTCCATTGTAAACGAAATGACCGAAAACCTTGATCAGATAATCAAAAGCGACCTTAGTGATTCATTAAAGCAATTAAGCTACGAACTATCGCTCAATCGATTAATTTCATATCATAAGGCCAATATTGAAAATATTGAGCATTTGTTGTAAAATTCAATCAGAATTATGAGACTTGGTCTGAACAAAATTTGGACATTTCTTATCTATTCAAAACATATAAATATTACTCAAAAACAACCTTCTTTCTTTGGTATTTATATTTTCGGCCGCCCATTCTCTCCACTATCCATCCATCTTGGTAACATAGGTCGATCTAGCGAAATAACTGGTCATTGTAACGTTGCGGCTCAGAAAAAGGATATCCACAACAGTTTGACTCTATGTCTAAAAAAGCTACTCTTGTTCCCCAGTTTTACTTTTTTAAAATCCGCTGAAATCCATAGTCACCAAACCCTAAAAAACCAATATCTTCGCGCCCGCTATGTGGATGTATCTTGGGCTTCTGGCCGCCTTATTCTTAGGTTTACACAACCTACTTAAAAAACATGCCGTTCAGGGCAACGAAGTTTTTCCGGTGCTTTTAGGTACTATTTCAGCTGGTTTCCTGTTGCTCCTTCCATTATACTTGGGTTCCATTTGGTATCCGGACCGAATGATGGAGCTACAGCTGTATGTGACGGACATCCCCCTAAAAAAACATGGCTATATTTTTATCAAATCCGCCATCATGGCGGGCTCTTGGTTATTGGCCTATCAGGCTTTAAAACATTTGCCGATTACCATTGTGACGCCCATACGCTCGGCAGGCCCCTTTTTCACCTTTATCGGGGCGATACTCATCTATCAAGAAAGGCCGAATTTTGCGCAGTGGATCGGTTTCTTTCTCATCATATTTTCGGTATTGCTCTATTCTCGAATCGGAAAAAGGGAAGGCATTCATTTTAAAAGCAATAAATGGATATTCGCCATTATCGGAGCCACTTTTTTAGGGGCTTCGAGCGGACTCTACGATAAGTTTTTGATTCAGAATTTGAGCCTGAATCCGCAAACTTTACAATTTTGGTTTTGTTTTTATACCATTCTTATTCTTTTGGTAATACTAAGTATAACCTGGTTTCCGAATACGGAAAAACGAAAAGCGTTCAAATGGCGTTGGTCTATACCAATGGTGGGCATACTGTTGCAGATTGCCGATTACTTTTATTTTAAGGCCCTACAAGACCCAGATGCATTGATTATGTTGCTTTCGGCAATCAAACGCAGCCAAATTATCATTGCCGTTGTCGTAGGCGGACTCATCTTCAAAGAACAGAACAAACGCAAGAAACTCGTACCCTTGGCCGGCATTATGATCGGTGTATTCTTGATTCTATACAGTTGATTACCGCTAATCAGCCGTGCAATGCCAATACGGGCACATCTTTAAAAAAGCCCAATTTACCAAGACTAGAACTGCCTAGGCCCAGCCATTCGAGCAAAGTCGGTTTCTTGTCGATATAACTAATCATACCACTATGCCTGATTTCGACAAAACAACTAAGGGCCGCTTTCATCTTCACATTATGCAACACTCTAAACCGGTAATCGATATTCTTGAAATTTTGCCGTAACAGCATCTTGTTTTCCTTTTGATGTGCGGTAAGATCACAATTGTCGATAGTGCTTACCACCTCTATACTAGCCTTAGTGATTTGAGCAATATCAGCTAGATGCTTTACTTCGGCAATATTAAAATCTCTATCAAAATTGGTTACCAATACGATTTCTTTCGGATGGTTGAACGTGACATTTGTCGGAACTACCAAAATGGGGCAATGTCGAACATTCTCGATAACGTCTAAGGTATTCTTACCATATTGTTTTGCACGATTGAGGTTGGTACCCTTCGCCCCCATTACGATTAAATCGAATTGCATGTCTTCGACGACTTTTTTTACCGTTGATAAAAACATCGTTGAATAGGAAAGTACAAAAAATCGATGTTTCGAATTTTCATTTAGAAAGGTTAACCGAACCATAATATCTCCCAGGCCCTCTTTCGACCTTTTTTCCGAAGATTTATTGAAAAGATGGTCAGGATCTAAAATCTCATAGCTATCTAAACCATAGACTTCTTTGGCATAGGTATTCAAAATATAAAAGTCACAAGGCTCATTCTCGTAAAGATTGATCGCGTACTGAATAGCGTTCCAAGAATTTTTCGAAAAATCGGTAGGTAACAAGATTTTTTTGTTCATGACGTGCTGTTTTTAGATTTTACATTTCTATTGCTGCTGACTTTTTTATAATGTGCTAAAGCTGATAATTAAAAGTACTAGGTAATCTTTGCCATTTTCGGGCGGCGATGATATAATTTAAAACGCGTAATTAAAATCGGTACAAAGGTGATGACAGGTAACGGAACTATCCGCCGTATATGCATGTGGTATAAGTCTCTTGTAGGTGCTTATAACCCAAAAATTGTAGATTTGGTAACCTATCAATCTTATCTTACTAAAGTAATAGCAAAAGATGTGCCTAAGATACTCTTTAGTGTTTAGAACTATCTTAAACAACTGTATATAAACCACTTAGTTTAATGTCGAGAAATTAGCAAACTTTTAAATGGGTAAAAATTACCCGATTTAATTGGAAAGGCTAGATTTTATTACGCCGGTAAACTTTCAAAAATTAATTTTGAACTTTCCTTATTCTTAGCATATATGCCTCTTTAGGATTTTCGACCAACAGCATATCTATATCTTTTTTCGAAAACCCATTTTTTTTAAGTGCAGGAATCAATTCGGTAAAGAGGTTCGTATACCCCCTAAAATCGCCGCCATTAGTTTCTCCTACCGTGTACCAGCCGGCATCGTGTGAAACAAGCACCTGCTGAAGTATGTTTTTATCTTTTAGTTTTGATAGGGATGCTACGTACCAATCAATATTTCCATTCTTCTTGGGGTTATTGGGGTCTCCGGCGTTGACATGATCTAACGAAATCCATGCGCCGTGTTTTGCGGCTTCTATATAACCATCGATAGTTCCGTTTTGGGCATGGGTCCACACAAAAGAACGAGGTGAAACCCCCATGTTTTTTAGTACTTTGATTTGGGCCATGGCAGCTTCATCTCCTCCGGTATGTGACACAATGGTCATTCCTGTTGCCAAGTGAGTCAATCCCGCAGCCGTGATAAGTTTTTTATGTACTTCGGAAAGTGTGCCGCTGTTATTTACCGAGATTTTGATAAATCCTGGCTTGATCCCAGAACCATCTATTCCTCTTTCAAATTCTTTCATCCAATGGGAAGCCATTTCCTGTGCGCTGGCTTTTTGCACTTTAAGGGGAATAAATTTATTGTCATGCACCCCATAATAACCCGTATTGGTTAAAATCTGTATGCCTGAAAGATGCGAAAGTTCTTTTAAGATATAGGGGTCACGACCGAGGTATGCGGGTGTGCAATCTACAAGGGTTGTTACGCCGTGGTTCTCTAATTCTTTTAAAAATGGTAGTGCACGTTGCACGACCTCCCCCCTATTCCATCTATGGTAACCTGTACTATCGGCCCCGATCCAATCGACCATGATGTGTTCGTGAATGAGCGAAATACCCATTTCGTCAGCGGAAATCTCACCGTTTACCGTTATAATCTGGGCAGAGGCGAGTGTGCTAAAGAGAAGCGTTAAGCTCATAAAAAAACATCCGAAGGCTTTTTTCATATCTTATCTACTAGAATTTTTTGTAACATTCTACCTAAGATAGCGAATCTGTTGTCTATGTGCTTATAAATAATGGAATTAGAAAAATATAAAGTGTACCCAGGGACACAGATTTTGAATGGGAATCAGAATTTTTTGTCAACCATTCGTATATGTTGTAGATTTTCTTTCATTATAATTTCAAAGTCTATAACCCCCAATAGAAGTTCATCGTCGGTAAGAACTTCTACTTGCCAAAGCCCTGGTTTAATATTTTGTTTATAGGTATACCCCCGAAATCCGCCATCTCTACCTCCGGTAATATCGAATGGAATATCTTCTACGACTCGCCATTCGTCGGTATGATCATTGTACCAAGACCACCGATGCAGCATTGATTCCTTTAAATCTGTAGGGGCAAAAATAGAAGAGAAAACATAAACCTTTTCTTCTGGAGCAAAGGCAAACTTTAACCTATGGTCTCGCCAAAATACAAAACTGTCATCTGCTTCATAGCTCACGATATAATCGTTGTTGACCTGTTTGATATTGTGGGCAACAATACCCTCTTCAAGAGCAAGCGGTACCGGCGGTATAAGTTTTAGAAAGTAGAACACATTGATAAGGACATAAACCCCTAAAATCAGGGTCAATAGTTTGGTAAGTTTTATTTCATGTCTTGTGGAAGCGCTTCGGGCATAAATAAACGTTATTAAAGCAATGGTACAACCGAGGCTGACCAACCCCGAATAAAGAAATATTCGAACGCTCATTTCTTTTGCGAAAACCGGTATCATAAAGGTGAAAAAGGTAAAACTCAAGAAGAAATAGACGCTGAACTGTAAGTATTTATTTGAAATTCGACGTTTAAGATGTTCATTGGCCACGAGCATTACAATTAGAATAAAAAAGAAAGCAGCGGTCTTTGACAACGATACGCTTCTTGAGAAGTAAATAACATAAGCACTCGAGAGTCCACCAAAGAAAAATTGAATCGCCAAGGGAAAATACTCTTCGACGCGTTCTAATATGGTATTTTTCCATATGCCATCTTCCGACAAATTGTACAAGTAAATAGTTAGTGTTAGAAACGACATGTGAAGGCAGAGCACGATAAGATCGTAAAGTCGGTCAATTCGGCCCAAGGTTAACGTATCAAAAATAAAACCGCCCATAAAGAAAATTATAGGTGCATACTTCTCATACCTTCTTATAACCTTTCTGAACTTACTATTTCTATATCTGACCAGACTTCTTTTCATTTTCTGTCTCCCTCGCTTTCAAAAAAAATAAGCGGATTTTGTTTTAATTAGGCTTAAATATATGGATGTTCTAACAGAGCATAAGAGTAAGCGCTGAGTAGATTGACTTTTTCTATAGTGATATACCTATTAGATAAAATAATACAAACAAAAACCCCCTTAAAAAGGGGGTTAGTTATTTTAAAAATGATTTTCTATCTAAAATCTTCTAAAATGTCTGATGTCTCTAAATCATTTTGAATTGTACTCCGTTGTTCCCTGAGAATTTCTTTCACTCTTGCAGGCACCTGCGTTTCAGCAATAACTTCGCTGTATTCCTTTATAGCGGATTTATCGCCCCGAACAGCTTCCTCTAGCATCGATTCGTCGTTGTCGCCTGAGAAAAATGCTTTGACATCCATCCAAGTGCGGTGTGCAGCTCCAGCAGTTGTACCTTCAATTTTTTCGTTGCCCAACTGTAATTCTGGTACCGCATTTTTCAATTGCGTCAAAAACGATTTTCTGTTTTCTATCCTTCCTAAGAAATAATTTTTAGTACTAACCTCTTTAGAATTTTCGGCAGCTTTCTCAAAGCCCTTTACAGCATCTTCGTTTTTATCGATTACTTCTTGCAACTTATTTTCTATACTTTTTACATCTGCGTTCATAGTCTCTATTTTGTGTCATTAATTTATAATTCGAAAAATAACGATAGTTAGCCGATGCTATGAACGCTTATAAAGTAATCACTGACTGTATTGACTCGAATATAAATTTAGACTACCTCTCTGGGCAAATAGCCGTAATATTTTTTGAAGGCAACGGTAAAGTGTTGCGGGTTTTTATAACCTACCATTTGTGAAATGTGGGCAATGGTCAGCTCTTTAGCTTTTAATAAATCGTGGGCTTCGTTCATTCTCATGGCTGTCAGGTGCTTAAAAATAGTGCAGCCGTAAACCTGCTTATAGTCTTGCTTTAATTTAGAGGTATTGATACCGGCAAATTGAGCGAGCTGTGGTATTGTAATGTTCTTATTTAAATTCTTATAGAGATAGGTATGAACCTTATGAATTACCGTGTCTTCAATCTGCGGGGGTCTCGCCGGAATAACACCCAGAGAAATGCATTGTGGCTTTTTAATAAAAAGAAGTTCTATCAATTCTATCACTTTGGTTTCTAAAAATGATTTTTTCAATACCCCGTCAAGAGTACAAGTTTTAATTTCATTGATAAGGGTACAGCTTTTTTCATCAAGTGGTTGGTTATTCTGCCAGAACGCAATCGGTTCTTTGTTGCTCTTCAATTTTAAGAAGTCCGTCAATCTGCTATTTAGATTGCCCACCACAGTTTTTAAGAACTCTTCATGAAATAAAACTTCCAACGAATGACAAATAGAGCCTTGGTAATTTAAACCAGTTGCGGATTTAGGCATTCGAAGCATATTAAAGTAGCCTTGGTCGATTACGCTGGGTGTTTTTGCTATTTCTTGAGCGCAACTGCCTAACAACTGAAAATGTATTCTCACCAATCCATCATCATGGTTAGATACTGTATTGAATGCAGTTTGAAGATGATATTGCGTTTCTAAAATCGTGCATCCGTTCAGTTCATGAAGCAAAGTAGAACCGTTAACTCCCTTCAAATCAATTGCTTTGCTTTGGCTTGAAAATGGCGAATTAGAATATATGGGTGCCCTTAACGGTATAGGCAGTAGTTTGGCAGTTACCGACATGGTGGTTATTGATGAATAATTCTTCCGAATACGTTATACAAACTTCCTTTTGCGTTGTAAAGAACAAATATGACACATATATTTTTGCAATCCAATTTATTCTTAATCATTCTAAATAAAAATAATATAGTGAGATACTGGTTCCTCACCTTTTTACTTATTAATCTTCATACAGAGGTATTTTCTCAGCAACCGACTAATAGAATAAGCGGCCAAGTGATAACAGTAACCGGTGAACCTCTTTTCGGTGCTACTGTATTTATCGCAAATACCAGTACCGGTTCTCAAACCGATGAAAATGGCAACTACCTTATCAAGAATATACGTAATGGTGAATATGTAATCACTGCATCATATATAGGACTCAAAACAATATCAAAAAAGGTTAAGATCGAGGGAAGCAAAAAAAATATAAAAATCGATTTTAAGCTTTCGGAAAACACTGAAGAACTTGACGAAGTAACTGTCAACGGTAAAACCAAGGAAACCGAAATCGAGACCAAAGGTTTTGCCGTGAACGTAATAGAGACAAAAGAGGCAAGCATTAGAAACGTACAGACCAACGAGTTATTAAATACTACCGTTGGTGTTAAAATTCGTCAAAATGGTGGTTTGGGTTCTAACGTGCAGTACTCTCTAAATGGCTTATCGGGTAATTCGGTACGTATTTTTATTGACGGCATTCCGATTTCGATGTACGGTTCGTCTTTTAATTTAAACAGCATTCCGCCTTCTATGATTGAAAATATAGAAGTATACAAAGGAGTGGTTCCTGGGCATTTGGCCGATGATGCATTAGGTGGGGCTATAAATATTGTGATGAAAAATGGTGTGAGAAGCAATTTTAACGCCTCTGCATCATACGGCTCATTCAATACGGTACAGGCTAGTCTTAACGGTTTATATCGTTTTGATACATCTGGTTTTACGGTAAAAGCTTCTGTGTTTCATAATTATTCTGACAACGATTATGAAATAAGCGGTAGAAACATTGTAGACAAGGGTCTAGGAGGAGTAGAGACGCTTATAACCGCTAAAAGATTCAATGATGCCTATAGATCATCCGGAGGAACGATTCAAATAGGTTATACCGATGTAAATTGGGCCGATCAATTTTTAATCGGTGTTACAGGTTCTGATGATTATAAGGAAGTACAACACGGTGCCTTTGTAACTAAAATACCCTACAAAGGAAGGTTTTTAGAGTCTGATGCCTTGTTGGCGAACTTGACATACCTCAAAAAAGATTTCTTTATAAAAGGATTGGATGTAAACGTTACTGGATTATTCGGTGAGAGAAATCGCATTGTTAATGATACTACAGGTGCGGCTTATAGTTGGACAGGGAAGAGGGCCATCGATTATAAAGGAGACGAGTACGAATATTCTTGGGGTGCTCAGCAAGAAGGCAATCCGACATTACTTAACATCAATAGAAAAGTAGCGTCGATAAGATCGGGAATTTCTTACGAACTGAACAAAAACCATAAAGTGTTTTTAAATCACGTGTATAGTGGACTTGACCGACAAGATAGCGATGAGATGATTTCGCTGTTAGAAAACACTTTTCAACAAACGAGCGATATATACAAGAATATATACTCTCTAAGTTATGAACTGAACACTTTTAACAATCGATTAAAAGTAAACCTGTTCGGAAAGCATTATCGCCAAAAAGTTCTAAATACCTTACCTAAGTTCAATAGTGATGCTACTGAGGTAATTGATGAGGTTTACGATAGTAGCAAAGAATATAATGGCTATGGCTATGCGGTTTCTTTTGCGCTTCTAAACAATATAACCCTGCTGACCTCTGCTGAAAAAGCCATTCGCCTGCCAAATGAAAACGAGGTTTTCGGCGATGCTGGAGACAATATAGAACCCAATCTGACCATTAAGCCAGAAATAAGCGACAACTACAATTTAGGTTTAAGATTAGGAAAATTCAACCTTCGAAAACACGGACTTATCATTTCTACGAATCTTTTTTCTAGAAAAATTCAAGATTTAATTGGTTTTCCCGGAGACGCACAAGACAATCAAGAACTTGGTGAAACCATTCAATACGGAAATTTTGATAGGGAAACCACTTCTAAAGGCATTGAAGCAGAAATCAACTATAGCTACAATAATAACCTCGGTTTTAACTTTAATTTATCGCGTTTAAGTTTACAAAGAAAAAATCTTCAAGATAACATTGTAAACTCACCGAACGTTCCTTTGTTCACCATGAACGGATCACTGCGTTACTCCTTAAACAACGTTATTCAAAAACAAGCGCGTTTAAACCTATTTTACAACGCTTATTTTACTGACGAGTTTTCTTATAAAGAAGAACAAGGTACTAACGTAGCAGGATTGGAGGAGTTTTTAATACCAACTCAATTGGTTCAAGATTTTGGCTGTAGTTATATATTCCCAAACAAAAAATTTGCATTGAGCCTAGATGTCAAAAACATTTTCGACAAAGTTGCTTATGACAATTTACGTGTACAGAAACCAGGTAGGGCTTTTTACCTAAAATTGAATTATACAATCAATAATTTTTAAATATCTAAATAGAATATAGTATGAAACGACCCGTATTAAATTTGAAATCATTTGCCATTACCATACTAGTCGCGGGCTTTATGGTCGCTTGTAGTAGTGATGATAATTCGATAACACCAGATCCTGATCAAGAAGAACAGGAAGAGGTAGAAGAAGAAGAGGAAGTAGATGAGTCGAGATGGATTACCATTGCAGGAGCAAAAATGGGAGAGGAACCAGGCGATGGTAATGGCGGAACTTTAATTTATTCCGTAACCAGTGAAGATGCCAAAGACCCATCGGTCGAAATAGACCCATTTAACAACGGTTTTATTGCGCCTTCAAACAGAACCGCGAGATTACAGGCTTCAGAAGATGGTAACACCATTTTTAACATCAGTTATGCCGGTGATACCGGAGGAAATTATACCAAATATACTGTGAACGGCGGACAGGATTTTGAAAAAACTGGCTCAGAAATCAGCATTGCGGAATACGTAGGTACAGCCCCAAGATGGATTAAATTATTTGACGGAGATCAAACAGGTTGCGCGGTACGAGTAGATATTGAACACATCGTTGATGATAAAGGTACCCCGAATGATGTTACAGACGATACTTATGTACGTACAAGCCAAACCGTTGGTATAGTGACTTTAAATTTGGTTGATTCGCAAATCAACAAATACGAAAAAATGGATTTGTCCTTAGGTGAAGAGCTAGAATCTCAAGGGTATTACATTGGCAGAATTGACATGCCTACCTTAAACGCTGCTGGTGACAAGTTATATATTGGTGCTCGTATGAATAAAATCGACCCATCAACGTTGACCAGAGATGAAGAAAACTCAGCGGATCTTGAAAGTGATAGCGATTATGAAATCTTAGGTTCTAAGACCATTGTAGTAGACTATCCCTCATTGGAAAACCCTACAATCATTACTTCTACTGTAGGCTTTGGAGATACAAATGGCTACCGTAGCATCAATTCTTTTGAATATGGTGGAAGTGTCTACCAAGCTAACCAAAACGATCCAGAAGGTTCTCATATCTTGAAAATAGGAGCTGATAATCAGTATGACGATTCATATGATTTTAATTTGGACGATGCATTAGGTGTTACTGGCGCCTATGTTTTGGCTTGGAGACCAGCTGCTAATGGTAAAGCAGTTTTAGCTTACCGTCACGACGGATCTGAAGAAGGCGTTGCCGGGCCACAAGGCTTTTTTGCCCTAGTAGATCTTAATGCTCAAACCGCCACTAAAATAGATGAGATTCCTTATGAAACGGATTTCTATTTGTTCCAGTACCAAAGTTTTGCGGTAGACGGAAACGAAATCTATCTTACCGAAGCCCCTGTTGGGAAAGACGGAAACATTTATATTGTAGATACAGAGACCGGCGCAGTTACCAAAGGTGCTAAATTGGTCAATACTACAGGCAGTCACTTTATCGGTGCGTGGTAAAATATATATGATCATTCTTATTTAAGAATAATCCTGTATTTGAATAAGAAAGGGTTCTTTTAAGCTATTGCTTTTAAGAACCCTTTTCTATTTCTGTCAGTTAACAAATTTGTAATGAGTTGAGGCAACAATTTTTGATTCTATTTTTTCAAGTGCTTCCCTCCATTTGGTGGAGTATAGAGCAAGGTTTAAGGCAATATGATTCACACCAGTTTAATTAAGTTTTCAAGATTACCGACCAACTGATGCCCCTTGATCAATTGTCAGTTTTTGATAAAAGGGTAAGCGCAGGTAATCTATCCATAGGTGGTATGTTTAGCATACCATTCCAATGATAACCTACTGCAATCGATCATCTGTATTTTTAGTTGTAGCAAATTTTATTATAATATGATGTTGTCATTTAGCGATACAAGCTCCTCGATTTTACTACTGTTATAAGCATCAGCATGTGCTGTCGCATACGATCCTTTATCGTTGTCAAAATACTGACCTGTTTTTGCTAAATCTGTCATACTTAAATCGTACAGTATGTCAACTCCTTTATCTGCAGGAGACCAATGCTGCCCGTAAGCTTCTTTTGCCATTTTGGTATTTAATAATGAACCCGGATTTACCGCCACTACCGTGATTAATGGTTCTTGTTCCGCTAAATAAAAACTCCACATTGTTAATGCCAGTTTACTTTGTGCGTAAGCTTCATTGGCACCCAATGCTGTTTTACCTTCTAATGCCTGTAAGTTTATGGTAGATTGCGCAGCAGAACTTAGATTTACAATTCGTGCAGTTTTTGATGCTTTTATGTTAGGCAACAATCCGTTAGTTAATACATAAGGTGCAAAGTAATTTACCACAAACCGGATATCCGTAGCGCCACTATTGCTATTTGTCATTAAAACGCCTGCATTGTTGACCAAAACATCAATTACCGGCATTTTTTCAGCAACCTCTTCAGCCATTTTTTTAACCGCATTTACGTTTGAAAAATCCGCTAAAAAGCCTATTACATTTTCATTGTTAGATTGCTTTTTAATTTCTTTTAAAGTTGCGGCTAATTTAGCATCACTCCTACCGTGAATGGCTACAAAGTGCCCTTCTTTAGCCAAACGCAAGGCTAGTAATTTTCCTATGCCGTCTGTACTTCCTGTTATTAATATATGTTTCATTTTTTAAGCTTTATCTATTGGAATTTTATTTTTACGTTTTAAATCCTGTTTCAATAATTACATTTGGGTATTTGCATATTCCGGTAACGGATCGGGAATTTCATGCCTGTCATCATCAATCATTTCTCTAATATCAATTTCTATTGCTCTAGAAATAGTGGAAATTGGCACATCATTACCCATTCCTTCAAACGGATTTTCTGAAGTATCTCCTACACGCTCCATAGCAAAAAATATCCACGAAATAATAATGGTAAAGGGAATGGATAACCACACAAAATGTTCTACAAGAAATCCAAAAAATGCATTGTGTACACAGATGCTACTAATGATTGCGCGGTTAAATCGAACTGGCGCATAAACCCAAAGGGCATTATTAAAATAAAAATCCAAACAAAATAAGAGTTCAAAGTTGCAAATTGTCTGGGATACGGGAAATTTTTAATACGTTCTGCTTTTCTTGTAAGGTGAACAATTCGCCTATAACATTTTGAAATTCTACATGCCTAAAATTATCAATTAACCCTAATGATGCCAGTTGCCCAATGTGTTTTGACTGAAAATTTAAAACTGCTGTTTGCTTGTTTGCTTTAGAAAGCACCTTAGCTTTTTCCTCTAAAGACAAATAACCCTCTAACTCATCTAACAACGAATTTTCAAATTCTAGAACCTTTATTTTTTTTCATATGCTCTTGATCAGACTTATTTGTTTTTAGCCGTTTCCCAACTCTTTTTTGGCGCAAGGCATGTCTTAAGGAACTCATCCAAGCAACATGACGTAAAACCATCGTTTTTCTTATCTGAAATAGTTCAGCTTCTGTTTTAGGCTTATCGTATTAATATTGGTTACAAAATCGTTAACCATTGTTGTAAACCAACGAGATGCATTTACTATGCCGCCATAAATTTTCTAGCTTCCCATTGTCTATCGTAGGAAGCATTGTTTTTAAAACCAGTGATAAATGCTAATGCCATACCAATTAGTCCAATTGGTTGCCAAGGCAATGTAAGCCATTTAAAACCGGCTACTTCGTAAAGTAGAACAGGAATTAATGCCGTTATAAAAAAGATATAAATATACCTCCTTGTCCACTTTAAAACAGTTACAATTGGATATTTAGGTTTGGTGTACATAATTATATAGTTTATGAAAACTGGCAGCACAAATGCTGCAGTTTCTTATGGACTTTTAAACGGTGCAACGGTATCTTTAGGACCATCAGGTAAACTCCAACGTTGGCGAGCAGTAACGCTTTCTAATGCAACGTCTTTGATGGTGTCACTGCTACTATTTCCGTAACTACTGGTACTACCACGTGGTATTTGCATACGGTCACCATACAGCCAAACTACTAATTACTACGTTGTCGTTATAATTGGGTGTGTTGCGTGAGGCACATTACCTCTATGGATGATGGCTTTTCCTGGCTCAAAATAGCTTGTACCGTTTTACCTGAAGCTTTATCATAAAAATCAACTTCAGATCTGTAAACTTTTTCATCTGGTAAGTTATGTTGATATTTAACGTAGCTGCAGAAGCATCTGTATGTCCGTTTAAATCCTTGTCTTTATCTGGATTGTACTGGATTGAGAAACCAAAGTTTGATTGTCATAACCATAAGTTCCCAATAACAAACGTGCTATAGGACGCATAAACGGTCCATCATATCATTATAAAAAAGCCTGAAAATTAGGTGCTGCAAATGCCCTTCAGAACGAGGATCTAACATCATTCCATATCGGTTTAACTGTATGCCATAAGGCGCACGTTTTGGTACTTTTGAGTTTGCAACAGCTTCTAAATAGTTGCGGAAATCTGCTAAGCGGTCTACATCAAAACTGTGCAGCATACACACCAGGTATAATTTCTTCCCATAAATCGGCAACAGCAGATTCTTTTCAGGATTTTCCAAGCGTCTTTAATTGCTTTACGTAACGCGGATCTAGCAAGTTTCGTCAGAATAGTAAATCGTCTTTGTTTTCTATTTCCCATTTGCCCAAGCAGCTTCTAACAATTTACGGTTTTCATTCCAAAATTGTGCAACTGATGGATCGCGTCTTAAGGATAATTCTCTTGATGGTACTTCTAAAGCACGAGCTTCTGCAAGTGCATTTGTATATTCTATTGTTTTCATAATATCTATTTTTAAGAATAGCTACTGCTATTTTTTTATCTATAACAAAATTACACACAAGCGGCTGTTCTGCTTTGGTAGTAAAAATGGTGGTTTTAGTAAAAAATAAGGTTTTGCTATTTTTTAAATGAAAAATGCCTCTAAAAAGAGGCATTTAACACTATTAATCAACCATAAGGATACATTGCAAATCCCTATTGTTTTTAGTTCTCAACTACTATTTTACCAATAGCTTTTCCGCTTTGTAAATGTGCATAAGCATCACCAACTTGTTCCAACGAAAACTTGTTTTCATCTACTATTGGCGTTAAATGTCCTTTATTAGAAATTTCAGCTAATCGCTCTAAAATATTTCCGTGTGCATCTCTTTTAAAATTATGCAACATTGGTATTAGCATAAATACCACGTGTAATGATGCTCCTTTAAAATGCAATGGCGTTAAATCTAACTCACACAACGAAACCGTAGTAGAAATGTGTCCGTTTAAGGCAACAGCTTCAATTGAATTGGTAAGGTTTGCACCACCTACGGTATCAAAAACCACATCAAAACCATCATCTGTATTTTGCAGTATAATCTGCTACCTTTTCAGTTTTAAAATCGATAAAAGTTGCACCAAATTTTTCGACGATTTCCTTTTG
Source organism: Flavobacteriaceae bacterium MAR_2009_75 (assembly GCA_002813285.1). Taxonomy (NCBI): domain Bacteria; kingdom Pseudomonadati; phylum Bacteroidota; class Flavobacteriia; order Flavobacteriales; family Flavobacteriaceae; species Flavobacteriaceae bacterium MAR_2009_75. Next base: position 4,759,569 of record PHTZ01000001.1, read on the forward strand.
CTTGTCACCAGTTCCTGTAGCAAAAACTTCTGCTCCAAAATACTTTGCCAACTGTACCGCTAAGTGACCAACACCGCCGGAACCACCGTGTACCAATACTTTCTGACCTGCTTTTACGCCTGCTCTAGTTAAACCTTCATAAGCTGTAATAGCTACTAATGGTAAAGCTGCAGTTTCGCGCATAGTTAAGCCTTTTGGTTTGTGTGCTACAAGGTTGCTATCCGCTACAATATATTCAGTTAAGGTTCCTGGTAAATCGGCTAATCCGCCAGCGCAACCGTATACTTCATCGCCTACTTTAAAACCTTCTACGCCATCTCCAACCGATGCTACAGTTCCTGAGAAATCCATACCTAATAAGGCTGGTGTAGCTGGAGATAATGGTAAATCGGTTCCCATATTCTTAATCATAGTGTCAATCGTATTTACACTAGATGCCGCTATTTTTACCAATACGTGATTTGCCTTTACTGTTGGTTTTTCAATTTCTGATACTTCGAAATTTCCGTTTTCTCCGTAGTTGTTTATAAGCATTGCTTTCATAATATTTCTTCTTTTTTTATTCGTTAATCGTTAATCGTTGTTCGTTAATTGTTGTTTGTTTATCGTTGTCCGCTACACGCTTCGCGTTCTATGCAAAAACTGAAAAACGATTGGCGTAAAACGTGTTGCGCAATGTGCTCAGCGTTATTAATTTACTTCTTGAATATCCATTACCATTTTTCCCAATTCTTTTGGTTGTTATGGTCAAACTGAGCGCCATTTTCATCTGCGTAGGTGAATCTTTTTATGGCTGGTGTTCTGCTTGTAGCCTGAAATAACTGGTAAGCTTCTTCTTTTAATGCCTCTTTAATTGGCAAGTCTATGGATGCATATACCGCACGTTTGCTAGCTGCAATAGAATCTGCCGGAAATTTAGAAATGCGCTCTGCCAAAGCATCAACATAAGGTCCTATTTCATCTGCATCTAATGCTTTGTTAATAGTTCCGAACTTTTCAGCTTCGTCTGCATCCCAATCTTTTGCACCCAAAATAATTTCCAGTGCCTTTCCTAAACCTGTTTGTCTTGCCATACGTGAAGCTCCGCCACCACAAGGTAAAATGCCCATACCTACTTCCATTTGCATAAATTTGGCTTTGCCTCTTGCTGCAAAACGCATATCCAGTGCCAATGCCATTTCGTGCCCGCCACCACGTGCAAAACCTTCAATTTTTGCAATAGTTGCTTGTGGTACGTTGCTTAATCTTTCTAATACAGCTTGTAGGTCCAATAACTGTACTTCGTTTCTTGGTACTGCTTCCATTGACATATCCCTAAGTAAGTTGGTATCATAATGACATACCCAATAATCTGGATTTGAAGATTCAAAAACTACTACTTTAACCCTTCTATCGCGCTCTAATCGTAAACAAAGACTGCTTAAATCTGCCAGCATTTCTTGTCCTTGTACGTTTACAGGACCAAAATTGATGGTCACTGTTAAAATTCCTCCTTTTTGTTCTGCCGTAAATGTTTGAAAATTCTTGTAGTCCATAATTCTTGAGTTTTAGGTTATATATTGTTCTGTTATTATTACAGGACAAAGTTACCTGGGTACCCAAGCTTTGGATAAGTAAAAAACAAAGGGCTTTTAGTAAAAAAAAGAGGTAAATGGTAATTTATTGGGAAATACTTGCCTTATAAGCACCAATAGTCATTCCCTTATAACTTTGGAAAGTCTTGTTAAGGTGACTAGAATCTGTAAAGCCTAATTCCATTGCAATTTCTGAGAACTGCAGATCTGTATATTTTAATCGGGTTTCTACGAGTTGTAATTTGTAGTTAAGAATGTACTTTTTTAGCGAAACATCAGTATGTTTTTTAAAATATTCACTGATGTAATTGTCCGCCATATGAAACTCTTCTGCCAAGTTTTTGGTGGTCAGCAATTCCGGATTGTAAATATTGGCGTGAATAAAGTTGATGATTTGCTGAATTTTAGAAGACTCCACAATTTTGGTACTCATATCAGCATTTAAAAACTGAATGTTACGGGCAATAAGGTGAAGAATTACAGAAAGTGAATTTTGAATGATAAACAGATCGTATGATTTCTTTTTATCGTTTTCTGCAGCCACCATTTTTATTAATGATAATAAATGTATTTTGTCCGATTCGGTTTCAAAACGCATTTCACGCAATTGATGACTTTCACTGTTTAGAATCCCTTCAATTTTACGAAACCAATCGTTCACCGGAAGATTTGCATTTTGCGGTGCATCTCCCCTAAAAAAGCTTTTCAAGAATTTAATGGCAATGGTAGTAGTTGCCGATTCTGGGTTTACGATATAAATATCATCTGGCACAAAAACAAAAATACTATTAGCCGAATAGTTTACCGTTTTCCCATTAATTTTTATGGTGCCGTCACCTTTTCAAAATACACAATCTCAAAAAACCTGATGGTAGTATACTTACAAAACTCAAAAAAGGTTTGGTCTTTGTATTCTTGAATTACAATATTTTCGATAATGGTACGTGGCATAGGGCTTAAAAGTACTATATAATTTTCGCTTCGGTTTCAAGCGCCAAATATTTGTGGATGTCACTAACTACAATAGACCCTTCACCTACTGCCGAAGCTACACGTTTAACCGACCCGGAACGTACATCGCCAACAGCAAAAAGTCCGGGTAAACTGGTTTCAAAAGTGTAGGGCTTTCTATGTTTGAAAACTGATTCGCCATTTAAAGCATTGTCGCAAATAGTGAGCCCTGTGTGTACAAAGCCTTTAGCATCTGTATCTATAATATTATCTAACCACTCCGTACACGGTTTTGCTCCAACGAATGTAAACAGGTAATTAATGCTGTTTTGGACTAAAGTTTCGTTTTGTTTGATTTCTACTTTTTCCAAATACGTATCGCCGTCAACCTTAACGACATTACTACCCGTTAAAACTTCAATATTATCACATGCGAAAATTCGCTGCACTAGATAGTCGCTCATTTTTGCACCAATATCCTCGTTTCTTATGATTACATATACTTTATGCGCATGGTTTGCTAAAAACAATGCCGCCTGACCTGCAGAGTTGCCACCGCCCACAATACCTATTTCGCTGTTTTTACACATATTGGCATGCATTGAAGTGGCGCTATAGTACACTCCGGAACCTTCAAATTTTTCAATACCTTCTAAAGGTAGTCTTCTATACGCCGCACCTGTTTGCGGCAATTACCGTTTTTGCCTTTAATATAGATGTGTTATTAGAATTAACTTCGTAATACCCTTCTTTGCGCGCTATGCCCTCTACCCTATGAGGCACGGAAATGGTACAACCAAACTTTTGTGCCTGTATGTAGCCATTATTTGCAAGGTCACGTCCTGAAATTCCGGTAGGAAACCCTAGATAGTTCTCAATTTTAGAACTTTTACCGGCTTGTCCGCCAGGTGAATTACTGTCTATGGTCAACACTTTTAAGCCTTCTGAAGCGGCATAAACACTAGCAGCCAAGCCAGCGGGACCAGCACCTACTACCAGAACATCATAAATATCATCATCCAATTGTAATCTAACACCGGTACACGTACCAATTTCGTCTATTGATGGCGAACGGAAATCTCATTCTGACTATTGATCAAAACAGGTAGGTCAGATTCTTTTAAATTGAAAGTTTCCAATAGCTGCACCAATCCGTCTTCCTTATCGGAATCAATAAAATTGTACCAAATATCATTCTTATCCATGAAATCACGAATAGCATAGGTTTCATTGGAATGTTCAGAACCAATTAGCTTAATACCCTGAACATTGTTTTTCAGCGCGTCTTCACGCAATAAGAATGCATTCAGAAGTACATCGCTAATATCACTGAATTTGGCAATGGCACTTTTTAGGTTTTCAGGACTTATTCTTATAAGCTGGGTATTTGCCAAGGTTTCACCACATACCCCAACGGTTCTGTGCGAAAGATACTACTTGAACCTGAGAACTGATGCCTGGTATGAATGGCAATATTTTTCATTTTTTTTATCAGGATCAATAATTCTGATTCCGCCAGTGAGTACCACAAAAAAATCATAATGCTGATCTCCAAAATCTAAAACGACCGTTGGCTCCTTATAGAACTCTATTTCACCATAATTCTTAAGTTTTTCGACCTGAACATTCGTTAATTCAGGAAATTTTGGATCGATCATAATTGGTTTGATTGTTTAGATAGTGATAACCTTGAACATAAGATAAAGTTTGTAATCTATTTTACCTCATAATCTCCATTACTTCTTATGTAAAGAACTGTTTCTTTAGCTGTGGAAATTATTGAAGTCGCATTTTCTTCGGCTCCAAAATAAGATGGAGCATCTAATTTATTTTTAGCTTCTTTCTTAGAAAACTGATGCATTAGGCTACCAGAAATAACTACCGCTCTAAAGTTTGGGCTTAAATTTTTTACGCTTCCATTAAAACCAGCTGGCAGTTTTAAGAGCGTTGCTCGTAGTTGCTTTTCTTTTTGACTTCCCCATAAAAATGCAGTTTCTACATTGCTCTTATTTGCAACCCATTCAATATCGTTGGCATTTAGCCAAACTAAGTTTGTTTTGTCAACATTTACAGGTCTTTCGCCATTATCAAAAGCTTCAGATGTTGATTTTACTAAATACGGTCCTTCTTGAATATCTAAAAAACGCCATATTATTTTCACCATCTGCCGCGGTAATATGTGCTTCGCCTGCTGGCTGTTGCCAATAAGAACCTGCCGGAAGCCATTGTTTTCGGCATTTTCATCATCATTGTGCAACAAACCTTTAATTACCACACCTCTATAGGTTATATTGTGAATATGTGGTGGTGATGAAAATCCTTTTTTGAATTTTACCAAAAAATCCCGCTGGTTCGTTTTTAGTTCTGTCTCCCCCAAAGTTCACCTGCTGCCGGACTTTTATCACCTCGAAGCGGATTTAACCAACCCCATTCTACATTATCTGCAGTTACCACCCTCGTTTACCGATTTTACCGAATCTGTTGTTGGTGT